>CANJJT010000004.1:0-116893 GCA_947474715.1 Betaproteobacteria bacterium
CATGCGGCGATGGGGGGAGGCGGCGCAAGCCGCCTCGACGGATGTTGCTGTGATGACTGGTCTGGTTCACCGATTCACGTCCGGGGCGAGGTTTGCACATGGGCGGCCTAGGGGGCGCGGCCAGCTCGTTCGTCGGGGGGCGCCGTTGCTGCCGTCGGTCGGGTACGCAGGCGTGCGTCCCCCGCGTGCCCGATCAGCCCTGATTGTTCAGTTTTCCGGAGGAGGTCAGGCGTTTTTCGATGATGAGCTTTTCCAGCGCCGGGAAGGAGAGTGGCTTGTGCAGCACAGTGATGCCCTCTGGAAGGCCGCCGAAGGCTACGATCTCCCCCTTGTCCAGGCCGGTGACCACGATGATGTGCATGTTCTTGCTGTACTCCGGGTCAGATGCGAGCACGCGCATCATCCTGAATCCGTCCATGCCCGGCAGGCGCAGGTCGGTCACCAGCACGTCCGGCTTTTCGTGGCCCATGGCAATGAGTGCCTCCCAGCCGCTTGCGACCAGGGTGAGTCTCACCGGAGGTTTCCACCCGGCAATGGTCAGTTCGTAGAGGCGCAACAGTGCAGCATCGTCCTCGACCACCAGCATCTTGAAATCTGTCGAGGCAGCTTCGGCGGAGTCTGATGCGCTCGTCACCGGCTGCGTGGCAGGCGAAATCTGTGCTTGGCGTTGTGCGAGCAATTCGTCGACAGAAGTACGCAGGATGCGTCGATGACCGCCGACCGTTTTCCAGGCTTTGAGAATCCCGGCCTCCACCCACAACTGGGCGGTGCGCAGCGAAATGCTCAGCAGCTTGGCTGCTTCCCGGGTTGTTATGGCCTCTTCTGGCGGACTGTTCATAATCGCTCGATGAGTGAATTTCCACGCAGTTTCTCATATTTTCCGGTTTTTCTGTCTGGTTGGATTCTGTTGAATCAACGATTGGCTCAAAGACCATTCCAGGCAGGCACTGGTCCGTTTGCAGTCAGACTGAACGGCGCCTTGCGGTTGAATTCACTCGTTTAGGGAAGGACTGAACAAGGGGGCCGCCCCCTTGTCTATCCCCGATTTCAGAGGCAAACGCAGCGCCGGTTGCCGAAATTCCGGACTGGACCCGTGTTTCCTTAGGTATTGAAAATGATCAATCTGTTGATGGTTGTGTGCATAAGCGAACCCAGCCGTCATCCATGTACGTGGATGGTTGCCACAAGCGACTCAGGGAAAAGAAAAATTTTCATTTCCGATGTAATGGGTGGGGCTGTGGGTCAGTCCGCCCCGTGTGGCGCTCAGGCGGCGTAGGCCTTGCATTCGCGGGCACAGGCGGCGCAGGCCGCCGCGCAATCCCGGCATTCCTTGTGCAGCTTGACGTGCTTCTGGCACTCCTTTTCGCAGGCCAGGCAGGCATTCATGGCAATCAGGGCCACCGACTTGGCGTGCTTCGAGGCCTGTGCCACCAGTTTGCGCAATCCCTCGCACAGCGCCAGCGTCTCATTGACGGACTGGGCACAGCCAGCCACGGATTTGTCACCGTCTCCCAGCAGTATCAGGCAGTGGGCCAGGCAGAGCTCCCCCTTGATGATGCAGTCGGACACCACGTCCAGCAGCAACTCGGCCTGAGGCGACTGACCGTGATGGTGATGGCTGTGTCCGGGTGGCGTGGCGGCGTGCCCCAGCGTTGTTGCCGCGGTAAGCATGGCTGCGCTGGTCAGGAGTGTTCGTCTGTCCATGAGGGATGTCTTTCAGGGGATATGAAAAATACTGCGGAATTGCTGGCGGTTTGCCAGTGTATTTTGGGGGTCACAGGGGCAGACGGCCATTATTTTTAAATGAGTGCGCCATTGCGGTCGATCATATCTGCTATTTTAGGTAAAATTCGTTTCTGCTGATTAATTCAATTTTGCCGTTTACTGCGCCGAAATCTGAACAACCAGCTGCATGACGTTTTCAACAGTAAGCCTCGGCTTCAGGATTTTCTGTGAAACAGATACTCATCGTCGACGATAACCAAGACCTGCGTCGGCTCATCGCCCTGACCTTGTCCAGCCACTACAAGGTGCGCGAAGCCGCCAGCGCTGATGAAGCACTGCTGCTGCTCGATGCCATCCATCCGGCACTGATTGTCCTGGACATCATTATGCCCGGCAGCATGGACGGGCTGGAATTCCTGCGGCAGTACCGTCAGCGTCCCTCCGGCGGACACGGCAAGGTTGTCCTGGTCACCGCGCGCAACAATCCTGAGGATCGGCATGCCGCCGCCGGGCTGGGGGTGGATGCCTACTTCGTGAAGCCGTTCAGCCCGTTGCGCCTGTCCGACAAGATCAGGGAGTTGGTGAATTGAGCATCCCGCGTGGATCCCGCCTCTGGATTCTGGTCGTCGCCCTCCTGATGGCCCTGGGCCTCACCCTGCCGGCCCATGCCGCCGACCGGCTCGGGCAGGATGGGGGGCGCGATGGTGACAAGCTTTCCCTGGCAGGTGATCAACTGGTTGCGGCGTTCCCGCGTCCCTCTCCGGCCCTGCGGCATGCCTGGGATGCCTATTTTCAGGGCATCCGGGCCAGCGGCGAGTACGACAGGCTGGTGAACAAGCATTACCCCGGCACTCGAGGCTATTCCCCCGCGTTGTTTGCGCGCAACGCTTGAGCCGGCGCAACGCACCGGGCGCGCAGGGGGCACGATGACACGATTGCGCTGGGACAGCGTCGAATCCCTCGACCGTCGACTGTTTGCGCTCCGGGAGCGCCACGTCATCGGCATCTTTTTCGTTTTCGTGCTCTTCTTTGCCGCCATTGGCGTGGCGGTGTTTGTATCCTTGCATACCATGAGCGACGAAGCGGAGCAGAGCAGGCTGCGTTCGGTGGCTGATGTGAAGTCCGAGGATGTCCTGGTATGGCTCCAAGAGCGCCGCATGGATGTCGCACAACTCGCCGGCAACAAGCTCTTCCAGGCGCTGCTTGTCACGACGCAATCCCGGCCTGGGGATGGTGGGCAGGCGCGGCTGGGTGCCAGGCAGGGCGATCATCGTGTCATCCGCTGGCTCGAAGATTTGCGCGTCGTGCATGGTTACCATACGGTCTCGGTGGTGGATCAGGAGGGCGCCGAAGTGCATTCGGCCGGGGACATTCCCTACCGGCGGGAGCAACTGGCCGCGGCGATTGTTGCCGCTTCCAAACAGCGCCAGCCCGTCGTGATCAACGCCGAGCCCCTGCCGGATGGCGGCGCCTACATGGCCTTCGTGGCACGCATAGACCAGCCGGGCCGGGCGCGTGCGCTGTACATCGTCTTCACCAGCAAGCTGGATACTTCGCTGTTTCCTGCCATTGCAAAATGGCCCAACGCACGCGCTACCGAGGGCCTGATCGTGATGCGCCGCGAGGGCGATACGATCTCGCTGCTCAACCGCAAGCGGGCGCCGGGCGCCGGCTTCTTCACGGTGGACCGGTCCATGACGGGTGCCGATCTGCTCGCGCGCGCCGCGGTTCCCGAGAGCGGCCTGTACGAAGGCCTTGGCTTGAAGGGCGAGGATTGCCTGATCGCAACCCGGCATATCCCGGCGCTTGGATGGACCCTTGCGGTCAAGGTGGACAAGCGCGAACTGCATGAGCCGATGCGCTGGCTTGCCACCGTCTGTGTAATCCTGGGTCTGGCGGGGGCCGCCGCCAGCGGTCTGCTGCTGCTGCTGCTCTGGCGCCATCAGACGCTGCGCTTGGCAGAGATGAGCGATGCCAATTCCCGTCTCAGGATTTATGCCCGGGAGGCAGCCGAAGCAACCGTGGCAAAGGGCGCCTTCCTGTCCAACATGAGCCACGAGATACGCACGCCGCTGAACGCCATACTGGGCCTGCTTTACCTGCTGGATAAGCGCCTGAAGCCAGGGTCCTGGGAGCACGGCAAGCTTGACCAGATATCCGGGGCCGCCCACCACCTGATGGACATCATCAATGATGTGCTCGACATGTCCCGCATCGAATCGGGGCAGTTGACGCTGGAGGCGTCCGATTTCACCCTGGATGAACTGCTGCTCAAGCGCGTGGTGCAGATCACGATGCCCCGGATACGCGAAAAGGGCCTCGAACTGGTCCTTGACATCGAGCCGCTGCTGGGCCAGACGGTGTTCATCGGGGATCCGCTGCGGCTGGCCCAGGCTGTTATCAATTACACCGCCAATGCGGTGAAGTTCACCGAAACCGGGCGAATCGTCATACGAGTGAGCCAGTCCGGCACTGACGACAATGGCGAGCTGCTGCGCTTTGACGTGAGCGACACCGGCATCGGGATGAACGAGGCGCAAAAGGCCCGCGTGTTCGAGGCCTTCCAGCAGGCTGATGCCTCGACCACCCGCCGCTTTGGCGGCTCCGGACTGGGGCTTGCCATCACCCGCAACCTGGTCCAGGCGATGGGCGGCGAAGTGGGTGTCGAAAGCGTACCCAGCGTGGGGAGCCTGTTCTGGTTCACTGTGAAGCTGAAGAAGGGAAATCCCGTGCCGCGGGCGGGCATTGGCAGTCTGGCCGGCCTGCGGATGCTGGTGATTGACGATCTGCCGGATACGCTCAGCGCGATCTGTGACATGGCAAGCGGCCTGGGCATGCACTGCACGCCGGAACAGTATCCGCAGAATGCCCGCGCCCTGCTGGCGGAGGCGGAAACATCGGGCAAACCCTACGACATTCTGCTGGTGGACTACCGCATGCCTGAACTCGATGGCATCAGCCTGATGCGCAGCCTGTCCCGCCTTTCGCCCTCTCTCATCCCCAAGGCCTTTCTGGTCACGGCGTATGACGCGTCTTTGCTGAGGGAGGAGGCCCGCAGGGAGGGTTACCTGGCGGTGCTGGAGAAACCCCTGACCGCCTCGACGATCGTGGATGCGCTACTGGCCGCGGGCGCAGGCCTCGCAGCAGCGCCGGACCGATCATTGGAACGCGACACAGCAGCGGGAATACTCAAGGCGCAGGCAGCCGGCCGGCGCCTGCTGCTGGTGGACGACAACCCCACCAATCGCGAGATTGTCGTGGAGTTGCTGGGCGAGCTGGGACTGATCATCGATGTGGCCGAAAACGGTCGTATCGCCGTGGACAAGGTGGCCGCCGGGCGCTACGACCTGGTGATTATGGATATGCAGATGCCGGTCATGGATGGCCCGGAAGCCACGCGGCATATCCGTCGTCTGGCCAGTGCGACCAGCTTGCCGATCATCGCGATGACGGCCAATGCCTTCAAGGAGGATAGGGAAGTCTGCCTGCAGGCCGGCATGAATGACCATATCGCCAAGCCCGTCGATCCGGACCGTCTGTTTGCCGCCTTGTCACAGTGGTTGCCCGCTGACGCCACCGGTGACGCAACCGTAACAGCCACCGCGGCGGCCACATTGACCGCAGCGGCAGACGTTGATACGGGCACGCTGGTGCAGCTTGGCCACGCGAATCAGGCCGATACTGGCGCCCAACCGGACAGGGCTGCAACACAGCAGGTTGAGGCGAGCGTTTTCGACAGCGCCGTACTGGCACGCGCCACGCGCAGCAACCCGGTTGCCATGGGACGCATCCTGCGCCTGTTCTGCGATCGTCACGCCGGGGATGCTTCGCAGGTCGCTGAGTCCTGCGCGGCCGGTGATCTGGACGCCGCCCAGCAGCTTTTGCATGGGCTGACGGGCACCAGTGGCCAATTCGGCGCCATGGCGCTGCATGCGATGGCAGGCAAACTGGAGAACCAGTTGCGCAATCGCGAGGGCAGTCCCGGGCTGGAGGCGTTGTCTGGGCTTGCCAGCTGTCTTGACCGTACCTTGGACGCCTGCCGTGCCTGGCTGGCGGCCAATCCCGAGGCCGCGCTGGTGGCGTCGACCTTGTCATTGGTATCGGGCCGTGGGCTGCTGGAGCAGGCCAGCCAACTGCAGCTGCTGTTGGATGCGGTGGATGGCGTGGCGATATCGGTTGCCGAGCAACTCGCCGTGCGGATGCCGTCACAGTTTCAGGCTGCCTTTGCCCCGGTGCTTGAGGCGGTGCGCCGCTTCGATCTCGACAAGGCTGCCGGACATATGAAAGTATTCGTGGCACGGGTGGCCGCATCCACTGAGGCCAAGTCGGCTGAGTGAGTGTTTGATCGTCGACCAGGCGGATGTGCTGGTCGGTGATTCGGTCGAAAATCTGCAACGGCTGCCGTCGCCGCATTGCATGGCCGGGGCAGTGAGGCTATAAACTCCCCAGGCGCCGACAAGAGGCGCACACCCGACATCGAACAAGGAGGATTCATGCATCAGCCCACAGTGTTGCTCGCGCGTGCCCTGGTGCTGGGCGCGGCGATGGTCTGCTCGCCGGCCTGGTCGCAGGCGGCGAAGTTTCCCACCCGGCCGGTGACGCTGATCCAGCCCTACACCCCGGGTGGCTCCACCGACATCGAGGCGCGTCTGTACCACCAGCGACTGACCGAGGCGCTGGGCCAGACGGTGCTGCTCGACTACAAGCCGGGCGCCGGTTCCGCCGTGGGCACGGCCTGGGTGGCCAAGCAGCCGCCGGATGGCTACACCATCATCTCGGTGACGCCGGCCTTCACCATCATTCCGGCCTTCCACACCGACAAGCCGCCTTACGACGCGGCCAATGACCTGGCGCCCATCACGCAGATGACCAAGCGCAGCGCCTTCCTGCTGGTGCCGCCGTCGCTGGGCATCAAGAACTTCGAGGAGTACATGGCCTACGTGAAGGCCAACCCGGGCAAGCTCAATTTTGGCACCTCGGGGCCGGGCAGTATTTTCCACATCTCCGGCGCCTGGCTGCATGCCATGACCAACACCAAGGTGGTGTTCGTGCATTACAAGGGTGCTGCGCCCATGCACGCCGACCTCATGGCCGGCACCATACAGGCGGGTCCGGCGCCGGTGTTCGTGGGCCTGCCGTATGTGAAATCGGGCAAGCTTTTCCCGGTGGCCTACATGGGTTCCAAGCGCTACAAGGGCACGCCCGACCTGAAGACCGTGGCCGAGCAGGGCTGGCCCGATTTTGAATACGCCAGCTGGTCGGGCTTCCTCGCGCCGGCGAAGACACCACCCGCCATCATCGAGGCCTGGCACGCGGCCTTCAGCAAGGTGGCCAATGCGCCGGAGATCGTGGCCAAGATGGACGCCGATGGCGCCGAGATGATCGCCAACCGTCCCGAGGCGTTCAAAAAGAACATCCTGGTCGAGCTGGCACGCTACCGCAAGATCGTGCAGGAAAACGATATCAAGGCCGAGCAGTAGCACGCCACAGGGGTGCCGGCAGGTGCCCCTGGCATTGTGATCAAATCACGGTGTAAATGTCCGTCTTCATTGGGTTAAAACTAAGAATGTAGTCATTCACATTCTTTCTTCGGGGGCCTGCCCAGGGCAGGCAGCCCCGATCTGCCGCCCGTTCAGATCACCTTCGCCTGGCGCAGCGCCGCCACGCGATCGCCGTAGCCGTATTCCTTCAGGATGGCCTCGGTGTGCTCGCCCACCATGGGCGGGGGCAGCTTCACTTGCGGGCCGTCCTTGGCGAACTTGAAGGGGGCGTTGAGCACGGTGACATCGCTGTCGGTGCTCTGCAGCTTCTTGAAGGTGTGCAGTTGCCCCCGCGCCTTCACCTGCGGGGTTTCCAGGATCTCGTTGATGGCGCGCACCTGGGCGCAAGGCACATGGGCATCGTTGAGGATCTGCTCCCATTCCAGCGACGTCTTGGTCCTGAACATGGCGGCGAAGGTGTTGGCCAGTTCCTCGCCATTGGCCAGGCGTTCTTCCAGGCCCTTGAAGCGCGGGTCCTCCAGCAGGTGCGCCAGGCCCAGGGTCTTGAACAGCTTCACCGCCTGGTGTTCCTCGTTGGCGCCGACCACGATCATGCGCTCGTCGGAGCAGGTGTAGTAGCCGGAGGTGGGCACGCGGCTGGCGGGCACATTGCCGCGCAGGCCGGGGATGTTGCCGGTGCATTTGTAATCGACGATGAGCGCGCTCATGAAGGTGAGGGCGGTGTCGAGCATGGAGACGTCGATGTATTGCGGCTCGCCGCTGCGGTCGCGGCGGAACAGCGACAGCGTGATGGCATAGGCGGCAGCGAGGCCCGAGCCGTAATCGAGGATCACCGGGCCGACCTTGAGCGGGCCGGTCTCCTTGGTGCCCGTCACGCTCATCATGCCCGAGGCTGCCTGCACGATGCCGTCGTAGGCGGTGTGGTGGCCCTTGGGCGGGTTCTGGCCATAAGCGGTGAGCGAGCAGTACACCAGCTTGGGGTTGATCTTCAGCAGGTCCTGGTAACCCAGGCCCAGGCCGTCCATCACCCCGGCGCGAAAGTTCTCCATCACCACGTCGGCGGTCTTCACCATGGTGCGGAAGATGGCCTTGCCGTCTTCCGTGCGCAGGTCGAGCGTGATGGAGCGCTTGTTGGCGTTCTGCGGCATGTAGTTGGTGGCCATGCCGCGGCTGCGGTAGTACTTGTCGCTGCCTGCCGGGCTCCAGCGCACCGGGTCGCCCGCGCCGGGCTCCTCGATCTTGATCACGTCTGCGCCCTGCAGGCCGAGCTGGAAGGTGCAGAAGGGGCCGGCCACCACGCGGCTGACGTCGATGACCTTGATGCCTGACAGGGGTTGCATGTCGTTTCTCCTCGGGATGCTGTTGTTGTGTCGTCGTGTTATCGGACGGTAGGGCGTATTTTCGCTCAAACGGGGCCGGGCCAGCCGCAGCGTCAGGTCGCGTGGATGAATTGACTTCGCCTGGACTTGATTCCATATTGCCCATCCTGCAGCCACAACGGATGGCGCCGGCCACGACCCGCGCCCATGGAGGAGGAAAGGCATGTTCATCGTCGATGCACAGGTGCACATCTGGGGACCGAACACCCCCGAGCGTCCCTGGAAACCGGGGCGCAAGGCGCAGCGCCCCCAGCCCTTCGGCGCTGCCGAACTGCTGCGCGAAATGGATGCCGCTGGTGTCGATCGCGTCGTCATCGTGCCACCGAGCATCGAAGGCGGGCGCAATGACCTCGCCATCGAGGCGGTGCAGCAGCATCCGGGGCGCTTTGCCATCATGGGCCGCCTGGAACTGGACGACCCCGCGGCGCGTGGCCTGCTGGCACGCTGGCGCGATCAGCCCGGCATGCTGGGGCTGCGCATCAATTTCAAATCCGAGCTGAAACGCCTGCCCTCCGATCCGGCCTTCGACGGGTTCTGGGTCGAAGCCGAGCAGGCCGGCGTGCCGGTGTTCTGCTCGGTGACCCAGGCCGATGCGCATGCGGTGAAGACCGTCGCGCAACGCCATCCGGAGCTGCGCCTGACCGTGGACCACCTGGGCATCGTCAGCGACAAGGAGAAGGACGAGGAGGCCTTTCGCAACCTGAACCAGTTGCTGGCCATCGCCGATTGCGGCAACGTCGCGGTGAAGGTGAGCGCCATGCCCTGCTACGCCTCCGAGGGCTACCCCTACCGCAGCCTGCATCCTTACCTGCGCCGCGTGCATGAGCACTTCGGGCCGAAGCGCATGTTCTGGGGCAGCGACCTCAGCCGACTGCGTGGGCCCTATCGCGAATGTGTCACCATGTTCACCGAACAGATGCCCTGGCTGGGCGCCGGTGATCTGGAATGGATCATGGGACGCGGCCTGTGCGAATGGCTGGACTGGACAATCTGAAATGAGGGAGAGAACCATGAACACCCGCTGGGGAATGGCCATGCTCGCGGCCGCGACGCTGCTCACAGGTGCGAACGCCGCGGCACAGGACGCAGCGGCTGCCTGGCCGTCAAAGACCGTGACCTTCATCAGCCCCTTCGTGCCCGGTGGCACCACCGACAAAGGCGCGCGACTGTACGGCCAGAAGCTCACCGATGCGCTGGGCAAACCCTTCGTCGTCGATTTCAAGCCGGGCGCCGGCGCCACGGTGGGGGCGAACCACGTGGCCAAGTCCGCGCCGGACGGGCACACCCTGCTGATCACCTCGGCGGCGTACACCATCACCGCGGCCACCCACAAGGACCTGCCCTACGACCCGCTCAAGGACCTGGCCCCGGTGACGCTGACGCTCAAGCGGCCGTCGCTGCTGATGGTGCATCCCTCGGTGCCGGTGAACAACTACGCCGAGTACATCGCCTACGCCAGGGCCAATCCGGGCAAGCTCAATTTCGGCACCACCGGCATGGGTGGCAGTTATCACATTGCCGGGGCCTGGCTGCATGGCGTCACTAACACCAGCGTCACCTTCATCCACTACAAGGGCGCCTCGCAGCTCTTCACCGACCAGGTGGCCGGGCGAATTCATGCCTCTCCGGCGAGCCTCTTCAACGCGCTGCCCTTCATCAAGTCGGGCAAGATGCGCGCGATCTTCCTCATCAGCGGCGAGCGTTCGGCCCTCATGCCCGAACTCAGAACCGTGGCCGAGCAGGGCATCCCCGGCTTCGATTACTCCGCCTGGGAAGGCATCTTCATGCCGGCCGGTGTGCCTGCGCCCATCGTCAACAAGCTGGCCGGCGAGTTCGGCAAGATCGCCAAGATGCCCGACGTCATCGACAAGTTCAAGGATGACGGCACCATCATGGTGGGCAGCAGTGCTGCGGAGTTCCGCAAGCATGTGCTCACCGAGATCACCCGCTGGCGCAAGGTGGTGCAGGAGCACAACATCCAGGCGGGGGAGGAGTAGGGGGTGGCGAGGGTTCGAGTGGGTTTGCGGGCTGCAAGTCGCCGGAAAGGCCATCATCCGGATCGGATTATTGTGATCATTAACAAATGATAATCATTGTCTTGATTGAATAGATAGGCGGAATATGATCAAGGCGCTCCGACAGTCTATCGGTCTTGCTGTCATCAGCCAGACCTCTGTCCGGCTCGTTCCAGTCGTCGTGTCGGAGATGAGGGTAGTGGTGTGATCGGGGTGGTGCAACCCCGAATTCTCATCATCGCCGGCCCCAACGGTGCCGGCAAAACCACGTTCGCCCGCACCTTCCTGACTCACGAGGCGGATTGCCCGGTGTTTGTCAACGCCGACCTCATCGCTGCAGGCTTGTCTCCGTTCGCCCCCGAAGCAGCGGCGGTGCGCGCCGGGCGGCTGATGCTGTCGGAGATTGCGCTGCATGTGGGCCGGGGCGACAGCTTTGCCTTCGAGACCACGCTGTCCGGCCGTGGCTATACCCATCACAGCATGGCATAGCGCGGTACTGACTACCGGATAAAGCTGATTTTTCTGTCGCTACCCAATGTCGAACTGACCATCGCACGGATGGCCGAACGCGTGGTGCAGGGCGGGCATGACGTGCCTGCAGATGTGATCCGGCGTCGCTTCTCGGCGGGCCTGCGCAATCTGCGCGAGGTTTATGCACCACTGGTCGATGACTGGGTTGTGTACGACAATGGAGGTGGGCAACCCCACTTGCTTGAGTCCGGAGGCCGTACGTGAGCAGCCAGCCAGTGAATCCTGAACCGCGTGATCCCGACCTCGCCGCATCCCTCACGGCATTGCGCCGCGCTGCGGACCAGGCGCGCGCTTTGTCCGAGCGTACCGGCACCCCCTTCTATGTCTATCGCGACGGGCAGGTGCTGGATCTCAACGCCGGGGCTTTGAAGGCCGCCGAGCCGCCTGTTACCTACAGTCGTCGCTAGCCAGGCAGGCCACTGCGCTTCCGAAGGGCTTGCCACGGCTAGGAGTCGATGAGACCGAGCTGGCAGTGCGCGATTGGTTGCGCGTCAATCACCAGTGCGGCAGGCGGGAAGATCGGGGTCGCGGAGGGCAAGACTCAGTAGTCCGTCTTGGCCCCCACTGAAGCGCTTCATGGACCAGGCCACGGTGCTGTTCGAGGACTGGCCGCTGGCGGCCTGAGTTTCCCCATACAACCCGCGCGGGTGCGTAAACGAACCCTCAGCCCCTCAACCCCGGCAGATCCAGCCCGATCATCTCCATGAAGGCTTCGGCATTGCGGTGGAAGACCTTCTCTAGCACTTCTTCGGTATAGCCCTCGGCACGCCAGTCGCGCTCCAGGCGCTCATAGCTGAGCATCGGGTAGTCGGCTGCGAACATCACCTTGTCCTGCAGGCGGCGGGCGATTTCGTGCTTGAGTTCCGGCGGATGATACTTGGGCGACCAGCCATGAATTTCGTACCAGACGTTGCCCTTGTGCAGCAGCACGGCATTGGTTTCGGCCTGCCAGGGCCAGCCTGAACGTGCCGCAATGATGTTCATGTCGGGATATTTTGCAGCCACCCGGTCGAGGTGGCGTGGATGGGTGTCTTCCAGGATGCGTCCCAGGCCGCCACGCACGCCGGCACCGATGGCGGACATGCCCACCAGTATCATCACCGGTACATTGGCTTCGACACACAGCTCGTAGAGCGGCGTCCAGGCCGGGTCGCTGGCCGGCGGGGTGGCGTTCACGTGCAGGCCGAGGAAACCGATGCGCTTGTCGATACAACGCCGCAGTTCGCCCAGGCTGTCCGGATTGAGCGGGTCCAGGTGTATCCAGTGCCCGAGGATGACATCCTGGTGTGCCCGCTCGGTGTCGAAGGAGTAATCGTGCTGCTCGCGCACTTCGTCCATGGGCAGGTTGTGGGTGAAGGCCAGGTCCAGGATGACCCGGGCATCGCTCTTGCGGAAGTAGTCCGTCATGTGGGCTTCAGTGACGAAGCCGTCTTTCCAGTTGAAATACTTCTGCAGGGCGGCAAAGGCCTTCTTGCTGCCGGCGGGATTGCCCTTCCAGCCGCGTTCGGTTCCCCAGTGGGAGTGCACGTCGATGATGCGCATGATGGTCAGCTCACTGTATCTTGATGCTGGCCGCTTTAACCACTGCGGCCCAGCGTGTGCTTTCGTCGCGCAGCACCTGTGCGTACTCCTCGGGTGTGCCGGGCACCAGCTGCAGGCCGAGCGCGGTCATCTTGGCGATGGCGTCCGGCGAATTGAGGTACTTCACCACTTCGGCATTGAATCGGCTGATGGCCGCGCGCGGTGTTTTGGCGGGCGCAAGAAAACCCGTGCCTGACTGCGAGATGAATTCCGGCAGGCCGGCCTCGATCATGGTGGGCACATCCGGGACGAATGAAAGGCGCTTCGGCGCACTGACCATCAGCATTTTCAGCTTGCCTGCCTTGATGAAGGGCAGCGTGGTGGCGGGACTGACGATGAACATGTCGACCCGTCCGGCCACGGTCTCGTTGAGCGCCGGGCCGCTGCCATTGAAAGGGACATGCAGCAGTTTGCTCTGGGTGATCATGGACAGCAGTTCTCCGGCAAGGTGATTCACGCTGCCATTGCCGGCGGAGGCGTAGCTCAGTTTGCCGGGATTGGACCTGGCATGGGCGATTAGTTCCTTCATGGAACCGGCTGGAACGCCGGGATGGATCACGATGACGCTGGGGTTCATGGTCGCCGCACCGATGGGCGCCAGATCGCGCATGGGATCGAAGGGCATGCTGTAGAGCGCGGGGTTGATGGTGAGCTGGCTGGTCGAGGCAAACAGCAGCGTGTAGCCATCGGGCGTGGCGCGCACCACGAAATCGGCGCCGATGTTGCCGTTGGCGCCGGGCCGGTTTTCCACGATGACCTGCTGGCCGAAGACCTCGCTCAGGTGCTGGGCGATCGGGCGCACGGTCAGGTCATTGGGGCCGCCAGCCGCATAGGCATTGACCACCCGGATGGGCTTGACCGGATAGTCCTGCGCGGCGGACAGTCCCGGCAGCATGAGGGCGAGGCCCGCAAGCGCTGTCCAGGATACGATCGAATGTGCACGCATGGAACCCTCCTTGGGGGTGAGTACGGTTCTGTTTCTCAGAACGCTATTCTGATTTACGGAAAAACTTACGCGCATCCCCAGGGGCTGTCAAACCCATGCCCCTGTGCCCACGACCCTGTATGACAAGCACTCGCTACACTCATTCGCGACACCCACTGGCGAAACCCGGCGAGGCGCCTCCGCCCGTTTTACTCAGGCTTGCCGCCGGCCTCGAACAGGCGCAGCAGTGCTTCGGCGCGGCGTATGAAAGGCAGGTCCACCATTTTTCCATCCACCGTGAAGGCGCCCACGCCGTCGGCCTGCGCTTTCTTCGCGGCGGCGACGATACGCCTTGCTTCGTCGAGTTCCTTGTCGCTGGGGCCGAATGATTCGTTGGCGATGGCGATCTGCTTCGGGTGGATGCAACTCTTGCCGAGAAAGCCCAGCCTGCGCGCGAGCTGCGCCTCCACGCGAAAGCCCTCGAGATTGCCGATGTCGGCATAGGCGCCGTCGTAGGCGAACACGCCGGCTTCGGCGGCGGCCAGGCGCATGGTCATCAGCACGTGGTGCACATGGGTGCTGTCGTAGCGGGCGATGCCGGCATCCTCGAACAGGTCGGCGTATCCGATCTGGATGCCGGCCACGCGCGGGTGGGCGGCAGCAATCTCATGCGCCAGCCGCAGGCCGCGCGCCGACTCGATGTTGGCGAGGATGCCGATGGGCCGGTCGGCACTGACGCCGTGCTCGCGTTCGTAGTGTTCGATCAGCCGGCCGGCGGCCACCACTTCATCGGGGGATTGCACGGCGGGCAGGTTGATGAGGTCGATACGCGGATGCGTCATCGCGCGCAGGTCCTCGGCAAAGCCGGGATGGCTGGCGATGTTCACGCGCACGATGAGGATCTTCTTCGAGGCGGCCGCTTCGGCTGAACCCAGGAAGGCCAGGGTGGCGGCGCGCGCCTCGGCCTTGCGCGACTCGGCCACGGCATCCTGCAGGTCGATGGACAGGCTGTCGGCGGCGCTTGCCAGTGCCTTGGGAAATAACTCGGGGCGCGAGCCCGGGACAAACAGCTTGCTGCGCATCGGCCAGTATTGACGCCTGCTCATCACCCGCCCTTTGTCGTGGAGACCAGCACGCCGCTCTGCTGCAGCGTGGTGATCTGTTCATCCGAGAAACCCAGTGATCTGAGCAGGCTGGCATTGTGTTCGCCCAGCGCTGGCGCGGGACTGCGGATCGCGCCGGGGGTGCCCATCAGTCGCGGCGAGACATTGTGCACGGGCACCGAGCCCATCTCGGCGTCGGGAATCTCGCGAATGATGCCCCGCGCGGCAAAATGCGGGTCCTTCTCGATTTCAGCGATGTCGTACATCGGGCCCACGGTGACATCAGCCTTGTCGAAAAAGGCGAGGCAATCCTGCTGGTCCATGCTGCTGATGAAGGCGCCGATGATGCCATCCAGTTCGTCGACGTTCTGCAAGCGCACCTGATTGGTGGCAAAGCGCGGGTCGGTGATGAGTTCAGCACGGCCGATGGACTGCAGCAGTCGCTCGGTCATGCCCTGGGTGGAGGCGGACAGGCAGACCCACTGGCCGTCGCGTGTGCGGTAGGCATTGCGCGGCGCGCTGTTGCTGGAGCGGTTGCCGGTGCGCGGCTTCACCTCACCGGTGAGGCGGTAATTGGCCGATTGCGCGCCGAGGATGGCAAACAGCGGATCGAGCAAGGGCAGGTCGATCACCTGCCCCTTGCCGCCATTCACTTCCACTTCGCGCAGCGCGGCGAGCACCCCCACCGACCCGTAAAGGCCGGCCACCATGTCGGCCAGAAAGATCGGCGGCAGCAGGGGTTCACGGTCGGCGTGCCCGTTCATGGAAGCAAAGCCGGAAATCCCCTCGATCAGCGTGCCGAATCCGGGTTTGTGCGAGTAGGGGCCGTCCTGGCCCCATCCGGAGATACGCACGATCACCAGTTTCGGGTTGCTTTTCAGAAGCACGTCCGGGCCCAGGCCCATCTTCTCCAGCGTGCCGGGGCGGAAGCTCTCGATCAGCACCTGCGCCTCCCCTGCGAGCTTGAGCATGATCTCGATCGCCTGCGGATCACGGAAATTGAGCGCCAGGCTTTTCTTGTTGCGCGAATAGGCCTTCCACACGGTGGAAAGGCCAGCCACCTTCCAGCCGCGCAGGGTGTCACCGGTGGCCGGTTCCACCTTGATCACTTCGGCGCCCAGGTCGGCCAGCGCCATGGTCAGGGTGTTGCCCGCCACCAGGCGCGACAGATCCATGATGCGCACGCCATCGAGGGGACAATGTTCAGGCTGGTCCAGACTGGCCTTGTTCGTCATTGCTGCAATCCTTGCTGAGTTGTTTCGGTATGCGGCGACCCGGGGCGATTCTTGCATGGGCCGAAGTTTCCGCCAAACGGCGTTGCGCCCGCGGGGAGTGGACGCCCGCTGGAGGAGATGGCGTAATATTGGACATGCGACGATGCGCCGCAAAGCGCTTGCCGAGAGTGCCCAGAGAACGCACAGAGCGCACACAGTGCAACGCCGGTTGGTCCAGCGGACCACGCACTCGCCGCCAATCGACCAGGAGGAGTAGCAATGAGTAGGACCCGTTTTTCGCCCCAACTGGGCGGAGACCGCCATGGCTGATGTCCCGCGCCTGATAGACATGCATTCCCACTGGGGCACCGAGCGTGGCTGGAAGGGCAATCCTGCCGGCGCTGGCAAGGCGCTCTCGGCTTTCAAGAAGTACTGGAACTGGAACGGCCAGTTCATGACCGAGCAGGAGATGGCCGGCTATTTCCGCAGGAACAATGTGTCGGCCGTGCTAAGCCTTGCCTTTACCGACGGCATGGCCATGGATGAGGTGCACGCTCAGCACGATTACGCATTCGCCACGCAGAAGGCCTACCCAGACGACATCCTCGGCCTGTGGGTGAAGGTGGATCCGTTCAAGCCCGAGAGCATGGCTGAGTTCCGCCGCTGCATTGACCAGCGCTCCGGCTTCATGGGCATGGTGATCCCCCGCTCGCCTTCTGCAAGCGATCCGGTCTGGGAGCCCTTCTACAAGGTGTGCATCGACGCGAACATTCCCATCCTTGTGCTGTGTGGCATGTCGGCCATCGGTGCCGGGGTGCGCGGAGGCCTGGGTATCCTGCTGGAAGACACCCACCCGCGCCACCTGGATTACGTGGCGGCCCATTACCCGGATTTGAACATCGTGGCGGCGCGCCCGGCCTGGCCGTGGCAGAACGAGACCAATGCCGTGGTGCTGCACAAGGGCAATGTCTGGTACGAACTGCATGGCTGGTCGCCCAAGTACCACCCCCCCGAGCTCAAATACGAAATTGCCCGCCGCCTGCAGGACCGGGTGATGTTCGCTGCAGACTATCCCATGCTTACCTATGAGCGCCTGGTCAAGGACTGGCGTGCCGAGGGTTACACCGAAGAAGTGCTGGACAAGGTGTTTCATCGCAATGCAGAGCGTTTCCTGGAAACCCTCGGCGTGAAGGTTCCTCCCCACAATCCGGCAGACACAAACAGGACCTGACATGGATCTGAATCTCAAAGGCAAGGTGGCCATCGTCGGCGGTGCCAGCGAAGGCATAGGCTATGGCATCGCGCGCACCCTGGCGGCCGAAGGCGCACGCGTGGCAATCTGGGCTCGGCGCGAGAAAAAACTCATGCCGGCGGCCGAGGCGATCGCAAAGGAGACCGGCGGTGAGGTGTTCCCGATCCAGGGCGACTGCCGTCGCTACGATGACATCAAGCGCGTGGTGGCCGTCACCATGGAGCATTTTGGCCAGATCGACATCGTGGTGAACAACGATGGCGCGCCGCCCCTAGGCCCGATCGAGTCCTTCGATGACACCGCCTGGGAGCAGGCCATGGAGCGCAACTTCATGTACGTGGTGCGCATGGCAAGGGAGACCGTCCCGCATATGAAGGAGCGTGGCGGCAGCATTCTCAACATCATCTCGCGTGTGGCCATACAGCCACGCGTGAACTTCGCCCTGTCCACCGCGAGCTGGGATGCTGTGATCGGCTATGCCAAGACCCTGTGCCTGGAAATCGGCAAGTACGGCATCAGCGTCAATACCATTCTCTCCGGTTTGATCGAGACACCGCGCCTGCACAAGGTGGTGCTGACCGGCAACCAGGAAGAAGCTGAAGCCGAACGCAAGCGCCGCCTGGCAATGATCCCCATCGGAAAGATCGGCGTGCCCGAGGACATTGCCAGCCTGGTAGCCCTGCTGGTTTCCGAGCGTGGCCGCTATATCAACGGCACCTGCATCCAGGTCGATGGCGGCAGCCTGGCTGGCCTGCGTTGAACTGAAATTCATGAACATCACCATCCGGAGTCACCGAGCATGACCGAACTGTCCAATCTGAATGCCATCGATGAAATGCGGCAACTGGCCGAACGAAAGCCGCCCTATTACTGGGAGTCGCTCAACTTCGCCGAACTGAGCAAGGAGTTCCCGCCGCCGCCGGATTTCTACAACACCGTCTACCGCATGCCCCGCGATCACATACGGGCGTTGCAGGAGATCCGCTTCAGGCAGCAGATCGAGCGCGCCTGGGAGGTGCCCTTTTATGCGCGGCGCTGGAAGGAGGCAGGTCTCGACAAGTCCGACATCCAGTGTGTCGATGACCTGGTCAAGCTGCCTCCCTACACTGTGCACGACGTGCGCGACAGCATCGACCGTCAGCCGCCCTTCGGGGACTTCATGGGCGTCACCGCAGCCGACGGCAAGCGACTTCCCATGGTGGTGCAGACCAGCGGGGGCACCACCGGCCTGCCGCGTGCCATGCTCTACACCCCGCGCGACCGCGAAATCATGTCCATCCTCGGCTCGCGCCGTCTCACCATGCACGGCGTGCGTCCGGGCGATCTGGTACAGGTGACGCGTGCCCTGGGGCTGCCCAATGGCGGATTCGCCGTGCGTGAGGCGCTGTGGAAATACACCGGTGCCATCCCGGTGATGACCGGCAGCGGCAATATCACCCCGACGCGGCGTCAGATCGAGATCATGCGCGCCTGGGGTGTCAGTGTCATCGTCGGCTTCCCCGCCTATCTTCGCCACATGGCCCTGTTTGCCAGGGACGAGATGAAAATCGATCCGCACAGTCTGGGCATACGCGCGCTCGACTCCAACATGGGCGCTGAAGACCGCCGTCCGATCGAGGAATTGTGGGGCGCGCGCTGCCACGACTTCTACGGCGCCCATGAGTCGGGCATGGTGGCGGCCGACTGCGTGTATCGCGACGGCATGCACATCATGGAGGATGCCTTCATCGTCGAGATACTCGACCCCCACACCGGCCAGCCGGTGGCCCAGGGCGAGAAGGGCAATCTGTGCATCACCTCGCTGTTCAAGTACAGCGCGCCGCTGATCCGCTACAACATCAGCGATATCTCCTGCATCATGCCGGGCACCTGCGAGTGCGGCAGCACGCTGCTGCGGCTTGAGCGCATCTTCGGCCGCAGCGACACCATGGTGAAGCTGCGCGGGGTGAACGTGTTCCCCGAGGCCATTGGCGCATTGATTGCTGAGGACAAGCGTTTCAATGGCGAATTCTTCTGCGTGGTGGACCGGGTCGGGGCGGCAGGCAACGACGAGATGACGGTGTCCATCGAGGCGCTGGATCCGGCTGCCGACAAGGCCAGGCTTGCCGGGGATATGCAGCAGCGGTTTCGCGAGGCGCTGATGGTGAAGCTGCAGGTGAAGGTCGTGCAGCCCGGCGAACTCGAGCCGCTCACCGGCCTTTCCAAGAGCACCAAGGCGGCACGTCTGAAGGACAACCGCAAAGGCTGAGCGCTACCACACCACAGTCACACCACACGACACAAGCACGGAGGTTCACGCAATGAAGGTATTCGAAAGGCTGGCACAGGCCTTCAAGGCCGAGGGCGTGACCGCCACCTTCGGCATGATGGGCGATGGCAACATGTTGTGGCTGTCCGAAATGCACCGTCTGGGGGTGAAGGTGCACGAGGTGCGCCACGAGGGCGCGGGTCTAGGCATGGCCGACGGCATGGCGCGAACCACCGGACAGCCGGGCGTGGCCACCACCACCTGCGGTCCTGGCGTGACGCAACTGGCCACCTCGCTGGTGGTGGCGAGCCGTGCACGCTCGCCGGTGGTGGCATTCTGCGGCGAGCATCCCATCAGCGACGATGAGTACAACCAGCGCCTGGACCAGGCTCGCTTTGCCGAGGCCTGCGAGACGGGCTTCGTGCGCCTGGGCATCGAGCAGGACACCGATGAGTGTGTGCGCAAGGCCTTCTACAAGGCGCGCACTGAAAGCCGTCCAGTGATGCTGAGCGTCCCGATGGACCTGCAGACCAGGAATTTCGAGGATGACGAGCCTTATGTGCCCTCGACCACGCTGATTACACCCTGGCCGGTGCATCCGGACCCGCGCGCCATCGAGGCGGCGGCTGACATCATCGCCGGAAGCAGGAAGCCGCTCATCATCGTTGGCAAGGGGGCGAGGCGCGCCAATGCCGGGCCGGAGATTCTCAGGCTGGCTGAGCGCATCGGCGCCCTCATCGCCACATCGCTGCTGGCCAAGACCTGGCTCAACGAGGACGAGTTTCATGCCGGCATCTCCGGCAGCTACGCCAACCGGACCGCGATCAATTACTTCCATGAAGTCGATTGCGTCATCGGCTTCGGCGCCAGTCTCAATCGTTATACCACCGAGAATGGTTATCTGTATCCGGAAGCGCGCTTCGTGCAGTTCGACACCCAGCCCGGCGTGGTGATGGCCGGGGTCAAGGGCGCGCAGTGTTACGTGCAGTCCGATGCAAAGGCGGGCGCCGAGGCGCTGGACAAGGCCCTTGGCGTGCGTGGCTTCCGGCAGACCGGCTTTCGCACCCCCGAGATCCGCGCGAAGCTGAAGCTGCAATTCGAGGATCCCACCGAGTTCGCACTGGATCCGGGCACGCTGGATCCGCGCAAGGCCTGCCTGCTCATCGATGAAATGGTGCCGCCGGAGATCGGCATGATCTCCGGCACCGGCATGGTGGCCAACATCTCCAACATGGTGATGCGGCGCCAGCGCCCGCTCAGCATGGCGAGCCACGCCTTTGGCTGCATCGGCCAGATGATGCCCGCCGCCATGGGCGCCATCGTCGCTACTGGTAACCAGCCCCTGGTGCTCCTGAATGGCGATGCCAGCACCATGATGCATCTGGGTGAATTCGAGACAGCGGTGCGCTATGGCATGCCGCTGCTCATCGTCGTCATGAACAACGAGGCTCTGGGGCCGGAATACTACAGTCTGGAATTGAAGAAACGCGATCCCATGACCGCCATCGTCACCACGCCCGACCTGGGCGCGGTGGGCACGGCCCTGGGCGGGCGCGGCGCCCTGGTTCGCAAGCTGGACGATCTGCGTGCGGCCATTCAGTCCTGGGTGGACAAGCCCGGCCCCATGATCATCGACGTGCGAGTCTCGCGCACGGTGCTGCCCATCCCTTACCGGCGTATCTATCACGGGTCCAATGATTGAGAGTGCCTAACAATGCGAGGGGACACCTCCCCTCGCGCTCCCCTATGTCAGGGCGCCTGACGGCAATTCTGTCAGGTGCTCCAAGTGATATTTCAGCTGCAAGATTGGCATTGACAAACGTGATCAGATGCAGGCTACCCCGGTATCAACACGGTCCATGAAGCAAAACACAAACCTTGACAGGAGGCTTCGGTGAACAGGCATCCCAACATCATTGCAGGCGTGGCTGGACTGTGCATGCTGGCTGCGACAGGCCTGCTGCAGGCGCAGCAGTATCCGGTCAAACCCATACGCTTTGTCGTGCCCTATACCCCCGGCGGTATCACCACAGTGATCACCCACCTGGTCGGTGGAAAACTGACCGATGCCTGGGGGCAGCCGGTGATCGTGGACAACAAGCCGGGTGGCAACGCAGCCATCGGTGCCGAGTTCGTCTCCAAGGCCCCGGCAGATGGTTACACCATCATGCTGATCGCCGCAGCGCACGTGGTGCTGCCCCATCTCACCGCCACACCCTATGATCCGATCAAGGATTTCTCGCCCATTGCCTCCCTCGATGCGAGCGACCAGCTCATGGTCGTGAGTCCAGGTCTGCCGGTGAACAACCTGAAGGAGTTCATTGCCTACGCGAAAGCCAGGCCAGGGCAGCTCAACTATGCCTCGGCCGGCAATGGCTCGTCCAATCATCTGGCCACCGAGCTTTTCAACATGATGGCCGGCACGCAAATCAGGCACATTCCCTACAAGGGCACGGGACAGGCCGTAACCGACGTCATGGCGGGGCAGGTGCAGTTGACCCTGAACACGCCGCTGCCGGTGGTGGCCATGGTGAAGTCCGGCAAGCTCAAGCCCATCGCCATGTCAGGCGAGAAGCGGCTGGCTTCTCTGCCGTCGGTGCCCACCTTCAATGAAGCCGGGTTGCCCGGATTCGAGGCCAAGAACTGGCACGGCGTCATCGGCCCCGCCGGCATTCCGCGCGATATCGTCAACAAGCTCTCGGCGGAGCTGGGCAGGATCATGGTCGGCGCCGATGTCACCGAGAAGATCATGGCCCAGGGCATAGAGCCCTTTGTCACCAATGCGGATCAGTTCCTTGCCTTGATGTTGGCCGACTCCGCCAAGTGGGCCAAGGTGATCAAGGCGGCCAATATCAAGATGGACTGAGCTGCTACGGCAGGTAAGGCACCCGGCTGGTCTGCCCCAGCTGGCTGCGCAGCACTTCCTGCGCGTCCTCGACGAACTCCTCCATCATCTGGCGCGTTTCGCGCGGGTCGATGATGTCCACCTGACCGGCATGCGCGGTGCGGAAGGGCGAGGCCAGTTCGCCCAGGCGGGTTTCGATTTCGGCGCGCTTGGCATCCGGGTCGGGTGCCGCGGCGATCTCGGCGCGGTAGGCCGCAGACACGCCACCGGAGATGTGCATGGAGCCCCAGTGGCCCGAGGGCCAGGCGTAGCGGCGGTACATGGTGTTGTTGCCGCCGCGGTGGTTGAGGCCGCCGGCCACGCCATAGACCTGGCGCATGACGAAGGTGAGATAGGGCACTTGCGACAGGTTGAGGATGCCCAGCGCGCGCGCGCCCTGGCGGATGATGCCGTCCCGCTCGGACTGTTCACCGACCATGAAGCCCGGCTCATCGCAGAAATAGACGATGGGCAGGTGGAAGGTGTCGCAGATGGACAGGAAGCGCCCGACCTTGTCGGAGGCGGCCACGTCGAGCGCACCGCCGAGGAACATGCAGTTGTTGGCCATCACCCCGACCGGATAGCCGTTCACGCGCGCGAAACCGGTGATGCGCGAGCGGCCGTAGAGAGGCTGGATCTCGAAGAAGGAATCGAGGTCCAGCACCAGCTGCAGCAGCCGGCGCACGTTGTAGACCTTGCGCTGATTGTGCGGGATGAACGAGAGCAGCTCCTGCTGCGGCTCCACGGGCGGCGGCGCCGGCTCGGTGCGCGGCGGCATCTGCCAGACGTTCGGCGGCAGGTAGGAGAGGAAGCGCTTGATCTGCGCCAGCGCATCGGCTTCGTTCTCGGCGACATTGGCCACCACGCCGGAGTGCTTCACATGCACGTCCACCCCGCCCAGCGCCTCCTTGTCGATGTCCACACCCATGCTCGCCTTGACCACCGGTGGGCCGCCGGCAAACAGCTGGCTGGTGCCCTTCACCATGACGTTGAAGTGGCAGAACACGCCATAGATGGCGGGCAGCCCGGCGGTCGAGCCGAGGATGGCGCTGACGCAGGGCACGCGCTGCAGCACGTCGAATTCCATGGTGCGGTCGGCGGTGGAGAGATAGGTGCGGCCGATCTTCTCGAAGGTGCGCACGCTGCCGCCGGCGGCATCGAGCAGGCGGATGAAGGGGATGCGGTTGGTGTAGGCCTGCTTGAGCGCCCACAGGCCCTTGTCGGCTACCGAGCCATCGGCGGCGCCGCCGCGGATGGTGAAGTCCCCGCCCAGCACCATGGCCTTGCGGCCGTTGATGCTGACGTAGCCGGTGACCGAATTGGCCGGCGTGAGCTTCTTCAGCGCATTGCCCTCCCATTCCGGCGTACCGGCGATGGTGCCGCCTTCGCGGAAGCTGCCCGGGTCGGCCAGCAGGTCGATGCGCTCGCGCACCGTGAGCTTGCCACGGCCCTTGTGGAAGGCCACGGCATCGGGCCCGCCCATCTCCCTGGCCATGGCGATACGGTGGTTCAGTTCATCGACTTCGGCTTGCCAGCTCATGACGGTTTCCTCTTGATGTTTCGTTGTTTTGACACGATCAGGTCTCGATGCGGTTGATACGCGCCTCGACCATCACCTTGTTGTCTTTCGCCAGGCAGATGGCCTGCCAGCGGTCATTCGTTTCCTCGACCATCACCGAGAAGCGCTCATCCCAGAAGATGGGGCGCAGGAAGTAGATTTCCACGTCCAGTATGCGCGGCCGGAAGTGCCGCCAGATTTCCGCGCTGAGGTAGCGCACGCTCTGGCTGCCGCCCATGATGGGGGCGCGATAGCCGCTGCGCCTGGCCACCTCCGGGTCGAAGTGCAGGGCATTGCCGGGTTTGGAGAAGGCGGTGACCTGTTCCGGCGTGAGCGTGAAGCGCGCCACTTCCTTCAGGCCCTCCAGGGTCTTGATCACCGGCTCGGGCTTGCTGCCGGTGCCGCGCACCGCGGCCTTGGCCGGATCGGGCCGCAGCGACTTGCGAAAGGAGCTGAGCGCGCGCTCGCCATCGGCGCCGGAGAACCAGCACTCGCTGGTGGCGACGGTGCCGCGCGGCACTGCTTCCACGCCGAGGATGCCGCCATTCACGGTGAGTGGTTCACCCAGGCGCATGGGGCGGTGCTGGATGAGCTTTTGCTGCATGTTCACCGCGCCATTGGAGCTGACGCCATTGCGCACGCCTTCGCGGATGGCCATGGTGATGAACACCACCGGATCGATCATGCCCTGGTAGATCGCCGGGTCGATGCCGCAGATGGTGAGCAGCTGGTCCTGCTCGGCTGCCTCCACGCTGAGCACGCGCTCCGGATAACGCAGTCCGGCGTAGGGCTCGATGAACCTCACCTCGGGGGTGTCAGCCATGCTTTCCTCCTGGTCCCGCCTATCTGTTTCGGGGTGGCCGGGGCGTGTCTTCTTGGTGCCCTTGTGTTTCGGGCTGCCTTGCACGCGGTGTCGGCGCTCGGGGGATGATAGCGCAGGCCATTGGCACCGGGCATCGGGTGCGGGGATGGCTGTGCCTGTGTGCCGCTATGCGAACGCGGCAGGCAGCGTGCAGCGGAAAGAGAGGCACTCGATCGCATTGCCCTTGGGGTGATGCCCCCCGCAGCGGATCAGCGAACCTTACTTCGCCTTCAGGCCTGGCTACCCGAGACAGGCCGCACCAGCGCCGCCACCGTTTGCACCGCGCGCACCGGTTCCTCGAACACGAGGAAGCCGGCCGCCTCCATGCTGGCGCGGTTGTTCGGGCTGTAGCCGCCGCACAGCACGAAGAGTTTGTGCGGGTGCTGCCGGCGCGCCTCCAGCAGCGCATCGCGGAACCCGAGGAAGTGGCTGTCCACCTTGCCCAGTTGCAGGAGGAAGATGAACACCGTGTCCACCTCGTCCTGGGCGGCCACCAGCGCCAGGATGCGGTTGAACAGGCCCATGTCGTTGATGATCTGCGCCGTCACGTCGTAGGGGTTGAAGGGCGAGGAGAAGGGGATCAGCGCCTTGATCTGCTGCTGCACCGCGGCCGGGGGCGTCGGCAGTTGCAGTCCGGCGCGCGCGGCGGCATCGGCCATCAGCACGCCCACCCCGCCGGAAATCGAAATGGTCGCAATGCGCGGGCTGCGCGGGAACACGCCATTGGCAAAGGCGTAGGCCGTGTCCACCTGTTGCTCCATCGACTGCATGCGCAGCGTCCCGGTGTCGCGGAACAGGCGCGCGTAGGCGGCCTCATCGCCGGCATCGGAGCCGGTGTGCGCAGTGATGGCCTGCATGCCTTCGGGGGAACTGCCCGGCTTCAACATGAGCACGGGCTTGCCGCGGCTGGCCGCTTTCAGCAGCGCGGCGCGCAGCCGGTCCATGTCCTTGCAGCCTTCCAGGTAGGCCATGATGGGGCCGGTGTCGGGCTCGTCGGCCAGCCATTCGATGCAGCGCGCCACATCGATGTCGGCTTCATTGCCGGTGCTCACCCACTTGTCCAGGCCGATGCCGCGCTCCATGGCCAGTGCCGCACTGTAGGCCCCCACGGCGCCGCTCTGGCTCACCATGGAGACCCGGCCGGGCTTGGGCCAGATGTTCTCCAGCACCGTGGAGAAGGTCAGCATCACCCCGGCGCTGATGTTCATGAAGCCCAGGCAGTTGGGGCCGAGCAGCAGCACGCCGGCTGCTCGGCAGCGGTCGCGCATGCGCGCCTGCTGTTCGCGCCCGGCGGCGCTCACTTCGGCAAAGCCGGCACTGAACATGGCGATGGCACGCACCCCTTTGGCGATGCAATCCTCCACCGCCTGCACCGCCGCATCCGCAGGCAGCGCGATCAGGGCGAGGTCCACGTGGCCGGGAATGTCGGCCACGCTGGCATAGGCACGCAGGCCCTGCAGTGTGCCGCCCCGCGGGTTGACCGGATACAGCGCGCCCGTGTAGCCGGCCCGCAGGGTGTAGTCGATGGGGCGCCCGCCGATGCGCGTGGCGTCGGAGGATGCACCGATCACCGCGATGGAGCGCGGCCGGAACAGCGCATCGGCTGCGCTGACCGTGGCCGGCGTGGCTGTGGCGGGTGGGGTGTCATGCATGGTGTCGACTTCCTGTGCAGCTATTCGGAGAAATTCATGTTGATGTCTTTGGCCACCTTGCGCCAGCGGGCCGCTTCTTCTTCGTAGATCTGGCGGAAGCGCTCCGGGCTGGTGCCCACGAGGATGGTGCCATCGTCTTCGAGTTTGCGCTGCACGTCGACGGACTTCGCCACTCTGGCCAGTTCGTGCAGGGGACGTTTCATGATGCCCCCGCTTGCGGTGTCGTCGGGCTCGCGGCCCGATCTCATTGCGTTCCGGACAGTGCCTTACCGTTCGATGCGGTTGATGCGGGCTTCCACCATCACCTTGCCGTCCCGGGCCAGACAGATGGCGCCCCACTGGTCGCTGCGTTCCTCGACCATCACGGTGAAAGTGTCGTCCCAGAAGATGGGTCGCAGGAAGAAGATATCCAGGTCCAGTTGCCGCGGTTTGAAATGGCGCCAGATCTCCGCGCTGAGGTAGCGCATGCCCTGGCTGCCGCCCATGATGGGGGCGCGATAGCCGCTTTTCTTCGCCACTTCCGGGTCGGTATGCACCGGATTGTTCGGGCCGGTGAAGGCGGTGACGCATTCGGGGGTGAGTGTGATGCGGTTCACTTCCTTTAGCACGCTGATGTCCTGGATCACCGGCACCGGCTTGTGCCCGGTGCCGCGCACAGCGGCCTTGGCCGGGTCCGGGCGCAGCGATTTGCGCGTGGAGGTGATGGCGCGCGTGCCATCGGCGCCGGCGAACCAGGTCTCGCTGAAGGCCACGCGTCCGCGCGGCACCTCGTCCACGCTGAGGATGCCGCCGCCCACGGTGATTTGCTCGCCCAGCGTCAGCGGCCGGTGCATGGTGATGGTCTGCGCCATGTTCACCGCGCCATTGGCGCTCACGCCATTGCGTATGCCCTCGCGGATGGCCAGGGTGATGAAGGCGATGGGGTCGATCTCCTCGCCGAAGATGGCCGCATCGATGCCGCACAGCGTGAGCAGGCGCTTTTGCTCGGCGGCGTCGATGACGAAACGGCGCTCCTGGTACTGCAGGCCGGGGTAGGGCTCGATGAAGGGGACCTGTTCCGGTGTCGCTTGTGCCTGGGCGCTCATGGTTTTTCCTTGTTCAGATGACTTCGTTCTTCAGCAGGGTGGCGATGTCTTCGTCGCTGTAACCGGCAGCCCGGAGCACTTCGGTGTTGTGCTCGCCCAGGCGCGGCGGCGGGCTGGAAGGGTGCGGGCTGCCGTGTTCGTACTGGAAGGGCGTGTTGAGCAGGCGCATCGGCTGGCCGGTGGCGGCATCGGTCATTTCCTGCACCAGGCCGCGGTGCTGCAACTGCGGCTGGGTCAGCGCCTGCGGGATCTCGTGGATTTCCGAGCAGGGCACCCCGGCTTCGTCCAGGCGCGCCTTCCACTCGGCGGAGGTGGACTTCATCAGTTCGCCCTGCACCAGCGGCCGGATGAAGCTCGCGTGCTTCACGCGCGCCTGCCGGTTGGCAAAGCGCGGGTCGTCCACCATGTCCTGCAGGCCCAGGGTGCGCAACAGGATCTTCACGTGTTCGTCGCGCATGATGGCGAGGATCATGGAGCCGTCGGCGGTGCGGTAGACATCCGCAGTGGGCTCGAAGTTGATGGCCTGGTTGCCGCGGCGCGGTTGCACCACGCCGCCATTCAGCCAGGCGCCCACCGTCTGCGAGGCGAGCGAGATGCCCGAATCGAGCATGGCCACATCGATGTACTGGCCCAGGCCCGTCTCACGGCGCTGGTACAGCGCGCCGGCGATCGCCAGTGCGGCATTCAGGCCGGTGCTGGTGTCGCATACGCTGAAGCCGGGGCGCAGCGGCGTGCCATCGGGTTCGCCGGTCATGGCCATGATGCCGCTGGCGGCCTGGATGTTGCCGTCGAAGGCCGGGGCCTTTGCCTCCGGGCCGGTCTGGCCGAAGCCGGAGATGGAGCAATAAATGAGGCGCGGATTCTCCTCTTTCAGCGCGGCGTAACCCAGGCCCATGCGGTCGACCACGCCGGGGCGGAAGTTCTCCACCACCACATCGGCCGAGCGCGCCAGGCGCCGGATGATGGCCTTCGCCTCGGGTTTTTTCAGGTCCAGGGTCACCGACTTCTTGCCGGCGTTGAACATGATGAAGGTGGCGGCCAGGCCGTCCTGCTGCAGTTCCTGGATGCCGATGCCATTGCGTGTGGCATCACCCGTGCCGCGCTCCTCGATCTTGATCACCTCGGCGCCCATCAGCGCCAGCGTGTGGGTGCAATAGGGGCCGGAGACGACCCGGGTCAGGTCGAGTATCCGCACGTTCTCGAATGGGCGCATTGCTTTCCTCCTGCTGCCGGGCTTGCGGGCTGCGCTGGTCTGGCCAGCCTGTGCCTCTGCCGACGGACGGTTTTTACGGTGAACCGGCCCGGCCGTCCCATCGGCATGAAGAGACTGTCTTCATGCGCGCCCTTCATGACGGCAGGTCCTGCGCATGGTCAGGCAAGGCAAGGCGGTCAGCCCTGCTTGTTTCGTCTCTTCTGGTCGCGCTCGTAGTTGTCCAGCGCTACCTGCACCAGCGGCTGGCGCTTGACGCCTTCCTTTTTGGGCATGACGTAGTCCGGGTCCAGGGACCCCATGCGCCGGTTGTTGTAGGTGCTGTGGGCGTTGATGATGTGGTTGGTGAAGCCCTGCGCGTCCAGCGCCTGGTTCACCGCCAGCTTGGTGGTGCGCATGTCGAAGGGGTCATTGCGGGCGACGTCGGCGGCGTATTCGAGCGTCTCCTCGACCAGGCGCTCGTTGGGAATGACGCGGTTCACCAGGCCGTATTCCTTTGCCTGAGACGCGTCGATGAAACGGCTCTGGAACAGCAGTTCCTTGGCGATGCGCGGATGGATGTCATAGGGCACCGAGAAATACTGGAAGGCCGAGCACAGAAACTTGGCGTCTTCCCCGGCGAAGATGATGTCGGCGGTGGAGGCCACCATCCAGCCGCCGAAGATGCAGTAGCCCTGCACCGCGCAGATCATCGGCTTGGGCACGTTGCGCCAGCGCAGGTGCATGTCCACGTACAGCCGCCAGGTGCGGTCGAAGAAGCCGCGCTGGGTCGCCGGAACCGGAAACTTCTCGCGATGGGCCATTTCCTCGGCGGATCCCAGGTCGTGGCCTGCGGAGAAGTGCTTGCCCGCACCGAATATGCAAATCACGTTGACGTTGTGGTCACCGGCGGCGCAGTCGATGGCATGGTCCAGTTCCTCCAGCAGGATGGTGCTCTGGACGTTGCGCTGCTCCGGACGGTTGAGCGTGACGCGCGCGATCTTGTCCTTCACCTCGTAGATGATGCTCTGGTATTCCTGCTGGGCGTACTTGATGTGCTGGTAGCTGCTCATGCGTGGTCCCCCTTTTCAAGTCATCGATTGTTTCGGCCCTGGCAGGCCCTTACCTTTGAAACGCCGTTGGAGTCGCCGAGGTCACCCCGGCCTTGTCCAGTTCATCCACCTCGGCGGCAGACAAGCCGACGATGTCAGTGAGTATCCTGCGCGTGTCCGCCCCCAGGCACGGTGCCGCGCTGCGCTGCGCGCCGGGCGTGAGGCTCAGGCGGAAGGGCAGGGACGGATGCCCGTGGGGCCCCGCTTCGGCGTGCGTGAGCAGGGTGGTGAAGTCGCGCGCCACCAGATACGGGTCTTCCATGACATTGCGCGCATCCTGCACCGGCGCGGAGCGTATGCCGGCTGCCTGCAGGCGCTGGGCGATGGCCATCTTGGGCAGGGTGCGTGTCCAGCGCGTGATGGGCTCGCGCAGCTCGTCCTGGTTCTTCCACCGCGCCTCGAAGGTGGCATAGCGCGCATCGCCGGCCAGTTCGGGCTGGCCCATGAGGTCGCACAGTGTTGTCCACTCGGCATCGGTTTCCACGGCGAGCGTCACCCACTGGTCGTAGCCGGCGGCGAGGTAGGCGTCGTGCGGCGCCGCCCAGCGCACGCGATTGCCGTGCGGCACCGGATCCACACCGGTGGCGATGGCGTGCAGCAGTTCATCACCGATGAACTGCATGGAAGCCTCCACCTGTGGCAGTTCGATGTACTGGCCCTGGCCGGTGGCGTCGCGGTAAGCGAGCGCCGTCAACAGCGCAGCTGCGCCGTTGTAGCCACCCATCGGGTCGGGGTAGACCTGGCCGGTGGTGGCCGGGGGGCCGTCGGGATAGCCGATCAGGGCGCACATGCCTGCTGCCACTTCCATGCTGGCGCCATTGGCGGTGCACGTGGCCAGGGGGCCGCTGTTGCCAAAGCCGGGCATCTCGCAGACGATGATGCCCGGGTTGAGTTTGCTCACCACATCGTAGCCCACGCCCATGCGCGCCAGCGTGCCCGGTGTGAAGTTGGATACCACGATGTCGGATTTGGCAAGCAGCTTGAGCATGGCCTCCTTGCCGCCGGGATGCTTCAGGTCCATGCACAGCGACATCTTGTTGATGTTCTGCGAATTGAAATAGGCGACGCGGTTGTAGGGGCGCTCGCCGCCGGAGCGATCGGCGTAGCGTCGCGGCTGGATCACCGCGTTGACCTGGCGCCACACGTCCAGCCGCGTCGAGGATTCCACATGGATCACTTCGGCGCCGAGGAAACCGAAAATCCGCCCGGCCATGGGGCCGGCCCAGGCGGTGGTGAATTCGATCACGCGCAGGCCGCTGAGTGGACCACTGATCGGCCCGCTGACCGGGCCTGCACCCTTGATTTTCGCAGCACTGCCGGCCGGCATTGATCTGGCTGGCGGCGCGGGACGGGCATTGTCGGCCCCCGGCTGCGGCGCCGGCCCGCGCACCTGCCGCGGCGTGGCGCTCAAGCGAAAGGCCGGGCCCAGTATCGGGCGTGAGCCGGCGGTGGTGTCCACCGTTTCCCAGTAGTTGCGCTCGCGCAGGTGCTCGGTGCGATAGAGTTGATTGGGTGTATAGGCCTTGGCCGCGACGAGCCGGCCTTTGAGCAGGCGGTTGAGCACCTCGTCGCTGGTCCATGTGTGCACGTGCTCCTGCACCTCGGCCAGCAGCGTCTTCTGATTGGCGAGGCGGTCCTTGGGTTGTTCGAAGCGCGGGTCGGTGATCCAGTCCGGGCGCCCCAGGTTCTCGCACATGGGCTTGAAGGTATGGGGGTGGATCCACAGGCCCACCCAGCCGTCGGAGCACTTCAGCATGGTGAAGGGCTGGGTGCGCTCGCCGCGCTCCTCCAGCATGCCGCTGTAGTTCCACATCAGCGTGTTGGGCGGACCCATGGCGGCGGTGTTGTGGGCCACGTCGAGGAAGGCGGTCTGCCCGCGGCCGAGCGCCTTGCGAGCGTGCAGGGCGGCCAGTGCCGTGATGTAGGCTCCCACGCCGGCGGCGCAGATGGCGCGATGGGCCACGCCGTAAAGCGGCTCGCGGCCCTTGTCGCCATTGTTGTACATCATCCCCGAGAGTGCCTGGAAGATCATTTCGCTGCCGCGCCAGTCCTTGTACGGACCGTCGTCGCCGAAGTCGGATACCACGACGATCACGCAGGCCGGATTGGCCGCAGCCAGGGCGTCACGCTCCAGGGCGGTGCTGGCGATGATGACGTCGGCCGACCGGGCATGTTCCAGCAGTGTTTGCCGGCCAGCGGCCGATGCCAGGTCCAGTGTCACCGAGCGTTTGCCCAGGTTGAGGTGGAAGAACAGCATGGACCCCACGCCATCCTTGTCCGGATCGAAGGGGCCGAGGCGTCGCAGCGCCGACCCCCCGGGCGGTTCCATCAGGGTGACATCGGCGCCATGGTCGGCGAAGAGGCGGCCGCAGAACTGGCCGGCGATGCTCTCACTTGCGTCAAGTACGGTGATTCCAGCCAGGGCAGCGGTCATCTTTCCTCCATCCTTCGCGATTGCTTGGTCTGATGCAGTGGCTCCTGAGGGGATCGCCCCCTCATGGGTCATGCATTCTTATGGTGCGAGTTTAATACCCATCGTCCCGGCAGGCCTGGCCCCGGAGCGGCCTTGAACATCTTGATCAATGCCAGAGGGGATCAGGGCGCTGGTCCGGTTGTGCCCCGTACGATCAATTCGATCGGGACCTGTTCTTCGCGCTCGACCTCGCGTCCTGCCAGTCTCTCCAGCAGCCTGGCCGCAGCACGTTGCCCGATGTTGGCCGAAGGGATGTGCAGCGTGGTCAGACCTGGAGGCAATTCCGCGGCCAGTTCGATGTCGTCGAACCCGGTGATCGACAATTCCCCGGGCACGCGGATGCCGCGTTCCTGGCATTCGAGCAGCGCGCCCAGGGCCAGCAGATCGTTGCCGCATGCCAATGCGGTGAAGTCGCGCCCTTCGGGGCGGTCGAGCAATGCGCGCAGCGCGGCGCGTCCGTGCCGCAGCGTGAGCGTTGTTTCCACGATGCGTTCGTCCACCGAAAGTCCCCGTGCAGCCAGCGTTTCACGCACGCCGGCAAGGCGTTCCCGCGCCCGGTCGTTTCCGGCGGTGTGTCCTGAGAGCACGGCGAACCGGCGGTGCCCCAGATCGAGCAGGTGCTGCGTCACCCGGGCGGATGCAAGGCGGTTCGAGAAGCCCACGCAGTGCCGGTATCCGCTCGAGTCGAGCGTCCAGGTGAACTCGCAGGGTATGCCCGCCTGCTCGACGGCCCGAAAGACCTCGGGCGGGTGGTCGCCACCGACGAGCACGAGGCCATCCACGCCCCGCTGCAACAGCGCGCGCGTGACCGTGACTTCGGTGTCGGATGCGTAATCGTAGGCGGCCAGCAGCAGCGTATAGCCCGAGGCGGCGAGTTCCCGGGCGATGGCCTGGGTCGCGCTGGCAAAGATCGGATTGTCCACCGTAGGGAGCACGGCGCCGATGGTCCGGGAGCGGCGCGAAGCCAGCGCGCGCGCCGCGCCGTGCGGCATGTATCCGAGGCGCGCGGCAGCCTTTTCCACTTTCTCCCGCGTGTCAGCGCGCACCAGGCCCGGCTCGGCCAGCGCGCGCGACGCGGTGGACAGGGAGACCCCGGCACTCTGTGCAACGTCGGCAAGGCGTGCGGAAAATTTGTGCATGGTAGTGCCTAGCATAGCAGTACCGGAAAATGAAAGCGCTCCTGCTAATTTGCTGCATTGCAGCTTGACTACAGTATAAGTGCGAAGTTACTTTGCATGAAAGCGCTTTCATTTTATTGGACGAAGCTGATCTCTCCCCATGCCGATCGAGTATCTCAAGAAGGCCGCCAAGACCCCTGATGCCGAAACGGGAGCGACGCGTGCGCTTGTCGAAAGGATGCTGGCCGAGATCGAAGCGCGCGGCGAAGACGCCGTGCGGGAGTACTGCAAGAGCCTCGACCAATGGACTGGCGATATCGTCGTTACGCCCGAGGCTTTCGAAAAGCGCACGCGCGACGTCCCTGAATCAACCAGGCGCGACATCGAGTTCGCCACCGAGCGGGTCCGCCGGTTCGCGCTGGCACAGCGCGATTCGATCCGGGAATTTTCCACCGAGATCAGCCCCGGCCTGACGGCAGGCCAGCGCCTGATACCCGTGAACGTCGCGGGCTGCTACGTCCCCACCGGCCGCTACGCGCACATTGCCTCCGCCTACATGAGCATCGCCACCGCCAAGGCGGCAGGTGTGCCGATGGTGATCGCCTGCTCGACCCCGTTCAAGGGCGGCCCCATCCATCCCGATGTGCTCTATGCGATGAAGGTCGCGGGCGCCGACGTGATGATGACGGTGGGTGGTGTGCAGGCCATTGCGACCCTGGCCCACGGCCTCTTTACCGGTCAGCCGGCTGACATCATCGTGGGCCCGGGCAACAAGTTTGTGGCTGAAGCCAAGCGCTCGCTGTACGGCAAGGTCGGCATCGACGTGTTCGCCGGGCCCTCCGAGATCGCCATCATCGCCGATGACTCGGCCGACCCGGCCATCGTGGCCTCCGACCTCGTCGGGCAGGCCGAGCACGGGCATGATTCGCCTGCGTGGCTGTTCACCACATCGAGGCAGCTGGCCGAGGAAGTCATACGGCGCGTGCCGGCATTGATCGCCGGACTGCCGCCCACCGCGCGAGATGCGGCTGGCGCCGCGTGGCGCGATTACGGCGAGGTGGTCCTGTGCGCCACCCGCGAGGAAGTGGCCACCGTGTCGGACCGCCATGCCTGCGAACACCTCGAAGTGCAGGCGCGCGACCTTGACTGGTGGCTGGCGCGCCTCACCTGCTACGGGTCGCTGTTCCTGGGCGAGGAAACCACAGTGGCCTACGGCGACAAGGCCTCCGGCCCCAACCACATCCTGCCCACCAAGGGGGCGGCACGCTACTCGGGCGGCCTGTCGGTGCACAAGTTCATCAAGACCGTTACCTGGCAGCGCATGAGCCGCGAGGCCAACCGCGATATCGCGCAGGTGACCGCACGCATCTCCCGCCTGGAAGGCATGGAGGCCCACGCGCGCACCGCAGATGACCGCATGGACAAGTATTTTCCCGGCGAGCCGTTTCGGCGCGGAAAACCGGTCAGCTCGTAGTGGGTGCAGGGGGCCACGGGCCGGGACCGCAGCATCAACAGGAAAACGAATTCGACCAAACCATCCGGCCATGCATGGCCGAGGAGACCACAAGATGAGTTATGCCAACGGTCGCTTGATCCATGATGCGGACAGTCATCTGCAGGAACTGGATGACTGCCTGGACGCGTACTTCCAGCCCTCGTTGCTGGAGTCGTTTCACGCGTCTCCCGGCTACCGGTTGAGGCTGCGGCGCTATGAGCAGCGGCCTGGCCGCTCGCGCGAGGCCCATGCCGAGCCGTCCTTTCGCGCCGGCGTGGACGCGAGCATCATGCTGCGCAAGAGCTTCGAGGCGCATGGCGCCTTCATCGCCGAAGACCGGCCGCATGCGCTGGACCTGCTGGGCTTTGCCAGCCAGCTGGTGTTCACGTCGTTCTGCCTGGGCAACTTCGGCCTTGACCAGAGCGATGACATGCCGCTGTGTTACGCCGCCGCGGATGCGCACAACCGGATGATCACGGACTTCTGTTCCGTCGACGAACGCCTGCTTGCCGTGGCCTATGTGCCGCTGGAGGATTTCGCTCGCGCCAGCGCTACCGCGACGCTGGCCTTGAAACTGGGCGCCAAGGCGCTGATGGTGCCCTCGCGCTGCCCGAAGCTGCACGGGCCCAGCCATGTCGGGCTGGATGGGGTCTGGGCGCAGGCGCAGGAGGCTGGCGTGCCGATCGTGTTCCACGTCGGTGGCCAGGAGAAATTCAATACGGTCTACAAGATCAACGGCGGGCCGGCAGTGCCGGACTTCCGCGGCGGCGACGACAATTTCACCTCGCTCAGTTACCTGCCGATCCCGTACGCGGTCATGCAGACCCTGGCAGCGCTGATTTTCGACGGTGTTTTCGATCGTTTTGAGCGCCTGAAGTGGGGCGCGATCGAGCTTGGCGCCGAATGGGTGCCGGGCTGGATGCGGTCCCTGGACGCCGCCGCGCATGCCTTCAAGCGCAACGAGACGCGCTTGCAGAAGCTGTCGGCACGGCCGAGCGAGATCGTGCGCCGGCAACTGCGGGTGACCCCGTATCCCCACGAGGATGCCGGCTGGGTCGTGTCACAGGCAGGCCCGGAGATGGCCATGTTCTCGTCGGATTATGCGCATCCCGAGGGAGGCAGGGCGCCATTGAAGCGCTTCGACGAGACGCTGGAGCGCGTGGATGCCGATGCGCGCCGGTGGTTCTATGCGGACAACTTCATCGACCTGATGGGCGCGGGCCTGGCGCCGGCACTGCGCCGGCCCCAACCGCGCGAGACGCTGGTGCCAACCGGTGCCTGACAGGCAGCGGCGGCGCTCTTGATTCACCTTCACCATTTCGAGCTTCGGCTCTTTCGCTCATCAACCCTTGCCGGCCCTGACCGGCGTATGGAGGCCACATGAAACGTCTGTCCCTGGCGGCGATTGCACTTTCGTTCGTCCTGTCCGGTCCGGTTGCAGCGCAGGAGTTCCCCAGTAGACCGATCACGCTCATGATGCCCTTTCAGGCCGGGGGCGTTGCCGATCTCTTTGGACGCCTCGTCTCAAGCAAAATGGGCAGTGTGCTCGGCACAAGCTTCATCGTCGTCAACAATGCCGGCGCCGGTGGAATCATCGGCGCCAAAATTGTTGCTGACGCGAAGCCCGACGGTTACACGATTCTCTACGCCACGGATGCGGCGATGGTCAACCACCCGCTCGTGTCGAAGAATCCGCTGTATATCCCGGACAAGGCGTTTGCGCCTATCCATAGCCTGACGACCACACCGTGGATGTTCGCGGTTCGTCCCGATGCGCCATTCAAGACCTTCCGGGAGTTGGTCGAGTCCGCGCGAAAGAACCCCGGGAAGCTCACTTACTTCATCCTCGACATCGGATCCTCGCATCATGTCATGGGGGAGCTTCTGCAGAAGGCGGCCGGCGTGAAGCTCACGCATGTTCCCTACAAGGGTGGGCCCCAGGGCTTTCAGGACTTCTTCGGTGGCCGGCTCGACCTGATGATGGACTATGCAAACACCTGGGCGCCGTTCGTGGCGGCCGGCAAGGCCATTCCGATCGGCGTGGCCTCGGCGGCGCGTCTGCCTGTCGCGCCGAACGTGCCGACCTTCGCGGAGCAGGGCTACGACGTCGCGTTCGGTCCGATCGGAGTGCTGGCTGCGCCGGTTGCGACGCCCAAGGCCGTGATCGACAAACTCTCGGAGACGATGGCCCGGGTTCACAAGGATCCCGCGTTCGTGAAGTACTGCTTCGATCGAGGCTCGGTGCAGCTGATGTATGGCCCTGCCGAGACGAAAGCATTCCTCGAGCAGCGGACCACAAGGATGAAGCAGCTGTTCGATGAGTTGGGCATCAAGCCGGAATGAAGTCGACAGGAACCGGCGCGCACATCCAAGGAGAGATCATGAAGTACACCCTGCGTGCCCTGACCGCCACTGCCTTGCTGGCGTCCACCCTCCTGCCATCCGCCGCGGCCTTCGCGCAAGGCAGCGCAGACGCCTGGCCCTCGCGGCCGGTCACCATGATTGTGGCGCTCGCCCCCGGTGCCGCGGTGGACATCGAGACACGCCTGTATGCCAATGAGCTGTCGAAGAACATGAACCGCAGCTTCCTGGTGGATTACAAGCCTGGCGCGGGCAGCACCATCGGCCTCGCCCATGTCGCCAAGTCGGCGCCCGACGGCTATACGCTGTTGTCCATGACCGCCTCCGCTTCCATCGCGAAGATGGCTTATCCCAACTTGAGCGTCGATCCCCTCAAGGACCTCGCTCCCGTCTCGCTCATGTCCATGCGGCCCATCGTCTTCGTGGTGAACCCCGCGCTGCCGGTGAAATCGCTCAAGGAATTCATCGCCTACGCCAGGGCGAATCCCATGAAGGTGAATGCCGGCACCGCCGGCGCGGGTGGTCTCGCCGAACTGGGCTGGGGCTGGTTCAACAGCCTCACCGACACCAAGGTGACCCTGGTGCACTACAAGGGCGGCGGCCCGGCGCTCAAGGCGGTGCTGGCGGGCGAAGTGGACATCATTTTCGGCGGCCTCGCTGTCTCGATACCGCAGGTCAAGGCAGGCAAGCTGCGGGCGCTGGGCACCTCCATGCTGGAGCGCTCGAAACTTACGCCCGACCTGCCCACCGCAGCCGAGCAGGGACTTCCCGGCTTCAACTATTTCCAGTGGCTGGGCATCGCAGCGCCGGCCGCCACGCCGCAGCCGATCATCGTCCGCCTCAATGCTGAACTGGCCAAGGTGGCCAAGTCCGCGGAGGTGCAGCGCAAGCTCGAAGACGATGGCACCATCCTGGTGGGCACCAGCCCGGAGCGCTTCCGCCAGATTTACGAGGAAGAATCCGCCCGGCTGCGCAAGGTGGCCAAAGACATCAACATGAAGTTCACCGAGTAGCCGCACCGGAAGGCCTCTCCCCGCGCAGGCCACCGTGAAGGCCGGGACTGCCTGCGTCGTGCATCCCTGTCCCCGTCAAGTTCCGGCAAGCCACCGCCCCTTACAATGACGGGCTCATGCGCATTCATTTCGTTTTTGCCCTCAACGTTTTCAATACCTCGAGCACTTTTGCCAATCGCGTGCTGCTGGCGCTGTTTGCGGTGAGGCTGGGCGCCTCGCCGGTGATGGTGGGGGTGCTGGGGGCGATGTTCGCGGTGTTCCCCTCGCTGCTGGCGGTGATGGCCGGGCGCCTGGCCGACCGCATTGGCTCGCGCTACCCGATGATCGTCGGCACCGTGGGCATGAGCCTGGGCATGCTGGTGCCTTACTTCTGGCCGACCCTGCCCGCCATCCTGTTTGCCGCGCTGATGTGCGGCTTTGCGCAGGTGTTCTTCAATGTCTCGACGCAGAACCTCACCGGCGTCCTCAGCACGCCGGAGACGCGTTCGCGCAATTTCGCCAACTACGCGCTGACCAATTCGACCGGGCAGTTTATCGGTCCGCTGATCGGCGGCTTCTCCATCGATCATCTTTCCAACGCCAACGCCAGCCTGCTGCTGGCGGTGTTTGCCACCATCCCGCTGCTCATGCTGCTGTGGGAGCGCCGGCCGCTGGAGCCGGAGCACCTGCGCAACCGCAGCCAGGAGAAGAAGGCCGCCGCCGCCAAGGCCGGCGGCGCGCTGCAGATGCTGAAGAACCCGGCGGTGCGTCAGTCGCTCTACACCGGCAGCCTGCTCAACTCCGGGCTCAACCTGTACCAGTTCTACATGCCGGTGTATGCCACTTCGGTGGGGGCCTCGGCCTCGGTGGTGGGCATCATCATGGCCATGAATTCCACCGCAGCCTTCTTCATCCGCGCGGTGCTGCCGGCGCTGATCAACCGCTGGAAGGAAGACCGGGTGCTGGTCATGGCCTTTGTCTGCGGCGCGGTCAGCCTGACCCTGGTGCCCTTTTTCGAGAACGCCTGGATGCTGGGCCTCCTGTCCTTTGTCTTCGGCCTGGGCATGGGCGTGGGCCAGCCCATCGTCAACATCCAGATGTTCGCCAACTCGCCGGAGGGACGCTCGGGTGAAGGTATCGGCCTGAAGATGACCACTAACCAGCTCACCAAGCTGGTCAGCCCGATTGCCTTTGGTGCCGTGGCCTCCGCCGTGGGCCTGCTGCCGATGTTCTGGCTGAATGCGCTGCTGCTGGGGGCCGGCGGCTGGATGGCGCGGCCGAAAAAAGACAGGGTCCAGCGGACAGCTTGATCAGCAAGGTTTGAAGTGTCATGTGGCGAGGGCATCATTGTCCGATGATGGCCACAATGATCCTGGGGGTACCGGTCCGGCGATGGCGGATGGCGCGCGGACTGTCACAAGGCAGTTGCCGGTGATGCCGGGGGTCTCACCCTTTGCGGCCTCCGGCCCGGGCCATCGGACCCTGATGGCCATGCTGGCGTTCATCAGCCTTGTGCTGGTTGCATCACTGCTGCTCGGGCAGGCGGCCATTGCGATCTACGTGCTGGGATTCTGGCACTACTACCTCTACGGGCTTGCCTATCGTTACGGCAAGGTGCCGCTGGCGCTATTCAAGCGCGATGCCGTGCTGATGAAGTCGGTCGCGCTGGCCGCCCTGGGGGTGGCCTATTTTTCCTGTCCGCCGGACTGGCTGTCCCTGGCCGTGATGGCTGCAGGCTTCGGCCTGAACGCGCTGGCTGCCCGGGTGCTGGGGGTGGACCGCACCTACTATGGTCACGAGGTGGCCGGACTGCCGCACCGGCGCATCAGCGCATTTCCCTACTCGCAGGTCGGGCACCCCATGCTGGTGGGCAACATGGCCGCCTATGCCGGGACCATGATCAATGACTCGTTCCGCGAGCAATGGTGGCCGCTCGCCAGCATGCATGTGGTTTTCAACCTGGCGCTGCTCGCGATGGAGATGCGCGTGAAGCCGCTGCACGGCGCCGGCGCCGCCCCCGCATCCGCGACGGGCACGCCTGCGGCGCTGGCCGGCCTGGGTGCTGCGGGGGCGATGGCAGGTGCGGCGGTGGCATTTGTCTACCTGGGCGATGACCGCAGGGCACTGGCCGGCGCCTTGCTGGGTGCAGGCATTGTCATATTTGCGCGGGTAATCTATGGCTTTTACTCTGGGGCGGTACCTGGCACCGGTGGCCGGCTTCAGGGCAGGGAGGCGCAATGAGCGACGCAGCACAGCTGGGAACACAGGGCAAGGGCGGCATGCCGACCGGGCAGGGCCAACGCGCCACACGGCTGTTCCCCGTGCAGGTGGGGCGGTTTGACGATGCGGTCGCGCGCAGCCTCATCGACGAACTGGCGAACTGGGTCGTGGCGCGTTACCGCGAGGACCTCACGCAGCGCCCTTCAAAGCATGTCTATATCCGCCTGTTGCCTGAAGAAGTGGTCCGCAAGATCGACCGCATCCGCGACAACGCCGTCATCTGCGAAGCCATGCTGCGGCACTTCGGCCCGGACCATGTCATCACCCCGATGAAGCACACCGACGAGCTTTACCTATCCCACTACAACAAGGACCGCGGCGGCGACCAGGGCCTGTTCGACAAGCACTACGATGGCAACCTGCGCTTCCTGTCCTTTGGCACCGTGGTGCGTTCGCTGATCTACCTGCAGTCCGATGCCACCTACAAGGTGGTGTTTGCCCACAGTGGTGTGGAGAAGGCCTTCGTCACCTATGACTTCGGGCTGCTCGACTTTCACCGGGAACTGCACTGGGTCGAGGGCGAATACAGCAGTGATGGCCAGCAGCGCATCCTGCTCAAGTGCAATTACCTCGTCGCTCCGCGCGACGCCGGCCTGATGAAGTCGCTCGTGATAGGGGCGAATACCGGGGTCTTTTACCTGGTCAAAGCGGCCATGGAATACTCCAAGAGCCCGCGGAACCCGGCGCAGCGTTTCGTGGGCCTGCTGTGCAACGTGTTTCGCCTGCTCAACAACATTCACCCCTTTGTGCCGCTGATTGTCACGGCGGCGGTGCTGGGCGGTGTCGGCTGGGGCCTGATTCATTGGCTTGGCTAGCAGGGTGTTGAAGATGGAGGGCACGCTCTGCCTCGCCCCCAACGGCCGGATTGGCGGAATCCTATCCCAGTACGTATGATCATAATATTATTGCAAGCCCAATGAAGAAAACAGAGACCATCTGTAAATGATCATATCAATCCGGCCAGAGGCTTGCGCCCTGCCGCACCCGCCTTGCCTGCCGCTCCGGCTGGATTTTACTTTCGCTTAATATCCGCCTGTGGCTGCCATCGACGACCGTCAATGGCAGCCACGCGACCGGACCTGCCGCCCCGAGCGGACAGCAAGAATCCCGGCGAACCAACCAGGAGGCGACATGAACAAAGCCGTTCTGAACAGGCTGGCCGGTGGCGTATGGCTGCTGGCGCTGTGCGGTGGTCCGGCCCAAGCAGCCGACCAGGCGCCCGGCTATCCCTCGCGCAATGTGCGCATGGTGATTCCTTTCGTGCCCGGCGGCTCGTCCGATGTGATCGGCCGCATCGTGGCGCAAAAGCTCACCGAAGCCTGGGGCCAGCAGGTGATCGTGGACAACCGCGGCGGCGGCGGCACGGTCATCGGCACCGAGATCGTGGCCAGGGCCAATCCGGATGGCCACACCATCCTGCTCTCCACGCCGTCTTTCACCGTGAATGCGACTGGCGTGCGCAAGCTGCCCTACGACCCGGCCAAGGATTTCTCGCCCATCATCCTGTTCGGCTTCGCGCCGATGATGATCATCGCCACGCCATCTTTTCCGCCGCGGACCATCAAGGAACTGGTGGCCTATGCCAAGGCCAATGAAGGCAAGGTCACTTTCGGCTCGGCCGGCAACGGCAGCATCAACCAGATGGGCCTGGAGTTGATCAAGCTGCAGGGCGCGCCCATGACGCATGTGCCCTACAAGGGCGCCGCACCGGCCATGACCGATGTGGCGGGCGGCCAGATCAACCTGCTGCTCACCGCCGCGGGTGCCGCGCTGCCGCTGGTGAAGGCGGGCAAGCTGAAGGCGATTGCCGTCACCAGCCTGCAGCGCATCCCGCTGGCGCCAGACATCCCGGCCGTCTCGGAAACCTTCCCCGGCTACGAAGTGGTGAACTGGTACGGCTTCCAGGCGCCCGGCGCTACATCACCTGCCATCGTGGCGAAGATCAACACCGACATGATGCGCCTGCTCAAGGACGCCGACGTGCTGGACCGCATTGCTCGCGAGAGCAGCCTGCCCGGGGGCAGCACGCCCGAGCAGTTCCGCACTTTCCTGCAGAACGAGATCGTGAAGTGGACGCGGGTGATCAAGGAAACCGGCGCCACCGTGGACCAGTGAGGGCACGCAGTCGAGCGGAGAAGGCCAATGCTGATTCACACAGCTGCCCCACACGAAATGAGCCATTTTGATTCGACACACGCAGATTTGAGCGAAGCCACTTCGCCGAGAATCCATTGAAACCAATTATCGTTATTCCCGCGAAGGCGGGAATCCATGGTTCGAAGGCAGCAAGAATGGATCCCCGCCTGCGCGGGAATGACGGCAGGGGCGTTTTCACCATGCATTCCATGAAGCCACCCACTCCCACGGAGGACTGACATGAACAACGACGGATACTTCGAAGCCTACTGGCCGCGCGCGCCGCGCCAGCAGAAACGCAAGGGGCTCGCGCCGCGCCTCGACACCCTGGAAGGCAAGACGGTGGCGCAGCTGTGGGACTTCCTCTTCAAGGGCGACCAGGTGTTCGCGCTGCTGGAGGAGGGCCTCAAGGCACGTTACCCCGGCATCAAGTTCGTCAGCTGGCAGACCTTCGGCAACACCCACCACAGCGACGAGAAGAAGCTGGTGGCCGAACTGCCCAAGCGCCTGCGCGAGCTGGGCGTGGACGCCGTCATCTCCGGGATGGCGTGTTGAGGCAGCTGCACGCCCGCCGTGTTGCGGGCGAGTGCAGCGTGCGAGGCAGCCGGGTTCCCCACGGCTTCCCTCACCTGTGAAGGGTTCATCAAACAGGGCAAGGCCACGTCCATCGGTCTGGGCTTTCCCGACATCCGCCTGGCGCTGGTGCCCGGCCACATCGGCAACAAGAACAATGACGTCCTGCGCCGCGACATCCTGGCGGTGACCCTGGATGCCGTGATCGACAACCTCACCAGCAGCACCGGCACGGGCGAGAGCCTGTCCGACGAGCCGGCCGAGCGGGCCATCGTGGTGAAGGGCGGCTTCAACGAGGTGAACCGCTACTTCACCGAGCATGAATACTCCGACGGCCTGCCGGTGGTGCCACCGACGAAGGAAGCGATCGACGCCTTCCTCGCCTACAGCGTACGCCCGTCCGAGGAGGTGCTGGGCGTGATGCTGCCCGACCGGCGCGCCGCCACCGTCTGGAGCGTGGCGGTGAATGGCGTCATGGCCGGCTGCCGGCCCGAGTACATGCCCGTCCTCGTCGCGCTGGTGGAAGCCATGTGCGACGAGCGCTACGGCGTGGAGCACAGCGGCAACACCCCCGGCGCCGACACCCTCATCATCCTCAACGGGCCGATCGGCAAGCAACTGGGCTTCAACAACGGCCAGGGCGTGCTGCGCGACGGCTTTCTCGCCAACACCTCGGTGGGCCGCTTCTGGCGGCTGTATTCGCGCAATGTCGCCGGCTTCCTGCCGGGCAAGACCGACAAGGCCACCTTCGGCAACACCTTCCGCGTGGTCATGCCCGAGAATGACGAGGTGCTGGCGGCCATCGGCTGGCCGACCATCGCCGAGGAAGTGGGCTTCAAGGCGGGCGACAACGTGGTCACCGTGGCGCGCTACACCGCCGGGGGCACCATGTCCTCGGTCACCGGCTCCACGCCCGAGGAAATGCTGCCCTACGTCGCCGATTCGGTGATGCGCTTCACCAACTGGCAGCTCATCTTCACCACCAGCCAGGGCGGCGGCACGCTGCGCCCGCTGGTGGTCATCACGCCCATCATCGCCGAGACCATCGCGCGCGCCGGCTGGAGCAAGGCGCGCGTGCAGCAGTACCTGTACGAGCATGCGCGCATGCCGGCACATGCCTTCGAGCGGCAATTGCGCGACTGGAACATCCGCCCGGTGTGGGAGCTGAAGGAGGAAGTGCGCCTGGGCAATCTGCCCAAGGCCTTCCATGAGTCCGACGACCCCAACCGCCTGGTGCCCATCGTGGTCAACCCGGAGGACTTCATGATCGCCGTGAGCGGCGACCCCATGCGCAACAACGCCTACATCTTCGCCCACAACGGCTTCCTCGGTTACCCCACGGGGAAGCAGATCCAACTGCCCGCCGATTGGGACCAGCGGCTGGCTGAGCGTGTGGTGTAGCGAGGATCAGAAACGGCAATGTCGATGGCGCAGTCATTGTTGGATATCATTGACCAGTCATGGTCATAATCAAGAACGGATTGCCTGCCATCCATCCCGGGGAATTCCTGCGCGAAATCCTCGAGGAGCAGTGTCTGTCGCAGGCGCAGTTTGCGCGCGCCATCGGCATGGCGCCGATGCGTATCTCGCATGTGGTCAAGGGGGCACGGCCGGTGACGGCGGAACTGGCCCTTTTGTTTGGGCAGGCCTTTGGCCAGACTCCGCAGTACTGGCTCAACCTGCAGTCCACCTACGATCTGAAACTGGCGCAGAAGGCGATGGGCAAGCGTCTGCAGTCGGTGATGGCATTGCAGCCCGGATGAATTGAATCTCTACCCGGCATCGTCATCGGCGAACCGGGGTCTTGACATAAAACACCAGCTGGATTGCGGCAGCAAACGACGCGATACCGGCATCAGGGACAGCAACAGGAGGAAGGCCGCATGAGCAGTACTGCACTGGAGAACATCCGCGTCATCGACTTTGGCCAGTACATGGCCGGCCCCATGGCGGGGATGTTTCTTGGCGATTTCGGCGCCGATGTCATCCGCGTGGAGCGCCCCGGCGGGCCGGTGTATGACACCCCGGCCAATGCCACCTGGAACCGCAACAAGCGCAGCATCACCCTGGACCTGAACCAAGCCGAAGACCTGGCCGTGGCGCGGGATCTGGTGGCGCATGCCGATGTGGTGATCGAGAACTTCCGCCCCGACATGATGGCGAAGTGGGGTCTGGACTGGGAGACGGTGCGCAAGTCCAATCCGGGCCTCGTCTATTGTTCCATCAAGGGCTTTGCCGCCACCGACCCGCGTTACCGTTTGAAGGCCACCGAGGACATCGTCGCCGCCGCCGCCGGCATCCATGCGCCCACGCCGATCTCCGGCATCAAGCATCCGGTGTACACGGCGATTCCGCTGTGCTCCATGTACGGGGCGCACTGGGCGGCCGTGTCCATCAGCATGGCGCTGCATGCGCGCGAGCACTCCGGCACCGGCCAGTTCATCGAAGTGCCGCTCTTCGGCGTGGTGCTCACCGCCTTCAGCGGCAAGCTGATGCGCGTGGGCGATGCGCCCGAGCCCGAGCCGCGCGCCTCCGGCCGTTACGCCATGTGCCAGGACGGCCACTGGCTGATGTACTTCCCCAAGAGCATCGGCAACAAGCCCGCGCTCATCGAGGAGATGGGCATGCCCTGGTACAAGGACACCATGGAGGAGCCCGAGCGCGAGCGGCGCGCCGCCGTGGTGTTCGCCACACAGCCCGCCGAGTACTGGTCCGACGCCTTCGCGCGCCACGGCATCGAGGGCGTGGTGTGCAACCACCCGCGGGACTGGGTGCGCCATCACCTCGCGCGCGACACGAAGGCGGTCGAGGAATTCAATGACCCGGTGCTGGGGCGCTTTGTCGGGCCGGGCATCAACCCGCGCCTGTCGGAAACCCCGGGCGCGGTGCGCTCACCGCGGCCGCTGCCCGATCAGCATGGCGCGGCCATACGCAGCGAGATGAAGGCCTGGGCGAAACCGAAGGCACGCCCGGTGCATCCCATCCTCGGTGCCCTGCAGGGCATCAAGGTGGTGGACATGGGCATCGTGCTGGCCAGCCCCAGTTGCGGGCGCACCCTGGCCGAGTTCGGCGCCAACCTCATCAAGGTGGACAGCCCGGCGCGCAACCCGGTGAGCTGGCACAACGACATCAACCGCGGCAAGCGCAGCATCCTGCTTGACCTGAAGCACCCGCGCGGCAAGGCCATCTTCTGGAAACTGCTGGAAGACGCCGATGTGGTGCTGGAGAACTTCCGCGCCGGCGTGGCCGAGAAAATCGGCTTCGGCTACGAGGCCATCCGCGCGCGCAACCCCGGCATCATCTATTCCTCGGTGAATGCCTACGGCCAGGGCGGCACCTACACCATGCGCCCGGGGCGCGAGCCGCTGTCGCAGGCCATCAGCGGCATGCAGATGCGCTATGGCGGGGACAGGCCTGCCATGAACAACTTCATCGCCGGTGACTACGCCACGGGCCTGGTGAACGCCTTCGGCATCGCCTGTGCACTGATGCACCGGAAGAAAACCGGCAAGGGGCAGAAGATCAGCGCGGGGCTCATCTACGCCTCCACTCTGCTGCAATCGGCCCTGCTGCAGGATTACGAAGGCAAGCAGTGGAATGAAGCCAGCGGCCTGGAAGTGCTGGGTACTGCACCCTGGTCACGCGCCTACCAGGCGAAGGACGGCTGGCTCTTCATCGACGGCAAGCGGGAACAGGCGATCCGCCTCGTTCAGGGCAGCAACGCCATGGATGAAAGCGCACTCGAAGCCGCTTTGGAAAAGCATTTCGCCGCACTGGACCTGGCCACCAGCCTGCAGCAGCTGGACAAGGCCGGCATCCCCGCGCACCGCATGGTCATGAACCTGCCCTCGCTCAACCTCGACCCCATCGTGCGCGCCGAAGGTTACTGCGTCACCCGCGAACACGAAGGCATGGGCCCGGTCACCACCATAGGCACTGTCGTCAAACTCAGCCAGACCCCCGTCACCCCCGGCACCCCCGCCTCCAAACCCGGCGCCGACGCGAGAAGCATCCTCGCCGACATCGGCATGGAAGCCGAGTTCGAGGACCTGCTGAAAGAATGCATCATCGTCAACGAAGGCGTGGTGCCTGGCGGGAGTTCGTTCGGGAATTAACGGGGGGGGGGGGCGCAGTACCGGCATTGCCGTTTGGCGCGCACCCCATCCACTTGCGAAAGCCCTTGGCTGTCATCCGGGAGATGGCCTGCCGCAGGTGTCCATGCCCAGGCTATTCACCCATTTCCGGGGATGAAGTGGCAGCGAAATGACCCAGGCGATCGCTCAGGCTGGCGCCGCCAATTCGATTTTCCGCGTGATGGGATTGGACGCCACGAAGGGCGGACAGAAGGTGGCGTGCAGGCCGCCCTTGCCGCCCGCCACCACCAGGCGCAGGTGATCGGGGCTGGGAAAGACCTTGGCCGTATCGCCCGAATTTCGACCTTCCTTACGGATGAAGTCGCGTTCCCAGGGAGGCAAGCGCTCCAGCGGAAAGCGGCTGGTGCGCTCGTACAGTGCCTGGCGCACTTCGTCCTTGCTCATGCGGGCCCGCACACCGAGGATTTCGGCATGATCCGGATTGAGCAGCAGCCAGCCGAAGCCCTGGCCGTAGCGCAGCGTCTGCACTCCCGACCACTCCATGGCGCCTGCAAGGGTAATGAGCAGATCATCGGCTGTCTTGCTGGCCGTGTCCGAGGTGGCGGTGGTGCCGGTGACCGCGCCCAGGGTCACGGTGCTGTCCTCGGCCGAGAACCCCTGATCCACATGGTAGGGCGGCCAGGGACTGCGTTCCTCGAACTCACCGAAGCACAGGGTAAAGCGACCGGGTGAACCCTGGGTGGACATGGTGGTGCGCCCGGGAATGGAGCCGGCAATGTTGAGTTGCACCAAGCGTAGCGCCCGGCCGATGGTTGCATTGGCGCGCCAGCCTGGCCCGAGCATGCCAAAGCTGCAATTGAGGTCGAGTTGCCCTCGAATCGGCCCATTGACGACGCACATCAGTGCAACCGGGTTGGTCGTGGTGTTGATGGCGAGCAGGGGGAAAGCCGGATCGCCCATGATGGCGACGGCCGTGACCACCACCGGGAAATATTCCGGCCGGCATCCTGCCATCACCGCGTTGACGGCGATGCGCTCCAGCGTCGCCTCGCCGTAGCGCGGCGCCAGTGTGGCGATGACTTCGGATGGGTCGCGCGGCACCGTGGCCAGCATCCGTTCCACGCGCTTGGGTGTCGGCGGCACCACCGGCAGGCCGTCGGTCCAGCCGTTGCTGTCCATGAAATCGAGGAAGTTGTCGAAATCCTCGTCAACAAGGACACGGTCTGTCTTATTCACTCATCCTCCAGGGAAATGGGTCGAGCAGGGTCGCGGCGATCCGTTCCCAGCATTCGTGTAAGCAACTCGGGAAACTTGTCCCGGGCGAACTGGCTCACGACGTCGGGACCGAGCGTCTCGAATGGATGGGCGACCACCACCATGGGCAGGTCAGGAAAGCCGCGCGTCTTGGCCAGGCTTTTTGCGATGGAGACAAACGCTTCGGTGACGAAAACCACCACTGGAACGCCGCGCTTTTCCAGTTCGGTGCTGTGGGCGACAACTGCCGCCGTGCACCCCCCTCAGGCGCCCAACCCGACGATGGCTGTGTCGATTTCCGCTGCGAGTCTGTCCAGCGTCGCCTTCGGTAGCAGGCCGCGACGAGGGAGATTGGGCACACGCCTGGTGGCGCCCACTTCATGTTGCTTGAGTTGTTGCTCGATGCCGTCCAGAAAAGTGTCGTAGCTGCTCCAGTCGTTGTCGAGCAGTCCGATCACCTTGTCCTGCAGGGTGGTGATGCGCTGTGACACTGGGGTTGCCCTGCCGCCATCAGGGGCCACCGGGACGATGATTTCGTACATGGTTCATTTCTCCTCAAGTCGGGTCGAGCATGTCCAGCGAATAGAGACAAAGCATACGGTGTCACGTCACAGGCAGTAAGTGGAGAATGTGGATTTCTGATATTCAGATTATGGTTCAGTGGAAGTCTTGTGGTTGCGCGTGCAGCGTTTATGATGACAAGTCATGCTCTGGCGGCATCGCCATCGTCGTTTTGCCAGGAAGATAAGGAGGATCAACGATGCGTTTCCTGTGTCGACTTGCCGTGCTTGTCCTTGCCGTGGCCTTTGCAGGCCCGATTCAGGCGCAAACCTTTCCGTCCAAGCCGGTTCGCTTCATCATCGGATTTACACCGGGTACCATCGTGGATGCCGTGGCGCGTCTGCTGGCCAACGAGCTGGAAAAACGCTTCGAGCAGCCCATCGTCCTGGAGTTCAAGCCAGGTGCCAATGCCACTATCGCCGCCAAGTATGTGGTGGGTGCCCCCGCGGATGGTTACACACTGTTCTACGGCAATGTGATGAGCATCAATCCCCTTTTCATGGCGAGCAATGCTGTGGATGCGGGCAAGGACCTGGCGTCGGTGTCGCGTATCGCAACGGCACCTTATTTCATGTATGCCAGCGGCCGTATCCCGGTGAAGACTCTGCAGGAACTGGTAAGCCATGCCCGGGCCAACCCCGATTCGCTCACCTACGGCACCACCTCGCAGACCTTCGACCTGTTCATGCAGATGCTCAAGGATCGCACCGGGATCACCGCGCGCGGCATACCCTACAAGGTGTCCACCCAGATCACCCAGGCCATGATGGCCGGGGAACTGGACCTGTCCATTACTTCCAATGTGCAGTCGAATCTGGCAGGTATACGGAACGGCCGCATCAAGCCGCTGTTCGTGACCGGCGCCAGGCGCTCCCCGCTGCTGCCCAATGTGCAAACGGCAGGCGAAGTGGGCATCAGTGATTTCGAGCTCTCCATCAATTTTGGCCTGTGGGCGCCGGTGGGCACACCGCGCCCGGTCATCGAGCGCCTGAGCCACACCAGCGTGACTAGCCTGGCGCCGCCTGAAGTGGCAAATAACATCCTCGCCAAAGCTGCAGCCGAGGCGGTGGGCTCCACCCCCGAAGAGCAAATGAAGGTGTTCGAAGCCGAAGTGCGGCTGTGGTCGGATGCAGCGCGCCGGGGCAATTTCAAGCCGCAATGACACTACTCGGTAGGACGCCGATTTCCGCATGCGAGCATCCGAAGTGGGCGTGGCGACCAAACTTCTGTTCGAGGGCCTGTGGTCTGTGGGCACGCCCTTGTTGGGTCCAGGTTGTTCAGATCGCCGCTCACGATTACAGGGCCATGAGATGAAGGAATTTCAACCGTGAAGGGCCAGTCGATCATGATAGCCGTGCTCTTCGGACTGTCCATCCTCACCGCCCCAGCCCACCCCCAGGTCCCCCCATCCCCTGCCGAAAAAGCCGCCTACACCGGCCTGCACGGTGCCGCCGCCCGCGGTGACGCTGCACAGATCAAGGCGCTTGCCACCAAAGGCGCCCCCATCGACGCCCGTGATGCCCGCGGCCGCACGCCCCTGCACGTGGCTGCACACGGCGGCGCACACAACGCCCTGCGCGCACTCGCCGCCGCCGGTGCCAACCCCAACACCCTGGAGAACGACCGCTACGACATCGTCACCATCGCCGCCGTCGCCAACGACGTGCCCACCCTGCAACTCGCACTCGAACTGGGCTGCAGCGCGAAGAACATCACCAGCCGCTGGGACGGCACCGCCCTCATCGCGGCTGCGCACCTGGGCCACGCCGAGGTCGTGCGCACCCTCATCCAGGCCGGTGCACCGCTGGACCACGTCAACAACCTGGGCTGGACGGCCGTTATCGAATCCATCGTGCTGGGCGACGGCGGCGTACGCCACACTGAGACCTTGCGCGCCCTGGTGCAGGCCGGCGCGAACATCAATCTGGCTGACAGGAACCGGCAGACGCCGCTCGCGCTGGCGCGGGCAAAGGGCTATACCAATATGGTGAAGCTGCTGCAGGAGGCGGCGGCGAGGTAGGCCGCTGACTGGGCGGGGTTCACTTTATTAATGATGTTCAGGAGGTGGGGGAGTTGTTAGAGTACGGGGGGCGGACGTTGGCAGATTAAAGGCTGAGCGGCGGAGGGAGCTGCTTCTCGGCCTCTATCCTCGATCAGGCGTTGATCAGTCTTACCGAATACCCTTTGCCGGAAGCAATGACCTCAAACAGGCGATCGATATTGGGATGCTTGCCGGGATGCGCGCGCGCGTCGGCGGTGTGTTCGGTGAAAATCTCGATGCCCTCTTGCGCCGCCGTCACGGTGATGTCCCCGTGTTTCGCAGCAAGTGCGGCATAGACTGCGAGTGATCCGGCCTTGCCGGGCTTGTTCTCGATGGTGGCCACGACCACACCTGAAGCGTCGATCAGTTGCAGTTCAGCCAGGTGGCTGATGGCGGGAAGTTGCTTGAGGTTGTCGGCGAAAGCCATGGTTGTATCCTGAGCAGTGTGTTGTAAGTCGAAGGGCGCAAGGGGCAGGCGCTATTTTGCCGAAGAACGACATCATCGAACAGGCGTCGGCTCGGCAGTCATTCATACGGACACCACCGCAGGATTGGCATACGCCCTCTCGTTCAGCGTCAGCCATCGTTGGAGTCAGGTGAGTGCATTTAACCAGGAACCCAGGTGGCGCCCCAGGAGGGCGCAACCGTCAGACAGGGACAGGAGGCAGGATGGGCACCGGATCGGCAGCAACACTCAACCAGTTCTTTTTCGGGGAAGGCCCTGCCAGTGGGGCTTCCATCCTTTATGAGGGCCAGGTCATTACCATGCAGGGTCTGGAGGAGGACAGTCAGCGCATGGCGGGTGCACTCGCGCGCCTGGGCGTGAAGCATGGTGACAGGGTGGCCGTATGGCTGCCCAATACGCCGGCCTGGCTGATCTGCCTGTTTGCCTGCGCCCGATTGGGAGCCATCGTTGTCTCCATCAATACGCGTTTTCGCAGCGCAGAACTCGAAGACATTGTCGGGCGATCGGGGGCAAAGCTGCTGCTGTTCTGGCCGGGCTATCGCCATCTGGATTTCGTTGACATCCTCGAGGCCCTGAGCGAGCAGGCGGTGAGGGGGCTTGAGGCCATTATCGAATACGATGAATTGGAGCAATCTCCCGCCTTTGGCTCCATCCACGGCAAGCCGGTGCTTGCATGGCGAGATCTGCTGCAAAGCGAGGCGCTGGGTAAGGATGAGGCGAGCCTTGAGGATGGCTGCCTCATCTTCAGCACTTCCGGCACGACGCGGGCACCCAAGTTTGTCCTTCACAGCCAGCGTTCCATCGGCAGCCATGCACTCGATGCCGGGCAGGCATTCGGCATGCAGGCCCCGGATGTCTGCAGCCTGCTGGTGCCGCCGATGTGCGGGGTATTCGGCCTGTGCATGGCCCTGTCCACACTGGCAGCGGGGCGGCCCTTGATCATGACGCCGCACTTTCATGCGCAACAGGTGGCGGATCTGCTGCGCAGTCATGCCGTTACGCACATGGCCGTGGTGGGGGATGTCGTGTCCCAACTGCTGGCCACGAGCAGCGAGACCCGTCCCTTTCCGGCGTTGCGCACCATCATTGGCGTACGTGCGGGGCAGGCAGCTCCGGCCGAAGCACGGGGGCTGCGCCTTGTGGGGACGTATGGCTCAAGCGAGTTGCAGGCCATGCTTTCGCGGCAGGATTTCGATGCGCCGACGGCCCAGCGCGAACTCGGTGGCGGTCGGCTGGTGGCGCGAGGCGGCCAGGTGCGGGCCAGGGACGAAGCGGGCGGCGCGTTTCTACCGCATGGTGTCCAGGGTGAACTGGAGTTCAAGCTGCCCAGCCAGATGCTGGGCTACTATGGAAATCCAGAGGCCACCCGCAAGGCTTTCACGGATGACGGTTTCTATCGCAGTGGTGACCTTGGCTATACCGTGGCAGACGATGCTTACGTGTTTCTTTCCAGGATGGGTGATGCATTGAGGTTGTCGGGCTTTCTCGTCAATCCCGGGGAAATCGAGGCCTTCATGATGGACCATCCAGCAATCGCCGCCGTGCAGGTGGTGGGCCTGGAGGCGGCGGGGCAACTGGTGCCTGTGGCTTTCGTGAAACTGCGGCCCGGCATGACATTTGAAGAGGCGGCGATCCTCGAGTACTGCGCGCGGCAGATGGCGCGCTACAAGGTGCCCCGGCGGGTCTTCGCCCTGGATGAGTTCCCGGTGACGCAGGGGGCCAATGGCGACAAGGTTCAGAAGACCCGCTTGCGGGACATGGCCCGGGATCTCATGGCCTGAGTCCCTGCCTCGCAGGGGTGCCCGCCCCCCGGGTCTTGCTGACTAGCATGGTGATGACGGTGGATCAGTCGTCCGCCCTGATGCCGTGGGCTTTGGTGATGGCGGCCCACTTGGCCACTTCCTTGCGAGTGGCTTCGGCAAACTGCTCCGGGGTGTTGGCCACGGGTATGGCACCGACTGCAGCCAGCCGTTCCACCGATTCCGGGGAGCGGATGATCTTTACCAGTTCCGCGTGCAGCCTGTCGATGATGGGCCGGGGTGTGGCAGCAGGGGCGAGCAGGCCGTAGAACGAACTCGACTCGAAACCTGAAAAGCCGGATTCATTGAACGTAGGCAGGTCGGGCAGCAGTGGCAGGCGGGTGGACCAGGCTACGCCGATGGGGCGCAGCTTTCCAGACCGGATCTGCGAGAGAAAGACGCCCGTATTGGCAAACAGCAGATGTGTCTCTCCGGCCAGCATGGCGGTCACGGCAGGCCCTGCGCCCTTGTAGGGGACGTGGGTCACCTTGGTGCCGACTTCCTGGGCAAACATCACCAGTGCCAGGTGGCCGCCGGAGCCATTGCCCGAAGAGGCCCAGCTGATTTTTCCGGGATTGGCCCTGGCGTAGGCGACCAGTTCCTGGATGGTTCTGGGCGCAAACGATGGATGTGCAACCAGCACGTTGGGCACCGTCACGAAATTCGTCACCGGTGCGTAGTCCTTGACCGGATCGTAGGGCAGCTTGTCGTACAGCAGGGTAGGGAAAAGGTGGGTGTTGGTGCTGCCCACCAGCATGGTGTATCCGTCCGCGGGAGATTTCGCCACGGCCTCGGCGGCCACCAGCCCGCCGCCACCGCCGCGATTCTCATAAAGGATCTGCTGGCCCAGTACATCGCCCAGCTTCTGGGCGATCGGCCGCGCGATCACGTCCGTTCCGCCGCCTGGGGCAAATGGAATGATCCAGCGTATGGGCTTGTTCGGATAAGCTCCCTGGGACAAGGCGACATTGTGAAGCGCCAACGACAGCAGTACCACGGTGAGTCTGCGAAGCATGTTTCTCTCCTCCTCTTCATATGATCCGCGCAGCGTGAATGGTGTCTTTCACCGCAGGGGCCTGTGCAGCATGTTTGTGCCTGCTGCTTTTCTGCTAATGTAATCTCGCAGTCAGGGGTGGTCAATGCTGGGAATGCTCACCCTCCCGCGCATTCACCAGGATGTGCAGCAGTTTTTTCATGCGTTCCGGATCGGCATCTGTCAGCACGGGGCTGCCGCTGACCTCCAGGTGCAGTTCTCCGCGAAAATAGGGCTTCAGGCGAAGTGCCATGGCTCGAACGAAAGCGAGCATTTGCACGGGACTTGCAGGCTCCGGGGGGCCGTGCGTCGATGTTCTCATGCAGGTGCCCGAGCGTATTGCTGAGGCGTGGGCCGCCCTCAGGCTGGCCAGCGAATCAAAGGCGCCGATACGAACTTGCCGGAGAGCGTCCTGATGACTGCGTCGGTGGCGAAACAGCACCCACCGTGCCGGCAGGGTTGCCAGCACGGTCAATACCATTACCGCATAGACGAACTCGGATAAGGCACCTCCGCATGTCAGGCCGCGAGGCGGCCTGATGCAGCTTGGAGCGGCGCCAGTTGCGCAAGTTCAAACCCTGTTCAGTCCTGGTGCAGCCTGCAACCACTCAGGAGGCTGGGCGGCATTTCACCATGCGCAAGGGGCTGTACTCGATGGCTACGCTGCCATCCTGTTTGCGGATCACGTTACGGGTCCGCACCAGCCCGCGGCCCGGACGGCTCTTGCTGGGACGTGCTTCGACCACTTCGCATTCGACGTGGATGGTGTCACCGGCAAACACCGGACCCTTGATGTCGAACTGCATGCCGAGAAATGCGTAGGCGGTGTGCTGCATGGTGGCCTGGATCAACAGCCCCTCGGCGAAGGCGTAGGCGAGCATGGCCGGAGCAAGGCGCCCCTTGATGTCGGATTCGTTCTTCATGAATTCGGCATTCGTGAACAGCACTTCGACCATGCCGGTGCAGTTGACGAAATTGACGATGTCGACCTCGGTGATGGTGCGGCCTATGGTCTTGAATTTCCTTCCGACCGGCAGATCTTCGAAATGCAGGCCCAGTCCGAGTGTTTCCATGCGGCTTCTCCCTCTATTGCTATGTCAATGTGGTTTTGTCCATGAGCACGGGTGGTCCGGCATGCCGGATTCGCGGCTGACAGGCAGTGGCGCGTAAAATCAACAGGGCAGGAGGATAGCATCCGGCTTCAGCCGTGCAAGGCTGGCCACCCTCATGCTGCGAAACCTTGAGGGGTGGGTTGCCGTCTGGTACAACGACCCCGCCACCAAGGTCGCAGAGGGATCGATGTCCGGACCAGCTGCGACACACAACAATCACGAACAAAGGAGAGCGAGTTGGGTCCTCTTGCAGGCATGAAAGTGATCGAGATGGCGGGCATCGGCCCTGGTCCCATGGCGGCAATGCTGCTGGCCGATCTGGGGGCCACGGTATTGCGTATCGACAGGACTGTGCCCAGCGGTCTGGGGCGGCCACGTCCGCTGCGCTTCAATCTGGCCCTGCGCGGCCGCAAGGCGATTGCGGTTGATCTGAAAGATCCGAAGGCCATGGCATTCGTACTGGACCTGATTGCCGATGCCGACGTGTTGATCGAAGGGTTCCGTCCCGGTGTCATGGAAAGGCTGGGACTGGGGCCGGATGTCTGTCTTGGGCGCAATGCCGGACTGGTCTACGGGCGGATGACGGGCTGGGGGCAGGAAGGACCTTTGAGCCAGGCAGCGGCGCATGATCTGAATTACATCGCCTTGACGGGAGCGCTCAATGCCATCGGCCGGCGTGATGGTCCGCCAACGCCGCCGCTGAACCTGGTCGGTGATTTTGGCGGTGGTTCGTTGTACCTGGTGTTTGGCATCATGTGCGCACTGTTCGAGCGGCAGCGCTCGGGCAAGGGGCAGGTGGTGGATGCTGCCATCGTCGATGGTGCCGCCTCGCTGGTGACCAGCCATTTCGGCCTGCACGCCGCAGGTCTGATGAGGGAGCGCGGCTGCGGCCCCACGGATAGCGGTTCCCATTTCTACGACAACTACCAGTGCTCGGACGGCAAGTGGGTGTCCATTGGCGCCATCGAAGGCAAGTTCTACGATGAGTTGCTCGAGCGCATGGGCTTGACCCATGAGCAATTGGGCGAGCAATGGGACGAGGACAACTGGGTTCGTGCCAAGGAGATCATGGCGGCCCGAGTGAAGGAAAAGACACGTGACGAGTGGGTGGCGCTGCTGGAGGGGACGGATGTCTGCTTCGCGCCGGTCTTGTCATTTGACGAGGCGCCGTTGCATCCGCATGCCAGGGCCCGCAATGCCTTTGTCGAGATCGATGGCGTGCCGCAGCCGGCGCCGGCGCCACGCTTCAGCCGTACCCAGCCGGACACGCCTGCGCCACCCGAGGCGGCTGGTCCGGAGAATGTGGATGCCGCCCTCGCCGGATGGGTGAGCCCGGCGCGCGTGGCTGAACTGAGGGAGCAAGGCGTATTGCAGCGGCCGACGGCATGACAAGACGCACTCAATTGACAGACCAACCAGCAGGTGAAGCGTGAGCAATCAAGGCAGCCAGAGCGCGAAACAAGGAAAAGCAGCTCTCGGGGGCATTCGCGTCCTCGACATGACCCAGTTCATCCTGGGGCCGGTCGCCACCCAGATTCTTGGTGACATGGGCGCGGAAATCATCAAGGTGGAGGCCCCCGGCGGCGACCAGAACCGTTATATCGGGCCCGGGCCGCACGAGGGCATGGCCGCACTGTTCCTCGGCATGAACCGCAACAAGCGCAGCGTCGTGCTGGACCTCAAGAAGCCATCGGCACGGGACATCCTGTTTCGCATGGTGGCGCAGGCCGATGTCTTCACCCACAGCCTGCGACCGGAAGCGGCCGAGCGCCTTGGTGTTCATTATGAAGGCATCAGGAAGCACAATCCGAAGATCATCTACGCCAGCGCCCCCGGATATCGCTCCGACGGGCCGCAGAAGAACCGTCCGGCCTACGATGACGTGATCCAGGGAGAGAGCGGCATAGCGGATATGAATCTGCGTGCCAGTGGCGAGCCGCGCTACATGCCCACGGTCATTGCCGACAAGTTCTGTGGTTATGTGATGGCATCGGCCATCAGCATGGCATTGCTGCATCGGGAGAGAACCGGCGTTGGCCAGTCGGTCGAAGTGCCGATGCTGGAAACCATGCTCTCGTTCAACCTGATCGAGCATCTGTGGGAAAGGCAGTTCGATCCGAACGGCAAGATAGGCTACGACAGGGCGCTGATGGCGACGCGCAAGCCGTTTGCCACCAGCGACGGGCATGTCTGTCTCATGGTGACCACCGACCCGCAGTGGCAGCGACTGTTTGCCGCGATGAATCGGCCTGACATGGCAGCAGACCCGCGGTTCGCCACCGTCCAGTCAAGGTCGCGCTGCTTTGCCGAACTGTATGGCGCGGTGGCCGAGGAGCTGGCACGCAAGACGACCCAGGAGTGGCGGGTTCTTTTCGATGCGGCGGACATTCCCAATTCCACGGCCAAGCGGCTGGCCGATCTGCCCACCGACCCTTATCTGGTCGAGACCGGCTTTTTCCACCACTACAGCCATCCGGTGGCGGGTGACATGTTGACGCCATCCATCCCGGTCAAGTTTTCAGAGACTCCGGGTGTGATCAGGACGCCGCCGCCGCTGCTGGGCGAGCACACTGCCGAAGTGCTGGCGGAGCTGGGCTTTACCGCAGAGGAGATCGCCGGCGCATCCTGATCTTGCGGCGCCGGCTCGCCCGGGCCGGCCTAGATCTGCGAGTAACCCGTTCCGGGGATCGTCACGCCCCGCCCCCTGGCTTCGGTGATCCAGCCGAATTCCTTGAGGATCTGCTGGCTGTAGGTGACGCGCCCGGTGATCTTCTCGATGGGCTGGCTGGCCAGTAGCAGTACTGCCTTGGCCATCATGCTCGGGTGTTCGGAGTTCGGGTCATCCATGCCGGTGACCAGCTTGTGGTGCACCGTTCCCGGGGTCGGCACCACCTGCGAGGGCGAGAGCGCCATCACGGCGATGTTGTGGCTTTCCACCTCCTGGGCCAGCCCCTGGGTGAAGCGCTCCAGCGCAGCCTTCGATGCGCCATACAAGGTCCCGCCGTAGCGATTGCCACGGCTGCCGTAGGGTCCGCGCCCCGGCCCGATGGCGGCGCCCGAAGAAATGTTGATGATCGAGCCGCGACCCTTCTCGATCATCCCCGGGATGGCAAACTTCGCCAGCATGAAGGGGCCATGGACATTCACGGCAAAGGCCTTCATCCACTTGCGCACGTCGTACTCCGCCACCGGCACATACCAGTTCAGTGCGGCATTGTTGACCAGAATGTCCGCAGGACCGAAAGCATCCCTGGCGGACTTGATGAGGTTCTGGCAATCGCCTTCCGCTGAGACGTCAGTGGCCACGGCCACGGCTTCGCCGCCGGCATCCTTGATGTTCTGCACGGTGCTGGAGAGGGAGCCTTCCAGCATGCGGTGATCACCTTCATTGATCGTGCGCGCGGCGCAGACCACCTTTGCGCCTTCGCTGGCCAGCAGCAGTGCAATGGATTTCCCGATGCCGCGACTGGCCCCAGTAACGATGGCAACTCGTCCGTCCAGCTTGCCCATTTTTCCCCCTTGGTCAGTGTTTTCATGGATGCCGTCCGTTGACAAATGCGGCGGCTCGATCAGGGGGGCAAGGGTAATTCAGCCGACCGGACGCTGCAACCGCCGCATGGTGAACCGATTTGTGACCACAGTCATCACCGGGCTTGTCTCTCCAGGGAGCAGTTGAATGGCCGGTTATTTGATAATAAATTGCTTATAGGACTAATAATGAAAATAGGTACTACTCAAATATGATCATATTAAATGGTCATCATGGCATGATGAATCGGAGCGCACTTGTGCGTCCGTATGTCTGGTGCAGTGCAATAAACGGGTGTTAAACTGAACCCACAATCTTTCCTGAAATTCAACGCGATCCACTCTTTATTGATGGCTGGCATGAATCCGATTCCTCCCTCGCCGTCAGCAATGTCCGCACAGGCACTCATGGAGAATTTCTTCAAGAGTCTTGCCGCGAGCGGGGATCCGAAGGTTCTGGAAGCCCTGCAGTCGGTCGGAAAGCCGTCCCCCGAAACGCTGAACAAGCTGGCGGAATTGCAATGGCAGTATTCCGCCGAGCACGTGAAGTTATGGGCGTCGCTGTTCGGCGGCGGCATGGTGCTTCCCGCTGGCGGCAGTCCGGAGGACCGGCGCTTTTCTGCGCCGGAATGGAAGCTGTCGCCGTTTCATGATTACGTGCGCCAAAGCTATCTGCTCAACGCCCGCTTCATCATCGATGCCATCGATGCGCTGGGCTTGAGTGAGCGCGACCGGGATCGCCTGCGTTTCGCTGCGCGTCAGATGACCGATGCGGTAAGTCCGGCGAATTTTGCCGCGACCAATCCCGAAGCGCTCAAGCTGGCTGTGGAAACACAGGGCGCCAGTCTGGTGGGCGGGATGCGCAACTTTCTGGAAGACGTGCAGAAGGGCCGCATATCGACCACGGACGATTCGGCATTCGAGGTGGGGCGGAATATCGCGACCACCGCGGGTGCCGTGGTCTATCGCAATGAGCTGATCGAGATCATCCAGTATCAGCCCCTCTCGGATGAGGTCCATGCCAGGCCGCTGATCATCGTGCCGCCCTGCATCAACAAGTTCTACATCCTCGACCTGCAGCCGGATAACTCGCTGGTCCGTCATGCCGTGGAACAGGGCCATCCCGTTTTCATGGTGTCCTGGCGCAACATCGGCCAGGAACAATCAGGCCTCACCTGGGATGATTACATCGACAAGGGCATCATCCAGGCGCTGGCGGCGGTACGGGATATCTCCGGGGCGAAGAAGATCAATGCACTGGGTTTCTGCATCGGTGGAACCTTGCTGGCATCCGCGCTTGCGGTGCTCTCCGCGCGCAAGCAGGAATGGGTCACGAGCCTGACCCTGCTGGCCTCCATGCTGGATTTTTCCGATACCGGCGAAATCGGGCTGTTCGTCGATGAGGCCGGTGTGGCGGCACGAGAGGCGGCCATCGGGCAGGGCGGCATCATGCCGGGCAAGGAACTGGCGGTGGTGTTTTCCTCACTGCGCGCCAATGACCTGGTCTGGCCCTATGTGGTGAACAACTATCTCAAGGGTAACAGCCCCCCGGCCTTTGATCTGCTGTACTGGAACGCCGACTCCACCAATCTTCCCGGCCCCATGTATTGCACGTATATCCGCAACACCTATCTGCGCAATGCCCTGCGCGAACCCGGGCAACTGCAGATGCTCGGTGAGACGGTCGATCTCGGACGCCTGCGCATGCCGGCGTATCTGGTGGCGACGCGCGAAGACCACATCGTGCCCTGGGAGAGCGCCTATCTTTCCACCTCGCTGCTCAAGGGGCCCATGCGATTCGTGCTGGGTGCGAGCGGACACATTGCCGGCATCATCAATCCGGCCTCCAGGAATCGCCGCAGCTATTGGACCGGGGAGGCCCTGCCTGCCGATCCCACGGCGTGGCTCAGTCAGGCCGTGGAGCATCCTGGTAGCTGGTGGACCGACTGGATCAACTGGCTTGCCACGCATGGCGGGCGCAAGGTCAAGGCGAAGAAGCAACTGGGTGGCGGGGGGCACAAGGCGATGGAGCCGGCACCTGGCTTGTATGTAAAGGAACAGGCGGCCTGACAGCTTTCCGCTCCGGGAAGCCGGCTGGCCGCATGAAAAGGAGAAGTACATGACGGATGTCGTGATCGTTGCCGCCGGCCGGACGGCCATCGGTAAATTTGGCGGGGCCCTGGCCCATGTGTCGGCAGCGGACCTGGGCGCGCACGTGATCCGCAGCCTGATGGCGAAGACCGGCCTCAAGGGCGAGCAGGTGTCTGAAGTGATCATGGGCCAGGTGCTGGCTGCAGGCACCGGGCAGAACGGCGCCCGTCAGGCAGCCCTCAAGGCCGGTCTGCCCGACAGGGTGCCGGCCATGACCATCAACAAGGTCTGCGGCTCCGGGCTCAAGGCGACCCACCTCGCGGCCCAGGCCATCCAGTGTGGTGATGCGGAAATCATCATTGCCGGGGGGCAGGAGAGCATGAGCCTGGCACCCCATGTGTTGCCCAATTTCAGGGATGGTTTTCGCATGGGCGATGCCAAGCTGGTGGATTCAATGGTTGTCGATGGCCTGTGGGACATTTTCAACAACTACCACATGGGTGTAACGGCGGAGAACGTCGCTCGGCAGTTCCAGATATCCCGGACCGAACAGGACGAGTTTGCGGCGGCCAGCCAGCAGAAGGCCGAGGCTGCGCAGAAAGCCGGGCGCTTCCAAAATGAAATCCTGCCGCTGGAGATTCCCCAGCGCAAAGGGCCGCCGAAAGTTTTTGATATGGATGAGTACCCCAAGCACGGCACCACTGCCGAAACGCTGTCGGGATTGCGGGCTGCCTTCGACAAGGCGGGCACAGTCACCGCCGGCAATGCATCCGGGATCAACGACGGCGCTGCCGCGGTCATCATGATGTCGGCAGCCAAGGCCGAAGAACTGGGATTGAAACCGCTGGCGAAGGTCAAAGCCTACGCGTCGGCCGGACTGGATCCCAAGATCATGGGCATGGGCCCGGTCCCTGCCTCCCAGCGCTGCCTGGCGCGGGCTGGCTGGAAGCACTCGGACCTGGACCTCATGGAAATCAATGAGGCCTTTGCTGCCCAGGCGATCGCCGTCAACAAGCAGATGGGCTGGGATACCGGGCGTATCAATGTCAACGGCGGCGCCATTGCGCTGGGCCACCCTATAGGCGCCTCCGGGTGCAGGGTACTGGTGACGCTGTTGCATGAAATGCAGCGGCGTGACGCCAGGCGCGGCCTCGCATCGCTGTGCATAGGCGGCGGCATGGGTGTGGCACTGGCAGTGGAGCGCTGAAGCCAGGCGGGAAGGGGGCGCCACCGTTACCGGTGGCGAACGGTAACCAGCGTGAACGGATAAGCAATGACACTGGCGGGACGAGTGGCTCTTGTGACCGGGGGTATGGGTGGAATCGGCACGGCGATCTGCAGGAGACTGGCTCAATCGGGGCTGCGGGTGGCGGCGGGATGTCCGAGGGATTATCCGAAGCGCGAGGAGTGGCTGGCGGCGATGCGGGGGGAAGGTTTCGACATGCATGCAGCCGAAGGCAATGTGGATGAGTTCCAGTCCTGCGTGGACATGATCGCCGCCGTGCGAACCAGTCTTGGTGAAGTCGATGTGCTGGTCAACAATGCCGGAATCACGCGCGATGGCCTGCTCCGGCGCATGAGCGCGGAAGACTGGATGGCTGTGATCAATACCAACCTGAATTCGGTTTTCAATGTCAGTCGCCAGGTGGTGGAGGGCATGGGTAGCCGCGGCTGGGGGCGCATCATCAATATCTCCTCGGTCAATGCGCTTCGCGGGCAGTTCGGCCAGACCAACTATTCGGCAGCCAAGGCGGGCATGCATGGATTTTCCAAGGCCCTGGCGCAGGAACTTGTGGCCAAGGGCGTTACGGTAAACACGGTCTCTCCCGGATATGTGGCGACCGATATGGTCAAGGCGATGCCGCCGCATGTTCTGGAGCAGGTTACACGGGAGATACCCATGGGCAGGCTGGCCCGGCCGGAGGAGATTGCCGGCCTGGTGAACTACCTGGTTTCGGAGGAATCGGCATACATTACAGGCGCCAACATCACCATCAACGGTGGCCTGTACATGGCTTAGATCAATTCAAGTCACGGGGAACATCATGAACAGCAGACTGGCAGTAATCACGGGTGGCATGGGCGGCCTGGGGGAAACCATCAGCGCAAAGATGGCCGATGCGGGTTATCGGGTGGCAGTCACTTATTCACCCTCGAACCAGGGCGCCGACAAGTGGTTGGCGGCCATGAAGCGACGCGGTTACAACTTTCACGCCTACTGCGTGGATGTTTCGGATTTCGATTCCTGCACCCAGTGCATGGACAAGGTGGTCGTCGATCTAGGGCCGGTGGACATCCTCGTCAACAATGCCGGGATCACGCGCGACATGACATTTCGCAAGATGACCAAGGCCGACTGGGATGCTGTCATGCGCACCAACCTCGATTCGGTATTCAACATGACCAAACAGGTCTGTGATGGCATGGTCGAGCGTGGATGGGGGCGCATCATCAATGTGTCGTCGGTGAACGGATCGAAGGGCGCCTTCGGGCAGACCAATTACGCTGCAGCCAAGGCCGGCATGCACGGGTTCACCAAGTCGCTGTCGCTCGAGGTCGCGCGCAAGGGGGTCACGGTCAACACCATCTCCCCCGGCTACATCGGTACCAAGATGGTCACCGCCATCCCGAAGGACATCCTGGATACCAAGATCGTTCCGCAGATACCCAATGGCCGACTCGGCAAGCCCGAAGAGGTTGCCGGCCTCATCATTTACCTGTGCTCCGAGGAGGCGGCATTCGTCAATGGTGCGAATATCGCCATCAATGGCGGGCAGCACATGCAGTAGGACTTCGCGGCTGGCTGGCCCGTTCTGCCGGGCTCGCCAACCCGCCTTGTTTTGGTGTATGGTGCCTCGCAGTAGCCCCGGTCCATGGTGTTCGACCCTGGCCGGAGGCCCGAAAAACTTCGAGACTTCAAATGGCGGCTCCATGTCAGAAATCGTTCGCCTGATCAAGAAGTACCCCAACCGGCGTCTTTACGACACCAAGACCAGCAGCTACATCACGCTTGCAGACGTGAAGGAACTGGTGCTCAAGCAGGAGGTCTTCCAGATCCTGGATGCCAAGTCGGGGGAGGACCTGACCCGCAGCATCCTGTTGCAGATCATTCTCGATGAGGAGGCGGGTGGCGCTCCGATGTTCTCCTCGGATGTGCTGTCACAGTTCATCCGCTTCTATGGCAGTGCCATGCAGGGAATGGTCGGTTCATACCTGGAAAGCAATATCCAGCTTTTCAACGAAGTGCAGAAGCGCCTGCAGGACCAGTCGCAGTCGATGTACGGAGCGAACGCACCCGCAAACCAGGACATGTGGAAACAGTTCCTCTCCTTCCAGGGGCCGGCCATGCAAAGCGTGGTCTCAGCCTACATGGACCAGAGTCACAACATGTTCACCCAGATGCAGGAGCAGTTGCAGAGCCAGACGCGCAACATGTTTGGCGGCTTTTCGTTTCCCGGCTTCCCCGTCCCCCCGGCGGGCGGTTCCGCTGTCCAGCCACCTGGTGACAAAGCAACCGAAGACAAGAAGTAAGAGCGCCTGACAGAATTGCCGTTAGGCGCGCTGACTTAGGGGAGCGCGAGGGGATGTGTTCCCTCGCATTGTCAGGCACTCTAAGGCGTCGCGGAATTACGGGTTGGCTGGCCTATAATCTCAGCCTTCCCCTCCGCGGCAGGCTTCATGTCAGCATCCCCAAAAGTCGGATTCGTCTCCCTGGGTTGTCCCAAGGCGCTGGTTGACTCCGAACGCATCCTCACCCAGCTCCGAATCGAAGGCTATGCCATCTCGCCCAGCTATCAAGGGGCCGATCTGGTCGTGGTCAATACCTGTGGTTTCATCGATTCCGCGGTGGAGGAGTCGCTGGACGCCATAGGCGAGGCGCTGGCCCAGAATGGCAAGGTGATCGTCACGGGATGCCTGGGTGCCAAGGGGGACATCGTCCGGCAGGCGCATCCGAAGGTGCTGGCTGTGACCGGCCCGCATGCGGTCGAGGAAGTCATGTCCGCAGTGCATGAGCACCTGCCCCAGCCGCTGGCCGAAACGAACAATCCCTTCACCAGTCTGGTGCCGCCGCAGGGCATCAAGCTGACGCCCCGCCATTATGCTTACCTGAAGATATCCGAGGGCTGCAATCATCGCTGCACCTTCTGCATCATTCCCTCAATGCGTGGCGATCTGGTGTCACGACCGGTCGGGGAGGTGATGCAGGAGGCGGAAAATCTCGTCAAGGCGGGCGTGCGCGAGTTGCTGGTGATCTCCCAGGACACCAGCGCCTATGGCGTGGATACCCGCTATCGCACGGGTTTCTGGGGCGGCAAGCCGCTCAAGACTCGCATGAAGGAACTGGCTACCGCATTGGGTGAGCTGGGCGGCACGGAGGGGCCCGACCGGGTCTGGGTACGCTTGCATTATGTCTATCCCTACCCGCATGTGGATGAGGTCATTCCATTGATGGCGGAGGGAAGGATCCTGCCTTATCTTGATGTGCCCTTCCAGCACGCCAACCGGCGCATCCTCAAGCTCATGAAGCGTCCTGCGCATGCGGAGGTCAACCTCGAGCGCATACGGGCCTGGCGGTCCATCTGTCCGGACCTGACCATACGCAGCACTTTCATTGCCGGATTTCCCGGGGAAACCGAGGCGGAGTTCCAGGAACTGCTCGATTTCCTCAAGGAGGCGGAACTGGATCGGGTTGGCTGCTTTGCCTATTCTCCGGTCGAGGGTGCGCTCGCAAACGATCTGCCCGACCCGGTGCCTGATGAAGTTCGGGAAGAGCGGCAGGCGCGACTGATGCTGCTCCAGGAATCCATCAGTGCCAAACGTCTCAAAGCCAGGGTGGGCAAGACCATCACGGTTCTGGTGGATGAAATCACCGAAGACGGACTGGCCATTGCACGGTCCAGCGCCGATGCCCCAGAGATCGACGGCGTTGTGGTGGTGGAGGACGGCAAGGCCTTGCGCGTCGGAGCGTTTGCCCAGGTGAAGGTGACCGGCGCCGACAAGCACGACCTGCGAGCGAAAGTCGTCAAACATAGCCGCGGCTGAAGTCAGTCGGCGTCTGCTGAACGGCAGGCCTTGATCGGGACTGTGGCATCTGCGAAGCTTGGGCATGCAGCTTCAGGGCCGAGTCAATCCTGCATGGCCATACAAGGGGTGACTCGGCTCCCGTTCCGGCAGCAGCAGGAGGATGTGATGAGCATGGCACTCGGAATGAAACCCTTGCACCAGCACCTGGGCGTGGAGATCAGTGGCCTGCGGCTGGATGCGGCAATCGATGATGAGACTGTGGCATCGCTGTGGCAGGTCCTGGATGAACACAGCCTGCTGGTGATCCGTGAGCATCCTCTCGCCGATGACGATCTGCTGGGCCTCAGCAGGCGCATGGGCAGGCCTGACGGTGGCGTGCGGCGATACCGGTCCCAGGGGCCCGCGGCTTCGGCTGCAACACCTTCACGCTGGCATTCCCACGGAGAAATCAAGGCCACCGGCCCGGCACTGTTGTGCGTGTCCTCGCTCAATGAGTGCCCGACCGAGGGCGGCGAGATCGAGTTCGCCGCGGTGCGGGCGGCCTACGACGAACTCGGTGCACAGCGCAAGGAGGCCCTGAATGGCCTGATGGCCGTGCATCGCTTCGGTGCCATTGCTCATGGCGGCGGGCCAGGCTCCAATGCCGCTGTGCGCCAGCCGCTGGTTCGTACCGACCCGGTGACCGGAAGGCGGGGACTCTTCGTCGGATATCATGCCGTGGAAGTCGAGGGGATGCCGGACGAGCAGGGGCGGCACCTCCTTGCCGAGCTGCATGCCCTGGCCACCGATACACGTTTTGTTTATCGTCACCAGTGGCGTCCCGGCGATCTGCTGTTGTGGGACCTGTGTGCCCTGCTGCACCACACCTATCCCGTTCGATCCGCGTCGAATCGAAGCCTGCATGAAGTCATCGTGGCAAGCCGTCAGTCCGACTGAGCTCTCCAGCTATCTTTCACCCGTTCCGGCGCAGACCGGAGCGATTCGTATCACCCTGTCGAGAATGCGATCATGAATTCGAATCCGCAAAAGACTCATCTTGACGGCTACTGGATGCCGTTTACGGCCAATCGTGCTTTCAAGGCCAATCCCAGGCTGATGGCCTCGGCTGCCGGTATGCACTATCGAACCGTGGATGGGCGCCAGATTCTGGATGGCACGTCAGGGCTGTGGTGCACGCCGCTGGGACACGCACACCCGGGTATCGTCGCCGCCGTGCAGCAGATGGTTGCCACGCTGGATTACTCGCCCGCCTTCCAGATCGGACACCCTGCGGCATTCCAGCTGGCCGATGAGTTGCTGGCATTTGCCGGTGGTCGGTTCAGCCAGGCTTTCTTTACCAATTCCGGCTCCGAAGCGGCCGACACCGCCCTGAAGATTGCACTCGCCTGGCACTCCGCCAAGGGCGACAGGCAGCGTATCCGGCTGGTGGGGCGTGAGCGCGCTTATCATGGCGTCGGATTTGGCGGCATGTCGGTGGGCGGCATTCCGGCAAACCGCACGATGTTCGGCCAATTGCTGCCGGCCGTCGACCATCTGCCGCATACCCACAATCTGGAACATAACGCCTTCACCCGCGGGCAGCCGGCATGGGGCGCACATCTTGCCGACGAACTGGAGGCCGTGATTGCCCGGCATGGCGCCCAGACCATCGCTGCGGTCATCGTCGAGCCAGTGGCCGGTTCCACCGGCCTGCTCATTCCGCCCAAGGGTTACCTGCAGCGTCTGCGTGCCATCTGTGACCAGCATGGCATCCTGCTGATCTTTGACGAAGTCATCACCGGATTCGGGCGCCTGGCCGAGCCCTTTGGCATGGACCGGTTTGGCGTGGTGCCTGACCTGATGTGTGTGGCCAAGGGACTGACCAATGGTGTCATCCCGATGGGCGCGGTGCTGGTGAAGCCGCAGATCCATGATGCCTTCATGCATGGACCGGACGGTGTGGAACTGTTCCACGGTTATACCTACTCGGGCCACCCGGTTGCCTGCGCTGCCGGTCTGGCTTCCCTGGCCGCTTTCAGGGATGAAGGCGTGCTCGACAATGCCCGCAGCCTGGCCTCTTACTGGGAAGACGCCGTACATTCCCTGCGGCAGGCGCCCCATGTCATCGACATCCGTAATATGGGAATCGCCGCAGCGATAGAACTGGCCCCGTTGGAGGGGCGGCCGGGGGCCCGGGCCTTCGACATTTTCCGGCGGGCGTTCGAGGAGGGTGTGCTGATCCGTGTTACGGGCGACACCATTGCGTTGTCGCCCCCGCTGATCCTGCAGAAAGCCCACATCGACGAATTGATCGGCAAACTGGGTGGCCTGCTGAAATCGGCTGGTACGACAGCCTGAACGGGGAACTGCTGCGGGCGAGGGTGCCCATGGCGGTGGACGAATCAGGCAAGGCCCGATTCGTCCAGGGATGGCGGGCTAGCTGGCCGGCACGATCTCGCTGTTGACCACCCTGACACGGTCACCCATGCGCCACGCTGGCTCGCTGGCCTGTTGCAGGACGCGGGTGGTCCCATCCTCGAAGCGCACTGTCACTTCGTAGGCAGTCGATTTTTTCGTGGTCTTCTCGATCTGGTGGCCGGCTACGGCACCCCCCACTGCGCCAACCACGGTCATGACGTCGCGGCCGCGGCCGCCGCCGGTCTGGTGCCCCAGCAGTCCGCCCAGCAGGCCACCGGCCACGGCACCCAGTCCGCTGCCTTCGCCTTTTTTCTCGACCTGACGCACCGATTCAATGGTGCCGCAATCGAAGCAGGGCGCGCGTTGGCGTACGGCATCGGATTCCGTCACGACCCCCGAGGGGGCGGGTGGCGGGTAAGCCGTTTCAAACCTGGGGGCTGATGCAAGTACCGGTGCGGGTGCTGCGGTGCCGGCTGCCTGAACCGGCGCAGCCGGCTTCGGTGCCTGTGCAGCCGGACTGTCCTTTCGTGCCTCGGTCCTGACCGGACGTTTTTCCGTGACAGGCCTGGCTGTTGGATTCGGTGTCGAGACGGTTGCCGCGGTGGGGGCTGGCGGTGCCGCAGGAGAGGCGGCCTGCGCCAGTGCCAGGGGTGCCGATTGCCTGGTCGCGCCGGCCTGTGATCCCGTGGGTCCTGGAATCCAGCCCATGATTGCGGCCATGCCCGTCATGGCGAACAGGGTGACTGCAATGGCGGCGATGACCACCATGGGATGGGTGTTGCGGGTTGCGATGTCGGCAGTCATTGGGGCTCTCCCGGTTGCGGATGAAGATACGGTTGGCAATTACACACACCAACGCAACCAGTATGTCGCTGTTGACAGGCATGGCTGTAACCGTTTGTGACATCCCTGGCAGTGCTGTTACACGCAGCCTGGGTGGAGAGATGCAGCGCCGGGGCGGCGCCCGGCCTCAGCCGCCTTCCGGGCGCAGGTGCGGGAACAGCAGCACGTCGCGGATGCTGGGCGAGTTGGTGAACAGCATCACCAGGCGGTCTATGCCTATACCTTCGCCTGCGGTGGGGGGCAGTCCGTGCTCGAGCGCCCGGATGTAGTCGGCATCGAAGTACATGGCTTCCTCGTCTCCAGCATCCTTGGCTTTGGCCTGTTGCGCGAAACGGTCGGCCTGGTCCTCAGGATCATTCAGCTCCGAAAAACCATTGGCCATCTCGCGGCCGGTGATGAACAGCTCGAAGCGGTCAGTGATGTCCGGGTTCTGGTCATTGCGTCGCGCCAGGGGGGAAAGCTCGGCCGGATAATCGACGATGAAGGTCGGTTGTATCAGCTTTGCTTCGGCAGTTTCCTCGAACAGCATCAGTTGCAGTGCGCCAGTGCCGGGTTCGCCCTTCACGTGGGCCCCGAGGCGGGCCAGTTCGTTGATCAGGAAGGCCCGGTCCTGCAACTGCGCCATGGCGTATTCAGGGCAGTACTCCAGGATGGCTTGCGCCGGGCTCAGGCGCGCAAACGGCTTGCCGATGTCGATCAGGTGCTCGCCGTATTGCAGCTGGGTCGTGCCGAGGACGCTCTGCGCAACGGTGCGCAGCATCTCTTCGGTGAAGCTCATCAGGTGTCGATAGTCGCGATAAGCCTCGTAGAACTCGATCATGGTGAATTCGGGGTTGTGCCGGGTCGAGATGCCCTCGTTGCGGAAATTGCGGTTGATCTCGAAGACCTTCTCGAACCCGCCCACCACCAGGCGCTTCAGGTACAGCTCCGGCGCGATGCGCAGGTACAGCTTCATGTCGAGCGCGTTGTGGTGCGTCTCGAAGGGCTTGGCGCTGGCGCCACCGGGAATCGGCTGCATCATCGGTGTTTCCACCTCGAGAAAGCCCTTGTTCACCATGAAGCCGCGGATCTCCTGGATGATGCGGCTGCGTGCCTGGAACACCCGGCGCGCGTCCTCGCTGGTGATGAGGTCCACATAGCGCTGCCGGTATCTGGCTTCCTGGTCGGTGAGCCCATGGAATTTTTCCGGCAGCGGGCGCAAGGCCTTGGTCAGCAGGCGCAGCGAACGAACCTGTATGGTCAGCTCGCCGGTACGTGTCCTGAACAACTCGCCTTCCACGCCGAGAATGTCACCGATGTCCCAGTGCTTGAAATCGGCATGCACCTCGGCGCCGGTGCCGTCATTGGTGACGTAGATCTGCATGCGCCCGCTCATGTCCTGCAAGGTGGCGAAACTTGCCTTGCCCATGACGCGCTTGAGGAGCATGCGGCCTGCAATGCGGGCGGTGACCGGTGCTGCCTCCAGTTCTTCCTTGCTCTTGCCTGCGTGCGCAACATGCAGGTCACCGGCAAAGTGGGCGCGGTCGAAGTCATTGGGGAAGGCATTGCCCCTGCTGCGCAGCTCGGTCAGCTTCGCCCTTCGATCGGCGATGATCTGGTTCTCGTCGTGAAGCGGTTGAATTCCGGTGTCTTGCGCCATGAGTGCCGCTCCTGGATTACACGCCCTGCTTCAAGCTGGCGTTGATGAATTCGTCGAGATTGCCGTCCAGCACGGATTGTGTGTTGCCGATCTCCACCCCGGTTCGCAGGTCCTTGATGCGGGACTGGTCCAGCACGTAGGAGCGGATCTGGTGGCCCCAGCCGATGTCGGTCTTGGCATCTTCGGCAGCCTGCTTGGCTTCATTGCGCTTGCGCAGCTCGGCCTCGTACAGCTTGGACTTCAGCATGGACATGGCTTCGGCGCGGTTGCGGTGCTGGGATCGGTCGTTCTGGCACTGCACCACGATGTTGGTGGGCAGGTGGGTGATGCGCACTGCCGATTCGGTCTTGTTCACGTGCTGGCCGCCGGCACCCGAGGCGCGGTAGACATCGATGCGCAAATCCGCCGGGTTGATGTCGATATCGATGCCGTCATCCACCTCCGGGTAGACAAACACGCTGGCAAACGATGTGTGGCGCCGTGCATTCGAGTCGAACGGTGACTTGCGCACCAGGCGATGAACGCCCACCTCGGTGCGCAGCTGGCCGTAGGCATAAGTGCCGGTCACCTTGATGGTGGCGCTCTTGATGCCGGCAACCTCGCCATCGGACTCTTCGAGCACATCGACGTGAAAGCCCTTGCGCTCGCAATAGCGCAGGTACATGCGCAGCAGCATGCGCGCCCAGTCCTGGGCTTCCGTGCCGCCGGACCCGGCCTGCACGTCAATGAAGCAGTTGTTGGCGTCCAGCGGGTCGGAGAACATGCGCTGGAATTCCATGTCCTCCACCAGGCGCGTCGATCCGGTCAGGTCGACCTCGACTGCAATCAGGGTGTCGTCATCATTGTCGTCCCGGGCGAGCTCGAACAACTCGCCCAGGTCACGCAGCTGCGTGGCCAGGGTCTCGAGGGTTCCGACAGTGACTTCAAGCTGTTTTTTTTCGCGTCCCAGTTCCTGGGCGCGCTTGGCGTCAGACCAGACGCCGGGATCTTCGAGCCGCGCGCTGACTTCGGTCAGGCGCTCTTTCTTGAGATCGAAGTCAAAGATACCTCCGGAGCTCGCCGGTCCTGCTGTTCAGGTCGGAGACCGTGTTGGCGATGGCGTTGATGCGTTCTGCTTCCATTTGCCTTGTTCCAGTGGGGAGGAGCCGCGCGAAAGGCGACGATTATACATGTGGGCAGCCCTCTGGCCGGCGGCGTTTGCGGTGGCGGCGCGGGTCGGATACCCTATCCGCTCCCAAGTCAGCAGTTCAATCGTGGCCATCAAATTCTCCTCCCGCGTTCCCCCGGGCATATTCACACTCATGTTCCTGGTTTGCCTGGCCCTGCTCGGCTTTGCGCTCTACCTGCAGCATCTGGAGAACCTCGATCCCTGTCCCTGGTGCATTGTCCAGCGCATCGGTTTCATGGTCGTCGGACTGGTCAGCCTTGTCGCCGCCCTGCATCGGCCGGGCCGGACGGGCACTACCCTGTACGGCGTGCTGGGAATGCTGGTTTCTGCGGGTGGCATCGCGGCGGCCGGTTACCACCTGCATATTCAGAGTGACCACAAACGTGCCCTGGAGTGCATGGGTGGCTGGCTGGAACAATGGCTGGATGCCTCGAAGCTGGGCAAGATGGTGCCGCCGCTGCTGCAATACGAGGGAAGTTGCGTTCTGAAGCCGTGGGACTTTCTGGGACTGTCCATTCCCGGCTGGTCACTCATCTGGTTTGCCATCCTGCTGACGGCGTTCGTCGGTGTGGTGATTGTGTCAAGGCGCTGACAGGTTCATTCAAGGGGAGACAGAAAATGCAATTCACGGGGATGGCACGATGGATGTGTGTGGCGGCATTGGTTGCTGCTTCGGGGGCGGTGGCACAAACGCCCGGGTTCAAGCCGGAAGTGGGGCAGGCAGGCAAGGACGTGGTGTGGGTTCCGACTTCGGATATCCTGGTCAACAAGATGCTCGACATGGCCAAGGTGACGCCTGCCGACATCCTGATCGACCTGGGCTCGGGTGACGGGCGCACCGTCATTGCCGCGGCCAAACGTGGCGTCAAGTCGCATGGCATCGAGTACAACCCGGAGATGGTCAAACTGTCCCAGGAAAATGCCGGCAAGGCCGGTGTGGTGGACAAGGCGAGCTTTGCCCGTGCCGACATCTTCCAGAGTGATTTCTCGCACGCCACCGTCATTACCATGTTCCTGCTGCCGGAACTCAATCTGCGGCTGCGCCCGAAGATCCTCGACCTCAAGCCCGGTACGCGCATCGTTTCCAATTCATTCACCATGGGTGACTGGGAAGACGACGACACCGCAACCGCCACCGAAAGCGGCGAGTGCAGCTACTGGTGCATCGCCCACCTGTGGATCGTGCCGGCCAAGGTCGAGGGCACCTGGCAGTTCGGCGGCGGCAAACTCACGTTGAAGCAGAAATACCAGATGATCAGCGGATCACTGGAGGCCGGCGGCCAGACCATCGCCATCGGCGGCAAGATGCGTGGTGACCAGATCAGTTTCAATGCTGGTGGGACTGAATACAGTGGCAAGGTCAACGGCAATGCCATCGAAGGCACGGTCAAGACGGCCAGCCAGAGCACGACCTGGTCGGCCAAGCGCGGGCGCTGATCCGCACCTCACCGGTCCTGCAGCCGGTCAGGGGGCCGGCTGCCAGTGCTCGATTACCAGTTGCACCATCTGGGCGCCGTTGAATTCGTTGATGGCGACCCGGTAGGCAGCGCGCACCCGTTCCGGTAGCACCTCGAGGGTGTTGAAGGCCATGGCCTCGATGACACGCTCATTGCGTTTCAGGCGCAGCTTCATGTGGGCATCCCCGACAATGCGCTGGTTTACCACCGAAAAATCATCGCAGAACAGCGGCTGCGGGAAACCCTGGCCCCAGATCTGGCTTTCCAGCAGGCGCACCGTTCCCAGTTCCAGATACCCCGGCTCCAGAGAGCCGTCCGTTTCCACGCGTCGTTCCAGCGCCTCCGGCGGGAGCATGTCGCGCACCGCTTGCTCGAAGGCCGGCACAAAGCGCGCATAGTCCCGTTCGAGGATGCTGACCCCGGCTGCGGCTGCGTGCCCGCCGAAGCGCAGCAACAGGCCTTCTTCGCGCTTGGCCACCAGGTCCAGGGCATCGCGCAGGTGCAGGCCCGGGATGGAGCGCCCGGATCCCTTCAGTTCCGCGCTGGCGCTGCCGCCATCGCCGGCACGGGCAAAGGCAATCGTCGGCCGGTGCCAGCGTTCCTTGACGCGACCGGCCAGAATGCCGACCACACCCTGATGCCAGCCCGGGTCGAACAGCGACAGCGAGGCGCTTTCGCCTATGTCCAGTTGTTCCAGCATGCGCTCGGCCTCCAGGCGCATGCCGCCTTCGATGCTGCGCCGCTCGCGATTCAGTTCATCCAGCGTGCGAGCCAGTTCCAGCGCCTTGCCCTGGTTCTCGGTGATCAGGCATTCGATGCCGAGGGACATGTCGGTCAGGCGTCCGGCGGCATTGATGCGCGGCCCGAGCAGGAAGCCCAGGTCGAAACAGGTGGCGCGCGACGCTTCGCGTCCGGCGACGGCGAACAGGGCCTTCAGGCCGGGCTGGGCACGACCTGCGCGCATGCGCTTCAAGCCCTGCGTCACCAGGATGCGGTTGTTACGGTCCAGCGACACCACGTCGGCCACCGTTCCGAGTGCCACCAGGTCGAGTAGTTCCGCCAGGGCTGGTCCGCCTGCGCTGCCCTTGTCGCCATCAGTATTCCCGAACAGCCCGCGCCGGCGCATTTCCGCGCGCAGTGCCAGCATCACGTAGAACATCACGCCCACTCCCGCAATCGACTTGCTGGGAAAGGTGCAACCGGGCTGGTTGGGATTGACGATGGCCCTGGCTGCGGGCAGGGTCGGGCCGGGGAGGTGGTGATCAGTCACGATGACTTCGATGCCCAGCGCGTTGGCGGCGGCCACGCCATCGGTGCTGGCGATGCCGTTGTCGACGGTGACGATGACCTGTGGTTTGAGCGTCGCTGCGAGCGCCACGATTTCCGGTGTCAGTCCGTAGCCATAGCGGAAGCGGTCCGGCACGATGTAGCGCACATCGGCGCTGCGGCCATCGCTGGTGCGCATGGCGCGCAGGGCACGCATGCCGACCGCGCAGGCAGTGGCACCGTCGCAGTCGTAGTCCGCGACGATGACGATGCGCTGGCGCGCTTCGATGGCATCGGCCAGGCGCGAGGCGGCGGCTTCCATGCCCAGCAGCAACGATGGTGGCAGCAGCCCCCCGAGGGCGTCATCGAGCTCGCTGCGCGCGGTGACGCCGCGCGCAGCAAACAGGCGGGCCAGCACCGGGTGCAGGCCCTCGCGTGCCAGCCGGTCTTCGCAACGCAGCGGCACCTTGCGGGTGGACAGGACCGGATTCATGTGGATTGGCTTCCTGCATCGGAGCTTTGCGCGTGCCGTTGCAGCGGTTTTGCACGGCGCCAGAAGCGCTGCAGATCGATGCGTGTCGCTTCCACGGTGCTGCCCCAGCCGGGCGCGCAGGCATGCAGGCTCAGCATGCCCAGTTTGCCGGCGCGCAATGCGGCCAGCAGGGGCACGAACCACGCCCGTTCGAGCCGGCCGGCTTCCTGCGACCACGCTGGGGCATCCGCGTAGGCCGCCAGGGGGCGCAGTGCATCGAGCACGATGAGCACCCGGCCGCTGAGTGGCAATGCCTGGTGATCCAGCCAGTTCGAGGCATCGGAGGGCAGCCCCGCAGCCCTGGCGTTGGTGGAAGCCGCGAGTCCGCGCGCCAGGGGATCATCGGCCAGCACCAGGTCAAAGGGCATGCCTTCGGGCGTCTGGTGGGTGCCGGGGCCCCAGAACCACAGGCTGTTGACTGGCAACTTCCCCAGGGATTCACGGGCTTCGTTGACCGGATGCTCGTGGAGCGCCATCTGAACTTCATTCATCAGGGCCCGCCAGTGTGACGAGTCTTCGCCTTCGGGCATGCAGTCCTGGATCGAGCCGCCGCGCACTTCGGGCAGCGCATGCGTTTGCAGCGCGGGCGGGCTGCCCGTTCTCACGTACCAGCGATGCGGGTCGGCGGCGACCAGGGGCATCCTGTCGCCGAAATGGGCATTCAGATGTCCTGCAAGTGCCTCGGCTTCTGCCGGGTCCAGCGCACACAGGCTGCTGTCGGCCAGCATCATGGAGTCCATGCCGACCTTGAGGTGAACCGGGTCGGCGCGTAGCCAGGCATCGGGGCCTGGGGGCAAACCCTCCCCCAGCAGACTGAAGGTCGCCAAGCCTGCGTCGCCCGGTGAGTCCAGGCCATAACGGGTCTTCAACCAGCTTTCCATGGAAACGTCTGCCCGGTTGCGCCGACCACGCGCAAACAGCAGTTCGGCGCCGGGCAGGCGCAGTTCACCGGGCGGTGTGCTGGAAGTGAGCGGGCCCAGCAGATCCGGGACAAGCAGGTGAACGTGCATAGGGGGCGCAGTCTAGCAGGCAGACAGCCTGCCGGCGGCCTATCTGCCGAACCGCGGGATTTCAGGGAAACAAGGTCTTCAGGGACTGGCGCAACACCTCTGCCGAATGCGCCAGCCCGGCGGATTCGGTGGCATCCATGGGCGGCTGAAGCACCTGCTGTGCACCGTCCGCGCCGACGATGCAGGGCAGCGACAGCGCAATGTCCTGCAGGGAGGGATCGCCGAACTGGACTCTCGACACGGTCAGTATGCGCCGTTCATCCCTCAGCACCGACTGCAGCAGTGTGGCCGTCACCAGGCCGATGGCATGGTTGGTGGCGCCCTTGCGTCGGATGATCTCGTAGGCCGCCCGGCGAACCTGGTCGGCCACCCGGGTCTCTACGGACCGGTCCCACCCGGGCCACTGGCGCAAGGGGAGGCCGCCGGCCTGCGCCGAGGACCACAGCGTAACCTCGGAGTCCCCATGTTCGCCCACCACCTGCGCATGGATGGATATCGGGTTCAGTTGCAGGTGGGCGCCCAGCACCTGGCGCAGCCGCGCCGTGTCCAGCATGGTTCCGGTGCCTATCACCCGCTCCGGTGGCAGACCCGAGTAGCGGGTAAAGGCACAGGTCAGGACATCCACCGGGTTGGTGACCATGATGACGATGCCGGCGTAGCCCCGCAGTGCCCCGGCCAGTTCCCGGGCGAGTGCGGCATTGTCACGCAGCAGTTCCAGGCGTGACTGGCCGGGGCCGCCATTGCGGCCGGCGGCAATGACGATGGCGTCGGTGTCCAGCATGTCCTCTACTCGTGCATTGCGCACGCTGGCGGCCGGATAGAAGGGCGAGCCGTGCTGCAAGTCCATGGCTTCGCCCTCGGCCAGCTCGGTCTTGTGATCTGCCAGCAGCAATTCATTGGTGATGCCCTTGTGCAGACAGGAGATGGCGACACTGGAACCCACCCAGCCCGTGCCGATGATGCCGATGGACGTATGACGGGACATGTCGGTAACTCCTTGGGTGAATGAAAAAAAGTGCGGCCGGGGTGACCCCGGGACCCGCGCTTGATGCAGATCAACAAGCGCAGGCCGCGAGTTGAAACAATGGTTTGCATTCCCGGAGCCCGATCAAAAGCACCGCAACAAACAATGCACCAAAGCGCAGACACTCCGCAAGCTGATCCGCAGCCAGCCATGGAATCCTGTTTCCATTGCGGCCTGCCTGTCGCCGCTGCGGATAAAGGGCGCTATACGGCCTGCATAGACGGAAGCCCGCGACTGATGTGCTGCCCCGGTTGTGCCCTGGTGGCCGAAACCATAGCCGGGCGGGGCCTGTCGGCCTATTACCAGTGGCGTGAGACCGCTGCGCCAGCCTTGCCGTCTGGTGGCGCAGCCATCGAGGATCTGTCCATCTACGATGACCCCCTGATGCAGTCGCGCTTCGTGCGCGAACTGGCTGACGGTAATCGTGAAGCCACACTGCTGCTGGAGGACATACGCTGCTCTGCCTGCGCCTGGCTGATCGAGCAGACCCTCAACGGCATTGCCGGGCTGGTACGGGTATCGGTCAACTACGCAGACCATCGTGCCACGGTGGCATGGAGCCCCGACGTGGTCAGGTTGAGCGCCGTGCTCCGCGCGGTGCGCCAGGTCGGCTACCGTGTCTCGCCCTTCGATGCCGGTCGCCAGGCCCAGGCTCAGGATGAGGCGCGCCGCGCCTCACTGTGGCGCCTGTTCGTCGCCGGCTTCGGAATGATGCAGGTCATGATGTACGCGATCCCGACCTACATCGCCGACGAGGGCACGATGACGGCCGACGTCGAGCAGCTGATGCGCTGGGCCGGGCTCATCCTGACCTTGCCGGTGCTGCTGTATTCCGCAGCGCCTTTCTTCAAGGGGGCCTGGGCCGACCTGCGCCGTCGCCGCGCCGGAATGGATGTTCCGGTGGCTCTGGGTGTCGCGGTGGCTTTCTTCGCCAGCACCTGGTCGACCCTGGTCGGTGGTGGTTCGGTGTATTTCGATTCCGTTTCCATGTTCATGTTCCTGCTCCTGGGCGGGCGCCACCTGGAGCTGCTGGCACGCCAGCGTGCGGCGCGGCCCTTGCAGCACCTTGCGCGGGTGATGCCCGAAGTGGCGCACCGGGTGCGCGACCTGGAGAGCCTGAAAACCGAATCGGTGGCCGTGGCACGGCTGCAACCGGGCGAACTGGTCCTGGTCCGCCCCGGGGAAACCATTCCGGCCGATGGCAGCGGCCTGAGCGCCGCCCAGGTCAGTGAAGCGGTGATCACCGGAGAAAGCCGGCCGGTGCACAAACAGGCCGGCGGCCGGCTGATTGCCGGTGCCGTCAATCTGGGCAGTGCCTTCGTCATGCGTGTCACCGGGGTTGGCGCCGAGACGGTGCTGTCCTCCATTGTGGCCCTGGTGGACCGGGCGGTGGCCGAGCGTCCGCCGCTCGCCGAACTGGCGCAGCGTGCCGCGGGCGTGTTTGTGGCCGGGGTGCTGGTGACGGCGGTGTTGGCTGCGCTGGTCTGGTTGAGGATCGATCCGGATCGCGCCCTCTGGATTGCCGTCTCCCTGCTCATCATCACCTGTCCCTGTGCGCTGTCGCTGGCCACCCCTGCGGCATTGAGCGTCGCCACCGGGGAGCTGGCGGCCAGCGGAGTGATTGCGGCGCGGGGACATACCATCGAGTCGCTCGGGGCAGCCACCGATTTCATCCTGGACAAGACCGGCACACTGACGTTCGGGCGCATGCAATTGCTGGAGATACTCACGTTCGGCCCGTGGGGCGCCGCCGATTGCACCCGCATCGCTGCCGCCCTCGAGCGCAGCTCCGAACACCCCCTGGCAAGCGCCTTCTGTTCAGTGGCAACGGCGCAGGCTGCAACGGGCAAGTCGGGCAACAGCGGCGAAACTGCCGCCGGCCTCGGCGTGAGTGCCATCCGCAACGAGCCGGGGCAGGGCATCCAGGCCCTGATCGATGGGCGCACTCATCGCATCGGGCGGGCCGCCTATGTTTCAGGATTGCATGGCAGGCCGGCGCCCGTGGCCTGGCTGCACAGCCAGCATACCGTGGTCTGGCTGGGGGACGAGCAGGGCTGGCTGGCGGCGTTCCGCCTGGGTGATGGGTTGCGCGAGGGCGCCCAGGCCCTGGTCGCCGATCTGGGCAGGCTCGGCCGCAAGGTCCATCTGCTCTCCGGGGACGATGCGGGTGCAGTGGAAGACGTGGCGCGCCAGCTTGGCATTGTCCATGTCAAGGGTGGCGTGGATCCCGCGGGCAAGCTCGCCTATGTGCGCCATCTGCAAAAGGGCGGTGCCCGGGTGGCCATGGTGGGCGACGGCATCAACGATGCCCCGGTGCTGGCGCAGGCCGATGTATCGGTGGCCATGGGTGGTGGCTGCAACCTCGCACAGTTGCAGTCCGATGCCGTGCTGCTGTCGGAATCACTGCTGCCCCTGGCCAGGGCGGTGCGACTGGCGCTGCGCACCCGGCGCGTGCTGCGGCAGAACCTGGCCTGGGCCCTGGCCTACAACCTGGTGGCAGTCCCGCTCGCATTTGCCGGCCTGGTGACGCCGCTGGTGGCCGGCATCGGCATGTCGGCCAGTTCGCTCATCGTGGTGCTCAATGCCCAGCGCCTGCGGCTGCAACAGCCGTCCCTGGAAGGGAAGGTCTGACTCATGGATGTCCTGTTCCTGCTCATCCCGCTCAGCGTGCTGCTGGTGCTGGTCATCGGGGTGATTTTCTGGATGGCCCTGCGCGGAGGGCAGTTCGACGACCTGGAAGGACCCGGCCTGAAGGTGCTGATGGACGATGACACGCCTGCGTCTGCAGCCCCGCCTGACAAGCAAGCGGTTTGACCTTGATCAAACGGGGGGGAGACGTCCCGCCGGATACTTCAGACACCAAGATTTTTTCCATAAGAGAGAGATACCCGTCATGCCAACATTCAACACCAAACTCATCGTGGCAGCAGTCGCACTGGCAGCCAGCGCCGGCGCTTTCGCCCAGCAGAAGGAGGGCCCATGGATGGTGCGCGTGCGCGCAGTGCATCTGGGCATGGACAACAGCAGCAGCGCCGGTGTGGGCGCGCTGACCGGCGTCCTGCCGGCCAATACCATCACCGCCAGCGACAAGACCATCCCGGAAGTGGACATCAGCTACTTCTTCACCAAGAACATCGCCGCAGAACTGATCCTGACCTATCCGCAAAAGCACAATGTCCACGTGAACGCGCTGGGCCTGAACAATGTCGGGTCCTTCAAGCACCTGCCCCCCACGCTGACCATTCAATACCACTTCAATCCTGAAGGCACCGTCCGTCCCTATGTCGGCGCCGGTATCAACTACACCAAGATCAGCAGCGTCCAGCTGAGCACCGGCCTGGGCCTGGAGAACGACAGCACCGGCGGCGCCCTGCAGGCCGGCCTCGACTACAAGCTGTCCAACAACCTGTTCCTCAACCTGGACATCAAGAAGATCTACCTCCAGACCGACGTGTTCCTCAACGGCGGCAAGGTCAGCACGCTCAAGCTTGATCCCCTGGCCATTGGTGTGGGCCTGGGCTGGAAGTTCTGAGTAGCCGGACTGTTTCCCCGGAGCAGACGGTAATCCATGCCAGCGCACCCGCCGCTTTCCAGGCTGCCACAAGCGGCCCCGGAGGCGGCGTTTGCGTTTGCGGGTTGAGTGAGCCAGCAAGAGCAAGCTAAGGAATAACCATGAATCGTGAAGAGAGCTACAACTACGGCGTCATCCGCCAGTTTTCGGTGATGACCGTCGTATGGGGCATCGTCGGCATGCTGGTCGGCGTCATCATCGCCGCGCAGCTGATCTGGCCTGACTTGACCTTTGGCATGCCCTGGCTGAGCTACGGGCGACTGCGACCCCTGCATACCAATGCGGTGATCTTCGCTTTTGGCGGCAGCGCGCTGTTTGCAACCTCCTACTACATCGTTCAGCGCACCTGCCATGCGAGGCTGTTTGCCCCGGCCCTGGCATCCTTCACGTTCTGGGGGTGGCAGGCCATTATCGTTGCTGCCGCCATCACGCTGCCGCTGGGCATTACCTCCGGCAAGGAATACGCAGAACTGGAGTGGCCCATCGACATCCTGATCACGCTGGTGTGGGTGTCCTACGCCATCGTGTTCTTCGGCACGCTGGTCAAGCGGAAGACATCCCACATCTACGTGGCCAACTGGTTCCTCGGCGCCTTCATCCTCACGGTGGCCATCCTGCACCTGGTGAACAGCGCAGCGCTGCCGGTCGGGCTGTGGAAGTCCTACTCGGCCTATGCCGGAGTCCAGGACGCCATGATCCAGTGGTGGTACGGGCACAACGCGGTGGGCTTCTTCCTGACCGCCGGCTTCCTCGGCATGATGTATTACTTCATCCCCAAGCAGGCCGGTCGCCCGGTCTACTCCTACCGCCTGTCGGTGGTGCACTTCTGGGCCCTGATCTTCACCTACATGTGGGCCGGCCCCCACCACCTGCACTACACGGCGTTGCCTGACTGGGCCCAGTCCATCGGCATGCTGTTCTCGCTGATCCTGCTGGCGCCTTCGTGGGGCGGCATGATCAACGGCATGATGACCCTGTCGGGGGCCTGGCACAAACTGCGCACCGATCCCATCCTGAAGTTCCTCATCGTCTCGCTGTCTTTCTACGGCATGTCGACCTTCGAGGGCCCGATGATGTCGATCAAGACGGTGAATGCGCTGTCGCATTACACGGACTGGACCATCGGCCATGTGCACTCCGGTGCCCTGGGCTGGGTCGGCCTGGTGAGCATGGGCAGCATGTACTACCTGATCCCGCGCCTGTTCGGACGCATCGAGATGTACAGCGTCAAGCTGATCACCACGCACTTCTGGGTGGCGACCATCGGCATCGTGCTCTACATCGCCGCGATGTGGATCGCCGGGGTGATGCAGGGCCTGATGTGGCGCGCCGTCAGCGAGGATGGCACGCTGACCTACACTTTCGTCGAGAGCGTCAAGGCCACCTATCCGTTCTATGTGATCCGGCTGCTGGGCGGCGTCCTGTACTTCTCCGGCATGCTCATCATGGGCTACAACGTCTGGAAGACCATTGCGTCTGGTCGCTCGGTGGATGCCGTGATTCCGATGCCTGCTGCGGCACACGCCTGAAGGGGAAAACATGAAATTCACACATGACATGATCGAGAAGAACAGCGCGCTGCTCATCGTGCTGATCATCCTGGTGGTCGCCGTCGGTGGTCTGGTCGAGATCGTTCCGCTGTACTTCCAGCGCTCCACCACCGAACCGGTGCAGGGCCTCAAGCCATACACCCCGGTGGAACTGGTCGGGCGCAACATCTACGTCCGTGAAGGCTGCTACAACTGCCACTCGCAGATGATCCGGCCGTTCCGGGCCGAGACCGAGCGCTATGGCCACTATTCAGTGGCGGGCGAGTTCGTCTACGACCGGCCCTTCCAGTGGGGCAGCAAGCGCACCGGGCCGGATCTGGCGCGCGTTGGCGGCCGCTACAGCGATGACTGGCATCGCATCCACCTCAACAACCCGCGCGAACTGGTACCGGAATCCAACATGCCTGCCTACCCCTGGCTTGCCAAGTCGCCTGCGGCTGGCGGCGACATCGAGGATCACCTGAAGGCGTTGCGTACCCTGGGCCACCCCTACAGCGATGCCGATATCGCCGGCGCCAAGAAACAGCTCGAGGGCAAGACGGAGCAGGATGCGCTCATTGCCTACCTGCAGGTCCTCGGCACGTCAATCAAGACCAAGAGGTAAGAACATGGACATCAATACTGTGCGCGAAGTCGTCACCGTGGTGAGCTTTGCGACGTTCGTGGGAATCGTCATCTGGGCCTGGAGCAGTTCCAACCAGAAGCGTTTCGAGGAGGCTGCACAACTGCCCTTCGATGAAGAGGACCGGATTGGCGAAAGGGGGCGGCAATGAGCGAATTCACTTCAGGCTTCTGGGACTATTACATCGGCGTGCTGACCGTGGTCAGCATGCTGGCCTGCGCGGTGCTGCTGAAAATGCAGAGCAGCCGCAAGGTGGCGAGCGATCCGGACAAGACTCCGCACGTCTGGGATGAGGACCTTCAGGAATTCAACAATCCGCTGCCGGCCTGGTGGATCATGATGTTCTACCTGACCATCGTGTTCAGCCTGGTCTATCTGGTCTTTTACCCGGGCCTGGGCAGCTGGAAGGGCCAGTTGAACTGGAGTTCTTCAGGCCAGTACACCGAAGAGGTGAAGAAGGCCGAAGCCGAGGTGGCGCCACTGTATGAGAAGTTCGCCAAGCTCGACCTGGCGCAGCTGGCTGCCGATCCGCAGGCCAAGGCGCTGGGACAGAGGCTGTTCCTCAATTACTGCGCCCAGTGCCATTCCTCGGATGGTGGCGGCAGCAAGGGCTTTCCCAACCTGACCGACAAGGACTGGCTGTACGGTGGTGATGAGGCTGCCATCAAGGCCACGATATTGAACGGTCGCAACGGCATCATGCCGCCCTTCGGTCCCGCGCTGGGTGCGGAAGGCGCCAAGGACGTCGCCAATTACGTGCGTTCCTTGTCCGGTCTGGCCGCAGATACCCTGCGCGTGACACGTGGCAAGGACGTTTTTACCGCCAACTGCGTCGCCTGCCACGGTGCCGACGGCAAGGGCAACCAGCAGCTTGGGGCGCCCAATCTCACCGACCAGACCTGGCTGTACGGTTCGCTCGAGCCGGTCATCATCGAAACCGTGGTCAAGGGGCGCAACAATGCCATGCCGGCCCACAAGGACTTCCTCGGCGAGGCACGCGTGCATGTGCTCGCCGGATATGTGCACGGACTCTCCAATACCGGTGGCGCCGCACCGCCCAGGCCCGGTGGGCAGGCCGCTGCTAAATGAGTGGAGGAGTCAAGCCAGTTCACTTCGATCGCAATGCGGTTCCAGGAGGGAAGGGCGGAGAAGTAGAGGAATCACTGTACGAGGTCCGGCGCAAGATCTATTCGCGCGCCGTGACCGGCTGGTTCGCGGGATGGCGCATGAGCCTGGTCATCCTGACGCAGCTGGCGTTCTATGGCACCGCCTGGCTCCAGTGGAACGGACGCCAGGCGGTTCTTTTTGACCTGGTCGGCCGCAAGTTCTACATCTTCGGGCTGGTCCTTTGGCCCCAGGACTTCATCTACCTGACCGCGCTGCTGGTGATGTCGGCGCTGTCGCTGTTCCTCTTCACCGCGATCGCCGGACGCCTGTGGTGCGGCTATGCCTGTCCGCAGACCGTCTACACCGAACTGTTCATGTGGATAGAGCGCAAGGTCGAAGGCGATCGCCAGGCGCGCATGCGCCTTGACCAGGCGGCAGCCAGCCCCCGCAAGGTCATGCTCAAGGCGACCAAGCATGCGCTGTGGGTGGCACTGGCACTATGGACCGGATTCACCTTCGTCGGCTACTTCAGTCCCATCCGCGAACTGGCCGGCGGGATCGCCCGCTTCGGACTGGGCCCCTGGGAAACCTTCTGGCTGTTGTTCTATTCATTCGCTACCTATGGCAACGCCGGCTGGATGCGCGAGCAGGTGTGCAAGTACATGTGCCCCTATGCGCGCTTCCAGAGCGCCATGTTCGACCCCGATACCATGATCATCACCTACGACGCGCAGCGCGGCGAGCAGCGGGGCAGCCGCAGCCGCAGCGCCGATGCGCACTCGCTTGGTCTGGGCGACTGTGTCGACTGCGGCATCTGCGTGCAGGTCTGCCCCACCGGCATCGACATCCGCAACGGGCTGCAATATGAATGCATAGGCTGCGCCGCCTGCATCGATGCCTGCGACCAGGTGATGACGAAGATGAAGTACCCCACTGGCCTGATCCGCTATTCCACGGAGAATGCCATCAAGAACCGCTGGGATGGCGCGCGGATCCTGCGCCGCATGTTTCGCCCGCGGGTGCTGGTCTATACCTCGATACTCGTCCTGGTGGTGGTCGCCACCACGGCTGCGCTGATGATGCGGGTGCCGCTCAAGGTTGATGTGATTCGTGACCGCGCCAGCCTGGCGCGTGACATCGGCGAAGGTCGTATCGAGAACATCTACCGGCTGCAGATCATGAACACCACGGAACACCCCATGCGGGTGGAGGTTTCGGTGTCCGGTCATGAAGCGCTTCGCGACCTCAAGGTCAGGTCGGAGAGGGAATCGTTCGAAGGGGAGCGCGACAGTCATGGGCGCTCCGGTGTGCAGACCCTGACGGTGCCGCCCGTCTCGACCACCATGGTGCCGGTGCGGCTCAGGGCGGAGCCCGGGCAGGATGCCGGGCGCAGCCAGCACATCCACTTCCTGGTACGGGGTACGCCCGATGACGGCGCCGGGAACACCTTCGAGTCCCGGGAGCAATCCAGCTTCCTGATTCCATCCCGATGAATCCATGCGACACAACCATGCACAAAAGGAGCAGGCCATGAACTCTGCAAGCGCAACGCCCTGGTATCGCCATCGCTGGCCCTGGTTGCTGATGCTGGGCCCCGCGGTGGTGGTGGTGGCCGGCATCTACACCACCGTACTGGCATTCAGCAGCAATGACGGGCTGGTATCCGATGATTACTACAAGGAAGGCCTCGCCATCAACCGCACGCTCAAGCGCGACCAGCAGGCTGTGGCCCTGGGCATCAGCGCCAATGTGCAGTTCTCGCCTTCGCGCGACGCGGTATGGGTCCTCCTGGCAGGTTCCGGAGACCAACCGGCGCAACTGCGGCTGGTGATGGCGCACCCGACCCGCGCCGGACTGGACCGCACCGTGTTGCTATCGCGCACCGGACCGGGCACCTACGAGGCCAGGGTCGACATCGCACGCGGCCCTTATCTGCTGCAACTGGAGGAGCCAGGCGGTCCGTGGCGCGTCACTGGCGAATGGCATGAGCCCATGGCCTCGGTCACGCTCAGGCCCAGGGAAGAGGGGCGCACATGAAGGAACGCCTGATGTGGGTACTGTGGCCCGCCTTTGTGGTGGCCATCCCCGCAGTGGGTCTGGTGTTCTCGGTGCTGGACCCGGAGAACATGGTGATCGCCGGCATCGACATCAGCCGTCACGGCGCCTACTCCATCGGGTTCCTGTTTTTCTGGCTGGTCGGCGCCTGCTGCAGCGCGCTCACCGGCCTGCTCCAGCGTTCACCGTATGAAGTGAACCGCTGCACGCTGCCAGCCGAGGGCCGCCCGCCCGGGTGCCCCAAAGCGCACCATTCCGGACAATGCTAATCTGCAAAACCGATACGGCAACCAGAACAACAGGAGAGAGCCATGTTTGAACACATACTTGTGCCGACTGATGGATCCCGGCTCGGCAACAAGGCCGTGAAGGCGGCCGTCAAGTTCGCCTCCGGCCTCAACGCCAGAATCACCTTCTACCAGGCGATCGAGAACAGCGCCATGCTGTACGGCGCCGACGGGTTTTCCGTGCCTGCCGAAACCATCGAAAGCATGGATCGCGCAATGCGCAAGACCGCCCAGACCAATCTTGATGCCGCCGTCAAGCAGGCCTCGGCCAAGGGCATTGCCTGTGACGCGGTCATCGGCAAGCAGTTCGTGCCCTGGGAGGGCATCATCGAGACGGCGCGCAAGAAAAAGTGCGATGTCATCTTCATGGCTTCGCATGGCCGCCGCGGCATCGCCGGCATCGTGCTGGGCAGCGTGACCCATCAGGTACTCACGCACTCCAAGATACCGGTCCTTGTATTCCGCTAGTCGCGTCGGTTGATCCAGCGCAGCGTGCCCGCATGCAGGCCCCGCCAGGGAGCAGGTGGTATGGCTGCGGCCCCCTGAGTAGCACGCCGGGGTCGTTGCCGTGAGATCCCTGCATGCCCCCGACTATGGTCGGCACTATCTCGCCCGCCTGTTCGAGCCCGCCTCGGTGGCCATCATTGGCGCCACCGAGTCGAGTGGCAAGATCGGCGAAGTGCTGGTGGCCAACATGCTGGAGGCCGGCTTCTCCGGGCCGATCTATTGCGTCAATCCGAAGTATCGGGCGGTCAAGGGCATTCCCTGCTTCGCCTCCGTGGGTGATTTGCCTCAGGCGGTGGATCTTGCCGTCATCGCCACGCCCGCACCGGGCATACCGCGCATCCTCGAGTCCTGCGGTCGCAGGGGAATCCGGGCGGCCGTGGTCATCACTGCGGGTTTCGGCGAGACCGGCGAGGCGGGCCGGCAACTCGAGCGGCTGGTGCACGAAAGTGCGCGCAAGGCCGGCGTGCGCATGCTGGGACCCAATTGCCTGGGACTGGCCCGTCCCCGCGGCGGCCTGAACGCGACCTTTGCCCGGGGACATGCCCGGCCCGGAAGCCTGGGATTGATCTCGCAGTCCGGCGCCGTGTGCACGGCGATGATGGACTGGGCAGCCTGCAACGATGTGGGCTTTTCCAGCATCGTGTCGCTGGGCGGTTCGGTGGACATCGATTTTGGCGAGCTGATCGACTTCCTGGCCGTCGACCATTGCACCGAACATATCCTGCTCTATGTCGAGGGTGTGCGTGATGCGCGTCGCTTCATCGGCAGCCTGCGGGCGGCGGCGCGCCTGAAGCCGGTGATCCTCATGAAGGTGGGCCGTCATCCGGACGGCACGCGTGCCGCGGTTTCCCATACCGGCGCCATCGTCGGCGCCGACGATGTCTTCGATGCGGCGGTGAGGCGCACCGGCGCCGTGCGGGTGGGCAGCATCGGCCAGCTGGTGGCTGCCGCCCAGGCCTTGTCCGAGCATGTGCGCCCGCGCGGCAACCGGCTGGCGGTAATCACCAATGGCGGCGGGCCGGGCGTGATGGCCGCGGACCGGGCCGCCGATCTGGGCCTGCCGCTGGCGGCACTGTCCGCCATCACGCTGGAGCGGTTGCGCCCGGAGCTGCCCGCCAACTGGTCACAGGGCAATCCGCTCGACCTCATCGGCGATGCCGGCAGCGCGCGCTATCGCGCCGCAGTAGCCGCCTGCCTGGACGATCCCGGCGTGGACGGCCTCCTGGTCATCCTCACCCCGCAGGCCATGACCGACGCCGGGGCGGTGGCCCATGCCGTGATCGAGGCACGGCAGGCGAATCCCAAGCCCATTGTCGCCTGCTGGATGGGCGAGCAAAGCGTCACCGGCGGGCGCGATATCCTGCGTGCGGCGGGCATCCCGGTGTTCCGCACCCCCGATCCGGCCGTCGAGGTGTTTTCGCACCTGGCGGCCTGGCACCAGAACCAGCAGGCCATGTTGCAGGTGCCCGGGCCGCTGGCCCATGCGCAACGACCCGATATCGCGGCAGCCAGGGCCATCGTCTTGGCGGCACTGGCGCGGGGTGAAAGCGTGCTCGGCTCGGAAGCGTCCAAGGACCTCCTGGCGGCCTTTCACATTCCCATGGCACGCGGCCGCTTTGCCGCAACCGCGGCCGATGCGGTGAAGCTTGCCGCCGACATGGCCTGCCCGGTGGCGCTGAAGATTGTCTCGCCCGACATCACCCACAAGAGCGATGTTGGCGGCGTGCGACTCAACCTGGCCAGCCCCGCTGAGGTCGAACCGGCTTTCCACGCCATGCTCGATGAAGTTCGGCAGCGCCGACCGCAGGCGCGCCTCGATGGCGTCATGGTCGAGCCCATGGTGGTCCGGCCACAGGGCCGTGAACTGATGATCGGCCTGCTGCGTGACCCGGTGTTCGGTCCCGCCATCACCTTTGGCGCCGGGGGCACTGCAGTCGAACTGCTGCGTGATCGTAGCGTGGCCCTGCCGCCCCTCAACGCCACACTGGCCGCGGACATGATCGCCGGAACGCGCGTGGCGAAACTGCTGGGCAACTTCCGCGGCATGCCGGCAGCCGATCTGGATGCGCTTGCCTCGGTGCTGGTGCGTGTCTCGGAACTGGCCTGCGAGTTTCCAGAAGTCCATGAACTCGACATCAATCCGCTGGTGGCCGATGCCGGTGGCGTCACGGCCCTGGATGCGCGCGTGGTCCTGAAGGCGGGGCCGGCACTCCTGCATGGCGCCGCGCCGCTGGCTTTCGGCCACCTGGCCATCCACCCCTATCCGGAACACCTTGCCTGCAAGGTGACATTGATCGATGGCACCCCGGTGAGCCTGCGCCCGATCCGCCCTGAGGATGCGCAGATGGAGCAGGCTTTCGTCACCGCACTGTCGCCGGCGACACGGCGCTTTCGCTTCATGAACAGCATGCGGGAACTGACCCGCGAAATGCTGGTGCGCTTCACCCAGATCGACTACGACCGCGAACTGGCCTTCGTGGCGCTGGATGAGCGCGCCGACCCGGTGATGGAAGTGGGCGTGGCGCGCTATGTCTGCTACCCCGACGGCGAGAGCTGCGAGTTCGCCATCGTGCTGGCCGATGCCTGGCAGGGCCGGGGGCTGGGTTCACTCATGCTCAGGCGCCTGGGTGATGCGGCGCGCGAGAAGGGACTGAAGCGCATGATCGGCCACGTGCTCAGCGACAATGCCGGCATGCTGGCCATGTGCCGCAGGCTGGGCGGGGTGGAATCCCCCATGCCGTCCGAGCATGACATCCGCCAGGTGACCTTCCCGCTCTGATGCCCCGACCCGGCACCAGGCTGCTTCATGGCATGGTCCGCACGCGCCATGCAGGTCGCAGGCAGAGGCACAGCCAGCCGGTGATTGCCGGTGTTGCAATGCAGGTGGATGGTGGCAGGCGACAGTTGACCTGCGTCAAGGCCTGACCCGGGCGGGCGATTAAGCTGGCAGCCATCACATTGACGGCAATGCCTCTGGATTGTTCTGCCGGCGCCATGGTCTCCTCCGGAGGCACAACTGAAACGCAAGGAAAGGAAGCGACATGTTCAAGAACATACTGGTTGCCATCGATGGCAGCGGCACTGCCGCTAAGGGATTCCAGACCGCGCTTGGCCTGGCACGCGAGCAGTCCGCCCGGTTGAATGTGCTCCACGTGGTGGATGAGCGCGGCCCGGTGATGTATCCGGAGGGTGGCGCTTTCGTCAGCGAGATGATCTATCTGCTGCGCGAGAGCGGCAAGAAGATCCTGGCCCAGGCGGAGCAGGAAGCGGCGCAGGCCGGCGTGGAATGCAAGACCCTGTTGGTCGAGACGCTGGGTCTGCCGGTGGCCGAAGTCATCCTCGGCCAGGTCAAGGCTACTTCTGCAGACCTGATCGTGCTGGGCACGCATGGACGCCGCGGCCTCAAGCGCATCGTCATGGGTAGCGATGCCGAGGGCGTGTTGCGCGAGTCGACGGTGCCGGTGCTGCTGGTGCGCGCACCTGAGGCGGACTAGGGACATTGCAGGGCAGATCATGATCAGCCCTGACCAGTTCAGCCTGGTTCAAGAAAACCTGAACTGCCTGGACGGCCTGCCGGCGATTCGTCAGCAGATCTGAATTCGCCATGTCCATCCTGACCGACTTTCCCCTGGCCAACCTGCTGGTTGCACTCGGCATCGGCCTGCTGGTGGGCGGAGAGCGCGAACGCAACAAGGGTGAAGGTCCGGACCGCGCCATGGCCGGCGTGCGCACCTTTGCCATCACGGCGCTGCTGGGCGCTGTCTGCCTGCGTGCCGGGGGAGAACTGCTGCTGGCTGTGACCGTGGCTGCCGTGGCAACCCTGTGCGTATTCAGCCTGCGCAGCCGCGACAGCCGGCTGGGCGGCAATGGCGGTGACCCCGGCCTGACCACCGAAGTGGCGCTCATCCTCACCCTGCTGCTGGGCGCGCTGGCCGTGGCCGAGCCGGGCGTAGCCTCGGCGCTGGGCGTGACCCTTGCCGTGTTGCTGGCTTCCAAGAGCTGGTTGCATCATTTCGTCAAATCGGTGGTGACCGAGCAGGAGATGTGGGATGCCCTCATCATCTCTGCGGCCAGCCTGGTGATCCTCCCGTTGCTGCCGGATCGCTACATGGGCCCCTTCGATGCCATCAACCCCCGGACCACCGGCACGCTGGTGGTGCTGATCATGGCGGTGAGCGCGGCCGGACATGTGGCCTCGCGCGCCCTCGGCGCACGGCTGGGGCTGCCGGCAGCCGGCTTTGCCTCGGGCTTCGTGTCCAGCACCGCCACGGTGGCCGCCATGGGCACGCGCTTTGTCTCGCATCCGGAGATACAGGCGCCGGCGGCGGCCGCAGCCATATTGTCCAGCGTGTCCACCATCATCCAGTTGTTCGTGGTGCTGGGCGCCACCAATCCTGCGGTGATGGCCGAACTCATGCTGCCGCTGTCATTTTCAGGTGCTGCGGCGCTGGCTTATGCCGCATTGTTTGCAATGCGCGGCCTGAAGTCATCGCAGGCCCTCAATGGCGAGCCTGGCTCGGCCTTCAGCATCAGGACGGTGCTGCTGCTGGCCCTCACCCTGTCAGGCATCGTCATGCTGTCTGCCGGCATGGAGCAATGGCTGGGGCGTCCGGGTGTGCTGGTGGCCGCGCTGCTGTCCGGCTTTGGAGATGTGCACTCCACCTCGGTATCCATGGCCTCGCTGGCCTCTTCCGGGCGCATGAGCCCCGCCGAATCGGTGCTGCCCATACTCATTGCGCTCAGCGCCAACACGGTGGGAAAGGCGGTGGTCGGTGGCATCACCGGTGGGCCGGCCTACCTGCGCAGCATCGCGCCCGGCCTGGCGTTGATGCTGGCAGCCGCCTGGGCGGGCTATCTGCTCTGAGCCCGGCCTGGCTTGCCGCAGGGAGCATCAGCGCGGACGAGCCTGCTGCTTTTCGAGCCGGGCAATCAGCCCCTCCATGCCGGCCTCACGGCCGATCTGCTCGAATTCGCTGCGATAGTTGAGCACCAGGCTGATGCCTTCGACGGAGATGTCGTAGATCTTCCAGCCGCTGTCGATCAAGTGCATGCTGTAGGCCACCACCACTGGTTGTGTGCCTGGCCGGATGTAGCGGTTGCGCACCATCGCTTCCTTCGCGCCTGCAGCCATCTGCACCGGCATCACCTCCATGGTCTGCCCGCGATAGGCATCCACGGCCGCCGAATAGGTGCGGACCAGCATGGCGCGGAAGGCCTCCACCAGGCGTTCGCGCTGCTCGGGCGTGGCTGTGCGCCAGCTGCGGCCGGCGGCCAGTCGAGTGGCTTCGGCAAAATCGATGTGCGGCAGGATCTTCGATTCCGCCAGGGCCATGGCCTTGGCGCGATCACCGGCTTTCAGGGCTGGATCCTGCTTGATGGCCGTCATCACCTGATGGGTGATCTCGCGGATCAACTGCTCCGGTCCGGGGCTGTCGGCCGCGCCAGCCGTCAGCGGTGACAGGGTGAACAGGAGCGCTGCAAGGCAGGCAAACAAGGGGTTGCGGGAAGTCGTGAGCAGGTTTTTCATGGCTGGGAGGATACCAGCCTCCGGGGCAATCCACGCGCAGCCCGGTTGTGGGCATTGGTAACAGTTTGTTGCCGTCAGTTATTGGCTGGATCCTGTTTAAGGAAATGATCACAATAAATCAATATGATTAATAAGAGCGGTACATGCTGTATAAAATTGATAATAATTAGCCGGTTGATCAGCTTTTTCCGGCCGTGGGATGGCCACGCGTTCAGGCAAGGTTGGGGTTCTGGTCGGTGGTGAAGCCGGTTGCCTGTTCGGCGGCAACTGCAGCCTGCAGTGCACGCGCCGCGCTGGCGGGCCCGTGGGCGGATCGTTGCAGCCGTGAATAGAGCTCCCGGCGCAACCGAGATGGGCGGGGTAGGACGATTCCTACCCCCTGAGTTCCGCCAGACTGACAGTCCTGCTCAGTCGCGGTCCCACCCATGCGTTCAGACCGCGGCCAATGGCGGCTCGATCCGGTGCCGACCATACTTCGCTCCATGGATACGATCTCAGCCGCAAACACACAGCACCAGTTCCAGGCGCCCGGTTCGCAAGCCAGGGCCGAAGCCCTGAAGGTATTTCTGGTGGACGATTCAGCGGCGCTGCGCAGCCGCATCGCCGGCATGGTCCGTGAGATCGAAGGCGTGGACATTGTCGGCGAGGCAGAAATCCCGGACCAGGCCACCAGCGGCATCCTGGAAAGCGCGCCGGATGCCGTGTTGCTCGACCTCAAGCTCACCGGTGGCACCGGCATCGACGTGTTGAAGGCGGTGCATCCGGCGCATCCGGGCATCGTCTTCATTATCCTGACCAACCATGCCGGCCGGCATTACCAGCGCGCCTGCATGGCCTCGGGCGCTAGCTACTTCCTGGACAAGAGCCACGATTTCAAACAGATCGCCACGATTCTGGGCGCGCTGCGTTCCATCCGTTGCAGGCATTGAGAACAACAACCGAGAAGCGAGACTTCCCATGTCAGCCGTCGCAGTCCGAACCATCACGTCCATCCGCAAAGAGCCCATGAACCAGAGCGCCAGTGCAGAGCTTGCCAAGTGTCCGACCCGGTGTTCCACCTGCGGCCTGCGCGAAGTGTGCCTGCCCTGCGGGCTCACCGGCACCGAGCTGGACCGGCTGGACCAGCTCATCTACACCCGCAAGCGCGTCAAGCGCGGCGAAACCCTGTATCAGTCGGGCGATACCTTCAAGTCCCTGTACGCCATCCGCAGCGGCTTCTTCAAGAGCTGTGTGCTGCTCGAGGACGGCCGCGACCAGGTGACCGCATTCCATATGCCCGGTGAGCTGATGGGCATGGACGGCATCGGCAATGACCGTCACAACGTCAATGCCGTGGCGCTCGAGGACAGCGAAGTGTGCATCATCGTCTTCTCCAGCCTGGAACAGGCGGCCTCGGAAGTGCGTGGTCTTCAGCGACAGTTCCACAAGGTGATGAGCCGCGAGCTGGTGCGTGACCAGGGCGTGATGATGCTGCTGGGCACCATGCGCGCCGAGGAGCGACTGGCCACCTTCCTGCTCAACCTGTCTCAGCGTTTCCTGGCGCGTGGTTACTCACAGACCGAATTCAATCTGCGTATGACACGCGAGGAAATCGGCAGCTTCATCGGCCTGAAGCTGGAGACGGTCAGCCGCATCTTCTCGCGCTTCGATGATGAAGGCCTGATCAGCGTGCAGCAGAAGAAGGTCCGCATCCTCGATGTGATCGGCCTCAAGCGCCTGCTGGGGCAGCACCTGGGCGCCTGAGCCGCAGATCCGTACCGGATTCCGTCCGAACCGCCGGCCCGCTGAATAGCGGCCGGCGTTTTTTATGGGGTTCTTGGTCAATTTCCGGGGACGGCATTGGCAGCAAGCTTGGCCGGCTCGGGTTAACCCCCTTGTCAAAGGGGGCCGACTGGCCGCAGGCCAGCGGGGGGATTTTGACCCGCCAGGCCGATCTACCTGCCTTCGCAAGCGATAGCCGCGAACCCTGTTGATGGTCATTGGCTTGCAGGCTTGCAGGCTTGCAGGGATGCGCCGGATCACATCCCCGACATCAATCAGGCACTCGTGGTGCGCTGCAAGCGCAACGGGAGAAAATCCCCCCGCTCGTTCGCTGCGCTCACGAGTCGGCCCCCTTTGACAAGGGGGGTGAACCGCGCCGCAGCCACGTCTCCCCGGAAATCACCGAAGAACCTTTGACAAGGGGTTAACCAGCGAGGCTGGACCTCAGAGACTGCGGTGGCTATGCTCGCCACGCGCACGTTCGGCCTGCTCCTGGCAGCCAATGCAGCGGGCCGCCGCCGGGGAAGCCTGCAGGCGGGCCAGGGCGACCGCGTGTCCGCAGGCGATGCAGGTGCCATAGCTGTCATCGCGCAGGCGCTTCAGCGCCGCCTCGGCTTCACGCAGTTCCTGGATGTCGCGCTGCACCGATGCCAGGTCCAGGCTGGTCTGCAGGTCGGCCAGTGCCGCGTCGTCGACATCCTCGTTGTGGTTGGCCAGCCCGATCACGTCCGGTGTGCCGTTGGCTTTCATGGCATCGGCGATCTCGTTGCGCAGGCGTGCTGCCAGTTGGCGCAATTGTGTTTCCAGTCCGGCAGATTGGGCCTTGGTGATTCTGGTCATGAGTGATCCTCGCTGCAGTGAGTGTAGGGGGGCATACAGGCGGCGCGTAGGGTGCTGACGGACAGGGTGTGCCGTGGTCCGCGCTGCACAGGGATCATCGACGCGATCCCGGCATGAAGCGCAGTACTGGAACTGCCGGGGCCCTCTTCAGAGGCAAGAATAGTGGCATACATGGGAATAACATTGACCAGGATCAAGCAGGTCAGCCGGGCCACGCGGGATGCTGCAGGTGACATCCACATTCATCCCTCCAGGCCGGCCACGATCTCCGGAAAGCGCTCATGCAGGACGCAACACGCAGCAATCGTCCACGTCTCCCAGGCGCGCCTGCGCCATGGGTGCTGGCATGCCTCTATGGCCTGATCGCACTGGCGCCCCTGGCGCTGGCAGCCGCCACGGGAGCGCGCCAGCGCAGCGTGGCCGGTGAATTCGCTGTCGGCATGGGGCTGGTGGCGCTGGCCATGCTGCTCATGCAGTTCATCTCCTCCGGGCGTTATGAGCGCGTGTCCGGGCGTGCCGGCATGGACCGCACGCTGCGCTTCCACCAGCTCACCGCTTACGGGCTGTTGCTGTTCTGCCTGTTGCATCCGCTGCTGTTCGGGCTGCATGCAGCGCTGGCCGACTGGGCAAGCCTGGGAGAATGGCCGGAACGACTGGGTTTCATGCTGGCCGCACCTCATCTGCGCTCGGGCGTGATTGCCCTGGTGCTGCTGGTGCTCCTGGTGCCGCTGGGTGTGCTGCGATCCAGGCTACCCATGCCGTATGAACTCTGGCGCAGCTTGCATGTACTGCTGGCAGTGGGCGCTGTATCGGCCGGCCTGCACCATGCCCTGGCCGTCGGCGCTTACAGCCAGTCGCCAATGCTGGCAGGCTTCTGGATCGTGCTGGGGGTGATCGCCATAGGCTCGCTCGCCTATGCCTGGCTGGTGCGGCCGCTGCTGCTGGCCCGTGCGCCCTACCGTGTCCTGGCCAACCAGCGCCTGGGGCCGGAAGTGTGCGAACTGCAACTGGCGCCGGTCCGCGGGCGTGCCATCCATTACCAGGCTGGCCAGTTTGTCTGGGTGAGTTTCGGTCAATGGGCGGTCACCGTGCTCGACCATCCCTATTCGCTGGCCTCCAGCCCGCTGGAGGGCGATGTGCTGAAGCTGATGATCAAGGCGCGCGGTGATTTTTCCGCCAGGGCGGGAGACATTCCTGTGGGCAGTCTGGCCCATGTCGACGGGCCACACGGCAGCTTCGTGCTGGCAGGGCGGAGGGGCGGCACCGTGGCCCTGTTCGCAGGCGGCATCGGCATTGCGCCCATCCTCGGCATCCTGCGTGATCTGGAACTGTCGGGCGACCGACGGCCCGTGCGTCTGGTCTATGGCGCGCGCAATGCGTCACGGCTGGTCGGGCGTGAGCACATCGAGGCCGCCGGCAAGCGTCTCGACCTGCGCGTGGACTACCTGCTCGAAGAGGCCGATGCCGATTGGCAGGGGGGCAGGGGCGCTCTGTCCGCCGAAGTGTTTGCGCGCACCCTGGCGGGCTGGGATGCGCGGCATTGTCTGTGCATGCTCTGCGGACCCACCGGCATGATGCTGGCTGGGGAGCGCGATCTGAGGGCACTGGGCGTGCCCTCAGCCAACATTGTCTATGAACGCTTCGACTATGACTGAGCCTGCGCGCAAGCTCGGGTGCGGCGGCATCACGCAGGCCGCAGCGCTGCTGGCAGCGGTGCTCGCGGTGCATGCCCTGCTGCTGATCGCCTTGCTGGCTTTCGCGCTGCGCTGACTGAATCCAGCCGCGCTTCAGTTGCCGGCCTGCTTGAGCAGCCAGGCCACCAGTGCCGCACGGTCTTCCCTGGGCGGGGGGTAATGCCGCTCGAGATAGCGCAGCAATTCCGCTTCGCGCGTGGCGGCAGCATCCTTGCGGATTTCGGCCGTGAGTTTTGGCACCGTGTGGCAACTGGCGCAGCGGCGCGCGAACACCCGCTGGCCGTCGGCCGGTTCGGCTGCCAGTGCGACGGGCGCTGCGGCATGCAGCAGGATGGCGGTCCATGCCAGGGCGGGTTTCATCGGGCATCCTTTCCACGTTTCATGGTCGAAGCCTGCATCGGCGGGGCATGCGCTGTCTTGACCGTGGTCAAGCCCGGGGCCGCCAGCTTCATTACAGTACTGCATTGAGCCACGGCAAGACAAGAAGAAGGAGGACGCCATGAGCATCAGCCCGAGCAAATTAGCCGGACCGCAGAACCTGTCTTTGCCGAGGCTTTTCATCATCACCTGCCTGTTCATGCTGCCCGTGTTGCCTGTGTCGCCCATTGGCCCCGGCCTGCAAGCCCAGACGCGCAGCGACAGCCTGGATGTCGATGTGCGCCTGCGGGAACGCTCACGCGCGCTGGAGGCGGCCGATGCCGATCTGCGTTCGGCACGCCTGGCGCTGGAGGAGGCACGGCGCGGCGAGTTGGCCGGCGAGGAGCCGCTGCCGGGTGAGCGCAGCGGCAACGTCGGCGGCAGGAGTCGCCTCAACGAGGCCTACTTCACGCGGCAGGCCAGCCTGAAGCAGGCCGTGGCGCAGGCCGAGCAGCAACTGGAGCGTGCCCAGACCCGCTTCAACGAGTTGCGCTGAATGGCGGCTCAGGTGCTGCGCTTGCCTGGAATTAAACTTGCGGGCCCCGTCGTGCCTCCTATAAAAAGAATGCATTGAACATGAACGAATCAGCCGCGCATCCCTTGTATCCCTCGCATCCCTCGCATCCCTCGCACAATGGCTTGAAGCTGCGCTATCTCGGCGTGGACACCTACCAGCATCATGTGCTGTTCGTGCGCAATGACTGCCCGATCTGCGAATCGCAGGGCTTCACCGTCCAGTCTCGCGTCGAAGTGAAGCTGGGCGGACGCCGCATCATCGCCACCGTCAATGCGGTGCGTGGCGACCTGCTCGGGCCGGGTGAGGCCGGCCTGTCCGAGGCGGCCTGGTCAGCGCTCGGGGCGCAGGCTGGCCAGCCCATCGAGCTGTCACTGATGGCTCCGCTGACATCGCTCAGCCACCTGCGCGCCAAGGTCTACGGCCAGCGCCTGGGCGATGCGGCCATGCTGGAGGTCGTCAAGGACATTGCCGCCGGGCGCTACTCCGACCTGCACCTGTCGGCCTTCGTCACTGCCTGCGCCGGCGACCGCCTCGATGCGGCCGAAACCAGCGCACTGACGCGCGCCATGATTGCCGTGGGCCAGCGACTGACCTGGCCGGCCGGGCGTGTCATGGACAAGCATTGCGTGGGCGGGTTGCCGGGCAACCGCACCACGCCGCTGGTGGTGGCCATCGTTGCCGCACACGGCCTGTGCATTCCCAAGACCTCCTCGCGCGCCATCACTTCACCGGCCGGCACGGCCGACACCATGGAAGTGCTCGCACCCGTTGACCTTGGCATCGATGCCATGCGGCGTGTGGTCGAGCAGGAGGGCGGCTGCGTGGTGTGGGGCGGCTCGGCGGGCCTCAGCCCCGCTGATGATGTGCTGGTGCGCGTTGAGCGGCCGCTGGAGCTCGACAGCGAAGGCCAGCTCATCGCTTCAGTGCTGTCGAAAAAGGCCGCCGCCGGTGCCACCCACGTGGTCATCGACATTCCCCTGGGCCCCACGGCGAAGATTCGCTCCCTCGTGGCGGCCGAATCACTGCGCGACCGGCTGGTCACGGTGGGCCACCAGGTCGGCCTGGAAGTGCGCTGCATCATCACCGACGGCCTGCAGCCGGTGGGCCGTGGCATCGGTCCGGCGCTGGAAGCCTGGGACGTACTGGCCGTGTTGCGCGGCCAGTCCGATGCGCCGGCTGATCTGCGCGCGCGCGCCGTGACCCTGGCCGGCCTCATCCTGGAACTGTCGCAATCGGTGCCGCACGGCCTGGGTGGGCAGCAGGCTGAACTGCTGCTGGATGGCGGCCAGGCGTGGAAGAAATTCCAGGCCATCTGCAAGGCCCAGGGCGGCATGCGTGAGCCACCGCGCGCCACCTACACCCATCCGGTGCTCAGCCCGCGCGCCGGTGTGGTCGCCCGCGTGGACAACCGGCGGCTGGCACGCACCGCGCGCCTGGCCGGTGCACCGCATGCGCCGGCTGCCGGCATCGAATACCTGGCGCCACTGGGTTTGCGTGTGGAGCAGGGGCAGCCGCTGTTCGTGCTTCACGCCGAGGCTCCAGGCGTGCTGCGCTATGCGCTGGACTTCATCGAGGGACAGCCTGACATCGTCACTGTGGAGGAGAAGGAGACGCCATGAATCCCATCATCTTTGCCCTGCCTGGAAACGAGAAGATCGCCGACACCCTGGCACTGCATCTGCGTGCCGAGCGTGGTGAATTGCAGGTTCGCCGTTTTCCCGATGAGGAAAGCCATGTCCGTTTCGGCGGCGAGCTTGGCGGTCGCTCGGTGGTGCTGGTCTGTTCGCTGGACCGGCCGGACCAGAAGCTGCTGCAACTGGCCTTTGCCGCCGATGCGGCACGCGACCTGGGCGCGGTGAGGGTGGGCGTGGTGGCGCCGTATCTCGCCTACATGCGCCAGGACAAGCGCTTCCAGCCCGGCGAGGCCATCACCTCGGACAGTTTTGCGCGTATCGTCTCCGGCTTCGCCGACTGGCTCCTGTGCGTCGATCCGCACCTGCACCGCCACCTGGCCTTGCGCGAGATCTATGCCATCCCGGCCTGGACTGTGCATGCCGCCCCCGCCATGGCCAAGTGGATCTCCACCTATGTGCGTTCGCCGGTGATCGTCGGCCCCGACAGTGAGAGCGAGCAATGGGTGTCGGAAGTGGCACGCATTGCCGTCGCCCCCTATGCCTTGCTGGAGAAGGTGCGCAAGGGCGACACCGCCGTCGAGGTCAGCATGCCGCATCCGGCGCGCTGGCGCGAGCACACCCCGGTGCTGGTCGATGACATCATCGCCTCGGCAGGCACCATGATCGCCGCGTCGAAATTCCTGCGCGACGCCGGGCTGCCGGCGCCGGTGTGCGTGGGCGTGCATGCCATCTTCGCCGGGGATGCCTACCAGCGCCTGCGCGAATGCGCGGCAGACGTCATCACCTGCAACACCGTGGTGCATCCCTCCAATGCCATTGATGTGGTGCCGCTGATGGCGGAGCTGGTGCGACCGAATCTGCGCTGAGCGTTCCAGTGCGATGGGCGGTTTACCCCCCCCCCCTTGTCAAAGGTTCTTGGTCAATTTCCGGGGATGACGAGGCTGCAGACTGGTTTACCCCCTTGTCAAAGGGGGCCGACTCGACGCAGTCGCGCGGGGGGATTTTCCACCGCTGCGCTCGCAGTGCGCCATGGGCGCCTGATTGATGCATGGGATGCACCTCTGGTGCCTTCCTGCCTGCAAAGCAGCACCACTGCCCGGAATTCAAGGTGAGCGCTTGCGAAGGCAGGTGGATCGGGCTCTGGCCTGTTGGCCAAAATCCCCCCGCTGGCCTGCGGCCAGTCGGCCCCCTTTGACAAGGGGGCTTACACCGCCTTGCCTGCGGACAAGACCTGCGCCGACGCCCCTCCATGCCTCTGCTATTCTGCGGCCTCCCGCTGCCGAAGGCGATTGCCCGAGGACGCTGCATCGAGCGTCCCGGGTGCATCTCACACAAAGGAGAGAGACATGCTCGACAGGGTGGACCGTGTGCAGGTCGCGGTGCGTGATCGGGTCAAGGCGGCGGCAAACTATTGCAGTTTGCTGGGGGCAGAGATTGCGCGGGAGTCCGTCAGCGCGCATCTCGGGGCGAAGCGCACCGTGCTGGCCGTGGGCGAGAGCGAAATGGAGCTGTGCGAGCCGCATGGCGAGGGGCGCGTCGCCGAGCATCTGCGCAAACGCGGCGAGGGTCTGATGGGCGCGGGCTTTGCCACCGCCGATCCGCAGGCGCTGAAGCGGCGCATCCAGTCCCTGGGCTATGCGCCGATGGCGGAAGGCGATCAGTTCTACCTCGAGCCCGAGTCGCACTTCGGCATGCGCTTTGTCATCTCGAAAACCGTGCCGCGCCTGCGCACCGGCCCGGTCAGCTATCTCTACGAAGTCACCAACACGCTTGCGAGCGACTGGCGCCTGGCCGCCTCGCAGTACAGCGCCCTGTTCGGGCTGGATCCCACCGGCTTCTCGCCCATTCACAGCGAGCGCTTCAAGTACGACGGCACGCTTACGCTATTCCATCCGCCGGGCCGTCTGGACCGTATCGAGCTGTCCCAGGTGAATACCAGTGAGAGCGCCATGGGCCGCTGGGCGCAGAAGTGGGGCGATTCCATGTACATGTGCTACGTCGAGGCGCATGATTTTGGCGGCGTGGTGGCGCGCCTCATGGAAGCGGGTGCGCGCTGGGCGCCACGCGGCGGCAACAAGGCCACCGAGAAGGACGGCCTGTGGGTGCATCCGAGTGGGCTGAACGGGCTGCTGCTCGGCGTGTCTCGCACCACCCTGGCCTGGCACTGGTCCGGCAAGCCGGAACAGGTGATCGGCGAGGCGGCGCCGGTGGATCCGAATCCGCGCTCGTCCTAGGTGCATCCTGCTGCTTCGGAGCAAACGCCAGTTGAGTCGCCGGCCGATCGGGCCGGGCGCGGGTTCAAGCCACTGACGCCCGCCATTGCGCCGCCTCGCTCGCGATGGTGGCGCGCTCCGCTTCACTCAGCCGGTTGAGGTTGCGCACCTGCATCACCGTGCGCGGATTGGCGGCCAGTCGCGTTTCATGGCGCATCAGGAAATCGCGGTAGAGCAGGTTGTACGGGCAGGCCCGCGGGCCGCTTCGCACCGCCGGGTCGTAAGGGCATTGCCGGCAGTAGGCGCCGGCGCTCATGCGCTGGATGTACTGGCCGCTGGCGATGTAGGGCTTGCTGGCCATCAGCCCGCCGTCGGCGGCCTGGCTCATGCCCAGCACATTGGGCATCTCCACCCATTCCACCGCATCCACATACACCGCAAGGAACCAGGCATGCACCTGTTGCGGCTGCACGCCATGCAGCAGCGCATACAGGCCGATCACCATCAGCCGCTGGATGTGGTGTGCATAGCCCAGGCGCAGCGTCTGCTGCAGGGCATCGGCGAGGCAGGGGAGGTGGGTATCGCCGGTCCAGAAGAAGCCGGGCAGGTCGGCCTCCGCCTGCAGTGCATTGCCCTGCGCATAGCGGGGCATCTGCGTCCAGTAGATGCCGCGCACGTACTCACGCCAGCCGAGGATCTGGCGGATGAAGCCTTCGGCGCTGGCGAGCGGCACGGCGCCTGAGCGCCAGGCGGCCTCGGCGGCATCCACCACCTCACGTGGATCAAGCAGCTTCAGGTTGAGCGCGGCCGACAGCTGTGCATGCCACAGCCCCGGCTCGCCCGGCCACAGCGCATCCTGCCAGCGACCGAACTGCGGCAGGCGCTCGAGCACGAACACCGCGAGCGCTGCCTGCGCATCCTTGCGCGTGACCGGCCAGGCAAATGCCTCTAGGCTGCCCGGGTGTCTGGCAAATCGCCGGCGCACCAGCGCAATCACCTCGCGGGTGATGGCGTCCGGGGCGAAGCGCGGCGCCTGTGGCACGGCGCCAGGCCCCTCAGGTGGAAAGGCCGAACGGTTATCGGCGTCGAAATTCCACTGCCCGCCAGCCGGCTGGTTGCCTTCCATCAGCACGCCGTGGCGGCGGCGCAGCTCGCGGTAGAAATACTCCAGCCGCAACTGCTTGCGGCCGCGCGCATGCTCGGCGAAGTCACGCACGCTGGAGTAGAAATGGCGATCGGTGCACAGGGTGAGCGGCACGCTGGCCGCTGCCGCGGCCTGGCGCAGCGCCTGCAGCACGCGCCAGTCCCCCGGTGCGGTGAGCCGCAGCCCTGCGGGGCGCAGGCGCAGCAGGGCGAGGGTGAGTTCCGCGGCAAGGGTGCCGCTGTTGTCCGCATCCTCCAGTGCGGTGTAGTGCACCGTCCAGCCCGCAGCGCGACGTTCCGCCGCGAAATGGCGCATGGCTGCGAGGAACAGCGCGATGCGCGGCTGGCTCGACCATACATGCGTTGACTCCTCCGCCACCTCGGCCATCCAGATGGCGTCGTGGGCGGGGTCGCAGTCATCGAAGGCCGCGGCACCGGCATCGAGCTGATCGCCCAGCACCAGTACCAGGTGGCGCAATGGCGCCGCTTCAGCGGCCATCACGAGTGTCCGGCAGCGCTGCTGCAGCCGCCTTGCGGCGCCGGCAGGCCTCGGAGCAATAGCGTACCGCCTCCCAGTTGCGGGCCCAGGCGCGCCGCCAGTTCATCGGGCGAGCGCATGCCGCGCAGGGCTTGCTCGGCAAGGCGGATTTGTTGCCACGGTGTCCGCCGTTTCGTGATGGGTCAGCTTTGCTGCGCTGCATGTCGTGATGCCCTCTCCTGGTTGGCCGCCAGACGGCGGCTGGTCAGGCAGACATGTTGCGCATGCGGGGGGCGCATCGCAAGGCCTGTCCCGGAGATGTCGCGGGGAAAATCCCTTGGCATGGCCGCTGGCTCATCAGGCAGGTGCCGTCAGCTGGCCAGCAGTCCCTTGCCTGTCTGCGATCCGGTGGAGCACTTCGTCGATGGCAGCGGCCTGTGGCGGCCGGTCGGCCTCAGCCCCCCAGTTGCGAGCGCAGCTTCGCAAAAATCTCCAGTTGCCGCTCGTGCTCGCCAGCGAAGCGCAGTACCAGGTTGCGCGTGCCCTGTTCGACGTAGCCCTGCAGCCACTCGGCGGCGGCATTGGCCGGGCCGGCGAAGCAGACCTCGCGCTTCTTGCCCACGTCGGGCCGCCGGCCGTAGTAGGCCAGCATGAATTCGTCCATGCGCCGGTCTGCCTTGGCGGTATCGTCATCCACGGCGAGGGTGAGGTAGGTGGCCGGGGATATGCTGGCCGGATCGCGCCCGGCTTCTTTCGCAATGGCCTGCACCTGGCGCCACTGTTCGCCCCAGCGCTGTGAGTCCGGGCCATTGGGGAACCAGCCATCGAAGTACTTGCCGGCGCGCGCCAGCGCGGCGGGGGCCGAACCGCCGCCCCAGATCGGCGGACCGCCTTTCTGGAAGGGCAGGGGGCCGAGCACGCCCTGCTCGACATGCCAGCGGCCGTCCCAGTCCACTGGCTCACCGCTCCATAGCGCCTTGCACAGGCGCATGCCTTCGAGCAGCGTGCCGATGCGCTTCTCGAAGGGCACACCGGCGGAACGGAACTCCGCGCGCACATTGGGCACGTCGCTCGCAATGCCCACGCCGAGGATGACGCGGCCTTCGCTCACCTGGTCCAGCGTGGCGACCTGATGCGCCAGCAGCACCGGATTACGCAGGATGGGCAGCAACACCGCGGTGCCCAGCTTCACGCGCTGGGTGCGTCCGGCGACGCAGGCCAGCAGGGTCAGCGGCTCATGGCGCGGGCGCGCCAGCAGCGAGTCGCCGGCCCACACCGAGTCATAGCCCAGGGCTTCGGCGCGCTCGGCCAGCGCGATCAGCGGGGCAGCCTGCGGGCGGCCCTCCATCACGGCCTCACGGGTGGGCAGCAGGTATCCGATGTGCAGGGACATGTCTTCTCCTCGGGTCATCTGATATCAATCATTACATGGAGTCAATGATGATAAGGTCTGGTGTTCGAAATTGATAATTATTACGGGTTCTTAATTCGCCGGCGGCGCACCACGGCGCAAGCGACCGCAGGCCACTTGTTCACCGGGTCGCCTGACCACCTCAGGCATCCCCGGGATCGGCATCCACCAGCTTGTGGGTGATCGCATAGCGGATCAGTTCCGACTGGTTCTGCAAACCCATCTTCTGCATCAGCCGCGCCTTGTGGGTGCTGACGGTCTTCACCGACAGGTTGAGTTCGGCGGCAATGGCCGACACCGCGCCGCCGGCGGCGATCAGCCTGAAGATCTGGTATTCGCGATCGGACAAAGCTTCATGCGGCTGGCCCTCGGAATCGGGCATCGCTCCCAGTGCCAGTTGTTCGGCCACCTCGGCGCTGATGAAGGCGCCGCCGGCGGCCACCTTGCGGATGGCCGACACCAGCTGCGCCGAGGCGCTTTCCTTGGTCAGGTAGCCCGAGGCACCGGCCTTGATGGCGCGCACCGCGTACTGCTGTTCCTCGTGCATGCTGAGGATGAGGATGCGCAGTTTGGCCTTCTCCGCGCGCACCAGCTTGATCAGGTCGATGCCGCTGCGCCCGGGCATGGACATGTCCAGCAGCAGCACGTCGAACTCGGTTTCGCGCACCAGTTGCATCACCTGGTGGCCGTCGCTGGCTTCGCCGGCAATGCACATGTCCGGGGAGGCCGTGAGCAGTTGCTTGAGTCCTTCGCGCACGATGGTGTGGTCATCGGCGATGACGATGCGGATCATGGGCCTGCCTTTCTGTCGCTGCCGGCTTCTCGAGCAGGCTTCACCGTGGGCTTCACTTCGGTCTTGACTGAGTCGGGGTGCGGTATGCGCACCACGATGTGCGTGCCCTTGCCGGGGGCGCTGTCCACATCCACCGTGCCGCCCAGCAGGTAGGCGCGCTCACGCAGGCCCATCAGGCCGTAGGAATTGGGCTTGCGTGGGTTGCTGGTGGAGAACCCCAGGCCATTGTCGTTCACCATCAGCACCAGCTGGTCGCCGTTGGCTTCCAGGTGCGCGTCCACGCGCGTGGCCTGGGCATGCTTGGCGACATTGGTGAGGGATTCCTGGAGGATGCGGAAGATCGCTGTCGCATGTGGATCCTCCAGCGCCAGCCCGGGGTCCACCGACAGCTCGCAGGGGATGCCGCTGCGCTGGGTGAAGTTCTGCGCCAGCCACTCGGCTGCCGGCACCAGGCCCAGGTCATCGAGCATCAAGGGGCGCAGGTCGGCCGAGATGCGCCGCGTCGAGGCCACGGTGGTGTCGAGCAGCCCCTGCATCGCGCGCACCTTGTCCAGCATCAGTTCGTTGTCGGTGGGCAGTCGCTCCAGCAGCCAGGCCGTGTCCATCTTCAGCGCGGTGAGGGACTGCGCCAGCTCGTCGTGCAGCTCGCGCGCGATGCGGCTTTTCTCCTGCTCGCGCACCGAACTTGCGGCGATGGCCAGCTCGCGCAGCTCTTCACGGGACTGGCGCAGCGCCTCTTCGGATTTCACCCGCTCGGTGACATCGCGCAGGATCACGGTGTAGAACTTCTCGCCGCCTTCGGTGACCTGCGAAATCGAGGCGTCGATGGGGAACTCCTCACCGTTGCGCCGCAGCCCGGTGACGATGCGCGAGGCGCCCATGCGGCGCGAACTGGTGCCGGCCTCGCCGAAGTGGTGGACATGCGCCGCGTGGCCACTTCGGTAGCGTTCCGGGATGAACCAGGTGAGCGGGGCTCCCACGGCCTGGTCGCGCGGGCAGCCGAACACCACTTCGGCCGCCTGGTTGAACAGCAGGATGCGCTGTTCGGCATCAATGATGATGATGGCGTCCATGGCGGATTCGACGATGCCGTGCAGGCGCGCCTCGTTGCGCGCGCGCTCCGATTCGCCCCTCAGCCGGTCGGTGATGTCGCGCAGGATCACGGTCAGCAGCCGCTGATTGCCCTGCACGTACTGCGAGATGGACGCCTCGATGGGGAATTCCTCGCCATTGGCGCGCAAGGCCAGCAGCAGGTTGCTGCGGCCCACCCGCCGGGAACTGCTGCCGGTCTGGACAAAGCGCTCGATGTGGGCAGCGTGCGAGGCGCGCAGCCGCTCCGGGATCAGCAGGTCCAGGGGCTGGCCGATGACCGCGGCGCGCGGCCAGCGGAACACCGCCTCGGCCGCCGCGTTGAACTGCACGATGCGCTGGGTCTGGTCCACGGTGATGATGGGGTCCATGGCCGACTCGACGATGCCGCCGAAGCGCGCTTCCATGCTGCGCAGGGCGTCCTCGCTGGCGCGGCGCTCCGACAGGCGGCGGTAGATGACAAAGACGGTCATCAGGCCGACCAGGCTGCCCACGACACCGGCGATGGTGAGCATCTCTGCCGGGTAGAACCCCCCCAGGCCGGCCGCCATGGCCAGCAGCGCCGTGAAGGCGCCCACGGCCAGTACCGGGCCGAGCACCAGCAGCAGATGGCCGCTGGTCAGGACCATGCAGAGCAGCCGGGCTGGCCGGGGGGCTCGCTGGCACACCCTCCGGGACGGTCCGGGAGGCCGCCCGCCAAAATGACTATTCCGGCTGCGCGGAATGCGGAAAGTTGACTCATATCAAATCGAGCCGCGGCTGCAAAGAGCACAGTAGGCCTCACCTTCCTCATTACCGGATTGCCGCCGTGGACATGACTACCAGTCTCATCGTTGATCGGGAGTTGATCCGCAAATATGGCGGTCGCGGTCCGCGTTATACGTCATATCCCACTGCCGATCGCTTCATCGAAGCCTTCAATGGTGACGCCTACCGGCGCTGCCTGGAAAACCGCACCATAGGCGGTCTCGCAAGGCCATTGGCATTATACGTTCACCACCCTTTCTGCGACACGATCTGCTACTACTGCGCCTGCAACAAGGTCGTGACACGCAACAAGGACAAGGCCGATCCCTACCTGGACCGCCTGCGTGCCGAAATGCACCTGGTGGCCGGCACACTGGAGGGCGACCGCCAGGTCCGTGGCATGCACTGGGGCGGTGGCACGCCCACCTTCATCGGCACCGAGAAGATGGCGGCGCTGATGCAGTCCATTCGTTCGGAGTTCCAACTGCATCCGGAGGGCGAGTACGCCATCGAGATCGACCCGCGCAAGCTGACGCCGGACATGCTCCCGGCACTGGCCGAAATGGGCTTCAACCGCACCAGCTTTGGTGTGCAGGACTTCAATCCCACGGTGCAGCGGGCGATCAACCGGGTGCAAAGCTACGAGCAGACCTGGTCGGCGCTGAATGCCGCGCGCCAGTCCGGCTTCCGCTCGGTCAACTTCGACCTGATCTACGGCCTGCCCAAGCAGACCGTTGAGGGCTTCGAGCGCACGCTGGATCAGGTGGTCGAATGCAGCCCGGACCGCATCGCGCTGTACAGCTACGCGCACCTGCCCGACCTGTTCAAGCCGCAGCGGCGCATCCACGATGCCGACATGCCCACGGGCGAGACCAAGCTGCAGCTCATGCTCACCGCCATCGAGCGGCTGAGTGCAGCCGGTTATGTTTATATCGGCATGGACCACTTCGCCAAGCCCGGTGACGAGCTGGCCGTGGCCCAGCGCCAGGGCCGCCTGCAACGCGATTTCCAGGGCTATTCCACCAGCGACTGGGACACCGTCGGCGTGGGCCTGTCAGCCATCAGCAGCGTCGGCCCGGCCTATAGCCAGAACCACAAGACCCTGGACGAGTACTACGCCAGCATCGATGCCGGCACGCTGCCGGTGGCGCGCGGCATGGAGCTCCGCTCCGATGATCTGCTGCGCCGCGCAGTGATCCGCTCCCTGGCCTGCCAGTTCATGGTGTCCAAGGAAGCCTTCTCCACCAACTACCTGGTCAACTTCGACCAGTACTTCGCCAGCGAAGCCGATGACCTCAAGGCGCTGGAGGACGACGGCCTGATCGAAACCGACCGGGAGTGGATCCACGTCACGCCCCGCGGCCGTCTGCTGGTGCGCAGCATCTGCATGGTGTTCGATCGCTACCTGCGCATGCAGGAGCAGCGCATGCGCTACTCGCGCGTGATGTGACCGGGCCCGCTTGGACAGGGCAGCGGTGAGCAGCGTCAAACCAAAGCAAGGGCGCCACGCATGAGCATGCTGCCGTGGACGGCATTGACCGTTGGCCTGCTGGGGGGCGTGCATTGCATCGCCATGTGCGGCGGCGTGGTCAGCGCCTATACGCTGACGCGGCAGTCCGCTCGCCCGCCGGTGCAGGCGCAGCTCCTGTTCAACTTCGGACGCATCGTCAGCTACGCGCTGGCCGGCGCACTGGCGGGCGGCGTGTCGTCTTCGGGCATTGCTGCGGCGAAACTCCTGCCTATCCAGACCATGCTGTTCATCGCCGCCAATGGCCTGCTCATCCTCATGGGCCTGTACCTCGCCGGCCAGAGCACCCTGGTGCCTTTGCTGGAGCGGGGCGGTGCCCGTTTGTGGCCGATGATGCGTTCCCTGCTGCGGCGCCTGCCCGACACCAACACCGCACCGCGGCAGTTCGCCGCAGGCATGGCCTGGGGCTGGACCCCCTGTGGCCTGGTCTACAGCATGCTGACCCTGGCGCTGCTGAGCGGCAGCGCCGCCGCCGGTGCCCTGGTGATGGCCGCCTTCGGTGCCGGCACCCTGCCCAATGTGCTGGGCGCCGGCTGGCTGATGGCGCGATTCCGCTTGCAATTGAAACAGCCACGCTTGAGGATGGCGGCCGGCGCCATCGTGGCCGGCTTCGGCGTCATCGGCATGCTGCGCATTCCCGGGCTGGCAGACCACATCCGGGAAGGCCTGCTGTGCATCACCGGCTAGACTTCAAGGAAGCGACATTCCAGAGACCAGTACAGTCGAACCGTAGTGCAACCAGATACATGACAATCAGAACCCAATCGAAAGGTGGCGCAACATGAGCAGAATTCTCCTCGCCGTAGATGGATCCGAGCATGCGCTGCATGCGGCAGCCCAACTCGTCGCATTGGCCGGGCAATGGAAGGAGAAGCCCGAAATCCTGCCCATCAACGTGCACCCGCCACTGCCGCGCGCAAACCTGATGGCCAAAGTTGTCGGCAAGTCCGAACTTGACCGCTTCTATCGCGAGAGCGGTGAGGCCGCCATGAAGGCGGTGCTCAAGCTGCTCGACAAGGCCGGTTACACCACCAAGCCAGTGATCCAGATCGGCCCGGTGGCAGAAACCATCGTCGCCCATGCCAAGCGCAGCAAGGCTGACATGATCTGCATCGGCACCCGCGGCATGACCGCTTCGGGCAACCTGCTGCTCGGTTCCGTTGCCACCAAGGTGCTGCACCTGGCGGAGTGTCCGGTGCTCACCATCAAGTAGCCAGTAGTCCGTTCGAGACCGGCATCGGCGCGGTCCGGGCCGGAGCGGCGCACGGGTAAGCCACTTGTCAAAGGTTCTTCGCCAATTTCCGGGGACGGCATTGGCAGCAAGCTTGGCAGGCCCGGGGTTTATCCCCTTGTCAAAGGGGGCCGACTGGCCGCAGGCCAGCGGGGGAATTTTGACCCGCCGGGCGAATCTGCCTGCCTTCGCAAGCTATGGCCGTGTATCCAGGTGATGGCTGTTGCTTTGCAGGCAGGAAGACGCCGGACGACAACCAGGCCTTCCATCCAGCCATGACTGGCACACTGTAGAAGACAGCCGGAGAAAATCCCCCCGCTCGTTCGCTGCGCTCACGGGTCGGCCCCCTTTGACCAGGGGGATAACACCGCTGGCCCTGCCGCGCTTGCCTCTGCGCCATCACTCTGGGCAATCAGCGAAGCACAAATAAAGACCGGGCCCAGTTATGAAACCCGGGCCCGGCATGTCTTGCAGGTGTGTGTGACTGGCGGATTACGGCTGTGCGGGGGTGTTGCCCTGGCCGCGATGTCCAGCGTGTGCACCTTGCTTGCCCGGACCGCCGTGTTGATGTGCTTCGTCCTGGCCGGGCTTCTCTGCGCTGCGCATGCCGTGCTGGTGGCCGGCGCCGGGGCCGGAGGGCGTGGCGCTCGCCACCTGATCGCCACCGTGGCGACCCTGCATGCGTCCCTGCATCTTGCCCTGCATCTGCGTGCCGTGTTGCTGCATCTGTTGTCCTTGCATCTGCATGCGGTGTTCCCCGGATGCGGCGTGACCTGCGGGGCTGGCCTGGACTGTGGCAGCCATGATCAGACCCAGACCTGCGATGGCGAACAACGATTTCGATTTGCTTTGCATGATGAATTCCTTCCCGAATGATGGATGTGGTGCTGCCCGTGATCGCCGTGCCCTGTTCCTGCATTGCCAGGCATGATTGCGGCATCACCAGTAAGAACGTGCCAGCGCGCCATCGGTTCGCGTCTGCGTCTGCTGATTTGTATCCGCGCGTAAGCAATCCGGGTGACGCTTACGCCTGCTTACATCCGCAGGCACTGCGGAACGTCATGCCGGCTCGGAGAGGGCACTTGATGCAGGTCACAAGCCCCGCTAGCCGCTGTGTCACACTGGGCATTGCACAGGGGCAAATCAGCACTCAGGCAAAGGCCAGACCATGGACATACAGTTTCTCGGGGCAACCGGCACGGTGACCGGTTCACGCTATCTCTTTCGCAGTGGCTGGCGGCAGATTCTCGTGGATTGCGGGCTGTTCCAGGGTTACAAGCAACTGCGGCTGCGCAACTGGGCGCCGCTGCCCATCGATCCGGGCACCCTTGATGCGGTGCTGCTCACGCATGCCCACATCGACCACAGCGGCTACCTGCCGTTGCTGGTGCGCAACGGCTTCGCGGGCAAGATCTACTGCACCCGTTCCACCGCAGACCTGTGTCGCGTGCTCCTGCCCGACAGCGCCCACCTGCAGGAAGAAGAAGCCGTGTACGCCAACCGCAAGGGCTTCTCGAAGCACAAGCCGGCCATGCCGCTGTATACCGTGCAGGATGCCAAGCACTGCCTGAAACAGTTGAACACGGTGGACTACGACACGCCGATCGACCTGGGCGAGGGGTTGACCGCCACGCTGCTGCCCGCGGGCCACCTGCTGGGCGCAGCCATGGTCAGCCTGCGCGGTTCGCATGGATCGGTGCTGTTCTCCGGGGATGTGGGCCGGCCGCATGATGTGCTGATGAAGCCGCCGGCGCCGCTGCAGGCGCATGACTACCTGGTGGTGGAATCCACCTATGGCAATCGCCTGCACCCGGCTGACGATGCCGCCGAGAAACTGGCCGACGTGGTCAATCGCACCGTGGCGCGTGGCGGCATCATCATCGTGCCGTCCTTCGCCGTGGGGCGCACCCAGGCCATGCTGTATCACCTGGGCAAGCTGCGCGAGCAGCGCCGCATACCGGAAATCCCCGTCTATGTGAACAGTCCCATGGCCACCGAGGCGACGCGCATCTACATGGACCACCCCGGCGAGCACCGCCTGGACGCCGCCGAGTGCAAGGCGCTGTGCGCTTCGGCGCACTTCGTCCAGGGCATCGAGGAGTCGAAGTCCCTGAACGAGAAGAAGGGGCCCATGGTCATCATCGCCGGCAGTGGCATGGCCACCGGCGGCCGCGTGGTCCACCACCTCAAGGCCCATGTCTCCAACCCGGCCAACACCGTGCTCTTCACCGGCTTCCAGACTGGCGGCACACGCGGGGCTTCGATGGTGGCCGGGGTGTCCGAGATCAAGATCCACGGCGAGTACTTTCCGGTGCGCGCCGAAGTGGCGATGCTGGATACGCTGTCCGGGCATGCCGATGCCGCCGAACTGCTGGCGTGGCTGAAGACCTGCCCCAAGCCCCCGCGCACCACCTTCATCACCCATGGCGAGCCCACCGCCGCTGACGCGCTGCGCCTGCGTATCGAGGAAGAACTGCACTGGCATTGCGTGGTGCCGGATTATCTGCAGGATGTGAAGCTCTGAAGTGAGTCGGTCGGTAGTGGGTGATGAGCGTGACTGTTTTTGTCAATTGCCCCTACCTTGACCTTTCAAGCCGCGCTCCGTTACCAGAAGTCCATCTGCAAAGCCGCTAGTGTCCTGAATCGCTAATTCGATGAATAAAAAAGACCGAGAATCGGTGTCGGGCTATTCCTGGTCGCAATGGAATGGCTACGTGGCCCCATCGAAAACACCCAGGCCCATCATTGAACGGCTGAATGCGGAACTGGTGAAGATTGCACGATCCGCTGAAAACGTGAAGAAATTGTCTGCTGACGGCGCCATACCGGTCGGTAGCTCTGCAGATGAATTCTCCAAGTTGATAGCGGCGGAATCCAACCAGTGGAGAAAGCTGATCCGGGATATTGGCTTGAAGATGGAAGACTGATCCGAGTTGTCATTGTGCGGGTGTCTGCGTAGCTCAATTCCCCGCATCGATGCTGCACTGCCGCTTTCATCCCCGGCGGCAGGCGACGTATCATGACTGCGGCCGTCCACCAAAAGAATTCATCCATCACAGGACGGCCATCGACTGAACTGGAGGAGGCCTCATGAAACAGATTGTGCTTTCCACGCTGGTGTCCATGCTGTGTGCCGGCACGGCCATGGCGCAGGGAACCTATCCGAGCAAACCCATTCGGCTGCTGATTCCCTATGCACCGGGCGGCGGCAGCGACCTGGTGATCCGCCCGGTCATCCCGAAACTCAACGAGGCGCTCAAGACCCAGGTGCTGCTTGACAACCGCGGCGGCGGCTCCGGCGTGATCGCCAGCGAAGCGGCGGCGCGTGCCGCACCCGACGGCTACACGCTGCTGGTGGGCACCACGGGCACACTCACGCTCAACCCCATCCTCTACACCAAGGTGCCCTACGACACCCTGCGCGACTTCGCGCCCATTACCATCTTTGCCCTGGCGCCCAACCTGCTGGTCGGGGCCAAGAACTTCGCCCCGCGCACCACCCAGGAAGTGATTGCCTACGCGAAGGCCAACCCCGGCAAGGTGAACTACGGCACGGCCGGCAGCCCGACGGCGGTGTTGTACCTGGAACACATGAAGCAGCTCACCGGCGTGAACATGCAGCTCATCCCCTACAAGGGCACCGGCCCCAACTTCACCGCGCTGCTGTCAGGTGAGGTGGACATCAGCTTCGGTGCAGCCGGCGTGTTTACGGCTGCCATCAAGGACGGCCGGCTGAAGGCCTATGGTGTGGGCAGCCTGCAGCGCCTGCCTGCGCTGCCGGATATCCCCAGCCTGGCTGAGTCGGGCCTCTTGCCCGGGTTTGAATCAGCCTCCTGGTATGGCGTCGTCGCACCGGCCGCCACGCCCAAGCCCATCATCAACCAGTTGTACGGCGAGATGGCCAAGATCCTCAAATTCCCGGACATCGTCAGCCGCTACACCGCCGATGGCGCCTTCGCCGTGGGCAACCCGCCGGATGACTTCACCGAGCGCATCCGTAATGAGACCGCGCGCTGGGCGCAGATCTTCAAGTCGGCGGGGATGAAGCAGGAAGCCTTCTAGTCGAAGGCCGGCCAACCAAAAAGGGGGGGGCGGTGTCACACCGGCATCGGTTCCCGGCCGGGCTGGAAGCACACCGGCTCCTCATCGAAGGCGATCCAGCCGAAGCGATCGCACAGGCTTTGCACCAGCGCCGCGTGATCGACGCGCAGCGTGCCGCGCAGCGACAAGGTACGTTCTTCCAGTCGCGGCAGCAAGATTTCATACCAGTACCCCTCGAACTGCGCCTTGCCGAGCCCACCCGCGTCCCAGGTCACCCCGGGAAATGCCGCGGCCAGCGACTCGCGCAGGGCCGGGCTGTCCGTGAGGCTGGTGACGGCCGATTCATCATCCAGGTCTTCGCTTTCCAGCGGCAGGCGGACGGGGTGGAAGAAGAGATAGGTGCGGGCCATGTGGGTGCTCGGGGTCAAGGTGGAGGGGGGGCAGCCGTTTTGCTGCGGGGGAACAGGGTACAGCGGATTGGGGGTGGACCCACTCTGGGTGGGTTGATTGGCACATCCCCCAAGTCGATGGCAAGGTCGATCGGGAGACACTCCCCCAGTTTGGCTGAGCCATGAAGCACTTGGGGATCGACATGATCGCGGCCTATTTGCCGCAGGCGCGGGGGCGCTCGGAACGCGCCTTAGGCACGCATCAGGGGCGCTTGCCGCAGGAATTGGCACTGGCCGGTATCACCAGCATGGCCCAAGCCAACCCGTATCTGGCTCAGGTCTATCGGCCCGCATACAACGTGTTCAGCGCTTTACCGCGAGCACCCCGTCGCCATTGAAGCTGGTGGCAAAGCCGGCACGCTGAAGTCTTCGTGCCACTTCGGCCGGAACGTCGCGCCCGCTGGTGAGCTTGTTGGGGGTGCCGGTGTAATGAAAGAGCCGGCCCTTGTCCCTGATCACCCTGGACAATTGTTGATAAAACGCTTGAGAGTAGAGCTCGCCGGCAATGCCAAAGCGTGGCGGATCATGCAGGATCGCATCGATGGATCGATCTGCCAGCAGGCGGATACCTTCCACGATGTCTGTCTGCATCAGGCAGAGACGTTCATGCGGCTGCGGTGACCAGGGGTTGAGGCTGCGCAACCACATCACATCGGCATTCTTTTCATAGGAGAGCACCTTGCCCGCCTGCCTTTGCAGGCACCACGCGGCGAAATAGCCCAGCCCGCCGCAGGTGTCCAGGATCAGCTTGCCCTGGGGGCGGATCAGATCGACCTTTCGTTCGGCATCGGCATACGGCGAGACATGGGCGCTGGGCAGCATCTTGATGCCATCGATTTCGAATGTGGGTGGTCCGTGCCGGGTGGCAACCAGCTTCACCAGAGAGGTGGCAAAGCGCGCCACTGGCTGGAAAGTGCCGTCGATCCAGTGATAGATGCTGCGGTCCCGACAGGTCTCCAGATAGGGAAAGGATGCGCCCTGCCAGTGCCATGCTTCAGGGCTGATGGTGACTGTGGTGCTCGAACGGCCAAGGTCGAGAGAGCAAGTGAGCTCAGGCAAGCCGGTATGGGTTGCCTGCTGCAGGCTGTCGTGTAGCGGCAAGGTCAGTAAAGGGCCCATGGATTCCTTCATGCTGCAGAAACGAAAACGCCCCGCATCGCGGGGCGCTTCGCAATTGACAATCGTTCCGACAGGCTGGAATTACATGCCCATACCGCCCATGCCGCCCATACCGCCCATGCCGCCCATACCACCCATGTCGGGCATGCCGTCCTTCTTGTCTTCGGCGAGGTCTGCAACGCCGCAGTCCGTGGTCAGAATGAGGCCGGCCACCGATGCAGCATTTTGCAGTGCCGTGCGGGTTACCTTGGTCGGATCGACCACGCCCATGTCGACCAGATCGCCGTAGCTGTCGGTCTGGGCATTGAAGCCGAAGTTGCCCTTGCCTTCGACCACCTTGTTCACCACCACTGAGGGTTCGGCCCCGGCATTGGCGACAATCGCGCGCAACGGCTCTTCGATGGCACGATGGATGATCTTGATGCCGGCATCTTGGTCGTGGTTATCACCCTTGAGCTTGTCGATGGCGGAGCGTGCACGCAGCAGCGCAACGCCGCCACCGGCCACGATGCCCTCTTCAACGGCGGCACGCGTTGCATGCAGCGCGTCTTCCACGCGGGCCTTCTTTTCCTTCATTTCGATTTCGGTTGCCGCACCGACCTTGACCAGGGCCACACCGCCGGCCAGCTTGGCCACGCGTTCCTGCAGCTTTTCCTTGTCGTAGTCCGAGGTGGTTTCCTCGATTTGCGCGCGAACGGTCTTCACCCGCGCTTCGATGGCCGCGGCCTGGCCGCCACCGTCGATGAGGGTGGTTTCTTCCTTGCTGATTTCGATGCGCTTGGCCTGGCCGAGCTCGGTGAGGGTGATTTTCTCCAGGGTGAGGCCGACTTCTTCGGCGATGACGACGCCACCGGTCAGGATGGCGATGTCTTCCAGCATGGCCTTGCGGCGGTCGCCAAAGCCCGGAGCCTTGACGGCGCAGGTCTTCAGGATGCCACGCAGGTTGTTCACCACCAGGGTGGCGAGCGCCTCGCCTTC
>CANJJT010000005.1:0-111502 GCA_947474715.1 Betaproteobacteria bacterium
CCATAGACTGCGCCGATGGCGCGTTCGCCATGGCCGGCACGCAATAGCAGGTAGGTGATCAGCGGCAGCGTCATGCCGGCGCAGAAACTGGCCGGGAACATGATGGCCAGCGCGATGCCGTGGCTGGCGAGCAGGAACAGGGCGTAGCCTGAATCGGTCTTGGCCAGCCCTTCCATCACCGCCTTCATCAGCGGGAACATCTCGCCGTAGAGCGGCAGCGTGGCCAGCGCCAGCAGGCCCATGGCCACCTGCACCAGGGCGAGGAAGCGCACCGGGTCGCCGATGCGATCAATGCGCTTGCGTATCCACAGCCCGCCGCAGGCCAGGCCGAGGATGAAGGCGGACAGCATCAGTTCGAAGGAGTGGGTGGAGGAGCCCAGCACCAGCGAGAGCATGCGGATCCAGCCGATCTCGTAGATGAAGGACGCTGCGCCGGTGAGTGCGGCGATCAGCAGCAACAGGCCGTAGGGTACTTCCAGTTCCGCGGGGCTCGCCTCGTGGAACACCGGGGCCGGGCGCGGATCGGCACCCGGGGTGAGGAAGCAGACGAAGGCGGCCAGCAAGAGGTTGATGGCACCGGCGGCCATCATGGTGCCCGGCAAACCCAGATGCTCGATCATCAGGAAGCCGCTGGCCAGCACGCCGATGGCCGCACCAAAACTGTTGGTGAAGTAGAGCATGGCCAGGGTTTCACCGGGCGTCTGCGGATGGCGCCGGATGATGCCGGCGCTCATCAGTGGGAAGGTCATGCCCAGCAGGATGGATTGCGGCAGGATCAGCGCCGCAGCCAGCAGCCACTTCAGCAGCGCGGTGGCGGTCTCGCTGCTGGTGGCCTCGTGCAGTCCGGGCAGCAGGCTGTCATAGGCGAGGCCGGTGATGCCGTTGAACACCGGATGGAAGGCCAGCGCCGCCAGGCCGATCAGCGCTTCGGCGATGGCATAGCCGCGCAGCAGGCTGGTCCAGCGGTCCGACAGCCGGCTGCACAGCCAGGCACCGATGGCCATGCCGCCCATGAACAGGGCAAGCACCAGGGTCTGCGCATAGGCGGCATGCCCGAGGAACAGCTTGAGGTAGTGGCTCCAGATGGATTCGTAAATCAGACCGGCAAAGCCGGACACGGCAAACAGCAGGAAAAAGGCGCCGCGGGAGATCACGCGAGCGGGCGTGGCAGCATGGACGGCAGTGGCTGGGGTGGTGCTCACGCTGGTTCTGTCCTTCCTGCGCCGGGGCAGATCATTATTATCATTTAACGGAGTATAACTAGGTGTCTATTAATTATTTACATTAATTATTATCAATGAATTTGACCGTTTTCGGCCTGCTCAAGGCTGGCAAGGGCCAGTTGACCGCGCCGCCCTAAGCGCCCCGGAGCAGGAGCGCGGCAATGGTAGCATCGGCGCTCCATGGCGCTTCGCGGTCCGTGAGCGGCATCAATCACGAGCGTCCTGAAGCGCCAGTCCACTGAAAAAAAAGGCTGAAATCGGCACTTTTATTCAGCGAACTGGCGATTCGAGATTTGATCAGTGTTTCCCTAAGTCCGACAGGCTGCTCGACCTGAGCGGCGTTGGCTTTGCGCCTTTCCGCCGAATTTTCAAACGGCAAAGGGCATCCCATTGGCCGTTATTTTTTCGTGCATCATGGCTGAAATGAACGCTTTCCGGATCTTCAATCGCCGTCACGGTATCGGTGCCGGCCTCTGCCCTGGCAGCGGCCTTGCATGCCCAGGCCAGGCGGGCAGGGAGTCGATGTGATACCGACCACCATCCAGTGGCTGGCCGCAGTGCTGTTTGCCGTGGCCATCCTCCATACCTTTGCCACCCGGTACTTCGAGCATCTGGCGCACAAGCACCCGGCGCATTCGGGCTTGTGGCATTTGCTGGGTGAAATCGAGGTGGTGTTCGGTTTCTGGGCGCTGGTGCTGATCATTGCCATGTTTGCCATCGAAGGACAGGCAACGGCCACAAGCTACATCGATGGCCGCAACTTCACCGAGCCCATGTTCGTGTTTGCCATCATGGTGATCGCCGGTACGCGGCCCATCCTGCAGTCCGCCGGTGCGGTGGTCCGCCGGCTGGCCGGCAGCATGCCACTGCCAGGCAGCATGGCGTTCTACTTCATCGTGTTGAGCCTGGTGCCCCTGCTCGGCTCATTCATCACCGAGCCGGCGGCGATGACCCTGGCAGCGCTGATCCTGTCGGAGCGGATTTTTTCCCGGCGCATCTCCGAGAGACTGAAATACGCGACACTGGGCGTGCTGTTCGTCAACATCTCGATCGGCGGAACGCTGACGCCCTTTGCCGCACCGCCGGTACTGATGGTGGCAGGCAAGTGGAACTGGGACATTGCTTTCATGATGAGCCAGTTCGGCTGGAAGGCGGCCATCGCCGTGTTCATCAATGCGCTGGGCGCCACGCTGGTGTTCCGGCGGGAACTGGCGGCCCTGCCGAAGGCGGAGCGCAATCAGGACAAGCTTGCAGTCCCCGGACTGCTCACCCTGGTGCACATTGCCTTTCTGGCGGGTGTCGTCTACTTCGCCCACCATCCGGCGATCTTCATGGGCCTGCTGCTGTTCTTCCTCGGTGTGGCGTCGGCCTATTCCCGCCACCAGGACCGGCTGATTCTGCGTGAAGGCCTGCTGGTGGCGTTCTTCCTGGCGGGGCTGGTGGTGCTGGGCGGGCAGCAGGGGTGGTGGCTGCAGCCGCTGCTGACGAGCATGAGCAGCGAGATGGTGTTCTACGGCGCCGTGGCCCTGACCGCCGTCACCGACAATGCGGCACTCACCTATCTGGGCTCCCTGGTGGAAGGCTTGTCGGACCCGTTCAAGTACGCGCTGGTGGCGGGCGCCGTTGCCGGTGGTGGCCTGACGGTGATCGCCAATGCGCCCAATCCGGCCGGTGTGGCGATCTTGCGCGGACACTTCCATGACAAGGCGGTCAACCTGGGCTGGCTGCTGGTGGCGGCGCTGCCGCCGACGCTGGTCGCGATCCTGGCCTTCCGCTTTCTTTAGGCGCGGCAGGTCACGACGGTGTCAGCGGCGCGAACTGGCGTCGGGCGTGTAGGGCGGCTGCCGGTTGATGCTGAGCCGGTCTTCGCGCAGCGGGTCGCTCACTAGAGCACAGGTGTTGTCGAACATCATGGTGTGGCGACCGACCGCGTCAAAGGGCTTCCAGTCGGGCAGTCCGGCATGCTGCGGATGGCCGCTGCGGGCGAAGGCCAGCCAGGCGCCCATCACCCGTTCGCACAGGGCTTGCTGCTGCGGGCCGCTGCCCAGCATCTCGCGCGCCGTGTCGATGGTGCCGAAGACGAAGGGGATGCACATCGTGTGCGGTGTCTTCAGCAGGCCGCCGACAGCCGGTGACTTCCAGGTGAACAGATACATCCACACTGGCGCGCCGCCCTTCGCCGCCTTGCGTTCGGCGGCGAGAATATCGTTGCGCCGGTACATGTGGTCGCTCATCGCCGCAATCATCAGATCGCTGGCCGTGGCCTGCGGTCGGCGGGTGGCGTAGTCCTGCATCAGGCCGGCGGCGGCATCGGCAGGAATGCCCATGAAGCGGCCGAGGCGTTGCTGCGCCTGCGGCAGGGTCAGGCTGAAATTGGCCGGGTTCGTCCCCAGCGTGAATGTCTGCTCGTCCTCGCAGGTGCCGATGAGCAGCGGCACATCGCGGCCGGTGTCTGCCGCCTCCGGATCGAAGGGATGCACCGCCAGATTGCGGCCATCCACGAGCGGGCGGAAGTTGTCGCCGGTGGCTGCCACGGCGCGCTTGCGCGCAGCCAGCAGCGCTTCGATGGGGAGGGCCTGCAGGCGCGCGACATCCGGGCGCGTCATGCCCAGTTCCGCGAGCAGGGCCTGGCTGCAGCGTGCCGCTTCATCGGGCGTGGCCATGCGGATAAGGGAGGAGGCGCTTTGTATCACCGCCTTGTGGAACAGCCCACGGGCGGCCGGCAGGCTCATCAGCACCGCCACCTTGGAGGCGCCCCCGGACTGGCCGAAGAGCGTCACATTGCCTGCATCGCCACCAAATGCGCCGATGTGGTCGCGCACCCAGCGCAGCGCAGCGACGATATCGAGCATGCCGTTGTTGCCGGCGTCGGCCAGGGTATCGCCAGCCTCCGGCAGCCAGCAATGGCCGAACAGATTGAGTCGGTGGTTGATGGTCACCACCACCACATCGCCCTGGCACGCCAGGATGCTGCCATCCAGACCCGGGGCCGAACCCGAGCCGGCATTGAAGCCGCCGCCATGGATGTAGAACATCACCGGGCGCTGGCTGCTGCGGGAGACGGAACCCGCCTCGGCCGGGGTGTAGACATTCAGCACCAGGCAGTCCTCGCCGAGCGGACTGCGGTCGCGTATCCATTCGCGCCACACCAATCCGCTGGAGGGGTCCTGATCCTGGGGCGCGCGCGGGCCGAATGCCAACGCGTCACGCGTGCCGGTCCAGGCCGGTATGGGCTGTGGCGGCAGGAAGCGGTTCTTCCCGGCGGTGCTGGCGGCATAGGGGATGCCCCTGAAGCGGGACACGCCGTTCTCGCGCAGGCCGCGCAGGCGCCCGGAGGCAGTCTCGATCTCGGTGCTGACGGCAGGCTCGCTGGGAAGAGGAGGGCTCATGGTCGGCGTTGTCGGTTGTTGTTGGAGTGCGGCGTGCTAAGGGATGAACGGATCATGGGTCATGCCTCTCCTGGGAATCCGCTACTTCAAAGGAAGCTTTTCCGATCATGCGCATGTCTGGAAATCGCTCAGCGCTTCCTCAGGGAAAGGACGGCATGCCACAGGATAAAATGCCTGCCGAAACTGCAGCCTGCATCCGGCCCGGAAGTTTGTGCCGGGGGCGCGATGAAGTCAACGGCGCCACGCTTGACCGTCACGGTGCCAAGCCTGTCGCATGAAATGTTTCATTATCCTTTGCCGATTTCCAGTCAGGACTCCATGAACGCGCAGCCTTTCGATGGCATCACCGTCCTTGACCTCACGCAGATCTACAACGGGCCCTATGCTGCCTTCCTCATGGCGCAGGCCGGTGCCGAGGTGATCAAGATCGAGCCGCCGGGCGGGGAGCAACTGCGCAACCGTCCGAATCCGCTGCCCTTTGCCATGCTGAATGCCAACAAGCAGTCCATGGTACTCAACCTGAAGACGGCGCGCGGCAAGGCACTGTTCCTGCAACTGGCCGACCAGGCCGATGTGGTGATCGAGAACTTCGCGCCGGGCGTGATGCCGCGACTGGGCATCGGCTATGACGTGCTGTCGGCGCGCAATCCACGCCTGGTGTTTGCTTCCGGCTCCGGCTACGGGGCCACCGGCCCGTATCGTGACTATCCGGCCATGGACGTGGTGATCCAGGCGGTGTCGGGCTCCATCAGCATCACCGGCTTTCCCGACGGGCCGCCGGTGAAGAACGGCCCGGCCATCTGCGATTTCTTCGGCGGCATCCATCTGTACGGTGCCATCGTTACCGCGCTGTTCCAGCGCGCGCAGACCGGGCGCGGCCAGCCGGTGGAGGTGGCCATGCTCGATGCCACGTATTTCTCGCTGTCCTCGCAACTGGGCATGTTCTTCGCGAGCGGCGAGACGCCGCGCACCGGCAACCGCCACGGCGGCATGGGCGTGGCGCCGATGAACCTGTATCCCACCCGCGACGGCTACCTCGCCGTGATGGCCAACAGCGACCGCGATTGGCTGACCCTGCTCGAGGGGATCGGCCGCACCGGGCTGGCGCAGGACCCGCGCTTTCTCACCATGAAGGATCGCTGCGCCCACATGGACGCACTGGACGAGGAGGTCGCCGCGGGCACACGCAACTTCGGCAAGCAGGAACTGTTCGAGCGCCTGGCGGCGCAGCGCTTGCCCTGCGCGCCGGTGCGCGAACTGGAGGAAGTGGTGAACGACCCGCATCTCATGGCGCGCGGCATGCTGGCCTGGCGCGAGCATCCGCAGTTCGGCAACATGCCGCTGCCGGCCAGTCCGCTGGTGTTTCCGCAGCAGGAGCGCGTCGAGTACCAGTGCAGCCGGGAACTGGGCGCCGATTCCGCAGCGGTGCTGCAGCAACGCCTGGGATTGCCGGCGGCAGAGATTTCGGCGCTGCAGGCAGACGGAGTAATCTAGCGCCGCTGCCCTTCACGGGCACGGCCATTCTTGTGGCAGCAAGGCAGGTGGGCGCAGGCCGTCCTGCCATTCAATCAAAGGAGAGCAACAGCATGGATCTCGGACTCAAGGGCAAGGTTGCCGTCGTCACCGGCGGCAGCGATGGCATCGGACGTGCAGCAGCGATCATCTTTGCGCGTGAAGGTGCGAAGGTGGCCATCGCCGCTCGCGGCAAGGAAGGCATCGACAGGGTGGTGGCCGAGATCAAGCAGGCCGGCGGCGAGGCCTGGGGCATGTCCGCCGACATGAGCACCAAGGAAGGCACGCAGGGTTTCATCGACGGGGTGGTCGGCCACTACGGCGGCATCGACATCCTGGTCAACAATGCCGGCAGTTCGGTGCGCGGCAATTTCCTCGATGTCACCGATGAGCAGTACCAGGCCGACTTCGACCTCAAGGTGTTCGGCGCCATCCGCTGCGCGCGCCTGGCCATTCCGCACATGAAAAAGCGTGGTGGCGGCCGCATCGTCAACATCACCACCATCGGCGCCAAGCAGCCCGGCGCGGGCAGCATGCCCACCACCCTGTCGCGTGCCGCCGGCATCGTGGTGACCAAGGCCCTGTCCAAGGAGTTCGCCAAGGACAACATCCTCGTCAACACCGTGTGCATCGGCCTGATCAAGTCCGGCCAGCATGACCGGCGCGCGCTGGCTGCCGGCGCCAATCTCGACGAGCACTACAAGAAGATGGGCAAGGACGTGCCGATCGGACGCGTTGGCGAGGCCGAAGAGGCGGGCAATGTCATCGTCTTCCTGTGTTCGGCCCCCGCCAGCTTTGTCACGGGCACCAGCGTCAACCTCGACGGCGGGACTTCCGGGGTGCTGTAAGCGAGATGCCGGTGGTCACCGGCATCTCATCGGGATAACTGCGAACAAGATTAGGGTGGGCGGCCCGCCGCTGCGCTGCGCAGATCAGGCGGCGAACTTCACCACACCGTTGCGACCGCCCTGCTTGGCCAGGTACATGGCACGGTCGGCGCGCATCAGCAGGGAGTCGATGTTGTGGCCGTCGTCAGGGTAGCTGGCGATGCCGATGCTCACGCTCATGGTCACCGGCTTGTGGCCGTGGTCGAGGCGGCAGGCAGCGACGGCTTCCTTGATACGGCTGGACACTTCGAGGGCGCCGCTAGCGGGTGTTTCCGACAGCAGGGCGACGAATTCGTCGCCACCATAGCGGGCCACCACGTCGGTCTGGCGCAGCTCGTTGACGATGCACTGGGCAATCAGCTTGAGCGTGCGGTCGCCGGTTTCGTGGCCGAAGGTGTCGTTGACGTCCTTCAGCCGGTCGACATCGATCATCAGCATGCTGGCCTCGCGCTTGTAGCGCACCGCCTGGCCGAACAGCGGATCCACCGCGATGGCAAAGCCGCGCCGGTTGTACAGGCCGGTCAGTTCGTCGGTCTCCGAGAGCAGCTTGGTCTTGTTCAGGCCGTAGCGGATGTCGGCCGAGAACATGGTGGTGACATAGGCCACCAGCACCATCGGCGCCAGTTGCGCCGCCAGCCGGCCGACATAGCTGAGCGAGAAGATCTGCCCGAGCGAGGAGTTCTCCCCCAGCATGATGAAACAGGCGACCACCAGCGCCATCTCCAGCAGCGTGGCCAGTTTGCCCAGGGTCAGGGCACTCAGGATGATCACCAGCAGATAGGCATTGAGCAGCGGGCTCTCCAGCTTGCCGGTGAACCACACCGCCCAGGTCACGAAGAGGATCATGACCCAGGATTCCACCGCGATCTTCCAGCGCGATTCGACCTTGTAGAAGTTGGCGTAGTGGAAGCTCAGAATGAAGGCGCCGTAGAACAGCAGCGCCATGATGATGGGGGTGCGGTCCTCCTCGGCGGGGCCGCCGAAGCTCAGGAACAGCAGCACGAGGATGAGCAGCAGCCATTCGATTTCGGCCACTGTGCGTGATACGCCCCGCAATTCCTCCTGCTCGATGGTCAGAACCTTGGGTTTGTCGTCTTTGCGCATCAGCCCCCCCGTGTCGCATAGCCGTGCCCGGTATATTGCGAGTTACTTCGTGCTTTATCTTTTTGAATCATGGAATTGCGAATTAAAAGCGGTTTCTACTGTACACCAATGGGGGCGATTCTGGAACCCTGTTGCAGTGCACTGTTGCAGTGCAGCGTGTGGATGGAGCAAGGCGGTGGCCACGGCGGCATAGGGCCGGACAAGGGGACCTTCATGCGTGGTTACGGCGACAGCGAGTCAGATCGTGTGCAGCGGCTGGCGGGTCATCGGCCGGCCGAACCGATCATCAGGGTGGTCGGTTCAACCTGCTAAGCTCACCGGTTGTGGCCGCATCGGCCGACATCAGACCAGCCGGGGCAGTTGCAGTCCATGTACCGTTATCTCCAATCGCGTATCCACGGCACGGCCAGTACCGGACCGGGCGTGCCGCCACCCGGCCTGCTGCCTTTCTACTGGCACTTCGTCAGCCAGACCAAGGGCTGGTATGGCGCGATGTTCGTCACCAACTTTGCCGTGGCGGTCATCGACACGGTGATTCCCTTGTTCATCGGCCGGCTGGTCGGCCTGATGGAGGCCACCGACCGCGTCGGGGCACTGCACGCCAACGCGCCGATGCTGGCGGGCATGCTGATGCTGGTGCTGTTCGTGCGGCCGCTGGTGATCTTCTCGGATACGGCCATCCGCCAGAACGTGCTGATACCCGGTGCCACCAGCATGATCCGCTGGCAGAGCCACTGGCACGTGATCCGCCAGGGGCTGCCTTTCTTCCAGAACGACTTCGCCGGGCGCATGGCCAATCGCGTGATGCAGACCGCCAATGCGGTGCGCGAGAGCGTGATGTCGAGCATCCGCGGCATCTGGTACATCGTGGTCTACGGCATCACGGCATTTTCGCTGATGGCCTTGGCGGACTGGCGCCTGGCCCTGCCCACACTGTGCTGGTTCGCCGGCTATGTGGTGTTCCTGCGCTACTTCGTGCCGCGCATGCGCGACCTGGCGCGCGCCAGCTCCGAGCTGCGCTCGCTGGTGATGGCACGCGTCGTCGACAGCTACACCAACATCCTCACGGTGAAGCTGTTTGCCCGCCTGGCGGACGAGGATGCCTATGTGCGCGAGGCGGTGGACGAACACCAGACCGCCATCGGCGCGCACATGAAACTGATCTCGCAGTTCATGTTCTGGCTGTCGGCCATGAATGCAAGCCTGCTCAGCGCCACCGCCATCATCGGCATCTGGTTGTGGTCGCAGGGTGTGCTGTCCGGCGCACTGGTGGCGACGGCGCTGCCACTGGCCTGGCAGATCACCAACGTGGCCGGCTGGGTGAGCTGGGAAGTGGCCGGCATCTTCGAGAACGTCGGCGTGGTGCAGGAAGGCATGCAGACCATCGCCGTGCCGCATACGGGCCTCGACCGTGCGGATGCAAAACAGCTGCAGGTCACACGCGGTGAGATCCGCTTCGAGGATGTGTTTTTCAGCTACGGCCGCAGTGATGCGAAACCCGTGATCGACAGCCTCAGTTGCGTGGTGCACCCGGGTGAGCGGGTCGGCGTGGTCGGGCGTTCCGGCGCCGGCAAGTCCACGCTGGTGAACCTGCTGCTGCGCTTTTTCGATCCGGAGCAGGGGCGGATCCTGATCGACGGTCAGGACATTGCCGGTGTCACCCAGGAAAGCCTGCGTGCGGCCATCGGCATGGTGACCCAGGACACTTCGCTGCTGCATCGTTCGATTGCCTCCAACATCCGCTATGCGCGACCCGAGGCTGGTGATGCCCAGGTGGAGGCGGCGGCACGCAAGGCCCAGGCCCATGACTTCATCACCGGGCTGCTCGATTTTCATGGACGGGCCGGTTATGAGGCACATGTGGGTGAGCGCGGCGTGAAGCTCTCCGGCGGGCAGCGCCAGCGTATCGCCATTGCCCGCGTGGTCCTCAAGGACGCGCCGCTGCTGGTGCTGGACGAGGCCACCTCCGCGCTGGACAGCGAAGTGGAACTGGCGATACAGGAGCAACTGCTCGGACTGATGGAGGGCAAGACGGTGATCGCCATCGCGCACCGCCTGTCCACCATTGCCCGCATGGACCGGCTCATCGTCATCGAGCAGGGGCGCATCGTCGAGCAGGGTTCGCATGAGCAACTGCTGCAACTGGACGGCCACTACGCCCGGCTGTGGCGGCACCAGTCCGGTGGCTTTCTCGCACCGGAGGCGTTGCCCGGTGAAGTGGATGTCGAGGCGCAGGCCCTGCAGGACCCGCCGCCGGAAGACCACCACGCGGAGCCGGCGCCGGAATCCGGCACCGACGATGTGACGGTGGTGAAGCGGGCCTGATGAACACGGACACCAGGCAGGGCCTGACAGCAACACCCGAAGCGACAACCGCAGCAACTCCGGCAGCAACACCCGAAGCGACAACCGCGGCGACAATTTTCGCGGGGCTCACTGTGGCGGAGGCTGCGGCGCGGCTGGCTGCCGAAGGGGCGAATGCGCTGCCCGGGCGCCAACAGCGCAGCGTCTGGCGCATCGCCTGGGAGGTGGTGCGCGAGCCGATGTTCCTGCTGCTGGTGGCCGGCGCCGGCATCTATCTGCTGCTGGGTGATGTGCAGGAGGCCTTGTTTCTCGGGGCTGCCGTGGTGGTGGTCATGCTCATCACCATCGTGCAGGAACGCCGCAGCGAGCGGGCGGTGGAGGCCTTGCGTGATCTGGCCAGTCCGCGCGCCCTGGTGATGCGTGACGGCGAGGTGCGCCGCATTGCCGGCGTGGATGTGGTGCGCGGCGACCTGCTCATGCTTTCCGAAGGCGATCGCATTCCCGCTGACGCGGAACTGGTGGCGGCCAATGACCTCCTGGTCGACGAGTCGCTGCTCACCGGGGAATCGTTGCCGGTGTCCAAGCAGTTGGGCGCGAGCGCGGCACTGGGGGCTGCGGCACCGGAGGACACTGTCCACAGGGTCTATTCGGGCACGCTGGTGGTGAAGGGACAGGGGCGCGCCGTGGTCACCGGCACGGGTGCGCACTCGGAGCTCGGGCGCATCGGCGTGTCGCTGGGCGGCGTGGAGGCAGGCAAGACCCGCCTCGAGGAGGAGACGGCGCGCATCGTGCGCATCGTGGCGACTGCCGCTGGTGCGCTGTCGCTGACGGTGGCCCTGTTGTATTTCGCATTGCGGGGCGGCTGGCTGGATGCGGTGCTGGTCGGGGTGACGCTGGCCATGGCCATCCTGCCGGAGGAGTTTCCCGTGGTGCTGACCGTGTTCCTGGCGCTCGGAGCCTGGCGCATTTCGCGCAATGGCGTGCTGACGCGGCGCATGCCGGCCATCGAGACCCTGGGTGCTGCCACGGTGTTGTGTGTGGACAAGACCGGCACGCTGACCGAGAACAGGATGGTCATGGTGCAGGCCTATGCCGGAGGGCACTGGCACACATTGGGCGCCGGGCAGGGGCACGCGGAGTTCGCGCAGTCGCTGGCAACCCTGACTGGGGTGGCAGCCCTGGCGTGCGAACACGATCCTTTCGATCCCATGGAACGGGCGATCCTCGCCGCAGCAGCGGTGTTGGCGCCCGACAGCATCGTGCTGCGCGCGCAGGGCGAACTGAGCCGCGACTATCCCATGAGCAGCGAGTTCATGGCGGTCTGCCATGGCTGGCAGTTGCCTGACGGCAGCCGCCGTGTCGCCATCAAGGGTGCGCCTGAGACCGTACTGGCCCTGTGTGGACTGACAGCGGGCGAACTCGAAGCCGCGCTGGCGCAGGCTGCCGATGCGGCAGGCCGGGGGCTGCGCCTGCTGGCAGTGGCCGAGGCTGGGTGGACGGAGGCGTCCTGGCCGGAGTCGCCGCAGGCTTTCCGTTTCTCCTGGTGCGGTTATGTCGCCCTGGCCGATCCGCTGCGCGCGTCGGTGCCAGCCGCCGTGGCGCAGTGCCGTCGCGCCGGCATACGGGTGGTGATGATCACCGGGGATTATCCGCAGACGGGCCTGAGCATCGCGCAGCAGGCCGGGCTGGACACCACGGGCGGTGCCCTCACCGGCGATGCACTGTCGGCGCTCGACGATGCGGCGCTGGCGCAGGTGGTGCACCGGGTGAATGTCTATGCGCGGGTGCGGCCGGAACAGAAGCTGCGCCTGGTGAATGCCTTCAAGGCGGCGGGCGAGGTGGTGGCCATGACGGGAGATGGCGTGAACGATGCACCGGCACTCAAGGCTGCGCATATCGGTGTGGCAATGGGACGGCGTGGCACCGACGTGGCGCGCGAGGCGGCTTCGCTGGTGCTCATCGACGACGACTTCGGTGACCTGGTGACCACGGTGCGGCTGGGCCGGCGCATCTACGCCAACATCCGCAATGCCATGTCCTACATCATCTCGGTGCACGTGCCGATTGCCGGTATGTCCATGCTCCCCCTGCTGTTCGGCTGGCCGCTGTTGCTGTACCCGGTGCACGTGGCCTTTCTCGAGTTCGTCATCGATCCGGCCTGCTCCATCGTGTTCGAGGCCGAAGAGGAGGACGCCCAGGCCATGGAGCGACCGCCACGGTCCCCCACCGAGCCGCTGTTCAGCCTGGGCATGCTGGTGGAAAGCCTGGGCGTGGGCATCAGCATGCTGCTCGCGGTGGCCCTGGCCTATGCCTGGGCCGATGCCAGCGGGCGTGACGAAGGCGAGGTGCGCGCTCTGGGCTTTGCCGCCATCGTGCTGGGCAATCTGTTTCTCATCCTGGCCTATCGCCGCAGCGAACGCCTGCCTGGTCTGCTGCATGCCCGGCCGACCCGCGCGCTGCTGTCAGTGCTGGGTGGCGCGCTGGCAGCGCTGGCGCTGGTGATCTATGTGCCGGTGGTGGCCGGGATATTCCGCTTCGCCCCGCTGGCGGCAGGCGATGTGCTGGTGGCCGCCGTGGCGGGAGCAGCCGGCGTGTTCCTGGTGCTGCCGCTGATGCGCTGGCTGCAGACATTGCGGCCCCGCCTGGCGCACTGAGGTGGCAGGTGGAAGTGCCTGTCGGACCTGCATATGGTCCGACAGGTATGATCATAATTGATGAGATGGGCCAATGATGAAAAGGCCAAGCTCTGTAATATGATCATATTGCAGGCGTTGGAACTGGTGCCGGTGCCATGCCGGACCGGCCCGCTGGTTCAGCCCAGGCTGCTGCCCCATTCACTGCCGAAGAAGCTGTCGGCCACACTGCGCCGTGCACGCGGGGTCAGTTCCTTCTCCTTGACCGCGGCATCCAGGATGTCGGGCGAGGCCTGATAGCCGACAGCGATCATGGCCACGGGAGAGAACTCGGCCGGGATGCCGAAGGCGGCGCGTGCCTTGTCGGCATCGAAGCCGGCCATGGCGTGGGCGGCCAGACCCTGGGCCAGGGCTTCGAGCATCAGGCTCAGATTGGCCATGCCGGTGTCGTGCATGCCGTAGCGGGCCGGCTTGCCATCGGGATTGACGGTGGCTGTGCAGGACAGCAGCAGCAGCGGCACGTTCTTGCACCAGGCCTGGTTGCCGGCGCCGAGGCAATCAAAGGCCTTGCGCCACCCGGCTTCGTTCACCGATTTGTCGCAGACGATGTATCGCCAGGGCTGGCTGTTGTTGGCCGAGGGCGCCCAGCGGGCAGCCTCCAGCAGGGCGGCACGCTGGTCCTTGCTGATATTGCGCGCGGGATCGAAGGCGCGCGGGCTCCAGCGCCGTGTCAGCAGTTCATGAACGGGGACACCGGTCGGGGCATTTTTCTCCAGCATGGCGGGCTCCAGTTGATCCAGTTGAAAAGGTGCGCAAGCTTACCGCAGCCGTGAGCGGCTGCCGTGATGGGGCAGGCAAGCAGGCGGGGCAAGCAAGCAGACGGGGCAAGCAAGGAGACGGGGCAGGCAATGCCCGCGACCTGTCAGGAATCAGGAATCAGATTTGAGGGGGTCGGGCGGCTGGCGGCGAAGCGCGGACAATTCGGGATCGGAGGCCATCGATTCGACGAAGCGGAGGTTCTTGTTCATTTCATCGAGGTAGAGGTTCTGTCCCTTGAAATGCGATTCGGCGTAGGCATAACCCTTGTTGAGGTCCACATCGAGGCGCCTGGAGGCACCGGCATAGAAGGCGGGCGTCTTGAGCACGAGGTCCTCGCCGGAGGCGTAGAGGACTTGTTCGGTGCCATCGGCCGTCATCCTGCGCGCAATGCCGGCATGGACGAATTCCGGATACAGCCGGTCGCGGCATTTCTCGAGGTAACAACGGTCTGCCATCTGGGCAATGATGTCTGCGGACCCGAGCAGGTTGCCGATCAGGCGGTAGATCAGGCCGGGCACTTCGATCTTGGAGACTTGCTGCTCGTAGCCGGTGAAGTGGATCAGCGATGCCGCCACATCGGCGTACTGCTTCATCCCCAGTTGTGGCAGATAGTCGCGCAGGAACTGCGCGCCGCGCGAGACATGCACCATGGTGAAGGCAGCGCCATTGATCACCGGCTTGTCGCTTAGCTGGCGCAGGTAGCCGATGTCATGGAACAGGGCGGTCACCACACCGAGGCGGAACAGATCCTCGTTGAGGGGTTCGACGCCGATGCGGCTGCGCTCATAGCCGTCCAGCAGGCGCGCCATGGCCAGGGTGACGTCGAGCACGTGCTGGATATCGTGATAGGCCGTGTCACAGGGCAGGAAGCCGGGAAACTGGCCGAGGTACATGGCGGTGGCATCGCGAAAGGCAATGTTCAGGGAATCGGTCCGCGCATCCGGATAGAGGTTCAGGAAGATGCTTTCAACTTCGGCCATGACCTCGGTAGCATCAGTGGTCTTCACTGACTTGGCTACGTCAAGTTCATTGCTGAAATTGTCCGACACGTGCATCTCTCCCTATTGAGGCCGACTACGTGAATCTACGTAGTTTGCGCAACTAGGATTCTAGATTGCACGGGACCATTGGACAACCGCAAGAATATGAAATATCTAAAAAAATGTGACTTTGTCGAGCTTATGACAGTGGCACGGAGGGGCCTGTCGAGACGTAGACACTGATTTTCGGCCCTATTGCCCGGGCTGATCCATCCGGAGTTTCACTGGGTTCCGGGGCTGGTGGGACCCCGGGCTGGTCTGGGCCATCCGGGTGAGCCCGGCCACCCGGATCTGGCGTCGTCCATCCAATCGGTCAGCTATGCCTCATCTGCTGCGCCAGGCTCAAGGCATCCTGAGGTCGGGCGAAGGTGCTCCGTACCGTGGTGCTTCAAGGCGTGATAGTGGACGGTGGGGGTGAGGACGTGGCGGTGGCGGTCGCTGCCACCGCCACGCGGATGGCTTCGGCCAGGTCCATCACGGCGGCGGCATAAAAGCTGGAGCGGTTGTAGCGGGTGATGACGAAGAAATTTTCCAGGCCGGCGCGATACTCGGATGGCTGGCCCGGTGTCTCCAGTTCCACCAGCACGCATTGCATGTCGGGGGTGAGGATGCCAACGGGCGCGTCGATGCGCACGCCGGCCGCTTCCAGTGCCGACACGGCGCGGTCCGGCTTCACGCCACCGTGGGCGATGGTCTTGTCGGCAGGGCCATTCAACAGGGCGGGAAAGGCGATCGGTGCATTGCTACGCCAGCCATGGGCCTTGAGGAAATTGCCGACGCTGCCGATGGCATCGGCGGGGCTGCGCACCAGGTTGGCCCGTGCGTCGCCGTCGTAGTCAACGGCAAAACGCCGGTAGCTGCTGGGCATGAATTGCGGCAGGCCGAAGGCGCCGGCATAGGAACCGCGCAGCTCGAACACGTCCATGCCGGCATCGCGTGCAAACAGCAGGTAATGCTCCAGTTCGGAGCGGAAAAAGGCCGATCGCGGGGCGTAATCGAAGGCGAGGGTGGTGAGTGCATCCACCACGCGATAGCTGCCGAGGTTGCGCCCGTAGACAGTCTCGACGCCGATGATGGCGACGATGATCTCGCGCGGCACGCCGAATTCGCTGCTGGCGCGCGCCAGCGTGGTTTCATGCTGGGCGAGGAAGAGCTGGCCTGCGGATATGCGCTGGTCATTGACGAAAATGGCGCGGTAGTTGCGCCAGGACTTCACCCCCGGATCGCGCGGCGGAGAGATGGCCTTGATCACCGTGGGCTGGAAATTCACCTTGCGAAAGAGCGTCTGCATTTCTTCGCGCACGAAGCCATGGCGTTCCACCAGTTCGTCGATGAAGCGCAGTACCTCTGTGCGCTTCTCGTATCCGGAGGGCGCCGCCTTGACGCTGGGATGGCTGCGATGGCTGCGATCGGCGGCCTGCACCGGCGATGGCGGGATGGCGAAGGGCAGCGCCAGCATCAGTGTGCACACCAATGCGCGTGCCTGTGCAGCAAGTGCGGGACGATTTTTTGGCGGAAAGGGCGAATGCATGGTCCGATTCTACCGCCGGCCCCCTGTGGAACTGGTCAAGAGAGCCCGCGGCCGAAGCGGTACTGCGATGAAGGCGCAACCGGGGCTGCGCCTCCGCGGTCAGCGCAGGCCTGACTGCCTCGGGATCGCCGTGGCGCTGCCGCCATTGCTGCTGTGCTGCTGGTGCTGCCAGTGTCGCTACCGGCCTTCCACGAAGCCTCACCGCGCTTGATTGCCAGCCTCTTCACCATTCAAGATGTCGTGTTTCTTTGAAGAGTGTCCCTCTTTTAAAGGCAGATGTGCTCCAGCCTCAGGGACGGAAGTCGGCGACCTTGCGCTGGAAGGTGCGCAACTGCTGTGCCGGTGCGGGCGGCCCGTAGCGCAGGTCGGCGTAGTCGGCACTGATCTCGCGCACTGTCTGCGATTGTTCCGGTAGCGCGGCGCTGGCGCGTGCGCCGTAATCGAGCGGGCCTTCCGCAGGGCCGCGTTCGACACCCTTGCGCGCGAGCTTGCGGCAGAACACCAGCCAGGCTTTCTGCACCGGGTCCTGCCGCTTCAGGCGCAACAGCAGCCACATGGCCATCACGCTGAGGGCAGCGGCCACGCTCCAGAACATCATCTGCGCCAGTTGGCGCCAGTCAGCATCGGAGAATCCCAGCCGGCTCAGCATTTCACGCTGCCGTTCGGGGTTGTAGCCCAGCACCCACTGGTTCCACTGGTTGGACAGGGCTTCCCAGTTGTCGCGCAGTGAGCGCACCCAGTCCAGCCGCTGGCGCATCATCAGCGGCAGGACCGTGCCCTGGGGCACGGCGGCGGCGATGCCGGACTCCACCCGCACCGGAGAAGCGGCGGCGGTCGGGTCGACGCGCACCCAGCCGCGCTCGCCCATCCACACTTCGGTCCAGGCATGCGCATCGGCCTGGCGCACCACGACGTAACCGTCCACCGGATTCAGCTCGCCGCCCTGGTAGCCGGTGACCACGCGTGCAGGAATGCCGGCCGCACGCATGAGGAAGGCAAAGCTGGAGGCGAAGTGCTCGCAGAAGCCCTGTTTCGTGTCGAACAGGAATTCGTCCACCATGTGCTGCTCGAGCAGTGGTGGCTCCAGCGTGTACAGATAGCGGCCATTGCGGAAGAATTCGATGGCCTCGCGCAGCACCGCATCGTCGCTCTTCAGGGTGTTGCGCCATTCCTGTGCCAGTGCGCGCGCGCGCGGATTGAAGTCCCGCGGCAGCGTCAGCGCCGCGCGCAGGTCGGCCTCTTCGGCACCGCCGTTGGCGCGATAGCTCAGATAGGAGCGCATGTCATAACGCAGGCGGGTGCGCACCGCCGTGTTGGACAGCATCTGGTAATCGCCGGTGAACCGGGCATTGCGCGGCGCGCGAGCCGGCAGATCCAGCGCGAACAGCCAGAAGCGGTTGTGCGGCTCGACGGTGATTTCGTAGTCGGTGGTATTGCCGAGGCCCTCGAAGCTTCCCTCCTGCAGTCGTGGCACGCCGGCGCGCCAGGTGCGACCGTCGTAGTTCCAGAACACCGGCCCGCGCCAGTACATGCGCCCGCGTGGGGGCGGGCTGCCTTCGAATTTCACGCGGAAGGCAATGGAGTCGGAAGTGGAGAGCTGGCTGAGCGTGCCTGGCGACATGCTGTCGGAGAGGCCGGTCACGCCGGAGAAGGCATCCTGGGGCACGCCCCACAGCGGCCCCTGCACGCGTGGAAACAGGAAGAACAGCAGCAGCATCAGCGGCGCGGCCTGCAGCAGCAGGCTGCCGGCGGTGCGCAGGTTGTCCTTCACCGCGCGCATCGGGGCATTGAAACCCACCAGGCTGCCGGTGACCAGCAGCACGGTCGCCAGCATCAGCGCGGCGGTGGGAATGGTCTGGGAATAGAAGAAGTTGGTGATGGCGAGGAAGTAGGCGAGGTAGACCGCCACCGAGACATCGCGCGTGGAGCGCATCTCCATCAGTTTCATCGCCAGCAGCATCACCAGCAGTGACACCCCGGCATCGCGGCCGAAGATGGTGCGGAAGGTCAGCCACACCCCGGCCGTGGCCAGCCCGGCCAGCGTGAACAGCAGCCAGCGCGGCGGCAGCGGCCGATCGCGCCAGGCGATGTAGAGGCGCCAGATGAACACCAGCACCGTGCCCGCGGTGATCCACCAGGAAAAGCGCGAGGCATGCGGTGCCGTCGCCAGCGCCAGTCCGGCCAGCAGCCAGGCCATGTGGCGGAACGGATGGGCGTCCGGATGCAGGATGGCGTCCATCGGCTTCATGGCGCATCCCCGGCATCCACGGCCTGAAACAGGGCCAGTTCCTTCAGGCAGCGTTCGCGCTGGATCTCGCCTTCGCCCAGCGGCACTTCCAGCCCGGGCAGGCGCATGCCGAACTTCACGCCACTGCGCTCGGCCAGCAGCACCCAGCGCGCCAGTCGCGACAGGCGCGCTTCGCGATCCAGCCGGGCGGGCAATTGTTCATAGTCGAACCACAGTTCGGAGGCGGCGCGGCCGCTGAACAATTTGGTCAGGGGGTCCTGGCCGCGGGCAGTGGCCTTCCACGCGACATGCCGCGGCGAGTCGCTGGGCTGATAGGGACGCATGCCGTAGTAGTCGTCCGTGCCGCTGCCCACCGACAGGGTGTCGCCCATGTCAGGGCGCGCCTGTGGCGGTGGCAGCAGCGAATCATCCGGGCGTGGATAGACCAGGGCGCGCATGTCCGGTTGCACGTAGCTCCAGGCGCGGGTGAGGCCGAGGGGATAGCGGGTCTCGATGGTGATGCGCTCCAGTGGCAGCCAGCCGCGTTGCGCCGCTGGCATGGGCAGCGTGACCTCGGCGCTGCGCCCGGCGGGCAGATCGCAGTTCTGGGCGTCGTCGGCATGGCTGCTGCGCCCGAACAGCCGCAGCGAGTGCCGGTCATGCTCGGCGCCGCTTTCGAGGATGATGCGGAATTGCGCCGTGTCACCGGCAAACACCGGCTCGACGCGGCCGGCGCGCACACGGGTGCGGAACAGGTTGCGAAAGGTGTGCAGGATGGACACGATGCCCACACCCGCCAGCAGGAAGGTCAGCACATAACCCAGGCTGAGGTTGTAGTTGATGGAGCCGATCAGCATGACCATGAGCGCAAGGCAGAAGATCAGCCCCTGGCGCGTCGGCAGCACATAGACACGGCGCTGGGTGAGCAGGATGGTGCCCGGCTCCGGCCGGTGCCGGCTGAAGATCCAGTCAAGGAAGTTGTAGAGCCGCGAGAATCCGAGCAGCCGCCGCAGCGGCTTGCGCCAGCCGGCTGCCTGCGTGGGTTGCGTGTTCATGGTTGCCAATCCGGGGCCAGGTGACAGGCAGGCTGCGCTGCGGCCTAGGGTATGGGCACCGCGGCGATGAGGGCGGCGGCAATGTCGGCACTGGAGCGGCGCACGCCTTCCAGGGCGGGGCGCAGCCGGTGGCCGGCCACGCCGGGCAACACCGCCTGCACGTCTTCGGGCAGCACCTTGTCGCGGCCCTTCACCAGTGCCCAGGCGCGGGCGCAGGTGAGCAGGCCGAGGGCCGCGCGCGGCGACAGTCCGTTGGTGTAGTCGGCGGACTGGCGCGTCTGTTCCACCAGCGCCTGGATGTAGTCCAGCAGCGCCGGGGCGGCGTGCACGGTTTTCACGCGTGCCTGCAGGGCCAGCAGCTCGCCCGGCGTGACGCAGGGGACCAGCGCAGCCAGCAAGTCGCGGCGGTCCACGCCCTGCAGCAGGGCGCGCTCCGAATCGCGGTCGGGGTAACCGAGCTCGATGCGCAGCAGGAAGCGGTCCAGTTGCGACTCTGGCAGGGGAAAGGTGCCGATCTGGTTGGACGGATTCTGCGTGGCAATCACGAAGAAAGGTTCCGGCAGCGGGCGCGTCTCGCCTTCCGCGGTCACCTGATGTTCCTCCATGGCTTCGAGCAGGGCGGACTGGGTCTTGGGCGTGCCGCGATTGACTTCATCGGCCAGGATCATCTGGAAGAAGATCGGGCCGGGATGGAACTTGAAGGTGGCGCTGTCGCGATCATAGACAGACACGCCGATGATGTCGGCGGGCAGCATGTCGCTGGTGAACTGGATGCGGTGGAAGTCCAGGCCCAGCAGCCGCGCCAGCACCTGGGACAGCGTGGTCTTGCCCACGCCGGGCAGATCCTCGATGAGCAGATGGCCGCGTGCCAGCAGGCAGGCCAGCGCAAGCCGGATCTGGTGCTCCTTGCCGAGTATGATCTTGGAGGCGTGGTCAATAACGTTCTGCAGGGCGGGAATGGACATGGAGGCTTGCGCTATGGTGTCGGAAGTCAAGGTGAGGATGAGGGCAGGGCGGGTGGGTGGATGATTGCAGGATCGGTATCGAGTGGCGCAGTACCGGGTCACTTCGCAGCGCCAATGCCTTGCAGCGAATGGATGATGCCTGCAAGTGAAAGGGAAGTCATGTGCATTTGTTGGGCTCGGGCAAGTTTACCGGCGATTCTTCCGGCGACCGATGCCGTCCATCGCGACGATGGCGGTACAAGGCTCAGGGGGCGCCCATGACCGTGGCGTATGTGACGCACGACGTGTTCCTGCGGCACGACATGGGGCGGCATCACCCGGAATGTCCCCAGCGTTTGTCGGCCATCTCGGATCAGTTGATTGCCTCGGGACTGGCGCCGCTGCTGCACCATCACGAGGCGCCCCTGGCGACTGACCTGCAACTGGCGCGCGCCCACGACGCCAGCTATGTCGCGGCGATACGCCGCATCGCCCCGCAACAGGGCATGGTGCAACTGGATCCGGACACTGCCATGTGCCCGGACAGCCTGGAGGCGGCCCTGCGCGCAGCGGGCGCCGGCGTGCTGGCGGTCGATCTCGTCATGGGCGGGCAGGCGTCATCGGCCTTTTGCGCGGTGCGTCCGCCGGGGCATCACGCCCTGCGCGGTCGCGCCATGGGTTTTTGCATCTTCAACAACATTGCCGTGGCGGCGCTGCACGCGCTGGAGGCACATGGACTGGAGCGTGTCGCCATCATCGATTTCGACGTCCATCACGGCAATGGCACCGAAGACATTCTGGCCGGTGACGCGCGCGTCATCATGACCGGCACCTTCCAGCATCCCTTCTATCCCTACAGCGGCACCGACCGGCCGGCGGCCAACATGCACAACGTGCCGCTGGCCGCAGGCGCCGACGGCAAGGCGCTGCGACAGGCCTTCGAGACGATCTGCCTGCCGGCACTGGAAAAATTCGCGCCGCAGATGCTGTTGATCTCGGCCGGCTTCGATGCCCATGTCGAGGACGACATGGCGCTGCTGCGTTTCACCGATGCGGATTACGGCTGGGTGACCGGCGCGCTGCAGGAGGTGGCGCGGCGGCATGCCTCGGGACGCATCGTCTCCATGCTCGAAGGTGGCTATGCGCTGTCGGCACTGGGGCGCAGCGTGGTGGCGCATATCAAGGCGCTGCTCGACTGAGGCACCAAAGCCATGATCACATTCAGGCCGCTACCCCTTTGATGACGGAGAAGCCTGTCTGAAAATGATCATTACACCGGTAACGCCGGGCCGATGCGGCAGCGGTTCTCGCCGAAGCCGATGGCGACATGGCCATCACGCGCGGCCTGGGCGCGGAAGATGACATCGTCGCCGTCTTCGAGGAAACGCCGTGTCTCCCCGGTGGGCAGCTCGATGATCTTCACATCGGTCAGTTCGCGGATGCTGCCGTAGCCTTCGGCCACATCGGCGGAGATGGTGCCGCTGCCGAACAGGTCACCCGGCTGCAGGTTGCAGCCGCCGCAGGCGTGGTGCGTGACCATCTGCGCCACCGTCCAGTACAGATGCCGGGTGTTGCTGAGCGAGATGCGTTGCGGCGGCAGGCCGGTGGCGCGCATCTTCTCCGTCTGCAGGAAAACCTGCAGCTCGATGCCGAGTGCGCCGGCGGCCTGGTCCTGCCGGTCGAGCAGATAGGGCAGGGGCTGCGGGTCGCCGTCGGCACGCGCTGGCTGGGCGATGCGAAAGGGCGCCAGCGCCTCCGGGGTCACCACCCAGGAGGACACCGTGGTGCCGAAGTTCTTGGCGAGGAAGGGGCCGAGCGGCTGCGCTTCCCAGTTCTGGATGTCACGCGCCGAGCAGTCATTGAGCAGGCAGAAACCGGCGATGTGTTCGGCCGCCTGGCTGATCGGGATGGTTTTGCCCAGTTCGTTGCCCCGACCGATCCACACGCCGAACTCCAGTTCGAAGTCCAGCATCTCGCAGCGGCCATAGGTCGGTTCCTTGGCCCCGGGCAGCACGCGCTGGCCGTTGGGCCGGCGCACCACGGCGCCGGAGGCCTGCACCGACGAGGCGCGGCTGTGATAAGCCACCGGCACGTACTTGTAGTTCGGGAACAGCGGGTCGTCGCGGCCGCGCCGCTTGCCGGCATTGGTGGCGTGCTGGATGCCGGCGTAGAAGTCGGTATAGGCGCCGATGGCGGCGGGCAGGTGCACGCGGCAATCGGCCGCCGGGTGCAACAGGGCCGTGGCCATGGCCTGGGCCTTGCGGCCGTCGGCCGTGTCATCGGCCAGCAATGTACCCACGCGCCTGCGCAGCGCCAGCCGCGCCGTTGTACCCAGCGCCATGAAGCCGTTCAGCGTCGCTGCGGATGCCGCCTCGGCAGCGGCGCGGGCATCACCGCTGAACAGGCCGGTGCCCAATGCAGCCCTGAGGTCGAAGATCATGTCGCCAATGGCCACACCGCCGCGTGGCCCGCTGGTGCCGGCGCCGGCGGGCGGGGTGAAGCTGCCCAGGGGCAGGTTCTGGATGGGGAAATCGGCATGGCCATTGGCCGAGGCCACCCAGCTGCGGCGCTTCGGGTCGTGGGTTTCGTCCAGGGTGGTGGTCATGGTTCGTGGTCCTTGAAGCGTCCAACAGAAGGCACTTTCAATGTGCGTGGCCGTCGGCCTTGCCGTCGCAATGCGGGCATCCGCCTGCGACATGGCGTGACAGGTGCGCGGCGCGGTAGGCCGCGATGCGCTCGTAGAGCCTTTGTGGATCGGTCTTCAGGGTGCCGCCGGAGTATTCCCGATACAGGGCGTTGACGTTGATGACCACGCGCTCGGCATCGCTCCAGGCGTCGAAGAAGCCTGCCGCCAGCAGTTCGGCCACCGTGTCCTCCTCGCTCAGCCCGGCGACATAGCGCTTGCGTGTTTCGGCATCGAGCTCGACGAAGTAGCCGCGCAGGTTCTGCACCGCCTGCTTGTCGCAGATGGGGCCATGTCCGGGGACGATGGTGTCGACGTCCCAGCCGAGGATGGTGTCGCAGGCGCGGATCCAGTTGCGCACCGGCCCGGCCCAGATGGCTGGATGCCCGCCGTTGAACAGGATGTCGCCGGTGAACACGGTCCGATCAGCCGGCACGAAGACCAGCACGTCGCCGCGCGTATGCGCCGGCCCCACCTCCACCAGGCGCACCGCCTTGTCACCCACCTGCAACTGCATCTCGCGCTCGAAGGTCTCGGTGGGCGGGGTGTAGGTGACGCCCTCGAAGTCGAACTTGCCGCCGTAGATGTCGTGGATCCACTGGCCCATGGGGCCGTTCTGCTGCCACTCGCGTGCAATCCTCGAGCGGTCTTCCGGGCGGCGCTCGGACATCTCTTCGGCGCAGCCCTTGCTTGCGATGATGCGCGCGCCCTTCACCAGCTGGTTGCCGAAGGTATGGTCGCCATTGGCATGGGTGTTGACCAGTGCCTCGACGTTCTTCGCCTTCGGCACGGCGCGAGCGTAGCCGTCCAGCATCTCGCGCGTCAGCTTGAGGTCGAACAGGGTGTCGACCAGCAGGGTGCGGTCACCATCGACCACCAGGCCCGAGTTGCTGTAGCCCCAGGTGCCATCCGGTTGCAGCCAGGCGTACAGCCCGTTGCCCAGTTCGTGCACGCCCTTGGTGTATTGCCATTTGGCCAATGTCGCCTCCTGTGAATGTTCCGTGATTGCCGGCGCGGCATGCGCTGTGCATCATTCTTCCAGTTTGATATTGTTTTCCTGGACCACCTTGCGCCAGCGCACGGCTTCCACCTCGATGGTCTTCCTGAACTCAGCCGGCGTGCTGCCGATGAGGGCGGTGTGTTCCGCCTCGAAGCGCTTGATCAGCGCAGGGTCCTTGGCCACCTTGGAAAACTCGGCGCTCAGCCGGTTGACGATGGCCTCGGGCGTGCGCGCCGGCGCGAGGAAGCCCGACCAGCTCGGGTACTCGAACTCGGGCAGGCCCTGCTCGGCGACGGTCTTCAGGTCGGGCACCGCTGCGGTTCGCTCCACGCCCAGGTTGGCGATGGCCTTCAGCTTGCCCGACTTCACATAGGGCAGGCCCACCAGTGCAATCGAGACGGCGGCATGCAGGCGGCCGGCGATCATGTCCGGGTACATGGGGCCGGAGCCCTTGTAGTGGATGAAGGTGACCTTGGTGTTGGTAAGGCTGTGCAGCCAGGCGCCGATGACATGGAAGATGCCGCCGCTGCCCGAGGTGCCCATGTTGATGGCGCCGGGATTGGCCTTGGCATAGGCGATGTATTCCTGGAAATTGTTCACCGGCAGGGCCGGGCTGGCCAGCAGCAGGGTGCTGTTCCTGATCATCAGTGACACCGGGGCGAAATCCTTCACCGGGTCATAGGGCGGATTGTTCGGGAAAAAGGCCGGCAGCACGCCAAACGAAGTGCTGACCGACACCAGCGTGTAGCCGTCGGGGGGTGACTTGGCGACAAAGGCGGTGCCGATGGCGCCGCCGGCGCCGGCCTTGTAATCGACGACGATGGTCTGCTTCAGGCTTTCGGTGAGTTTCGGGGAGTAGAGCCGGATCTGCACGTCCTGCGAGGAACCCGGCGCGGCCGGGATGACCACCGTGATGGGTTTGCTCGGGAAAGCCTGGGCCAGCACGCCGGCCGGGATGGCGGCCAGCAGCGCCACCGTGCTTGCGAGAAAGCGGGTTGCAACGAGGCGGGGCGTCGGCACGCTCATTTCCCTGCCAGCGGCTGCAGCGGCGCGCTGACTCCGTCGGGCAACGGATATTCCTGCGAGTTGAGCAGCATCGCGACGGTGGTGTAGTAACCGATCAGGCCGGTGAGTTCGATCATGCCGCGGATGCCGAAGTGCTCCACCACGCGCTGGTGGGTGGCATCGCTGACGAACTTCTGCTCGTGCAGTTCGGTGCAGTAGTCGTACAGCGCCTCCTCATCGGGCTTGTCGAATTTCGGCCGGCGGCCGTTGCGAATGTCCTCGGCCACGGTTTCGGAGAGTCCGTTCTGCAGGGCGATGGGTGCATGGGCAATCCATTCGGTCTGGCAGGTCCAGTAGCGCCCGGTGATGATGATGGCCATCTCGCTCAGGTGCTTGGGCAGCACCGTCTCGTAGCGCATCATGCCGCCCATGTCCTGCAGGATCTGGGCAAAGCGCGGGCTGTGCAGGGCCAGCTTGTAGGGGGCGGGCAGGCGGTTGCCGCGGTGCTTGTTGCCGACGATGGCGTCGAATACGGGTTGCTGCTCGGGGGTCAGGGTTTCGGCGCTGACCAGTGGAATGCGCGGCATGGATCCTCCTGTCGGTTGGCGGGCACCTGTGCGCGGTGCTTGGCGCGGCAAGTCTAGCAGGCAGTTCGCTCGCCGGTTCAGGTGGTCCAGCCGGACATGTCCTCGATCAGCGGCGGCATCGGGCTGTCCAGGGCAGCGCAGATGGCGCGCATCAATTCGCCTTCAGTCAAGGTGATGCGACCATCGGCCAGGACCACTTCCAGGCAGCCCTTGATGAAAGCCGGCTTGCGCAGGGGCGCGAGCAGCTTCAGTTCATAGAATGCCGCTTCCACACTGCCTGGCGTGATGCTGGCTGACTGCAGCAGCGCGGGAGGCAGTCCAAGCGCCGCCATCACCCCGGCTGCGGCCGCCTGGCCACCCGGGGCGCAGCGTGCCAGCAGCGCCAGCACCGTGGCTGCCTCGCGGCCGAGCCCGGACAGGTTCTGGTGCTTCACCGGTGGTGCTCCCCTGGGTGGCGTGCCGAGGTGGCGGCGGCACAGGGTAAGCAGCACGAATTCACCGGGTGTCACACGACTGTCGGCGTCGATCATCGAGGAGACCAGGGCCAGCATGCGGGCGCGTTCGGCCTCGTCCAGGGAGCCGAGAGTCGGTGCGGCCAGTTCAAACACCGGCAGCCGGGCGCGCAGTCCGATGGGGGCCAGGGCCTGCGCCAGGGTGTCCGCCTCAGCCGCGACCCTGCTGCCCAGGGCGCTGCGTATGTGTTCGAGTTGTTGCTGGCGCACCTCGCCCTGATTGAGCAGCAGGGCCAGCAGCGCGGCCTGTGCCCCGGAGTCTGTCCTCATCGCCGAGCGGACAGGCTCCGGCAGGCTGTCGAGCAGCCTGCGGGCGTGGTCGACCTGCTGCGGCTTGAGTGTGCCTATGCTGGCCATCATGCGGTTGGCCAGTTGTCCGGTTGCCATCCCGCTCGCCATGAAAGCGCCAGCCTCCGCGGCACCTGCCAGGCCGGATGCGACAGCGACGGGTGGCGTGCTGCCGAGGGCTCCGTTGGCGCTGCTGTCCTCAGAGGCCGAGGCAGTGGCTTGCGTCGCAGCGGTGCGCTTCATCCTGTCATTGAGGATCAAGCGCCCGCCGGGACCGAGGATGCGCGTGATGCGCTCATCCAGCGGGGGATGCGTGGCAAACAGGCTGGTTACGACCGGTTCGCCGAAGTACATGTGGCTGAATTCTTCGGCATGGCGCTCCGTGACCCCGGACCCGTGCAGGCCGATCTTGTGCAGGGCGCTGCCGATGCCTTCGGGATTGCGCGTGAATTGCACGGAGGAGGCGTCGGCGAGATATTCACGCTGGCGTGCGATGGCGGCCTTGATGAGGTTGCCGAACAGCACACCGATGGAGCCGATGGCCCAGATCGCCAGGCCCACCACCAGGATGCGCAAGTCACCCTTGCTGCGGCCGCCGGAATCACCATCGTTGCCACCACCCCCGCCGAGGCGCATCAGGAAACGCCCCAGCGTGCCTATCATCACCATGCCGGCGATCACACCCATGAGACGGATGTTGAGGCGCATGTCGCCGTTCAGCACATGGCTGTACTCATGGGCGATCACGCCCTGCAGTTCATCGCGGCTGAGCCTTTCGAGGGCGCCGCGGGTGACCGTGATGGCGGCTTCGTTCGGTGAGTAGCCCGCGGCGAAGGCATTGATCTGGTCTTGTCCGTCCATCACAAAGATGTGCGGGACATTGATGCCGGAGGCGATGGCCATTTCCTCGATGATGTTGATGAGGCGCCGTTCGCCCGGTTCACGGGTGTCCCGCGGGACCCTGCGTGCGCCCACCATCTCGGCCACCGCGGCGCCGCCGCCGGACAGGGCGTACAGCCGCGTCAGGGTGCCGGCTGTGATGATGCACAGCACCACGGCGGTGGTGATCCACCAGGCAGAGCGCGGCACGCTCGCGAACGCAGTGCCAAGGGGAAAGGGCGGCAGATCCGCCATGGCAATAAAGATCGCCCCGCCCACCAGATTGATGGCCAGCACGATGAGTACGACCGAGATGAGAAAGAGCACGACCATCAGCGTGGTCTGCCGCCTGGCGCGGTCCTGATGCGCGAAGAAGTCCATCGCGCCTTTGTCCTGTTGCCTGTCCCGGAATCAGTGCCGGATCAGAAGGCGACCTTGACGGCCTTGCGCTCTTCTGGCGACTCGGTGGCTTCCAGCAGTGTGGCCGGCTGGAAGCTGCCCATGCCGGCGATGACATTGTTCGGGAACACTTCGATGGCGGTGTTGTAGCTCATGACGGCATCGTTGTAGGCCTGGCGCGCGAAGGCGATCTTGTTCTCGGTGCTGCCCAGCTCTTCGGTGAGCTGCATCATGTTGGCATTGGCCTTGAGATCGGGATAGGCCTCCGACAGTGCGAACAGCCGGCCCAGGGCGCCGGACAGTCCGGCCTCGGCGGCTGCCATGCCCTGGATGGCGGCCCCATCGGCGGGATTGGCCGCAGCCCGGCCGGCGGCGGTCTGGGCGCTGTTGCGCGCGGCAATCACGGCTTCCAGGGTCTGGCGCTCATGCGCGAGATAGGCCTTGGCCGTCTCCACCAGGTTGGGGATCAGGTCATAGCGACGCTTGAGCTGGACGTCGATCTGGGCCCAGGCGTTCTTGAACCGGTTGCGCAGGCTGACCAGCCGGTTGTAGATGCTGATGATGCCGATGAGCAGTGCGCCCATGATCGCGAAGAAAATGATCAGCCCCATGATTCCACCTCCCGGAAAAGTTTTTCCATTCTAGCGGTGGAATGGCGGTGTCGGCCTTTGCTGTTCGGCAAAAACAGCGGCCAACCGGGAACAATTGCCGGCTCTGGGGGCGTGTGCCGCGTGACAGGCTTGCTCAATCAGCGGGATGGGATGTCGGGCGATGCCGGCATGGCGCTTGCCAGCCTGACCCGGGCAGATGCCTTCATCCATCCCTCGAGGAACACCACTTTGCTCATCAGAACAGATACCCAGCCCGCAATTCAGGCCCGCGGCCTGAACCGGCGCAAGCGCGACAATACCGACGAAAGCTCCGTTCCCGACGGGCGCATCCAGCTGCCCCACGAGCGCGATGAGTCACCGCAAGCGCAAAACACATCCAACCCGGTCATCTGCCAGGGCTGGCGCGACTCGATCAGCGAACAGCAGGTCACCGACCGGCGAGGCCAGGCGGTGGAGGCGTTTCGCGACGCTACCGGGGGGCTTCCAGTGCAGGTACCGAAGCCGGCCGCAATCCACCGCGTCAGCGTGCGAGGCGTGGCACCCGCAGCACTGCGGGCGGGGCGCCCCGAAACAAACGGCCTAGATGAGCGGGGTGGGCTGGCGTTCGCGTATCGGGTGATCCGGCTCCGGGCCTTTGGGGTCGGGCCCCAGTGGCTGGGGTGGTTCGTCGATGGGGGGGCCGGGTGTGTGTTCTTCATCCATGGCAGCACTTTCAGCGTGAGTGTGACGGATAGGGCGGAAGTGACCAGTCGGCCTGCCTCGGCGCCGGGACGCGGTGTCCGGCCTAGACGATATCTTCGTAACGGATGCCGGCCTTGCGCAGCATGGCGCTGAAAATGCCGGAGGTGCCATCTTCATTCCTGGGCCGGTTGGCCTGCTTGTTGCGCATCGGCGAGCCCTCGACGACCTCGCGCGGCAGGGTCTGATTGGCGCCGGACATGCTGTCGGTGGCCATCTGGATCTGGCAGGCGCGTTCCATGGTCCAGTAGCTGACGAACATCTGGGGAATGTCGCGCGCGATGGCCAGCAGGCCGTGGTTGCGCAGGATGAGCAGATTCTTGCGCCCCAGGTTGGCCACCAGGCGCGGTTGCTCGTCGAGGTCGGTCACCGTGCCTTCGAAGTCATGGTAGGCGATCCGGCCATTGAGCATGATGCTGTAGAAATTGTCGTTGCGCAGGCCTTCCTGCTTGCAGGAAACGGCCATGCCTGCGGTGGTGTGGGTGTGCATGATGCAGTGCGCATCCTCGCGCACGGCATGGATGGCCGAGTGGATGACGAAGCCGGCCCGGTTGACTGCGTAAGGGGAGCCATCCAGCACGTCACCGGCCAGGTTGATGCGCACCAGATTGGAGGCGGTGACTTCGCCGTAGTGAAGGCCGAAGGGATTGATCAGGAACTCGGTGCCGGGGCCGGGAACGCGCGCGGTGATGTGGTTGAACACCAGTTCGCTCCAGCCGAACCAGTCGACCAGGCGGTAGCAGGCGGCCAGTTCCAGGCGCAGCCGCCATTCGGCATCGGTGAATTGTTCGGGGCGATGCAGGGCGGCTTGCTTGAGGCCTGAATCCATGTTTCGGGTCCTTGCGTGGGGTGGAATCTGTCACCCCCATTCTACGTCCGCCCGCTCACCTTCAGGTCGATGGCAGCAGGCCCAGCACCTGCGCGCGCATGCGCGTCAGGGCATACGTGGCAGACATCATGGGCGCCGCGAACCCCACCGCTTCGGCGGCTTCCACCACCGCGCCCAGGATGCCGTCAATCTCCAGCACCCGCCCGGCTTCGAGGTCCTGCAGCATGGAGGTCTTGATGGTGCCCAGCTTGCGCGTGAGGGCGATGCGATCGACCGGCTTGATGTCCACTTCGATGCCGAGCTGGCGACCCAGCGCCAGCGCTTCGCCCATCATGTCGGCAAACAGGCGGTGCAGGCGCGGATCGTCGATCAGCCTGTCGGTCGAGCAGCCCACCAGGGCGCTCACCGGGTTGAAGCAGAGGTTGCCCAGCAGTTTGAGCCAGATTTCCTTGCGCACATCGGCGCTGGCTTCGGCGGCAAAACCCGCTTTTGCGAAGGCCGCAGCGATGAGCCGGGCACGCTCACTCGGCGCGCCGGCCACCGGCTCGCCGAAGACGATGCGGTTGCCCGAGGCATGCACGCTGACACCCGGTTCCGGCGAGGCGCAGGCTGGAAAAACCACGCAGCCGAGGATGCGTCCGGCGGCAATCGCGCCAGCCGTCAATCCCTGCGGATCGACCGAGCGCAGCGCGTGGCCCTGCAGTTTTCCGGGTGCTTCGAGGAAGTACCACCAGGGCAGCCCGTTCAGCGCCGGCACCACGGTGGTCTGCGGGCCCAGCAAGGGCGCGATGGATTGTGCTGCGGCGGGCAGCGAGGGGGCCTTGACCGTGAGGATCACCACGTCCTGCTGGCCGAGGTCTTCGGCGTGCTCACTGACCGCCACTTTCTCGGCGAACTGGCGGCCTTCGCTGCTCAGGCGGATGCCGTGGCTGCGTATGGCTTCGAGTGTCCTGCCGCGGGCCAGCATGCTGACCTGTTCTCCCGAGGCGGCGAGGCGGGCGGCGAAATAGCCGCCGATGGCTCCGGCGCCGACGATGGCGATTTTCATGAGGTACTCCGGCTGGATGTGCGGGCTTCAGCGATTGCAGCCCGAGGGCGGGGGAGGGGCGACGCGGGTGCGGGCGCACGCGTCGCCAGTGGAACGGGCAGCTTACTCGAGGGAGATCTTGTTGCGCTGGATGACTTCCGCCCAGCGCTTGGATTCATTCTGCACCCACTGGCGGTATTCCTGCGGGGTGGAGGCGCTGGCGACGGCCGCCTGCTCTGCATACTTGTCGCTGACATCGGTGGAGCGCAGGGAGGCCGTGGCGGCCTGCACGATACGATCCTGGATGGCCTGCGGTGTCTTCGCCTGGACGGCCAGGCCGTAGACGTCTTCGGAGATCAGCGCGGCATGGCCCAGTTCCACCACCGAGGGCACGTCAGGCAGCAGCGGGGAACGCTTGGGGCTGGTGATGGCGAGGGCCCTGGCGGCGCCGCTTTTCAACTGGCCCAGCGGCACGTTGGCATTGGCCACCAGGATTTGCACCTGACCGCCGATCAGGTCGGTGAGGGCGGGCGCCACGCCCTTGTAAGGGATGTGGGCGATGTCGATCTTCAGCTCCTGTGCGAGCAGTGCGCCGGCCAGGTGCAGCGTGCCGCCGCTGCCGGATGAACCGTAGTTCAGTTTGCCCGGTGCCTGGCGTGCCGCCTTCACCAGCGCGTCGATCGAGGTGATGCCCAGCTTGCCGTTGACAGTGACCAGATTGGGCACCCGCGACACCGTGGTGAGCAGCGCCAGTTCACCATCGATGGAATAGGGGATCTTGGTAAGGTGCGGCAGGATGGTGAGGGACGAAGGTCCGGCCAGCACGATGTTGTAGCCATCGGCGGGGCCCTTGGCGATCGAGTCGACCGCAGTCATGCCGGAGGCACCCGGACGCGCTTCCACCACCACCTGCTGGCCGAGGCTTTCGCTCATTTTCGGCGCCAGGATGCGGGCAAAGAAATCCACCGAACCACCGGCAGCGAAGGGGTTGATCAGCTTGATCGGGCGTTGTGGCCAGGCCTGGGCCCAGGCCTGTGAGGTGCAGGCCATGCCGAGCAGCAGGTACAGGGGCAGTCGTTTCATGTGCTTCTCCTGGTGTTTTTTCTTCCGGGCGGGGCTCGCCAGTGATGCGAGGCTTTTAATCCCCAGCCGTGACGGGTGTCAAGCAGCGAATGCCGCCGGTCTTTTCCTTATACGCTCTCAAAGGCTCGCCACAGCAACAGCAAGCCACCCGTCAGGATCAGCCCATCCATCATCAGGGCATGCACACGTATCGACATGCGCTGCATCAGCCAGCGTGCAACGAAGGGGCCGGGAATGGTGCACAGCCCGATCAGCAGCCCGGCGAGGAGCAAGGTCGGGCCGAGCAGGCCGGCGCTGCCGAACACCAGCATCTTGAGCACATTGATGACCGTCGAGACGGCCGCATCGGTGGCGATGAGCGGCGTGCCTTGCACGCCGGCCGCCATCAGCACGCTGAGCAGGAACAGCCCGGTGCCCGTCATGCCGCCGGCCAGTAGCCCGTAGCCGGCACCTGCCGCCGACAGGCCATGGCCGCCCAGGGTGTAGCGGGCCCGGGCCAGCAGGCGCCGCAGCGGCACGCTCAAAACCAGAAAGGCCCCCAATGCGAAGGCGATCCAGCGCGTATCCAGCCAGGTGAAGATGAGCGAGCCCAGCAGGGCACCGGGTAATGCCCCCGCCAGCACCCGCAGGGCCTGGGCGCGCTGGATGTCGCGCCAGAATGCGGCCAGGCGCGAGAGATTGGTCATCAGCGCGGCCAGGCTCATCACCGGCACCACATTGGCGATGCCGACGACCGGAGCGAGGAACACCGGCAGGATGAGTCCGACGCCCTGGCCGGACAGCCCGCCCAGCACCGAGCCGAGGAAGGCGGCCAGCGCCACGGCCGCCAGTTGCAGTGCGCTGGCGTCAGCCCAGTTCATGCCGGGTGCCCTGTGCCTGCCTCTGCCGGGGTCCGGCTGAGACAGGACTGCACGGCCATCAATCGGTGGAGGTGATGTTGGCTTCCCGTATCACCTTGCCCAGGCGATTGGTTTCGGCCTGCAGGAATTTCTTGAAGCCATCGGGTGTGCTGGCGATGATGGCGGTGTCGGTCTGCGCCATCTTTTCCTTCACCATGCTGTCCTTGCTGGTGATCTGGAACCAGCTGTTGATCTTGTTGACGATCGCGGGTGGCGTTTTCAGCGGCGCGAGCAGGCCCAGCCAGCTGGAGTATTCGTAATCCTTGATGCCCAGTTCCTGCACCGTGGGCAGGTCGGGCATCAGCGGCGTGCGGATGTCGCCGGTGACGCCGATGGCGAGCAGCTTGCCGGATTTCACGAAGGACAGCGATGCCAGGGTGGTACCTGCGGTGGCATTGACGCGTCCGGCGATCAGGTCGGTGAGCCGCTCCGATGGTTTCTTGTAGTAGACGTAGGTGACCTTGGTGTTGGTCATCGAATGCAGCAGCAGTCCGGGCATGTGGGTGGAGCTGCCCAGGCCGGTGGCGGACCAGAACAGCTTCTCCGGATTGGCCTTGGCATAGGCGATGTAATCGGCCAGCGTCTTGTAGGGCGCGGAGGGGTGCACCAGGATCATGAAGAAGCGCTTGGTTACCAGCATCACCGGGGAGAAGCTGTTGACGGCATCGTAGCCGGCGTCCTTGTTCACCAGTGGCAGCGTGACGAATGAGGAGGCGGTGCCCAGCAGCGTGTAGCCGTCGGGTGTGGCACGGGACACGAAATTGGCGCCGATGGTGCCGCCGCCGCCACCCTTGTATTCGATGACGAGGGTCGGCGCGTTGGGAATCTTGCGCATGGCTTCGATATGCAGGCGGTATTCGGTGTCCACCGAGCCGGGGCCTTCGGTGGCGAATACCAGGCTGATCGGCTTGTTGCCGAAATTGTCGGCAGATTGCTGGGCGAGGGCATTGCCGCCCAGGCTGAGCGCCGCGGCCGCTGCAGCGGCCAGTCTGATCAGGGTCTGCTTCATGGTTCTCTCCTGTTTTGCTCTATTCATTCTGTTGTTTGTGGCGGTGGGCGCCGGGTCAGGCTTATTCCGGAACGATCTTCGCGTCGGCAATCACTTTCCGCCAGCGCTCGTAGTCCTCGCGCATCTGGCGTCCGATGGCCTCCGGCGTCGTGGGGGTCGCTTCGAAGCCCTGGGGGGTCAGGATCTTTGCCATGGCGTCCTCACGCAACACCTGGCCGGCCACGGCGTTCAGGCGATTGATGATGGGCGCCGGGGTTTTCGCCGGGGCGAAGAAGGCGTACCAGGTGGAGACCTGGTAACCCTTGTAGCCCAGTTCATCCATGGTGGGGATGTCCGGGGCCGCGGGCGAGCGCGTCAGCGTGCCCACCGCGAGGCCCACCAGCTTGCCGCTGCGCACATGCGGGATGATCGTGCCCATGCTGTTGAGCATCAACTGGACGCGGCCAGCCATCAGGTCGGCCATCACGGGCGCCGTGCCCTTGTAGGGGATGTGCAGCATTTCTGTGCCGGCCATGATGTTGAGCAGGGCGATGCCCAGATGATTGGAGCTGCCCACGCCCACCGAGCCGTAGTTGAGCTGGCCGGGTTTGGATTTGGCCAGTTTCACCAGTTCCGGAATCGACTTCACCCCGAGCGAGGGATGGGCCACGATCATCTGTGTGCTGTCCACCAGCTTGGTGATGGGCGTGATGTCCTTGAACGGGTCGAAGCCGACCTTGTCGCCGAACAGCGCCAGCGCCACGGCGGTGTGCCCCGCGGTGGTGAAGAGGATGGTGTAGCCATCGGGTGCGGCACGCCCGGCCTGCTGGGTGCCGATGGTGCCGTTGGCACTGGGGATGTTCTCGACCACGAAGGACTGGCCGAGGATCTCGCCCATTTTTCCGCCCATGGTGCGGGCGACGAAATCAGTCGGACCACCCGGGGTGTAATTGACGATGATCTTGACCGGCTTGACGGGATAGTTCTGCGCCAGTGCCAGCGGACTGATGGCCATGCCGGCCAGGGCCAGCGATGCCCACTGCAATGTCTTGTTCATGAGTGCTTCTCCTCGGTTGGTCTGATACCGGTATTGCTGTTGTCGCTGCTGTTGCCGTCATTGCCGTTGCTTCGGCGGATTTGATTCATTGATACATCGATTCATTGATTCAGTGTCCGGCCGTGACATGGGTGGCATCAAGTTCATTCAGGGACGATCTTTGCGTCGGCCACGACTTTCTTCCAGCGCTCGTACTCCTCGCGCATCAGCCGCGATACAAATTCCGGTGTGCTGGCCGCGGTGTCGAAACCGGCACCGGTGAGCGTTTTCACGACCTGTGGGTCGCCCAGCGCCTGGCTGGCCACGCCATGCATGCGGGTGATCAGGGCCGGCGTGGTTTTCGGCGGGGCGAACAGTGCGAACCAGGTCGAGACCAGATAGCCGGGGTAGCCCAGCTCTTCCATGGTGGGGACGTCCGGGACGGCGTGGGCGCGCGAGCTCCAGCCCGAGGCCAGCGGAATCATCTTGCCCGAGCGGATATGAGGCAGCACGGTGGCTGCGCCATTGATCACGATCTGCACCCGGCCCGCCAGCATGTCCTGCATCATCTGCGCCGTGCCTTTGTAGGGCACATGCAGGATGTCCGTGCCGGTCATGGACTTGAACAGCTCCATGCCCAGCTGATTGGGTGTGCCGGTCCCCGGCGAGCCGTAATTGAGCTGGCCCGGTCTGGATTTGGCCAGCTTCACCAGTTCGGCGATGGATTTCACGCCCAGGCCGGGGTGGACCAGGATCAGCGCATTGCTGCTCACCGTCATGCTGATGGGGGAGAGGTCGCGGAAGGGATCGAAGGGCAGCTTGTCGCCATACAGCGCCGCGGCGATCGAGGTATGTCCGGCGGTGGAGAGCATCAGGGTGTAGCCATCCGGTGCCGAGCGTGCCAGTGACTGGGTGCCGATGGCGCCATTGGCGCTGGGGGTGTTCTCCACCACAAAGGCCTGTGCAGTGATGTCCTGCATCTTGGCGCTGACGGTGCGGGCGGTGAGGTCGGTCGGGCCGCCGGGAGGATAACCGACGATCACCTTCACCGGTTTGACCGGCCAGGTCTGTGCCAGGGCCGGTAGCACCGATGTTGCCAGAATGCCTGCACAAACCGCCTGCAGAACGATGTTCATGAACGCCTCCTGTGATAGCCACCACCTCGTGGGCCCCGGCCGCTCGGTGTGCCGGGCCGCCACTTTACTACGGCTGCGACCAATGATGGCCGCCGAACTGGCCGGCCTGGTCCACCTTGGTGTCGTGGCAGGCAACATCGGTCTTCAGGGGCTGGCCAGGAATCGCAGCCGCGGTGAAAGGGACATCGGCAGGGAGCCGGTGTCCAGCATGGCGTACTCCTGGAGGGTGATGGCTGGCTGTGGGTCTGACTTTGGTGGACGATTTCTTTGGTGGACGGCTTCAGGCAGCTTCAACCGACAGGGCACAGGGACGGCCGTGGCCGGCTTCCTGCAGCGCGCGCCAGACGCGCTGGGGTGTCGCCGGCATGTCGAAATGTCTGACGCCGCCGCGGCGCAGCGCATCCATGATGGCGTTCATCACGGTGGGCAACGAACCGGTCACGCCGGATTCGCCCACGCCTTTCACACCCAGGGGATTGGTCTTGGTGGGAACCGGGTGGTCGGTCAGTTCCGGCCTGACGAAGGTGGTGGCGCGCGGCATGGGGTAGTCCATGAAGCTGCCGGTGAGCAACTGTCCCGACTCGCGGTCGTACACGGAGTGTTCGCCCAGTACCTGGCCGGCCCCCTGCATGATGCCGCCGTGCATCTGGCCTTCGACGATCTGGTGGTTGATGATGACGCCGGCGTCATCGATGCCGCTGTAGCGCAGCACGTCCACCTCCCCGGTGTCCGGATCGATTTCGACCTCGGCAATGTGGCAGCTGTTGGGAAAGGTCATGCCGAACAGGGCTTGTGCCTTGGTGTCCAGGGGATGGGGCTTCTCGCTCTTGTGCTGGTCGGCCAGACTGGCCAGGCTGATCTTTCGGTCGGTGCCCTTGATGCGGTATTCACCGTGCTCGAAGTCGATGTCCTCGGGGGCTGCCTCCAGGGACTTCGCAGCCAGCGTGCGGCCTTTCTCGATGATCTCCTTGGCAGCCAGGCTGAACACGCTGCCGGCGCCGACCATGGTGCGCGAACCGCCGGCGCCATTGCCGGCGACACGCACGCCGGCCTCGCCGCTGCGCAACACGAAACGCTCCAGTGGCAGGCCGGTGGCATCGGAGAGGATCTGCGAGAAAGTGGTTTCATGGCCCTGGCCGCCTGACTGGGCAGCCGCATACAGGGCAATGGTGCCATCGGCATCGAAGCGCACTATGCCATCGTCGGAGCTGCGGCCGGCACCGGTCGCCTCGATGAAGGTGGCAATGCCGCGACCGCGCAGCTTGCCGTTTTTCGCCGACTCCGCCTGGCGCTTGTCGAAACCCGCCCAGTCCGCCTGCGCCAGCGCCTTGTCGAGCACGCCGTGGAAGTCGCCGCAATCGAGCACGATGTCGTGCACCTGCTTGTAGGGGAAGCGGTCGGCCGGCACCAGGTTGCGCCGGCGCAAGTCCACCGGGTCCATCTGCAGTTCCTGGGCGGCCTGGTCGACCAGTCGCTCGAGGATGTAGGACATCAGCGGGCGCCCGGAGCCGCGATAGGCTGCGGTGCAGGTGGTGTTGGTCAGGACCACGCGCGAGCGTATCCAGGCCGCTGGCACGTCATAGACACCGGTCAGGCAGTTGATGGCGCTGCCGGTGGCGGGGAAGGTGCCGTTGGGCGAAGAGTAGGCGCCCAGGTTCTGGATGAAGTCAAAACGCATGGCGAGGAAGCGGCCGTCCTTGTCCAGGGCCAGCTCACCGCGCGTGGTGCAGTCGCGTGCATGGTCGTCATTGAGGAAGACTTCGGAACGCGTGCCGGTCCATTTCACCGGACGGCCGGTCAGCTTTGCAGCGAGCAGCACGGCCACGTATTCCGGATACAGCGCGGAACGCGCGCCGAAGCCGCCGCCGACGTCCTTGGCCACCACGCTCAGCTTGGCGCTGGGCAGGCCGGTGGCGCCGACCAGCAGGGCGGCCTGGTTGCCTACGCCCTGGCTGCAGCAGTACAGCGTGTGCATGTCGCTGCCGGCATCGTAGGTGGCGGCGCAGGCGCGCGGCTCCAGCGGCTGGGCGATGACACGGTTGTTGTGCACGTTGATGCTGACGGTGCGGGCGGCCTTGCTGAAGGCTGCGGTCGTGGCAGCCTCGTTGCCGGTCTCGAAATCCAGCGCCAGGTTGCCGGGCACCTGCTCGTGCAGTTGCGGCGCCTTCGCCTCCAGGGCGTCAACGGCATTGCTGACCGAGGGCAGGTCGCGGAATTCGACCTGTACCGCTTCCAGGGCGTCCTGTGCCGCCTGCGGGGTCTCGGCGACGATGCAGGCGACGCATTCGCCGACATACCGTACCCGGTCCCTGGCCAGGATGGGGCGTGAGGGCTTCCAGGTGTCGCGGCCGTCGCGATGCTTGGCGGGCATGTTCACCGGTATGTCGCTGAATCCCGCCTTGGCGATGTCGGCATGGGTCAGCACCGCCAGCACGCCGGGCATGGCCAGCGCTGCGCTGGTGTCGATGGAGACGATTTCGGCATGGGCATGGTCCGAGCGCAGGAACACGGCATGCGCCTGCTTCGGGAAGTACCAGTCCGAGGCATAGCAGCCGGAGCCGGTAAGCAGTCGGGCATCTTCGAGTCTTCCAAGGAACTGGGCGTGGGTCATGGCAGTCACTCCGGTGGCCGATGGCGGGGAGGCAAGATCATAGCAGAGCCGGGAGGGCGGCCAGGCCATCCAGACGGGTGATCACAATGGCTATGTAAGCCTAATGCTGATGGATGTATCCATCATGAATTGATAGTAATACCTGCGATCATTCCCGGCCGGCTCAGGCCGATTTGCCCAGGCGCGGGTCCAGGCTGTCGCGCCAGCGGTCCCCCACCAGGTTGATGCAGGCGATGGTCAGCAGCAGGGCCAGGCCGGGATAGAAGCTGATCCAGTACTTGCCCGAGAGCATGTAGGTGAAGCCGTTGGCAATCAGCAGGCCCAGCGAGGGTTCGGTGATGGGCAGGCCGAGGCCGAGAAAGGACAGCGTGGCTTCCAGGGAGATGGCGGCGGCGATCTGCACCATGGCTACCACCAGGAGAGGGGGCAAACAGTTGGGCAACAGGTGCACGAGGATGATGCGGGGCGCAGGCAGGCCGAGCGCGATGGCCGAGCGTATGTATTCACGATTGCGCTCGGCCAGCGCCACGCCGCGCACGGTGCGGGCGTAATAGGCCCATTGCACGGCGATCAGGGCCGCGATGATCTTGTCCACCCCCTGGCCCATCACGGCCAGCAGCACCAGTGCGATCAGCACCGAAGGAAAGGACAGTTGCAGGTCGGCGATGCGCATGGCCAGGGCGTCGAACCAGCCGCCGCGCCACGCAGAGACCAGACCCACGAGCAGGCCCAGGGACAGCGCCAGCACGGTGCTGGCCAGCGCAACCATCAGGCTGGTGCGCAATCCGTAGAGGATGGCCGAGAGCATGTCCCGCCCCTGGTCGTCACTGCCCAGCAGGTAATGGTGTGTTCCGCCGTCCGCCGCCGGGGCGGATGACGCGCTTCCCGGCGCCAGGCGCGCATCCATGATGTCCAGTTGCGCCAGGTCATAAGGGTTCTGCGGTGCAATCCATGGCGCGAACAGGGCGGCTGCGGTGATCAGCACCAGCAGGACCAGCGCTATCCGCGGCACGATCTGCGTGGCTGAAGCGCGCGTGGGGGACCTGGCCTGCAGCTTGTTGCCGGTGCCGGGGGGCGTCATGTGGCAACTCCCAGCCGTACGCGTGGATCGAGCAGCGCATACAGCAGGTCCACCACCAGGTTGATGGCAACAAACAGGGTGACTGTCAGGCACAGGTAGGCCACCACGACCGGGCGGTCGAGCGCGTTGATGGAGTCGATCAGCAGCTTGCCCATGCCCGGCCAGGCGAACACGGTCTCGGTCACCACCGAGAAGGCGATGAGGGAGCCGAACTCCAGGCCGAGCACGGTCAGCACCGGCATCAGGATGTTGCGCAGCACATGCTTGCCCACCACGCGCCATTCGGGCAGGCCCTTGGCGCGCGCCACGCGCACGTACTCCTGCTGCATGGCCTCGCGCGTGCCGGCTCGTACCAGGCGGATCACCAGTGCCAGCTTGAATAATGACAGCGTCAGGGCGGGCAGCAGCAGGTGCGCCAGGCCGTCGAGGGTGAGGAGGCTGGTCGGCACGCCCAGCAGTTCACGCGTGGCACCGCGGCCGCTGGCCGGCAGCCAGCCCAGCTGCACCGAGAACAGCATGATCAGGGTGAGGCCGACCCAGAAGGTGGGCAGCGAGAAACCCAGGATGGAGCCGGCGAGGATGCTGCGTCCGGCGATGCCCTGCGGGCGCAGTCCGGCCCACAGTCCCAGTGGAATGCCCAGGACGACGGCGATCAGCAGGGCCGTGACGGCCAGTTCCAAAGTGGCGGGCATGCGTTCCAGGATCAGCGGCATGGCCGGCGTGTTGAAGGCGAAGGATCGGCCGAGATCGCCGCTGGCGGCCTGCACGACGAAGGTGAGGTATTGCCGCCACAAGGGCTGGTCCAGGCCCAGCGCCGCAGTCATGCGCGCGGCTTCGGCCTGGTCCGCATTCGGGCTGATCATCAGCGCCACTGGATCGCCGATGACGTGTATGCCGGCAAATACCAGCAGCGACATCACCAGGATCACGCCGGCACTCTGCGCCAGGCGCTGCAGCAGATAGGCGCTCACCCCGACAGCCGTGTCACGCCGGGATGATCCGGCTCAGGGCCATGGCAGCTTGTAGCGCCGCTGCAGCTGCCGCACTTCCTGGTGTATGCCCTGCCAGCAGGGGGAGCGGTCGCGCACGCCGTCGGCATCCAGCGGCGGGGCGATGCGCCAGTTGCTGTGCTCGATGAGGCCTGGTGCGAACAGCTGGATCGCCTCGATGCGGTATCCCTGGCATTCGCTGCACAGGCTGAGCAGGGCATCGAGCTTCAGCTGGAGCTCTTCGCGCGAGATGAGTTGCTGGTCGGGGTTGGGTCTGGACATGCTGGCTCGGAGAAGGAAGGGTTATTTCGGCCGCACGTGGTGGGCAAAGGTGTATTCATCGGTGCGCCCATCGTAGCGCAGCGGTTGCTTGAGCGCCCAGGTGGCGATCTGGTGGTGCAGCGGCACCACGCCGACGTCGCGCAGGGCGATGGCTGCGGCCTCGCGCGCGGTGGCTTCGCGTTTTTTTACGTCGACACTGGCAAAGCCCTGGTCAAGCAGCTGGTCCACCTTGGGGTTGGAATAGCGCGACCAGTTCCAGGTGCCGTAGCCCTTGTCCGGGGTCGGGGTGGCCATCAGGGCACGCAGGGCGAGGTCACCGGAGAAGGATCCCCAGCCCAGCATGGCGGCACTGAACTCGCCGTTGCGGGCCTTGGGCAGGTAGACATTGATGGGCATGGCCTCCACTTTGGCCTGGATGCCCACGCGTGCCAGCATCTGCGCCATGGCCTGGGTGATCTGTTCGTCGTTGGGGTAGCGGTTGTTGGGCGCATGCAGGGTCAGGCCGAAGCCTTCGGGGTAGCCTGCCTCGGCCAGCAGCTTCTTGGCGCCTTCCGGATCATGGGCCTCGGCCTTCAATTCCTTCACGTGGGCAAAGACTGGCGGGGAGACGATGTTGGAGGCCGGGATGGCGGCGCCTTCCATGACGCGATCGACGATGGCCTGGCGGTTCACCGCCTTGGAGATGGCCAGGCGCACGCGACGGTCCTTGAACGGGTTCTTGGCCAGCGGCTGGCCGGCCTTGTCGGTGACGAAGGGCGACACTTCGCGCCACTGGTCGAGGTGGAAGAAGATGGTGCGCCAGGAGACTTTCTGCGCCAGGCTGTGTGCGGTGCTGGTTTTCAGCCGTCCGCGATCGGCGGTCGGGATGCTTTCGATCAGGTCGACGTCGCCGGCCAGCAGCGCGGCAATGCGCGCCGGGTCGCCCGGGATGATGCGAAAGCTGACCTTGTCCCAGTGGGGCTTGCCGCCCCAGTAGGCCTCATTGCGGGCCAGTTCCACGCGGTCGCCGCGCGCGAAGCGCACGAATTTGAAGGGGCCGGTGCCGACCATGGCCTTGCCGGCGTTGAAATCCTCGGTGCTGGCACCCGCGGCAGCCTTCTTCGACACGATGAATACCGAATTCAGGTCGGGCGGCAGCATGGCGTAGGGTTTGGCGGTCTTGAATCGCACCGTATAGCGGTCGACGACCTGTTTGGCCGTGATGGCCTGCACGAAACTGGCGTACTGGCCGTTGGGCAGCGTGGCGGCGCGATCGAGGGAGAAGAGCACGTCATCGGCGGTGAAGTCCGAGCCGTCGTGGAACTTCAAATTACGGCGCAGCTTGAACTCCCAGGTGGTCGGGTCGACGGCGCGCCAGGACACGGCAAGGCCCGGAATGAGGCGCACATCCGCATCCACATTGACCAGCGCATCGAAGACATGCCAGCCGATCTGGTTGTTGGGGGCGATGTTGACCGCATGCGGGTCCATGGCGGTTACGTCGGCTGCCATGCCGATCCGCAGTTCCTGGGCCTGGGTGGTCGTGGCGGCCAGCAGCAGCGACAGCGACAGGGACAGCGACAGGGACAGCGACAGGGACAGCGACAGGGACAGCGAGAGGGACAGTGTGGCCAGCAGGCGCAGGGTCATCGAGGGCTCCTTCATATTGCAGTCGTGTTGTGATCCGGGCGCTGCGATTATGGTTCAAGCGCGCCAGAAGGGCCAGTCGTCGACCGGACCGGTGACAACCATCCATGCAGTCTGGCTGCGCCAGGCGGACGCCGTGATACAGGGCCCGTTGCGCCACGACTTCCCGGATAATCCCCTGATCCCCATTGCGGAGTCATCCATGGCCGGGTCCAGCCTGCTGGCACTGATAGACGACATTGCCTCCATCCTCGATGACGTGGCGGCCATGAGCAAGATAGCCGCGAAGAAGACCGCAGGCGTGCTGGGGGATGATCTTGCCCTCAATGCGCAGCAGGTTTCGGGGGTGAGTGCCGATCGCGAACTGCCGGTGGTGTGGGCGGTGGCGCGCGGTTCCATGGTCAACAAGGCCATCCTGGTCCCCGCGGCGCTGGCCATCAGTGCCTTTCTTCCCTGGGCCGTGACCCCGTTGCTGATGCTGGGCGGTGCCTATCTCTGCTACGAAGGATTCGAGAAACTGGCGCACCGCTTTCTGCACGACAAGGCTGAGGATCAGGCCCGTCATGCCGCACTGGCAGCCGCCCTGGCGGACCCCGCCATTGACCTGGCCGCCATGGAAAAGGACAAGATCCGCGCGGCGGTGCGGACCGACTTTGTGCTGTCGGCTGAAATCATCGTCATCACGCTGGGCACGGTGGCCGATGCCGCCTTCGGTCAGCGGGTGCTGGTGCTGGTGACCATCGCCACATTGATGACCGTGGGTGTCTACGGACTGGTCGCGGGCATCGTCAAGCTGGATGATGCCGGCTTGGCGCTGACCCGCTCGGCCGGCCGCCTGCAACGCGGTCTGGGGGCGGTGCTGCTGCGTGCGGCGCCACTGCTGATGAAATCTCTGTCCGTGGCTGGCACGGTGGCCATGTTCATGGTCGGGGGCGGCATACTGACCCACGGTTTCGCGCCAGTGCATGAGGGCATTGCGCATCTGGCGCAAGCGCTGCTGGTCGTGCCGGTCGTGGGTCATCTCCTTGAGGTGGTGGTGGCTGCCCTGCTCGATGCTCTGGCCGGCGTGCTGGCCGGGGCCCTGGTGCTGGGCGCGGTGTCGGTCGGGCAGCGACTGCTGCGGCGGGTGCAGTTGCCGGAGCGCAAGGGTGACCACGCCGGCCGTTGAAGGAGGCGTTCACACTGGTTTGCGCCCGGTCATGAGGCCCCGTGATCTTCAGCACGCCTCCCGGTTTCCGGTACCCGGGACCGGTGATCCACCCTGCGCAAGCCTGCGGGGATGTCCGGTGCGTTCTGCGGCAGATATAGGCACTATCATCGTGCCTTGCGTCAATACCTGCCGTTAATGCGGGGCGCGCGGGTAAAATGTATTTCCTACAACGAGCCCATACGCGCCATGGCATCGCCCATTACCGCAGAAACCGTGCGCTGGATCGCAGACGCCGGCACATCACGTGCCGAGGTTGAGGCTTTCGTCCGGAACATGTCCGAGGCGGAAAAGTCCGAACTGGTGTTGCGCCTGGCCACCACGGCGCGTCGCCAGACCCGCTTTGTCGACATTGCCAACACGGTATCGGACAGTCTGTCCCTGGACGTGCTGATCCCGCGCTTGATGGAGGTGGTGACCGAAACCATGGGCGCCGACCGCAGCTCGCTGTTCCTGCTGGATACCGAGCGGGGGGAGTTGTTCTCACGCGTCATGCAGGGCAACACCATGGGCGAGGTGCGCTTTCCGGCCACCATGGGTGTGGCGGGCTCGGTGCTGGCCAGCGGCAAGGGCGTCATCGTGCCCGATGCCTATGCCGAGCCGCTATTCAACCGCGACATGGATGTGCACACCGGGTATCGCACGCGCAACCTGCTGTGCGTGCCCATCCGCAACCGCCGGCACGAGGTGATCGGCATCACCCAGGCGCTGAACCGGCTGGAGGGCGACTTCGACCTGGATGACCTGCAAATGCTGGAGGCGCTGGCGCAGCAGGCGGCGGCGGCCCTGGAGAACGCCCGCATTTTCGAGCGGGTGGAGCGGGCCCAGCGCGAGGAGGCGCTGCTGCTCGAGGTGGTGAGCTCGATTGCCTCGGAGATCGTGCTGGGGCCCCTGCTGCAGAAGATCATGGATGCCGCCACGCAGCTGCTGGATGCCGAGCGCGGCTCCCTGTTCCTGCACGATCCGGCCACCAACGAGCTTTATTCGCGCGTGCTGGGCGGCGCCAGTGTCCAGGAAATCCGCTTTCCCGCCGATGCCGGCATGGCCGGGGAGTGTTTTACCAGCGGGCAGCCCATCAACATCCCGGATGCGTATGCCGATGCGCGCTTCAATCAGGAGTTCGACCGGCGCACCGGCTACAAGACGCGCAACATGCTGTGCATGCCCATTACCACCCACCGTGGCACGCGCATCGGTGCCATGCAGATCCTCAACAAGCGAGCCGGCGCCTTCGATCCGACCGACAGCGACCGGCTGCGGGCCTTGTGCGCGCAGGCTGCAGTGTCCATCGAGAATGCCCAGCTGTTCGAACAGATCAGCGCAGCGCGCAATTACAATGAGGGCATCCTGCGCAGCATGAGCAACGGTGTGGTGACCATGGATGCGGACTTGCACATCGGCAAGGTGAATGCCGCGGCGCTGGGCATCCTGTCAGTGCCCGAGGCGGCCCTGGTCGGCCGCGCGGCGGACGATGTCTTCGCCGTTTCCAATGCCTGGATACTGCGCAGCCTGGAGAAGGTGCGCAGCTCCGGCCGGACCGATATCACCGTTGACGCCGACCTGCTGCTGGCGGATCGCAAATCGGTTTCGGTCAACCTGACTGCCGTGCCGCTGCTGACCGTGAATGACCAGCCGGCAGGCTACATGCTGGTGATCGAGGACATCAGCCGCGAGAAGCGCCTGCGCAACACCATGTCCCGCTACATGAGCAAGGTGGTGGTGGACCAGCTGATCGACAGCGGCGAGGACGCGGTGAGCGGCGTGGGCCGCGAGGTGAGCGTGCTGTTTTCCGATATCCGCGGCTTTACCGCCATGACCGAAAGACTGGGGCCGCGCGAGACCGTGGTGATGCTGAACGAATACTTCAGCACCATGGTCGACATCATCTTTGCCAACAACGGCATCCTCGACAAGTACATCGGCGACATGATCATGGCGGTATTCGGTTCGGTGAGGGCAACCGACCAGGATGCCGACAATGCCGTCACCACGGCCAACCGCATGATGACCTGCCTGCGCGAGCTGAACCAGCGCCGCCGGGCGCGTGGCCATGAAGCCATGAACATCGGCATCGGCATCAGCACCGGGCATGCGGTGGTCGGCAGCATCGGTTCGCCCAAGCGGCTGGAGTACACCGTGATCGGCGACCGGGTGAACCTGGCCGAGCGGCTGGAGTCCGCCAACAAGTTCTACGGCACCTCCATCCTGCTGTGCGAAAAGACGGCGGCCAGCCTGCACAACCAGGCGTTGCTCCGCGAACTGGATTTCATCCGGGTGCGCGGTTCATCCCGGCCGCTGGCCCTGTTCGAGGCGATGGATCACTATGCCGAAGGCGGGTTCCCCGGCTGCGAGGCGGTGATGCAGGCCTATGCGGAAGGCCTGCGCCTGTACCGGCAGCGGGACTGGGGGCGTGCAGCCAGCTGCTTCCGTGAAGCCTCCCTGAAGAATCCCGATGACCGGCCTTCCCGGATATTCCGCGAGCGCTGCGAGACCTATGCCGAGGCGCCGCCGCCGGACACCTGGGATGGCGTCTGGACCATGACCAGCAACTGAGGAAGTGACGAAGCGTTGGCCGGTGCTGGCTGCGTCAGCGTCGGGCGGGTACCGGTTGAGCCGCCAGGGCCGTTCAGCCGAAGCGCGACACGAAGGCGTCAGCGTCCAGCGCGGGCCCCATGAAATCAGCCTGGATGTATTCGCAACCCAGTTCCTTCAGGCTGGCGGAAGCGGCTTCATTGGGCACGCCGCACGCCACCACTTCCAGCGATAGTTGATGCGCCAGGCTGATGAAGGAGGCAGGGATGCGTTCGCTTTTCGGGGGTGGGGGTGGTGGTGTGTTGGGCCTGGCCGTTGCGGGAGCCACGGCTGCCGGCGCTGCCGCTTCGGCCGCTTCGGCAACGGAGACCATCCTGGACAGGTCCAGCCGGATCTCCTGGAAGGGCAGGGTGGCCAGAAAAGCCAGTGACGAGAGGCTGGCTCCGGGATCATCCAGGCACAGTCTCACGCCCAGGCGTTTGAGCCGCAGCAGGTTGTCCCGGCAGGCGGCGTCCGTTTCCAGGATTGCGGTGTCGCTGACCTGGAACACGATACGGCCGGCACGCAGCCGCCAGGTGCCCAGCGCACGCTCCACCACTTCGGGCAGGTCCGGATTGCGCAGCACGAAGGCGGGCAGCGGCACGCCCAGCAGCAGGTCGAGGCCGGCGCTGTAGCGGAACTCCGAGACATTCCGCAGGGAGCGATTGAGTATCGAGGACAGCAGCGTCACTGATGTGCCAGCCGATTCGGCGGCGGCATAGGCCTGGGTTGCAACCACCAGGCCGGCAGCCGGATCGCGCCAGGCCAGGTGGACCTGCACCGCCATGATGGGACCGAGCCTCAGGTCGTACTGCGGCTGGTAGTACAGCTCGAAGGAGTCTTCCTGCACGGCAGCGCGCAGGCGGCTCTCGATCATCAGCGAACTTTCCAGTGCCTTGAGGCCGGCTTCATTGCAGCCGCTGATCCGTTCGCGGGTCTGCAGCGCCTGCAGGCTGGCGCTCCTGGCCCGTTGCAGCAGTGTGGCGGTATCGCTGCCGTCTTCGGGGACGCTGGCAATGCCGATGGCAGGATGGCTGTAGATTTCCTCTTCGCCCATCCACAGCGGCGCGGTGAGTGCGCGCAGTATTTTCTCGGCAGCCAGCAGTGGCACGTAAGGGTCATCCACCGTGGCCAGCAGGCAGGCCAGTTCATCGCGGCCCATCAGGCCGATCTGGTCGCCCGGGCGCAGCACGTCGGCAATCAGGGAGTCGGCGTAGCGCTGGCGCACGGCATCCCCGACGGCGTATCCCCAGATCGCATCGATGCGGCCGATCAGCCAGCAGTCGACCAGCAGCACCGCCATGCCCCGGCCGTCTTCCTGCCGGGTTGCCAGGCAGGCTTCAACGGCCTCGGTGAAGGCCGTCCGCGGCAGGGCTGCCGCGAGTTCCGCGCCAGCCGTGTCCGTCACAGGAACAGCTCTCGCGGGTCTATGCTGACCGTGGCGTCATCAAGGGCACGCTGGATGCGGTAGGGCTCGTCAGGCCGGAATTTCGGTTCTCTCATCAGGTCGAGCATGCGGTGCGGCCGGATCGGCACGCCCTGGGCATCCTTCACCACCATGATGCGCGGCTGCATGCGGCGCACCATGTTCTGGGCGATCACGACTGCCACATCACCGCTGTTCAATTGCACCACGCTGCCGACCGGATAGACGCCTATGCACTGGATGAACTGCTCGACCAGTGCTGCCTGAAAGGCCTTGCCGCGCTCCTTGTAGAGAATGTTGAGCGCGGTGGCCGGGGTCATGGCTTCACCCAGTGGGCGCGGGGCGGTGAGCGTGTCGTAGGTGTCGATCAGGCCGGCGATCTGGCCGGCCAGCGGGATGGCGTCGCCCCGCAGTCCGCGCGGATAGCCGCTGCCATCGAAGCGCTCATGGTGCACCGAGACGTAGTCGTGCAGGTCCGATGGCAGTCCCGGGGTCTCGCGCAGGATGGCGATGGAGTGCTCGACGTGCTCCCGGTAGGCCTGCACTTCGGCGGCATTGATGGGGCCGTTGAGGGCGAGTTCGCGTGGCAGCCGCAGCTTGCCCACGTCCTGCATCAGGCCGACCATGCCCAGTAGTTCCAGGGTCTGTGGCGGGAGCTGCAGGAAGCGGCCGAAGATGGTCATGGTGACGGCGATCTCGGCCGAGCGGCTGAGGACTTCGCTGTTCTTCTCCTGCAGCTTGGTGAGCAGGGCCATGGCATCCGGGTTGCGCGTCACGCTCTCGGTGATCTGCACCGATGCCTCGCGCGCCTTTGGGCTGTCGATGGCGCTGCCGGTACTCACCGCCCGAGCGAGTTCCCGTACCACCGAGGTGGATTGGGTGTAGGCCTTGGCCGCGCGCGGGAATTCTGCCTCGACGCTGGCGGCCTCCCGATAGACGGTAGAGCCGCGTATCTTTGCAAGATCTTCCGGGGTCACCCTGGCGGGATCCTGCAACTCCCGCTTCTCGGGGTCGATGAACACGCTCTTGCAGAACTTCTTGATGGCCTCGACCTGCTTGTCGTTCTTCAGCACGAAACCCTGGAAGACAAAAGGCGTTCCCGCCCACGGGCGGTCCAGTTTCGAGACGTACATGCCGAATTCCAGCGCTTCCACCGGCACTTCCACAAGTTTCATGCTTGCACGCTATCCCAGTAATTGCAGGACTTGATCAAGGGCCTTCCCGACCGGATATCTTCCGGCGAATTGCCAGGGCCATGGAATTGCCGACGCATGCCCCGGACGTCCTCGGTCCAGAAGGCTGAGCAATGGGACATTGTAAAGGGAAGTTAAGGGTATTTCTGCGTGGCATGATGCGTATTCCACCGGATTTTGTGGACTTTGCCCTTGCGTTATTCAGCGGATGCCATCCAGCTGGAGATTGGTGCCCGTCGGGGCGAAGTAGGCGGGACGGGCGGGGCGCCGGGCCGTCCACGGCAGCAGCAGTTCCTCCATCTCGTCGTCGCTGCCACGTTTGGCCATCTGTACCTTGACCGTGCCCTCGATGCGGTCGCCCTGCATGCGCCGGGCGAAGGTATGGCTGACGTAGCCCATGCCGGGCAGGGTCATGCGCAGGGTGAACTGCAGGGTGTCCCCGCGCAGCAGCACATTGCTGATGGATTCACGACGCGCGCCGATGCGGATGGCCCCCTCGACGTGCTGGATGCGCTGCTCGAACAGGCTCTGGTAGCGGCGGGTCAGGCCGCGCAGGGGCAGGTGCCACTCCCATTCACCGTCGATGCGCGCAGGAACCACCCACATGCGTATGGTGGGGGCGCCGGGAATGTCATCGGTGGCATCCACCTGCCAGTTGCCCAGGTCCCAGCTGGCAGCGATCACGCGCGTGCCGGGACGGGCCTCGGCGAGTATCTTCGGGCGCAGCAGGCGCATCAGCTCCGGGAACAGCCACATGAAAATCACATCCGCCTGGCCCAGGTCGGCATCGAAGGCATTCTGGTGGAGAAAACGCACCCGGTTGCCCAGTCCCTGCGCCTGGGCCGCATCGGTGGCCTTGTCCACCAGTTCTGCATTGATCTCCACGCCGACACCGCGTACGTTTTGTAGGGATTGCACGGCGGTCAAGACGATGCGCCCGTCGCCCGAACCCAGATCGATGACGGTATCGGTGGGGCGCAGATTGGCCAGTCGCACCATGCGCTCGACGGTGTCCTGATTGCTGGGCACGAAGGGGGAGAAGCGTTCCTGCCCGCGCGCGGTGCCCGCAGTGAATGCCATGCAGAAAGAGGTGATCAGGACAATGCGCAGCGCGGCCGCTTGGGTGGTCATGCATTCCTCCAGAGGGTGTCGGGATGGCGCATGCTACCGGTGGCGTTCAGGCGCAGGCAAGGGGCAAACCGACGGCTGGATCGGGGCTGCCGGATGCATTTCAGCAGGGTGCCGGGCGCGGGGAGGATTCCGCTCTGGCAGGTGCACCCGGGAACGTCCTGCAGCCGCCGCTGAAACGATTGCCTGTCGCCTGTCAGGGCGAAGCGGGCTCAGGTGGCCGGCTGCGTCCGTGTCCAGGCTCACACCAGTCCTGCCAGATGCGCCGGTAGGCCGCCTCCAGTTCCCGGGTGAAGCGCGCCCCGTCACACAGGCCATGCCCGAGCAGGCGCTCGCGCATCCCCGCCCGCATGGCTGCAAGGGCGACCAGATCCTGCGCCAGTTCCCGGGCGATTCTCAGGTAATCCTGTTCGTCCGTGGCGACCAGTTGGGTCAGTCCGACGGCGGTCAGCAGGCTGGCGCTGTTGCGGGCGGCGCCATGCCTGCCCGCGAGGGTGATCACCGGCAGGCCGGACCAGAGCGCCTCGCAGGTGGTGGTGGTGCCGTTGTAAGGGTGGCTGTCCAGTGCGATGTCGATGCCGGAACGGATATCCCAGAACTGTCTGTCGTCAAGGTCGCCCAGTACGTGCAACTGGTCTTCGCTGGCGCCGTGAGCGAGCAGGGTGGTGCGCACGCGCGCGATATCGCCGGCATCCATCAGGGTGACGATAGTCAGCGCGAAGGCTGGATGGCCCGCCAGCAGGCGGCCCCACAAGGCCAGCAGGGGCTCATTGAGCTTGGCCAGGCGGTTGAAGGAGCCGAACATGAGGCGGCCACCTGCCGCTGCGGTCAGCGCGGGCAGTGGTGACAGAGGCGGGGCCAGCGGATTCGGTCGGTAACACCATTGGGCGCGTGGCAGGCGCAGCAGCTTTTCGCTGTGGCAGGCATCGGCCTCGCCAGGGGGGTCGGCGATGGCGTCACTGATGCGGTAGTCGATGGATTGCAGTCCCGTGGTGGTGGGGTAGCCCAGCCAGGTGACCTGCACCGGCGCGGGCTTGCGCGCGAACACGCCCAGACGGTGGCCGAAGGTGTGGCCGGAGAGGTCGACGAGGATGTCCACGCCGTCTGTTGCGATCTGCCGCGCCACGGCCTCGTCGTTCAGCAGGGCGATGTTGCGCCAGCCGTCCGCCAGTCTGCGCAACACCGCTGTCTGGGCATCCTCATCGCGCCGGTTGGAGTAGCACCAGATTTCGCAGCACAGCCTGTCATGGTGGGCGAGCACCGGTTCGATGAAATTGGCTACCGCATGTTGTGCGAAGTCACCGGAGACGTAGCCGACGCGCAGGCGGCGGTGTGGATCGGGCAGGTTGCCATGGGCGTGGCTGCCCTGCCGCAGTGGCTGTTCATGCAGGCGGGCGTATTGCAGGGCTGCGGCATGGATGGCCTGGGGCGGCTGGCCTGGTGCGTGCTGCAGTGCATAGAGCAGATGCGTGGCCGCCTCCTGGTTGGCGGGCTGTGCCTCGAGCGCCCGGCGCAGATGTCCGATCGCCTCCCCGGATTGGCCCTGCCGCAACAAGGCAAATCCCAGACTGGTGTTGAGCACGGCATCGGGAAAGGCGTCACCCGCCTGGAGGGTGCAGGCCAGCGCCGTCTGGTAGTGAAACACCGCCTCGGTCAGTCGCATCTCGATCAAGGCCAGGTTGGCCAGATTGGCATGCGCCATGCGCGAGCCCGGCGCCAGCCTGGCCAGTTCCCGGAAACTGACCGTGGATCCGGCATAGTCACTGATCATGGCCTGGCTGAAGGCCAGCCAGGCCCATGCCTGCTGGTCCACGTCATTGCGGGAGAGCAGCTTGCGACACAGGCGAATGGCGGTTTGGTGGTCTTCGTTTGACTGAGCGGCCTGCACGCCCGCGGCCAGTTGGCGCACGGATTGTGGCCGCCACCGATCTGACAGGAGGGCTGCAAACAATGACTTCAGCATCGTGCGCCGTCATTCAGGGACACATTGATCAAGGGGGCACAGCCTCCTGGAGAATCCCTTGCTTCAGCGGGAAGTTTGTCGGTCATTCTCTTCCTTTGGGGCCTGATCGGTGCTTCCCTGGATGTTCTTGGGTCAGTTGCGGGCGGAGAGCAGGGATTCCTGCCATAGCTGCCGCAAGGCGCATGACCAGTCGCGGGCGAAGCCGGCATGGTCCGCCAGCGGTGAGGCGGCGAACCGTGGTCGCAGTTCGCGGCGCAGGCTGCTCAGGCGCGGCAGATTGCCGGCGAGCCGCGAGGCGATGCGGACATAGTCGTCCGCATTGGCGGCGACCAGCTCTGGCAGTCCGAGGTTATGGAGCATCGACAGGGTCTGGCGCCCGGCGATGAGCGGCTGTTCCAGCGTCACCACCGGCACGCCCATCCAGAGGGCATCGAAGCTGGTCATGCCGCCGCAGAAGGGAAAGGGGTCGAGCGCGATGTCGATCGCCTGCCAGGCAAGCGCCACCTGCTCCAGGGGCATGAAGGCGCGCAACTCCAGTTGCTCCGCCGGGATGCCATGCCTCGCCGCCAGTGCGGCGAAGCGTGCCGCATTGGGACGGTCACCCAGAGCCTTGGCCTGCACTACCAGGCGTGATCCTGGCGTGGCCTGGATCACGTGGCCCCACAACGCCAGCACGCCTTCGTTGAGTTTGGCCAGGTTGTTGAAACTGCCGAAGGTGACGCGGCCTGTGGTCAGAGCAGGCAGTTCACTGACTTCCGGGGTGAACTCCCAGGGCTGGTAGCAAAAGCGCGTGTGCGGCAGACGCAGCAGCTTCTCGGCAAACCAGGCATCCTGTCCGTCCGGGGAGGACCATGGGTCGCTCAGGAAGGCATCGAAGGTGTCCAGGCCGGTGGAATTGAAGTAACCCAGCCAGCTCACCTGCAGCGGTGCCGGCTTGCGGGCGAACACGCCCAGGCGGTTGTGTGTGGTGTGCCCGGCCATGTCGATGAGGATATCGATGGCGTCTGCGTCGATCTGCGCCGCCAGCTGCGTGTCGTCCAGCGCATGCACCTCATGCCAGGCGGCGACCGAGCCGCGCAGGCCTTCGGTGATGACGTCGGCGCTGGCGAAGTTGTAATAGGCGTGCACCTGGATGCCATGACTGGCCAGATGCGGCAGCATGCCGGCGCACAGCGCCGCCACCGGATGACGTCGCAGGTCGGGCGAAACCAGTCCCACGCGCAGGGGGCGTTGCGCATCGTGGCTGCGCTGCCAGTGCGTCTGCCGCAGGTCCTGGCGGACAAAGTGGCGCGCCCAGTCGCGATGGGTGTCCAGCACCTGTTGCGGCGTGGCTTGTGGGTCGTAGTTGATGCAGGCGGCGATGGAAGAGGCGGTATCGGCGAGGTCGGGTTTCATGGCCAGCGCGCGCCGGTAGTGCACCAGCGCCAGGTCCATGCGGCCGAGGGTGTTATAGCAATTGGCGATGTTGCTGTGTGCCTTCAACTTGTCCCCTGGTGCGGGGGCGTCATCGAGAAGGCCGAGATACTCGGTCGCTGCCTCACTGAGCCGGCCGACCTGCTGCAGGCAGTAGGCCAGCATCAGGCGCGAGGCATGCGGTGCATCGGTCTCCTGCCAGTGGCTGGACAACAGGGCGATGCAGCGATCATAGTGCCGGACCTGTTCCGGCTTGCCAGGGTTCTGGTCGCCCATGACGACCAGCGCAACGGCCAGGTCCGATCGCAATCCGGGCAGGCCGGGCTGCAGTTCGAAAGCGCGGCCCAGTGCGGATAGGGCACGCAGCTGCTGGGCACAATCCATGGCAGCCTTGCCGAGGTTGAACCAGGCGCCGGCGAAATCGTCCTGCAGGCGCACCGCCTGTTCATAGCTGGCTGCCGCAGCTTCATGCTCACCGAAGCGGGTAAGCACCACGCCCAGATTGAAATGGAAGCGGGCCCGCCCGGGCTCGGCCATGATGGCGGAATTGATGGACTGCAGGGCCGCCATGTTGTCGCCCGCCCCGAGATGAACCAGACCCAGCAGGTGCAGGGCATCGGCATGGCGTGGAGCGATAGCAAGGATTTTTCGGCAGACCCTGCCTGCCTCGTCGCGCTGCCCTGCTTCGAACAAGCTCATGGCCCGTTCGATGGCTGCGGCATCGCCTTCCGCTGGAACGGCCTGCCCCGCGACAGCAGGGGCAGCGCCCACCGCCAGTCCCAGGCGCTTTTGCAGGAACCGCAGCAGTCCCACGGCTGAGTCTACTGGCGCAGGTGCGGCGCGATGGTCTGCAGCATCTGGGCGAATATCTTCGGGCTGCCCGCCAGGATGCGGCCGCTGTCCATGTAGCTACCATCGCCACGCAGGTCGGCGACCAGTCCACCGGCTTCAGCAACCAGCAAGGCGCCCGCTGCCATGTCCCAGGGCTTCAGACCGATCTCCCAGAATCCATCCAGGCGTCCGGCCGCCACCCAGGCCAGGTCCAGCGCTGCGGCACCTGGCCGGCGCAGTCCGCTGGTCTGACGGCTCAGGTCGCGGAACATGGCGAGGTACTCGTCCAGGTTCGGGTTGTCACCGAAGGGGAAGCCGGTGCCGAGCAGGGCTTCGGCCATGGTGTTGCGCTTGGACACGCGGATGCGCTTGTCGTTGAGGAAGGCGCCGCCGCCGCGCGAGGCGGTGAACAGTTCGTTTCGTGCCGGATCGTAGACGACCGCGTGGGTCATCTGCCCCTTGTGGCGCAGCGCAATGGAGACTGCGTACTGCGGAAAGCCGTGGATGAAATTGGTGGTGCCGTCGAGCGGATCGATGATCCAGGTATGGTCCGACTCCGCCTTGCCTTGGGCGCCGGACTCCTCTGCTAAGATCGCATGATCGGGAAAGGCACGCAGCAGGATGTCGATGATTTCCAACTCGGCCGCCTTGTCGATCTCGGTGACGTAGTCCTTTTCCCGCTTGCGCGACACGGTAATGCCTTCGATGTCGCGTGCTGCCCGGTTGATGATGGCGCCGGCGCGGCGCGCCGCTTTGACCGCAATGTTCAGCGTCGGATGCATGCGTTGATTCCCGGATTTGAAAAAGAGCTCATGAACCTGCAGCACCTGCAGTACCCACAAGACCCGATTTTATCAGGGGCAGGCCCGAAAGCCGTGCTGGTGCAGGCATGAGCGCGGCCCTTACAGGACTCCATCGCGTCAGGGTGGTGCTGGTGCGGCCGTCCCACCCGGGCAACATCGGATCGGCGGCGCGGGCCATGCTGACCATGGGGCTGGCGCAACTGCATCTGGTGAAGCCGGAGCGCTTTCCCGATGCTGAAGCCCGTGCCCTGGCCGCCCATGCGGGCGCCGTACTGGATGCCGCCTGTGTGCATGACTGTCTGGAGACGGCCCTGGCCGGTACCAGCGTGCAGTTTGCCTTCAGCGTGCGCAGTCGCTCCCTGTCACATCCGCCGCAGGACGTGCGCCAGGCTGCTGCTGCGGCCATCCAGGCTACCGCAGGCGGGCAGGTGGCGCTGGTGTTCGGCAACGAAACCTACGGACTGTCCAATGAAGAAGTGCTGCAATGCAACCGGCTGGCCTGCATACCCACCGACCCGGTCAGCAGTTCGCTCAATCTGGCAGCGGCAGTGCAGGTGGCTGCCTACGAATTGCGCATGGCGGCGCTGGAGCTGGACAGCCACAAGCCTTTGATTGGCGGCGCTCTGGCAGTCCGGGATCTGGCCAGCCATGAAGACATGGAGCGCCTGTTCGTCCACCTCGAACAAAGCATCGTCACCAGCGGTTTCCTGCAGCTGGACAATCCACGGCGCCTGATGGAGCGTATCCGGCGCCTGTTCGGGCGCAGCGGCCTGGACCGGGAAGAGGTCAACATCCTGCGTGGCATGCTCACCGCCTGGGATACTGGTCCCTATTCAGGGCATGGCAAGCCCGGCAAGGGCCAGTCGTGACGGTGTTTCGGCAATAGTTGATTAAAATAGTCGGAAATTGGATAATCCACGGAATTGCCAAGGAATTCTCATGTTCAGCCACCTCAAGGAAGACATCGCCAGCGTATTCGACCGCGACCCTGCGGCGCGCAATACCTGGGAGGTTCTGACCTGCTATCCGGGGGTGCATGCGCTGGTGTTGCACCGCTTCTCGCACTGGATGTGGGGGCATGGCGTGCGCTGGCCGGCGCGGCTGGTATCGCACTTCGGCCGCTGGATCACCGGCATTGAAATCCATCCCGGCGCCACCATCGGGCGACGTTTCTTCATCGACCATGGCATGGGCGTGGTGATCGGCGAGACGGCGCTCATCGGGGATGACTGCACGCTCTACCACGGCGTTACCCTGGGCGGTACTTCCTGGAACAAGGGCAAGCGCCATCCCACCCTGGAGAACGATGTGGTGATCGGTGCCGGGGCCAAGATACTGGGCCCCATCCTGATTGGTGAGGGTGCGCGCATTGGTTCCAATGCGGTGGTGGTCAAAGACGTGCCCCCCGGTGCCACTGCTGTGGGCATTCCCGCCCGTATCATCCTCGATGAGCAGGACAAGCAGCGCGAGGAAAAGGCTGAAAAACTCGGGTTTTCAGCCTATGCCGTGACCAGGGACGACGATCCCATAGCCAATGCCGTGCAGGGCCTGCTCGACCATGTGGTGGCCACGGACCAGCGCATGGAACTGATCCTGCAGGAACTCGAAGCCCTCAAGGCAGACCGCGAAAGCGCGCTGGCAGCCGAGCGCTGGGAACGCAAGTCGGCCGGGGGCTGACGGAGATCGGCTGGATTTCCAGCCGCGGCAACGGCTTTTGACCCGGTTTTGCGTCCGTAATACTTGACCTATTTGATCGGGATTGGCTATACTTGATCAAATTCATCAGGTATCGGACCGGAGAAAACCATGAGACTGACCACAAAAGGCCGTTTCGCAGTCACGGCGATGCTGGATCTGGCCCTGAAGCACGGTGGCGGACCGGTAACCCTGGCTGGGGTCAGCCAGCGTCAGAGCATCTCCCTGTCCTATCTTGAGCAACTGTTCGGCAAGTTGCGTCGTCACGCCCTGGTTGAAAGTGTGCGCGGGCCCGGGGGCGGCTACACCATCGCCCGGGACCTGGATCGCGTCACTGTGGCCGACATCATCACCGCGGTGGACGAGCCCCTGGACGCCACCCAGTGCGGCGGCAAGGAAAACTGCCTGGACGAAGGGCGCTGCATGACCCACGACTTGTGGTCCACGCTGAATGAAAAGATGCATGAATACCTGAGTTCGGTGACGCTGGCCGATCTGGTGGTGAAACATCGCGCCCGGGATGTCCAGAAGGTGCAGGTGCTGCTGCAGGACAAGCGAGCTGGCGTGGCGCTCGATAACGAAAAGCAGAGCGATGCACCGGCACGGCCGATGCCTCTGTCCGTCTGAGGAAACACCATGAAGCTACCGATTTACCTTGATTACTCGGCCACCACCCCGGTTGACCCGCGCGTGGCCGAAAAGATGGTGACCTATCTGACCGGCCACTTCGGCAATCCGGCCTCGCGCTCGCATGCCTTTGGCTGGGAGGCGGAGAAGGCCGTGGAAGAGGCGCGTGGCCATGTTGCAGCGCTCATCAATGCCGATCCGCGCGAGATCGTCTGGACCTCCGGTGCCACCGAAGGCAACAACCTCGCGATCAAGGGCGCCGCCCAGTTCTACAAGTCCAAGGGCCGCCACATCATCACCCAGAAGACCGAACACAAGGCGGTGCTGGACACCTGCCGCGAGCTGGAGCGCCAGGGCTTCGAGGTCACTTACCTCGAGCCCGAGACCAGTGGCCTGGTCGACATCGACAAGTTCAAGGCGGCCATCCGTCCCGACACCATCATTGCCTCCATCATGATGGTGAACAACGAGATCGGCGTGATCCAGCCGGTCGAGGCACTGGCCGAGATCTGCCGCGAGAAGGGCATCATCTTCCACTGTGACGCGGTGCAGGCCGCCGGCAAGGTCGAGATCGACGTGACCAGGTTCAAGGTCGACCTGCTCACCATGACGGCGCACAAGATGTACGGCCCCAAGGGCATCGGCGCGCTGTACGTCCGGCGCAAGCCGCGCGTGCGCATCGAGGCGCAGATCCACGGCGGCGGGCATGAGCGCGGTTTTCGTTCGGGCACCCTGGCCACCCATCAGATCGCCGGTTTCGGCGAGGCTGCACGGATAGCCAAGGCCGAGATGGCCACCGACAACGAGCGCATCCGCGTCCTGCGCGACAAGCTCTGGAAGGCCATCGGCAACATGGAGGAGGTCTACCTCAATGGCGACCTCGACCATCGCATTCCGGGCAATCTCAACGTCAGTTTCAACTATGTCGAGGGCGAGTCCCTGATCATGGCGATCAAGGACATCGCGGTGTCCTCCGGTTCAGCCTGCACCTCGGCTTCGCTGGAGCCCTCCTATGTGCTGCGCGCGCTGGGACGCTCCGACGAACTGGCGCACAGTTCCATCCGCCTCACCCTGGGCAAGTTCACCACCGAGGAGGAGGTCGAGTACGCCGCCGACCTGATCCGGCGCAAGGTGGGCAAGCTGCGCGAACTCTCCCCCTTGTGGGAGATGCACAAGGACGGCGTGGACATCAGCAAGGTGCAGTGGGCTGCACATTGATTCACCGCATGCAGACATGAAAGCAGGAGAACAGCATGGCCTACAGTGACAAAGTCATCGATCATTACGAGAACCCCCGCAACGTCGGCTCCTTCGAGAAGGGTGACGACAGAGTCGGCACCGGCATGGTCGGCGCCCCGGCCTGCGGCGACGTCATGAAGCTGCAGATCAAGGTCAACGAGCAGGGCGTCATCGAGGACGCGCGCTTCAAGACCTACGGCTGCGGCTCAGCCATCGCCTCATCCTCGCTGGTCACCGAATGGGTGAAGGGCAAGACGCTGGACGAAGCCGCGGTGATCCGCAACACCGAGATCGCCGAGGAACTGGCCCTGCCGCCGGTGAAGATCCATTGTTCCATCCTCGCCGAGGACGCCATCAAGGCCGCCATCGAGGACTACCGCAAGAAGCATGGCGGCACCCCGGCTGCGGCAGCTGCGCCGGCCAAGGCCACAGCCTGAGGTGTGACATGGCCATTACCCTGACTGAACGCGCTGCCAACCACGTGCAGAACTTCCTGGCCAAGCGTGGCAAGGGCGTGGGACTGCGCCTGGGCGTCAAGACCACCGGCTGCTCCGGCCTGGCCTACAAGCTGGAGTATGCCGATGCTTCCAACCCCGAAGACATGCTGTTCGAGAGCCATGGCGTGAAGGTGGTGGTCGATCCGAAGAGCCTGCCCTACATCGATGGCACCGAGCTTGATTTCGAGCGCGAAGGCCTGAATGAGGGATTCAAGTTCAAGAATCCCAATGTCAAGGATGAATGCGGCTGCGGGGAAAGCTTCACCGTCTGAGCCCGGCGATGGCAGCCCCGGGCGTCGCGGCCCAGGATGTCCTGCCGTCCATCGCAGCACTGAAAGGGAAGGGCTGAGGCCCTTTTTTGTTTTGCATGAACCAGAATCAGGATCACTTCCAGCTTTTCGGCCTGCCGCGGGCATTCACCATGGATGCTGCGGCGCTGGATGCACGCTATCGCGAACTGCAGCGCGAAGTCCATCCGGACCGCTTCGCCACGGGCTCCGATGCCGAGAAGCGCCGCTCCATCGAACTCGCCACCCAGGTGAACGAGGGCTATCGCACGCTGAAGTCCCCCTTGCCGCGCGCCCGCTATCTGCTGGAGTTGTCCGGGGTGGACGTTGCGGCCGAGACCAATACTTCAATGCCGGCGGATTTCCTGATGGAACAGATGGAATGGCGCGAAGGCCTGGAAGAGGCCGATCGCGCTGGCGATACCTGCGGCCTCAACCGGCTCGACCTGCAGTTGAATGGCGAGCGTGACAAGGCGTATGCAGCCCTGGCGGCCGCCTTCGAGGGGAGGCAGTTGCAGGCCGCGGCACAGATCGTGCGCAAGCTCATGTTTCTCGAGCGCTTCCGTGAGGACGTGGCCGACACGCGTGATCGTTATGCAGCCTGAGCAGGACAACGGTTTCATGATCCTCGTCGACGGTTTGCGTCGAATGCCGGCCCGATTGGCGGGATAATCGGGCATGGCACTTTTGCAGATCTCCGAGCCCGGCGAATCGCCGGCACCGCACCAGCGTCGCATTGCCGTGGGCATCGACCTGGGCACCACCAACTCCCTGGTGGCCACCGTGCGCAACAGCATCGCCGTGGTCCTCCATGATGAGGAAGGCCATCCGATGCTGCCTTCCATCGTGCGCTATGCCGGGGAGGGCGTGGTTGAAACCGGCTATGCCGCCCAGCTGCATCGTGCCCGTGATCCGAAGAACACCATCGTCTCGGTGAAGCGCTTCATGGGGCGCGGCCTCGGGGACGTCGCCCACGCCGAGAACTCTCCCTATGACTTTGTCGATGCACCCGGCATGGTGCAGCTACGCACGCGCGCCGGGGTGAAGAGCCCGGTGGAGATCTCGGCCGAGATCCTGCGTGAACTGCGCATGCGCGCCGAGGCTGCGCTGCTGGGCAAGGGCGATGGCGACCTGTACGGCGCAGTCATCACGGTGCCGGCCTATTTCGACGATGCGCAGCGCCAGGCCACCAAGGATGCGGCACGCGTCGCGGGCCTGAATGTGATGCGCCTGCTGAACGAGCCCACGGCCGCCGCGATCGCCTATGGCCTGGACAACGCGGCCGAAGGCATCTATGCGGTGTACGACCTGGGCGGTGGCACCTTCGATGTGTCCATCCTCAAGCTGACCCGCGGCGTGTTCGAGGTGCTGGCCACCGGCGGTGATTCCGCGCTGGGCGGAGACGACTTTGACCATCGCCTGTTCTGCTGGGTTCTGGAACAGGCCAGGCTTCCGCCGCTGTCCGACGAGGACACCAGTCTGATGCTGGTCAAGGCGCAGCAGGTGAAGGAAGACCTCAGCCTGCATCCGGAAGCACGCTTCAATGCGCGGCTTGCCACCGGCCAGGTGATCGACGTGGCGGTGAGCCAGCAGGACTTCTGGGAGATGACCCGGCACCTGGTGGCCAAGACCCTGGCGCCGGCACGCAAGGCCCTGCGCGATGCCGGCCTGGCAGCCGCCGATGTGAAGGGCGTGGTCATGGTGGGTGGCGCCACGCGCATGCCGCATGTGCAGCGCGCCGTGGGCGGGTTGTTCGGCCAGACGCCATTGAACAACCTCGATCCGGACAAGGTGGTGGCGCTGGGCGCCGCCATGCAGGCCAATGCGCTGGCCGGCAACCGCTCCAGCGAAGAGGACTGGTTGCTGCTGGATGTCATCCCGCTGTCGCTGGGCATCGAGACCATGGGCGGATTGGTCGAAAAGGTGATCGCCCGCAATGCCACCATCCCGGTGGCCAAGGCCCAGGAATTCACCACCTTCAAGGACGGCCAGACCGCCATGGCCATCCATGTGGTGCAGGGCGAACGCGAACTGGTCAGCGACTGCCGCTCGCTGGCCCGCTTCGAACTGCGTGGCATCCCGCCCATGCCGGCCGGTGGTGCGCGCATCCGCGTGACCTTCCAGGTGGATGCCGACGGCCTGCTGTCGGTGTCGGCGAAGGAGACCACTTCCGGCGTTGAAGCGGCAGTGGCGGTCAAGCCCTCCTATGGCCTGGGGGACAGCGACATCACACGCATGCTCAAGGACTCCTTCGAGCATGCCCGCGACGACGTGCACCTGCGCGCGCTGCGCGAGCAGCAGGTCGAGGGCGAGCGCATGCTGGAGGCGGTGACGGCAGCGCTGGCCGCTGATGCCGACCTGCTGGAGGCAGCCGAGCGTGCCGCCATCGACGCTGCAGTCACCGAGTTGCGCCTGCTGGTCGCCGGCGCCGACCATCGCGCCATCAAGGCGGCCATCGAGCGGATGAACCGCGACACCGAAGCCTTTGCCGCGCGCCGCATGGACCGCTCCGTCAGACAGGCGCTGACCGGGCGCCACATCGCCAGCGTCTGATCCCCCGATTTCCGATACGAGTATCCATGCCCAAGATCACCGTACTGCCGCATGCCTCCCTGTGTCCGCAGGGCAAAACTTTCGATGCCGACCCGGCAGCGTCGCTGTGCGACAACCTGCTGCGCAACGGCATCGACATCGAACATGCCTGCGAGAAGGTCTGCGCCTGCACCACCTGCCATGTGGTATTGCGCTCCGGCTTCGATTCGCTGGATGAGGCCGCGGAGAATGAGGAGGACATGCTGGACAAGGCCTGGGGCCTGGAGCCCGCCTCGCGGCTGTCCTGCCAGACCCGCCTGCAGGACGAGGACATCACCATCGAAATACCGAAATACACCATCAATATGGTCTCGGAGGGGAAATGAAGTGGACCGATACGCTGGACATCGCCATCGCGCTGTCCGACCAGCATCCGGAGGTTGACCCGCAGTACGTGCGCTTCACCGACCTGCTGCAGTGGGTGATGGCGCTGCCGGAGTTTGACGACAGCGAAGACCGCTGCGGCGAGAAGATCCTGGAGGCCATACAGCTCGCCTGGATCGACGAGGCGAACTGATGGCACGCGACATCCCCTACAAGACCTTCGTCGATGCCATGCACTTCGGCACCCTGGAGTGGACCGAGGACGTGGTGAAGCGCTACATCGACATCGAGCCCTTCCACCTGAACAATTCCGGCGTGGTGCATGGCGGGGTGATCCTCTCGCTCATGGACTCAGCCAGCGGGCGCTCCGGCCAGTACGCCCCGCCGGGCACGCCCAAGGTCTCCAGCATGACCGTCACCCTGAACACCAGCTTCATCGGCCAGACGCGCAGCGGCCGCCTGGTGGCCACCGCGCGCAAGGTGTCCAGTGGTCGTTCGCTGTATTTCACCGCGGTCGAAGTCCACAACGACGCCGGCGAAGTGGTGGCCACCGCCAGTGGCGTACATCGCTGGCGTGCCGGCCACGGGCCGGGGGCGAAGCAGCATGCGGCAGAAAATGAAGGAAACACTGATCAAGTCTTGAATCGAGGATAGTCGTTCAACTGTTTCCTCTGACGTGGGGGATAGGCAAGGGGGCGTAGCCCACTTGTTCAGTCCCTCCTAAAGAGACCGTCCCGACCTGATTCCGGCCGGCGCATTGCCGCCGACCCCTGACTGACTTATCCTGAAGCCATCCGCCGTCAGAGCGGCCCACCTTCAGGAGGCCTCATGCCATTCATCACCATCCGCCGCGCCGCCAACGTGTTGCGTCCGCTTTGCATCAGCGTTGCCCTCATCGTCAGTGCCGGCGTCCATGCACAGGACGCGGCCGACAACTGGCCCAACAAGCCGGTGCGCGTCCTGGTCGCGCAGGCGCCCGGTGGCACCGATGTGCAGGCGCGCCTCTATGCCCTCAAGCTGGCGGACCGCTTTGGCGCCACCTTCCTCATCGAGAACCGGCCCGGACGCAACATCGCCTGGACCACGACGGCGCGGGCGCCGGCCGACGGCTATACGCTGCTGGTGGCGGTGCCCGATTTCACCTTCGCCCCGGCACTCTACAAGGACCTGCCGGTGGATCCGGTGAAGGACTTCACCCCGGTGTCCCTGATGAGCCGCGCGCCTTTCTTCCTGGCCGTGAACGCCACCACCGTGCCGGCCAAGACGCTGAAGGAGTTCATCGCGCTGGCCCGCTCGCGACCAGGCAAGCTCAATTTCGGCGCCGGACTGCCCGGGGTGGGCACGCACCTGACCTCGGTGCTGTTCATGACCCAGGCCAATATCAAGGCGGCCTATGTGCCCTACAAGGGCGTGGCGCAGGCGGTGGTGGACCTGCTGGCCGGGCAGATCGATGCCACGGTGTCCACCGGCGTGTCGGTGGGGCAGCACATGAAGTCCGGGCGCCTGCGCGGCCTGGCTGTCACCGCCGGCCAGCGTTCGCGCGAATTTCCGGACATACCCACCATGGCCGAGCAGGGGGTGCAGGGCGTGGAGGTGCAGACCTTCCATGGCTGGGTCGGACCGGCTGCCATCCCGGCTGCCATCCTGGGCAAACTCAGCGGCGAATTGCAGCGCATCGCCCGCATGCCCGATGTGATCGAGAAGTTGCAGGCGGACAATTCGGAGCCCGTGGGCAGCACGCCCGAGGAGTTCGGGCGCTTCATTGCCACCGAAGTGCCGCGCTGGCGCAAGCTGGTGCAGGAATCCGGCATCGTCATCAGCGACTAGGCTGATGCCAAGGCGTGTGATTACATTATCTTTCTAAAGCCAATGATAAAGAAGATTGGCATTCAGAATTGATAATATCGTTCATCATGGATAGAGCGCCAGCAACCCGTCCAGTCCCACCTGGTTGAAGCTGTAGGTAGCCTGTTCGCGCACCACCGGCTTGGCGTGATAGGCGATCGAGACACCGGCCTCGGCCATCATGGCGAGGTCGTTGGCACCGTCACCCAGTGCGATCACCTGATCACGGCGCAGGCCCAGGCTGTCTCGCACCTGCGCCAGTTTCGTCGCCTTGACGCCGGCATCGACGATGTCCCCCAGCACCTGTCCGGTGAGATGGCCATTGCTGATCTCCAGCGTGTTCGACAGCGTGTGGTCGAGGTTCAGGCGCTGCTTCAGGCGCTCGGTGAAGAAGGTGAAGCCGCCGGAGACCAGCAGCGTCTTGATGCCCAGGCTGCGCAGCCGGGACAGCATGGCTTCGGCCCCCGGTGACAGGCGCAGGCGCTCGTCGTAGACCCGCTGCAGGGCCGACTCGGGCAGGCCTTGCAGCAGTCCCACGCGTCGGCGCAGGCTTTCCGGAAAGTCGATCTCCCCGCGCATGGCCGAGGCGGTGATGGCGGCCACCTGCGGCTTGATCCCCTGCATGTCGGCGATCTCGTCGATGCATTCGATGGTGATGAGGGTGGAATCCATGTCCATGGCCACCAGGCCGAAGTCGCCCAGTTTGCGGTCCGAGGGGACATAGGCGTGGTCGATGCCCGCGAGGAATGCGCCGGCCAGCGGGTTGGGCCGCACCTGCAGCAGACGGTAGACCTGCGGCGCCTGCTGCCGCACCTCGGTCGCCCGCACCATCGAGGCGATGCTGTGGATGTCCACGGCCGCGGTGGCCTCACCCTGTATCACCAGGTCCAGCATGCTGTGCTCGCTCAACGGGCACTCCTTTGCGTTGTCGTTGTGATCGGAGAGGTCGATGCTGCCGACCTGTTGGCTGGCTTCGCAGCCATCTGCAGGCGCACCTTCCAGAAACCGGCAAGGGATGGCGAGCGGGGCTGGCCCAATCCGCCCTCCTGGTACAGGCGCAACAAGCGCTGCATGGCCGGCACGTGGCCGGCCGTGGCGCTGGCCCTGTAATAGCCGAGCGCGCTGGCCGCGAGTTCTGCGGCAGCCTCTGTCTGGCTGGCCTGGGCGGCCTGATTCACCGGCCCTGAGCTTGCGCCGGGCTGTACACCGGAGGCATCGCCAGCCTGCGCCTGTTCCAGCGCGCGGGCTGCCTCCCACGCTGCCAGCGGATGATCCTGGTCGGCGGCAGCGCGCAGCCATGTGGTTGCGGCCAGCGTGTCGCGTGGCAGTCCCTGTCCGGACATCAGCAGCAGGCCCAGCCGGTACTGCGCTTCGGCATGGCCCTGGCGTGCGGCGCGGCCGAACCAGTCGGCTGCCCTGGCCGCATCGGCGCGCTGGCCGGCAAGCCCTTGCAGCGAGATCAATCCGAGTTGCGCCTCCGCCGGGGCATAGCCCGTGACGGCAGCCTGCTGCAGCAGTGCCAGCATCCGGGCATCGTCAGGTGGCATGCCGACGGCGCGGCCGTGCATCAACGCCAGGTTGTACTGCGAGGGGGCGAAGCCCAGCTTCGCGGCGCGCTCATACCAGATCCGGGCGATGCTCAAAGTGACCGGCACGCCCAGTCCGTCGTGGTGCAGCGCCGCCAGGTTGTTCATGGCGCCCGGGTGTCCGGCCAGTGCCGCGCGGTAATACCAGTTGGCCGACTCGGCGTACTGGGCGGTGGTGGCGCCGGGAAGCGATTCCAGCATCAGCCCCAGCGTGTATTGGGCCTCGCGGCTGAGGGCATAACCGGCCGGCCGCAGCATCTGCAGCGCGCCCTGGGTGTCGCCCTCTGCGTAGGCCTTGCTTGCAGCGTCGATCAGGGCCCGGGTCTGCGGCGATATCGGGGGGAGCGCCACGGGCGTTGCAGTCGCCGCAGTCGTTGCAGGTGCAGCGGTCCCTGCAGTGGCAGCCCAGGCCTGCGGCATCATCATCAGGGCCGGTGCCAACCACCAAAAGGCCGGGGTGGGCGTGGCCGTCGGGTTGCCGCAGGAAGGCGCGGGGCGCATGCTCAGGTCACCTGTTTCAGCGCAGCCTTCTGCGCCAGGTCCTTGAACACTTCGCGCACCGCGGCAGCCCGCTCCTCGACCTCGCTGGTGACGCGCTCGATGCGCAGTTTGGTCGGGCCGGTGAGGCGCCAGCCGCGCCGGCTCTGCACCAGCTTCATCACGCCCACCGGGTCGAGCGGCGGATGCGGCACGAACTGCAGTTGCAGGGTTTCGCTGGTGGCATCCAGCCTGGCCACGCCCAGCGGCTTGCCGAGGATGCGCAGGCCATGGCTCTCGATGAGTGCGCGTGCCGGCGGCGGCAGGTCGCCGAAACGGTCGATCAGTTCCTCGCGCATCAGCTGCAGCTGGTCCATGGTCTCGCAGTTGGCGAAGCGCTTGTAGAGCACCAGGCGTTCATGGACGTCGTGGCAGAAGTCCGCCGGCAGCAGCGCCGGCACATGCAGGTTGATCTCGGTGATGGCATCGAAGGGCTGATCAAGGTCGGGCTCGCGCCCGGCCTTGAGCGAGCGCACCGCATGGTTGAGCATGTCGGTGTACATGGCAAAGCCGATGGCCTGCATGTCGCCCGATTGCGAATCGCCCAGGACTTCACCGGCACCGCGGATCTCCAGGTCGTGCATGGCGAGGAAGAAGCCCGAGCCGAGCTCCTCCATCATCTGGATCGCCTCCAGCCGTTTCTTGGCGGTGGCCGAGAGCGCCTCTTCGTCGGGCGTGAGCAGGTAGGCATAGGCCTGGTGGTGCGAGCGGCCGACGCGGCCGCGCAGCTGGTGCAGCTGCGCCAGGCCGAACTTGTCGGCGCGGTTGATGATGATGGTGTTGGCGGTGGCGATGTCGATGCCGGTCTCGATGATGGTCGAGCACAGCAGCAGGTTGTGGCGCTGCTGCACGAAGTCGCGCATCACCCGCTCCAGTTGCACATCGGGCATCTGCCCATGGGCCATCGCCACGCGTGCTTCCGGCAGCAGCTTCTCGATCCGGTCTTTCATGCCGACCATGGTCTCGACATCGTTGTGCAGGAAGTAGATCTGTCCGCCGCGCTTCAATTCACGCAGCGCCGCCTCGCGGATCACCGCCGGAGAATACGCCTGCACGAAAGTCTTGATGGCCAGGCGTCGCTGTGGCGCGGTGGCGATCACCGACAGGTCGCGCAGGCCTTCCAGCGACATGGCCAGGGTGCGCGGGATGGGCGTGGCGGTAAGGGTGAGCATGTCCACCTCGGCGCGCAGCTTCTTCAGCGCCTCTTTCTGGCGCACGCCGAAGCGGTGCTCCTCGTCCACCACCACCAGGCCCAGGCGTTTGAATTTCACATCCTTCTTCAGCAGCTTGTGGGTGCCGATGACGATGTCGATGGTGCCGTCGCCGGCGCCGGCCACGGCAGCCGCGGTTTCCTTGGCGGTGCGAAAGCGCGACATTTCGGCGATGCGCACCGGCCATTCGGCAAAGCGGTCCTTGAAGGTCTGGTAATGCTGTTCGGCGAGCAGTGTGGTGGGGGCCAGCACCGCCACCTGCATGCCATCGGCCACGGCAACGAAGGCGGCGCGCAGCGCCACTTCGGTCTTGCCGAAGCCGACATCGCCGCACACCAGCCGGTCCATGGCCTTGCCGTCCAGCATGTCCTTCACCACCGCCTGGATGGCGCCGGCCTGGTCGGGTGTTTCCTCGAAGCCGAAGCCCTCGGCGAAGGCGGCATAGTCATGCTGGTTCAGCTTGAAGCTGCGGCCCAGGCGGGCGGCGCGCTGGGCATACAGGTGCAGCAGTTCCGCGGCGGTGTCGCGCACTTCGCGCGCGGCCTTCTTCTTCGCCTTCTCCCAGGCGTCGCCGCCCAGCCGGTGCACCGGCGCCGTTTCGGGCGGACCACCGGTGTAGCGTGCGATCAGCGTGAGTTGCGCCACCGGGACGTAGAGCTTGTCCTCGCCGGCATAGGTGATGAGGAGGAACTCATTCTCGCCTTCGCCCAGGTCCAGGCTCACCAGCCCCTGGTAGCGGCCGATGCCGTGCAGGGTGTGCACCACCGGATCGCCGACGCGCAGCTCCGACAGGTCGCGCAGCATGCCTTCGACGGTGGTCTGGCGGGCGCGCTCGCGGGCATGGCTGCGCGCCGTGCCGGTGTAGAGCTCGGACTCGGTGACGATGGCGATGCGTTCGTCACGCAGCATGAAGCCATTGATCAGAGGGCCGACGCCCAGCATCAGCGGTTCATCCGCGGCCATGAAGGCCGCATGGCTGTCAGCCACCCGCGGGCGCAGGCCGTATTCGGCAAAGGACTGCAGCAGGGTTTCGCGCCGGCCCGGCGACTCCGCCAGCACCAGCACGCGGCAGCCGCCGGCCGAGAGCAGGGCCTTCAGCTTGTGCAATGGGTCGGCGGCGCGACGCTCGACGCCGACATCGGGCAGGGCGGCGGCACCGGGCAGTTCCGAGCGCCGGCGCTCGAAGGGCTTCAGCTCGCCGAAGAAGCCTTCGGCGCTGAGGTAGAGAGCGGCAGGCGGCAGCACCGGCCGGGTGCGGTCACCCGAGAGCAGCTTGTAGCGAATGGCCGCGTCCTGCCAGAACGCGGTGAGCGCCGCATGCAGTTCGCCGTGCAGGGACACATGCGTGTCCTGTGGCAGGTACTGGAACAGGGTCGCCGTTGCCTCGAAGAACAGTGGCAGGAAGTATTCGATGCCGGGCGGGATGGTGCCGTTGGACACATCCTTGTAAATGGTGCTCTTGGACGGATCGCCTTCGAAGGATTCCCGGAACTGGGCGCGGAACCGCGTTCTGGCCGCGTCGTCGGTGGGGAACTCGCGCGCCGGCAGCAGCCGGATCTCCGGCACCGTGTAGAGCGTGCGCTGCGTGTCGACATCGAAAGTGCGGATGGATTCGATGTCGTCGTCCATCAGGTCGATGCGATAGGGCAGGGCGCTGCCCATGGGGAACAGGTCTACCAGCCCGCCGCGCACGCAGTACTCGCCGGGGGCGATCACCTGCGTCACATGGGTGTAGCCCGCCAGGGTGAGCTGCGAGCGCAAGCCGTCGAGCGAGAGCCGGCCGCCTTTTTTCAGGAAGAAGGTGTAGGCGGCCAGATAGGCAGGCGGTGCGATGCGCGTGAGCGCCGTGGTCGCGGGCACGATGAGCACGTCGAACTCCCGCTGCGCAATGCGATGCAGAGTTTCCAGTCGCTCGGATATCAGGTCGTGGTGGGGCGAGAAGCCGTCATAGGGCAGCGTCTCCCAGTCCGGAAATAGGGTGACGCGCAGCGAGGGTTCGAACCAGCCCAGTTCTTCCTTGAGGCGGGGGGCGTCGGTGGCGCGGGCGCAGAACACCGCCAGCACGGCGCCGGCGGCATGCGCCTGGCGTGCCGAGCGCGCCAGTGCGAGGGCATCGGCCGAGCCGGGCAGGCGCGGCGCGTCAGCCGCGGGGGGCATGGGTGTCAGGGAGGTGTCCTCCTGCCCAGGCGCTGCACCGTGGTTCGGGGCTTCTTCAGGTAATTCCGGTGCGTTCATGTGTTTTTCAGAAATGGCAAAGCCCGCGTTTCACCCCGCCACTGAAAGACGTTCTGCGCGAACGCCGGCACGGCGGGATCAAACACGGGGCACGGCTATAATTATATCGTTCGTACACCCTCATCCTTCACTCCTTCCCTCATTCCTGCTCTCTCATTGCGGGGCATTCTTGGCATCGAAACTCTACGGACTGATCCCCGCAGCCGGTACCGGCGAGCGCTTTTCCGGCATGCCCGGCAGCCTACCCAAGCAGTATCAGCGCCTCGACTCTGCCTCGGGCGTGCGGACGATGCTGGAACATTCGGTGCGGGCACTGCTGGCGCTGCCCGACATCGATGTCGTGTTCGTGGTGCTGGCGGCGGGTGATGCGCACTTTCGCGCCATCGACTGGTCGGATGTGAAAGCGCGGGTCGAGCCGCTCTACTGTGGTGGCGCCAGCCGGCGCGACAGCGTGCTCAACGGGCTGGTGGCGATGGAGGATTCCGTCGATCCGGATGACTGGGTCCTGGTGCATGACGGGGCACGGCCCTGCCTGGGCGCGGTGTCCCTCAGGCGCCTGGTGGACGAAGTGGCAGGCGATGCCGAGGGCCCGGGTGGCATTCTGGCCGTGCCGGTGGCGGACACGCTCAAGCATGCCGACAATCAGGGTTGCATTGCCGCCACCGCGCCGCGCGACGGGCTGTGGCAGGCGCAGACGCCGCAGATGTTCAGGCATGGCTTGCTGACGCGCGCACTGGCTGCGGCGCTGCAGGTCACCGACGAGGCGGGGGCGGTCGAGCAGCTTGGTCTGCGTCCCCGCCTGGTGCGCGGCAGTTCCCGCAATCTCAAGGTGACTTTGCGCGAGGACCTGACGCTGGCAGAACTGATCCTGCGCCAGGCCGACCAATGAGGCAGCAGGCAGAACCATTGAAGCAGGAAAGGCAGGCATGCGCATAGGACAAGGTTTTGACGTGCACGCACTGGTGGCCGGGCGCAAGCTCATCATTGGCGGCGTGCATATTCCCTGGGACCAGGGGCTGGACGGGCATTCCGATGCCGATGTGCTGCTGCACGCCATTACCGATGCGCTCCTCGGCGCAGCCGGTTTGGGCGACATCGGCCGGCATTTCCCGGACACCGACGCGCGCTACAAGGGCGTCGACAGCCGCGTGCTGCTGCGCGCGACCAATCGGCTGCTGTTCCAGGCGGGCTGGTATCTGTCCAACCTTGACGCCACCATCATTGCGCAGGCGCCGAAGATGGCGCCGCACATTGCCGCCATGGAAGCCAACATCGCCGCCGACCTGAACGTGATGAAGAGCGCCATCAACATCAAGGCCAAGACCACCGAACGCCTGGGGTTCACCGGGCGCGGGGAAGGCATTGCGGCGGAAGCCGTCGCCCTGATCCTGCCGGTGCCCCAGCACAACAACGGGGATTAGGGTCTGTTGACATTCACTGCGCAACCCTGCGGCGCACTCGCGTGCTGAATGTCAACAGACCCCAAGCCGTGGCCCGAATGTTCTTTGCCCTGTGGCCCGATGATGAGGTGCGGGCCGGGCTGGGGCGATGGACACTGGAAGCCCACGCCATGGCCGGCGGGCGTGTCACCCAGGTGCGCAACCTGCACCTGACCCTGGCCTTCATCGGCGAAACCGACGTGCGGCGCATCCCCGAGCTGGCTGCCGCCGCTGCCGGCATCCGCCTGACGCCCTGCGAATTGCTCATCGACCAGTGCCGCTTCTGGAAGCACAACCACATCGTCTGGGCCGGTGGCGAGGCGCCGCAGGTGCTGAACGAGGGCGTGGCGCAGTTGCGCGCTGCGCTGCAGTCGTCCGGCATCCGCTTCGACGGCAAGGCCTTTGTCCCGCATGTCACGCTGTTGCGCGAAGCCAGGGCGGTGCCGCAATTGCCGCAACCGGTGCCGCTGCGCTGGGGTATCCGTGATTTCGTGTTGCTTGCTGCCGGTCGGGATGAGGCTGGACCGGTCTATCGGATCGTGGCGGGTCCGTTCGGAGTATGATTATAATTAATTCATGAACCTAATGCCCATAGATATATCAATCTGTAATTGATCATATTCATCCTGTGGATAGTGCCTGCAAAGGCGGGGAGGGCCGCCCGGTTCATCAGCGATTTCCGGGGACACCGGAGGTTGACCCCCTTGTCAAAGGGGGCCGACTGGCCGCAGGCCAGCAGGGGAATTTTGGCCAATCGGGCTGGTTTCGTTGCCATTTGCCGACAGAGCATGAGCCCTGCGCATGCTGGTTGCCTTGCGGATTGGACAGGCTCCGAAAAAAAGCAAGGCATCGATCTGGCAGTGACTGGTGTGATGCAAGGTGGCGGTATGAAAATCCCCCCGCTCGTTCGCTGCGCTCACGAGTCGGCCCCCTTTGACAAAGGGGGTTAACACCGCTGGTCCTGCCAGATTCGTCGCGACTGCTATCCGGAAAAGAGCGAGGCACCGCCAGCGCGGCTGAAATGAAAACGGGGCCCGCAGGCCCCGTTGATTCGGCAGGTGGGTGTTTCAGGTGCCGGTCCACACCGGTTTTCGTTTCTGCAGGAAGGCGGTGCGGCCTTCGATGTGGTCCTTGCTGCTGGTGGCGGCATTGGCGCGGCGGTTCACCAGTTCCATATTGCGATTGGCCGGGTCCTTGACCAGTTCGTTCACGGCGGTCTTGGCATTCAGGATGGCCAGCGGGGCATTCCCGGCAATCACGGCGGCGTACTCGCGGGTGTAGCTTTCCAGTTGCTCGCTGGGCACCACCTGGTTCACCAGCCCCAAGCGCAGGGCTTCCTGGGCGTTGTACTGCCTGGCCGTGTACAGGATCTCCTTGGCGGTGGAGGGACCGACCAGGTCCATCAGCTGCTGGATGCCATCGGCGCCGTAGCCGATGCTCAGCTTGGCTGCCGGAATGCCGAATTTGGAATTCTCCGCGGCAACGCGCAGGTCGCAGTTGAGTGCCCAGGCCATGCCGCCGCCCAGGCACCAGCCCTGGATCATGGCGATGGTGGGCTTCTCGATGCGGTACAGCTTCTCGCGTGCTTCGGCGCGGATGCGTTCGGTCTGGGCGCGTGACTCCGGCGTGGACATGCGTTTCTCGAAGGTGGAAATGTCGCCGCCGGAGATGAAGGCCTTGTCGCCTGCGCCCCGCAGGATCACCACGCGTACTGAGGGATCGGTGGCGAAATCATCCAGGATCTGGCCGGCGGCGTAGGACATCTCCACCGATACGGCATTGCGACGCTCGGGGTTGTCGAAGATCAGCCAGCCGATGCCGTCTTCCTTGAGTGACTTGATCTTGTCCGTCGGCGGAATGTCATAGGCAGCTTCAGTCATGGTCCTCTTCCTTTTCAGGGGCTCCCTGCGCATCCCTGCCTTGAAGGCCTATTCAAGGCCAGTTCACAGGGGTGGCGGAGATGTTGTTCCGGGTTGTTACAGGTTTCCTCGGGTAGTACTGGTTCCGGCTGCTTTGCCGCGGCGCAGTCCCGCGCCCCTTGCAGGGCACGGGCTGTTTCATGGCTTGCTACAGGATCACGCCTTCCTTGCGCAGCCGGGCGATGTCATCCGCGCCGTAGCCCAGCTCACTCATGATTTCGTCGGTGTGCTGTCCGCCTTCCGGGGTGGCACTGCGGATCTTCTTCTCCACGCCGGTGAAGTTGAGCGGCGAGGCGACCAGGTCAAGCTGGCCCAGGCGCGGGTGGATGACCGGCGAGGCCATGCCCAGATGCTTCACCTGTGGATCGTTGAAGGTCTGGTCGATGGTGTAGATGGGCCCGCAGGGAATGCCGGCATCCTCGAAGGCCTGCATCCAGAAATCGGTCGGCTTGGTCACCGTGATGGCTTCGATGGCCTCGTTGATGTTCTTGCGATCCTTGTGGCGGCCTTCCTGGGTGGACCAGTCGACCTTGTCTTTCCATTCCGGCTTGCCCAGCACATCGCAGCTGCGCATCCACAGGCGCGTCGAACTGCCGGCAAGGTTGAAGAAACCGTCCTTGCTCGGATACACGCCAGTGGGGATGCCCGTGGGGTGATGGTTGCCGGCCTGGCCGGGGACTTCCTTCTTGATCAGCCAGCGGGTGGCCTGGAAGTCGAGCATGAAGATCAGCGATTCGAGCAGGCTGGTGTGCACCCAGCGGCCTTCGCCGGTGCGCTCGCGCTCGAACAGCGACATCATGATGCCCATGGCGAGCAGGTTGCCGGCGGTCATGTCGCCGACGGCAATGCCCACGCGCACCGGACCCTGGCCGGGCAGGCCGGTCACCGACATCAGGCCGGACATGCCCTGGGCGATCTGGTCGACGCCGCCGCGCGTGCTGTAGGGCCCGGTCTGGCCGAAGCCGGACAGGCTGCCGTACACCAGGCGCGGATTGACCTTGTGCAGGTCTTCCCAGGACACCTTGAGGCGGTACTTCACCGTGGCCCGCATGTTCTCGATGAGGACGTCGGACTCTTTCACCAGCTTCATGAACGCGGCAAGGCCTTCGGCGCTTTTCAGGTCGAGGCGGATGGTGCGCTTGTTGCGGTGCAGGTTCTGGAAGTCGAAATCATCACGCTTGCCGGTGACATCCTCGGCCGAGGCTTCGGGCGCTTCCACCTTGATCACGTCGGCACCCCAGTCAGCGAGGTGGCGGATCGCGGTGGGGCCCGCACGGGCCAGGCACAGTTCTATGACTTTGATGCCGGACAGCGGCAGGCGGTTTTTTTCCATTACTTCGCTCCTCTACATGCGGGCGTTCTGCGAACGGGGATGTCTTGTTTTGTCATACGGATCACCGGACCCTCCGACCATCTTCTGACCGTTTGTTCCTGCGGTGAATACCTGGCGAACCGGCGGGACACTGGCCTTCCCGATCGCTGCGACGAGACTCGATTTTTTCTTCGATTGCTGCGCGGAATCTTAGCACGCTGTCGAGGTCGCGGACCGCGTCCGGATGCCGGTCGGCTTTCCGAATGGACGCAGGTGGGCATGGCCGCAATTCCGGGGCACGCCGGCCTCAGTCCAGGGTGCGCTTGTAGAAGCGCAGGCCGACCAGGATCACCACGACCATGAAAGCCAGGATGGGCCAGACTTGCGGCCAGAGTTCCACCACGCCGTTGCCCTTGAGCATGATGCCGCGCACCAGCACCAGGAAGTGCGTGAGTGGCAGTGCGCTGGCCAGCCATTGCGCCCATTCCGGCATGCCGCGGAAAGGGAACATGAAGCCCGACAGCAGGATCGAGGGCAGGAAGAAAAAGAAGGTCATCTGCATCGCCTGCAGCTGGTTGCGCGCAATCGAGGAGAAGGTGATGCCCAGGGTGAGGTTGGCGGCGATGAACAGCAGCACCACGCCGTAAAGCAGCAGCAGGTTGCCCTGCATCGGCACGCCGAAGACAAAGCGCGCGGCGAGGAAGATCAGCGTCACCTGGATCAGGCCGATCAGGATGTAGGGGACGATCTTGCCGGTCATCACCTCGATGGGCAGGGCCGGCGTGGCCAGCAGGTTCTCGAAGGTGCCGCGCTCGCGCTCGCGCGTCATGGCCAGGCCTGTCATCAACACCATGGTCATGGTGAGGATGGTGCCGATCAGCCCCGGCACGATGTTGTAGGCCGTCACGCCTTCCGGGTTGTAGCGGCGGTGCACGCGCAGGTCTATGGGGGCCGGCGCGCCGGTGGTGTCGCCCAGCACGCCGGTGAGGTCGCGCGCGAGGGCGGTGGCGGCCAGCTGCTGCAGCGCGGCCACGGCATTGCTGGTGGCCCAAGGATCGGTGGCGTCGGCCTCCACCAGCAACTGCGGCCGCTCCCCGCGCGCCAGCTTGCGCGAGAAATCGGCCGGGATGCTGGCGACGAATTGGACCTCGCCGCGCTCCAGCATCAGATCGGCCTCCTTTTCGCTGGCCACCTGGGTAACCATGCGGAAGTAGCCGCTGTTCTCCATGGCGCGGATGAAGCTGCGCGCATACACGCTGTTGTCGGCCGACACCACGGCTGCGGGCAGGTTCTTCGGGTCGGCATTGATGGCGAACCCGAACAGCAGCAGTTGCATCACCGGGATGCCGATGATCATGCCGAAGGTGAGTCGGTCACGCTTGAGCTGGATGAACTCCTTGCTGATGATGCCCCACCAGCGGGAAAAGGACAGGCTGCTCATGCGGATAGGCCGGCCTCGGGCATGGCATGGGGCATGGCGTCAGACATGGCGACGGCAGGCGCCAGCAGGAACACCTTCATTGGAAGTTGTCCTTCGCATCGCCCATCAGGCTGATGAACACATCCTCCAGCGAGGAGTCCACCCGTTCCACCCGGAACCCGTCGCGCCCGCGCAGCGGCTCCAGCAGGCGCATCAGCGATGCCTCGTCATGGCCGGTGACATGCAGGGTGTTGCCGAAGGGGGTTACCTGGATGTTCGGTCCGTCGCGCAGCTGGCGCGACACGGCTTCCAGGCCGGGGCCGCTCACCGCGAAAGTGAGCAACTTGCGTGCTTGGATGACTTCATCGACGCGGCCGGAGATCAGCAGCCTGCCGTAGGCGAGGTAGGCGACGCGGTGGCAGCGTTCGGCCTCGTCCATGTAGTGCGTGGAGACCAGCACCGACAGGCCGCCTGCCGCCAGGTCATGCAGTTCCGCCCAGAACTGGCGTCGCGCGATCGGATCGACGCCGGCGGTGGGTTCGTCTAGCAGCAGCAGGCGCGGCTGGTGTAGCATGCAGGCGGCCAGCGAGAGGCGCTGCTTCCAGCCGCCGGACAAGGTACCCGCGAGCTGGTGCTGGCGCGATGTCAGGCCCAGCTCGGCAAGGGTGTTCTGCACCGCCTCGCGGCGATTGTGCATGCCGTACATGCGCGCGACGAACTCCAGGTTCTCGCGCAGGGTGAGGTCCTCCCACAAGGAGAAGCGCTGGGTCATGTAGCCGACTTCGCGCTTGATCGCCGCGGTTTCGCGCCGCACGTCATGGCCCAGGCAAGTGCCACTGCCCGAGTCCGGCGTGAGCAGGCCGCACAGCATGCGGATCGAGGTGGTCTTGCCGCTGCCGTTGGGGCCGAGGAAGCCGAAGATCTCGCCGCGTCTCACCTGCAGGGAGAAATCCTTCACCACATGCTTGTCACCGAAATGCTTGTTCAGGCCATGCACGTCGATCACCAGCGGCGCGTCGCCGTTGTCTGCCACTGCCGCCGCTGCCGTCCCCGCCGCTGGCCGGGCCGTGCTCATGGCTGCTGGCTGGTGCCGGCCGCCTGCAGGCTGACATCGACAGGCTGCCCGGGACGCAGGCGCAGGGCATCGGCCGCGTCGACCGGGCGTGCCTCGAGCATGTAGACCAGCTTGGAGCGTGTGTCGCGGCTGTACAGGATGGGTGGCGTGTACTCCGCCTGACGCGAGATGTAGGAAATGCCGGCGCGGATGGGCTGGCCGCAGCCATCGCAGGCCAGGCTGAGCGCATCCCCGACCTTCAGCCCGCCCAGCTGTGTTTCAGAGACGAAGAAACGGACTTTCACATTGGCCGGGGACAGCAGACTGAGCACTGGCCGGCTCGTCGGCACCCATTCGCCTTCGACGAAGTAGGTATCACTGACCAGCGCCGGGCCGGTCGCCTGCACCGAGCGTTGTGCCAGGCGCCACTCGCTCTGGGCCAGCGCGGCGCGCGCGGCATCCACGTCGGCGGCAGCAGCGCGGATTTCCGCGTCCCGTCCGACGGGCAGGCCGGACAGGCGCTGCTGGGCTTCCAGTTCAGCCACTCGGGCCATGTCGCGCTCATGGTTGGCGCGCGCCTGGTCGAGCCCGGCCCGCGAGATGAAGCCTTCCTTGAACAGGCGCTCCTGCTGGGCCAGTTGTTCCATGGACAGCTTGCGGGCGGCTTCGGCCTGCGCCGACTGGGCCCTGACCGCCTCCTGTTCCGGGGCGCGGCGGCCTGCCCGCAGGTTGGCCAGGCGTTCCTGCGCGGCGCGGAGACGTTCTGCGCTTTCGCTGCGGGCGGCCTGCTCATTGGCCTGCTCCAGAGTGAACAGCGGCGTGCCGGCCTGCACCTGATCGCCGCGGCGCACCTGCAGGCGCGCCAACTGGCCTGCGGCGGGAGCGGCCATGAGGGCGAACTCGCCTTCCACATAGCCCTGACGTACGCCGGTTTCACGCGAGTCGCCACTGCACCCGCCCAGCGCAGCAGCCAGCCAAAGCATCATGCCCAGGAACTGCCAGCGCATCTCGTGGGACCAATGCGTGGTGCGAGACGAAGAATCAGTCGTGGGGAAGCGGAGTCGGATCAACGGGAACTGCCGATAGTGAATCGAAGCAGGGCAATGGGCGGACAGGCAGTCCGGATGACCCCATCAGTTGTATGGCAATGGCGGAATTGTAACCGCAGGGTCACTTCGAGCGGCGCATCGTGCTTCCCGAGGGGCGGGGCTGCTGTCCGCGCATGCGGTCTGTTTTCTAACCAGGGCGTGCGTGTCGCTTGCAGGGCGCTGTCATCGACCGGGACTCGATCAAGGCCTTGCCTCATTTGACGCAGAATCCTGCAGCCGATTAGACTCGCCCGGCTTGCATCCGGCGCGATTCATCCGCTTTGATGGGCAGTGCGGATATGCAAACGGCGCCCAGGCACGGGCATCCATCTTCGGCCGGCAGACCGATCAATCGGACCAGGCCGACCAGGCGATCCAAGGGAGTAACAATGAAAACACGAGTGACCGAACTGCTGGGCATCCAGTACCCCATCGTTTGTGGCGGCATGATGCGCGTAGGCCGCGCCAAGCTGGCTGCAGCCGTTTCGAACGGCGGTGGCCTGGGTGTCATGACGGCGCTGTCCCTGCCGACGCCGGAAGAGCTCATCGACGAGGTGAAGCTCTGCCGCACCATGACCGACAAGCCGATTGCGGTGAACCTGACCATCCTGCCGACCATCAAGCCTGTCCCGTATGAGGAGTACGCCAGGGCCATCGTGGCGGCTGGCATCAAGATCGTCGAGACCGCGGGCAACAACCCGACGCGCGTGCTGTCCATCCTGAAGGACGCGGGCATCACGGTGATCCACAAGTGCACCTCGATCCGCCACGCCAAGAAGGCCGAGTCGATCGGCTGCGACATTATCAGCGTGGATGGCTTCGAATGCGCCGGCCACACTGGTGAGGATGACGTGCCCAACATGGTGCTGCTTGCAGTGGCAGCAGAACAACTGAAGGTGCCGTTCATTGCGTCGGGCGGCATCGGCACCGGGCGCCAGATGGCAGCAGCACTGGCGCTGGGCGCCGACGGCATCAACATGGGCACGCGCTTCCTGGCCACCCAGGAATGCTGGGTGCACGACAACGTCAAGAACGCGCTGGTGAATGGCACCGAACTGGACACCCAGCTGATCTTCCGCCGCCTGCGCAACACTTCGCGCCTGTACAAGAACTCGGTGGCCAAGCAACTGGCCGTGCTGGATGCCGACCCGACCAAGACGTTCGAGGACATGAAAAGCCTCGCGCAGGGCGCCAAGGCGCCGGCCGTCTATGCCGAGGGCGACATCGAGGCAGGTACCTGGAGCGCCAGCGGTGTCATGGGCGTGATCCATGACGTGCCCAGCTGCGCTGAACTGATCCAGCGCATCGTCGGCGACGCCAACGACATCATCCGCAAGCGCCTGGCGGCCATCGTAGCCTGATTGGTCGGCATGGTTTTTCCCCTTGTCAAAGGCTCTTCGCCGATGTCCGGGGAAGGTACTGGCAGCAAGCTTGGCAGGCACGGGGTTTACCCCCTTGTTAAAGGGGGCCGACGCGACGTAGTCGCGCGGGGGGATTTTCCCCCCGCTGCGTTTCCGCTGTGCCTATCACTGCGAGGTCGATGGACAAATGTCCACCGGCGCATGCCTGTATGCAAAACAACAATGATCTCAAGGACTCAAGTCAAGGTCTGACGAAGGCAGGCAGATCCACCCGACTGGTCAAAATCCCCCCGCTCGTTCGCTGCGCTCACGAGTCGGCCCCCTTTGACAAGGGGGTTTACACCCGCAGCCCTGCCGCGCTTGCTTCCCCGGAACTCGGCGAAGAACTTCGGACAGGCGCGGAAGCATTTTTCTGCGGCTCCCGTTTCTGCCCTGGCCTTAAGGCAGGGCTGGATGCTGCGCGCTGCGGCGTAATATGCAGGCTGTCTCTCACTATCCTGAGCAGGAGAGGAGTCAGCATGAGCGACGGCCCGCAGCTTACTGAACCCCGCATCGATCACCGCATGGAGCACGACAGCTTCGGCGCCATCCGCGTCGCGGCGGATCGCCTCTGGGGTGCGCAGACCCAGCGTTCGCTGGAGCATTTCCGCATTTCGGGCGAGCGCATGCCGGCCGAACTCATCCATGCGCTGGCCCGGGTCAAGCGCGCCTGCGCCCGGGTGAACGAGGAACTTGGTGAACTGGATGGCCCCAAGGCCGGCGCCATTGCCGCCGCCGCCGACGAGGTGCTGGCTGGCCTGCATGCCGAGGAGTTCCCCCTGGTGGTGTGGCAGACCGGTTCCGGCACCCAGACCAACATGAACATGAACGAGGTGCTGGCCAACCGCGCATCGGAACTGCTGGGCGGTGTGCGCGGGGAAGCGCGGCTGGTGCATCCCAATGACGACGTGAACCACGGCCAGTCGTCCAACGATGTCTTTCCCACCGCCATGCATGTGGCGGCGGCCTGCGCGGTGCATGAGCGCTTGGTGCCGGCCCTCGAGTCGCTCAAGGCTACGCTGGCGGCAAAGTCACAGGCCTTTGCCGATGTGGTCAAGATCGGCCGCACCCACCTGCAGGACGCCACGCCGCTGACGCTGGGTCAGGAGTTCTCCGGATATGTCGCGCAGCTGGCGCATGGCATCGCCCATCTGACTGCCGGCCTGCCGCATGTTTTCGAACTGGCGCTGGGCGGCACCGCCGTCGGCACCGGCCTGAATGCCCATGCGGAATTCGGCACCCGCGTGGCCCGGCGACTGGCCATGGACACCGGCCTGCCCTTTGTCAGCGCGCGCAACAAGTTCGAGGCGCTGGCTGCCAATGACGCGCTGGTGCACCTGCACGGCGCGCTGAAGACGGTGGCCGTGTCGCTGAACAAGATCGCCAATGACGTGCGCTGGCTGGCGAGCGGGCCGCGCTCCGGACTGGGTGAGCTGTCCATACCGGAGAACGAGCCGGGCAGTTCCATCATGCCGGGCAAGGTGAATCCGACGCAGTCGGAAGCGCTGACCATGCTGTGTGCCCAGGTGCTGGGCAATGATGTGGCGGTCAATATCGGCGGTGCATCAGGCAATTTCGAGCTGAATGTGTTCAAGCCGCTCATCATCCACAATGTGTTGCAGAGCGTGCGTCTGTTGGCTGATGGAGCTGCCAGTTTTGAGGCGAACTGCGCGCGCGGCATCGAGGCCAACCGCGCGCGCATCACCGAACTGCTGGAACAGTCGCTGATGCTGGTGACGGCACTCAACCCGCACATTGGCTACGACAAGGCTGCGCAGATCGCCAAGAAGGCGCATCGTGAGGGCAGCACGCTGCGGGCAGCGGCGCTGGCGCTGGGTCATGTGTCGGCGGACGAGTTCGACCGCTGGGTACGCCCGGCGCAGATGACAGGACGGATCGATTGAAGGGCGCAATGCAATGCGGAACCACAGACTGAATGGCATGACAAGGCAGGGGTTTGGGCAGCGATGACGGACTGGACACGCATCATCAAGGAAGTGGGGCGCGGCGCGCGTGGTGCGCGTGACCTCCCCGAAGCCGAGGCCGAAGCATTGTTCGCGGCGATGCTGGATGGCGAAGTGGGTGAACTCGAACTGGGCGCGATCTGGATTGCCTATCGCATCAAGGGCGAATCGCTGCAGGAGTTGCTGGGCTTCTGCCGTGCAATGGTCTCACGATCCTTGCGCATGATGTCTCCCACAGGCCCGCGACCAGTGGTGCTGCCCAGCTACAACGGGGCGCGTCGCCTGCCCAACCTGACGCCGCTGCTGGCGTTGTTGCTGGCCCGCGAGGGCATCCCGGTGCTGGTGCATGGACTGGAGGCCGGCTACGGCCGCGTCACCAGCAGCGAGATATTCCATGCGCTGGGCATGCCGCCGTGCACGGATGCGGACGAGGTCCACGCGCGCATGCAAGGCCGGGAGGCGGCGTGGATGCCGCTGGAGACGCTTAACCCCGGACTGGCGCGGCTGATGCAGGTGCGCGCGCGCATCGGCGTGCGCAGCTCGGCCCACACGATATCCAAGTTGCTCGACCCCTTTGGCGGAGGTGGCCTGCGGGTGGTGCCCATCACCCATCCGGACTACCTGCGACGCATGGCCGAGTGCCTGCAGGCCCAGGGCGGCAGGGCGGCGCTGATGCGGGGCAGCGAAGGCGAGCCCTATGCCAGCCCGAAACGCATGCCGGCCATGCTCGGCTACACCGACGGGCAGGAATCCGAACTGGTGCCACAGGGCGAGCACGAGGACGTCGAGGCTGTGTTGCCGGCGGACATCGATGCAGCCAGCACGGCCGCCTGGGTGCGTCAGGTGCTGGCGGGACGGCAGCCTGTTCCCGGCACCCTGCAGCGGCAGCTGGACTGCCTCAGCGCCGCAGCGCCTGCACCACACTGAGGGCGGCAGCGAACAGCAGCACGGCGCCTGCCTGATGCGCCGCAGCCAGTGGCACCGGCACCCTTAACAGCAGCGTGCTGATGCCCAGGGTTATTTGCACCGCCAGCATCAGCAGCAGGGCATGGCTGGCCAGGCGCGCGGGTTGCGGCAGCGCCTCGCGCCGGGTGCGCAGCCAGAACCAGGGCACCAGCAGGGCCAGCGCCCAGGCGCCCAGGCGGTGGTCGAACTGCACCGTGGCCATGTTGTAGAAGAAGTTCTTCCACCAGGGTTCGAGCATGAAGATTTCAGGCGGGATCCAGTGCCCGTTCATCAAGGGGAAGGTGCTGTAGGCAAAGCCTGCACGGATACCGGCGACGAAGCCGCCGGTGACGATCATCCAGACCACCAAGGCCAGGATGATATGAGCCAGGCGGTGCGAACCACTGCTGGCGGCCGACGGCAACCGCGGCTGCCGTTCCAGTAGGCCCAGCGCCGTCCAGTACATCGCGCCGAAGATGAGGAAGGCCAGGCTGAGATGGGCAGTCAGGCGGAATTGCGAGACGCGCGGGTTGTCCACCAGACCGGACTTCACCATGTACCAGCCCATGGCGCCCTGCAGTCCGCCGAGGACGAAGATGCCGCCCAGTCGCCAGGCCATGGCGCGGTCCACGCGCTTGCGTCCGATGAACCACAGCAAGGGAAACAGGAAGACCAGCCCGATGGTGCGCCCGAGCAGGCGGTGGGCATACTCCCACCAGAAGATGCCCTTGAAGTCGTCGAGCGACATGCCCTTGTTGACCTGCAGGTACTCCGGCGTCAGGCGGTACTTGTCGAAGGCCACCATCCAGTCGGCTTCGGACAGGGGCGGCAAGGTGCCCACAATGGGTTGCCATTCGGTGATCGAGAGCCCCGAGTGGGTGAGGCGCGTGGCCCCACCGACGACAATCATGCCGAAGACCATGACACAGCAGGCGAGCAGCCACCAGGCGATCGGGCGGTGCCGGGCCGGTGCGTCGGGGAGAGCCGATGAGGCTGGCTGTGTTGCTGACATGCCCGACATTCTAGCGACCGGCCGTGTCTTCAGGCGTGCCACAGTGGCCATATCTGCACGGCAGGCGGGACAATTGCGGGTGTAAGCCTGGCCGGGCGGTTCTTCGCCGAGTTCCGTGGACTGCAGGGTTTACCCCCTTGTTAAAGGGGGCCGACTCGGCGAAGCCGAGCGGGGGGATTTTCTACCGTTGCCTTTTCGGTGCACCGGCCATTGCCGGTTTGATGCTCAGGCGGTGATCCGGTCATACCCTGCCTGCAGGCATCAAGGATAGTCAGAACTCATGGCAACTTCGGGAGAAGGCAATGAGACCAGCCCGGTTGGCCAAAATTTCCCCGCTCGCGCTTGCGCGCGAGTTGGCCCCCTTTGACAAGGGGGTAAACCTCGCCGACTCTGCCGTACTTGCCGAGACCGGAATGCTATTAATATCAGTTTAGAACGATAACTATCGTGATCATTGAGTTATCGGAAACATTATGATCATGATAGCCGTGCCGCGGATAGTCCCGGGGGAGGGGGCTGCCGCAGGCAGGACTGTTCAGCGGAAGGAGGGCGTGCCGGTCTTGCGGTCGACGGGCGGTTCCATGCGGCGCTTCTCGATCACCAGCATGCTGTCGTAGAAGTGCATGGAGTGGGCCGACAGGGTGAAGTCGTCGACTTCGTGGAACTCCGGGTTGCGCGTGTGCCAGGCGCTCAGCTGGTCAATCAGTTTCTTGCTGAATTCGATGAAGCTGCCTTCGCGCCGCAGGCCGCCGCCGTATTCCGGCCAGTAGCTGGTGTGCAGGTCTTCGCAGAGGTAGATGCCATCGTCGGCGACGTGCTGGAACAGTTCCTGGAAGGTGACGATCTGCTGGTTCATGGCGTGGCCGCCGTCATCGAGCAGGATGTCGACGCGCGGGATGTCGCGCTTGAGCGTGGCCAGGAAGGCCGGGTCGGACTGGTCGCCGATGAAGATCTTCACCCGGTCTTCTTCCAGCGCCTTGGCGCGCGGCATCACGTCCACGCCGTAGATGTGCGCCTTCGGCCCAAGATATTCCTTCCACATCTGCACCGAGCCGCCATGGAAGACGCCGATTTCCAGCATGTGCACTTCCTTGTTGCGGAAGCGCTCCAGGTGCCGCTCGTAGATCTCGAAGTAATGCATCCACTTGTGGATGAGGCGTCCGGGATTGTTGAGAAAGTATTCCTTCAGCATGGCGGGCTCCCTGGATGCATGAGACTGATGGGGCTCAGGCCACCGCGACTGGTATCTTGAATTCGCGGATCTTTTTCTCCCATTCCGCGGGGCCGCTGTTGTGCACCGAAGTGCCGCTGGCGTCGACGGCCACGGTCACCGGCATGTCCTTCACCTCGAATTCGTAGATGGCTTCCATGCCCAGGTCGCCGAAGGCCAGGGTCTTCTGCTTGCGGATGGCCTTGGCCACCAGGTAGGCGGCGCCGCCGACGGCCATGAGGTAGGCCGCCTTGTGCTTCTTGATGGCCTCGATGGCGACCGGGCCGCGCTCGGCCTTGCCGATCATGGCGATGAGGCCGGTCTTGGCCAGCATCATGTCGGTGAACTTGTCCATGCGCGTGGAGGTGGTGGGGCCGGCCGGGCCGACCACTTCGTCGCGGACCGGATCGACCGGGCCGACGTAGTAGATCACCCGGTTGGTGAAGTCCACGGGCAGTGCCTCGCCCTTCGCCAGCATGCCTTCGATGCGCTTGTGCGCGGCATCGCGGCCGGTGAGCATCTTGCCGTTGAGCAGCAGGATCTCGCCCGGCTTCCAGCTGGCGACTTCAGCCGGCGTCAGCGTGTCCAGGTTGACGCGCTTGGAGGTGGGGGCGGCGGTCCAGCCGACCTTGGGCCAGTCATCCAGTGACGGCGGTTCCAGGTTGGCGATGCCCGAGCCGTCCAGCATGAAGTGGACATGGCGCGTGGCAGCGCAGTTGGGGATCATGGCCACCGGCTTGGAGGCGGCATGGGTGGGGTAGTCGACGATCTTCACGTCGAGCACCGTGGACAGGCCGCCCAGGCCCTGCGCGCCAATGCCTAGTGCATTGACCTTGGTGAAGATCTCGATGCGCAGTTCTTCCAGCTTCGACTGCGGGCCGCGTGCCAGCAGTTCATGCATGTCGAGCGGGGCCATCAGCGATTCTTTCGCCATGAGCATGGCCTTCTCGGCCGTGCCGCCCACGCCGATCCCCAGCATGCCGGGGGGGCACCAGCCGGCGCCCATGGTGGGCACGGTCTTCAACACCCAGTCGAGGATGGAGTCGGAGGGGTTGAGCATGACGAACTTGGATTTGTTCTCCGAGCCACCGCCCTTGGCGGCGACCGTGACGTCCACGGTATTGCCCGGCACCAGTTCCGTATGGATCACAGCGGGGGTGTTGTCCTTGGTGTCCCGGCGGGTGAAGATGGGGTCGGCCAGCATCGAGGCGCGCAGGGGGTTGTCCGGGTGGGTGTAGGCGCGGCGCACGCCTTCGTTGATGGCGTCGCTGATGGAGCCCTTGAAGCCTTCCCAGCGCACATCCATGCCGATCTTCAGGAAGACGTTGACGATGCCGGTGTCCTGGCACAGCGGCCGATGGCCCTCGGCACACATGCGCGAGTTGGTGAGGATCTGGGCGATGGCGTCCTTGGCGGCCGGCGACTGTTCGCGCTCGTAGGCGCGCCCCAGGTGCTGGATGAAGTCCTTCGGGTGGTAGTAGCTGATGTATTGCAGGGCGTCGGCGACGCTCTGGATCAGGTCTTCCTGCTTGATGACGGTCATGGCAAGGTCTCGCTGGGATGAGTGTTGCGTAAGAGTGGCGTTGTGCTGGCCGGCGGCGGATGTCGGTTCAGTGCTGCGCGGGGGGCGTGGGATGGGGCAGTCGCTCGGTCAGCGCAATGGCCAGGGCCGAGAACAGGAAGGCCATGTGGATGATGGTCTGCCACATCAGGGTCTTCTCATCGTAGTTCGGTGCGTTGATGAAGGTCTTGAGCAGATGGATGGACGAGATGCCGATGATGGCGGTGGCCAGTTTGACCTTGAGCACGCCGGCATTCACGTGGGACAGCCATTCCGGCTGGTCCGGGTGCGCATCCAGGTCGAGTCGGGAGACGAAGGTTTCCCAGCCACCGACGATGACCATGATCAGCAGGTTGGAGATCATGACCACGTCGATCAGGCCCAGCACCACCAGCATGATCTCGGCTTCGGTGGTGCCCTTGCCTGTGGTGATGCCGACCAGGTGCACCAGTTCGACCCAGAACTGCCAGACATAGACACCCTGGGCGACGATCAGGCCGATGTAAAGTGGGGCCTGCAGCCAGCGGCTGGCAAAAATCCAGCGTGGCATCGGGCGCATTGCGGACGGGGTCTTGGAAGGTGTGCTCATGGGCCTCTGCTGGCGTCGGTGGGGCGAGATTGCGGCAAATCGGGCGGAGATGGCAAGCGCACATTCTAGCAGTGCAGCAGGGGGTTATTCAGGCTGCCAGACGCCCCCATTCCCCGGCGTAACAGTGGCATGGGGCGGGGCAATTCCCGTAAGCTTTGGGTAAGGCGCCATCCAGATACTTGACGCAAAGACATTCGACTCAAATACCCAGCAGGAGGAGGCATCATGTCCGGCATCATTCAGTCCGTATTGCAGGAGGACCGGTTATTCCCGCCGTCCCCGGAGTTTGTCCGCCAGGCCAATATTTCCGGCATGGCCGCCTACGAGGCGCTGTGCGCCGAGGCCGAGAAGGACATGCCCGGTTTCTGGGCGCGCCTGGCGCGTGAGCAACTGTTGTGGCACAAGCCCTTCACCCAGATCCTGGATGAATCCAATGCGCCGTTCTATCGCTGGTTCCACGATGGCCAGCTGAACGCCTCGTACAACTGCCTCGACCGCCACCTCAAGACCCAGCCCGACAAGACCGCCCTCATCTTCGAGGCCGACGATGGCAAGGTCACGACAATCAGCTATGTCGAGCTGTACCGGCGGGTGTGCCGGTTTGCCAATGTCCTCAAGGCCAAAGGCATCGCCAAGGGCGATCGCGTGCTCATCTACATGCCCATGTCGATCGAGGCGGTGGTGGCGATGCAGGCCTGCGCGCGCATCGCGGCAACCCATTCCGTTGTCTTTGGCGGCTTCTCCGCCAAGAGCCTGCACGAGCGCATCATCGACGCGGGCGCCGTGGCGGTCATCACCGCCGACGGGCAGTTCCGCGGCGGCAAGGAAATCCCCCTCAAGCCGGCGGTGGATGAAGCCCTGGCCATGGGCGGCTGCGACAGTGTCAGGAGCGTGATCGTCTACCGCCGCAGCGGCAGCGCCACGGCCATGCAGGCACCGCGCGACCAATGGTGGCACGAGGCGGAAGCCGGCCAGCCGGCCGAGTGCGAGCCGACCTGGGTGGATGCCGAGCATCCGTTGTTCATCCTCTACACCTCCGGCTCCACCGGCAAGCCCAAGGGCGTGCAGCATTCCACGGCGGGTTATCTGCTGCATGCCATGCTGACCATGCGCTGGACCTTCGACTACAAGGACCACGACGTGTTCTGGTGCACCGCCGATGTCGGCTGGGTCACCGGCCATACCTATGTCGCCTATGGCCCATTGGCCGTCGGCGCCACCGAAGTGGTGTTCGAAGGTGTGCCCGTCTACCCCGATGCCGGGCGCTTCTGGAAGATGATCCAGGACCACAAGGTGTCGGTGTTCTACACGGCACCGACTGCCATCCGCTCCCTGATCAAGGCCGGCGGCGACCTGCCCACCAAGTACGACCTGTCATCCCTGCGCATCCTGGGCTCGGTGGGCGAGCCGATCAATCCGGAAGCCTGGATGTGGTACCACCGCACCGTGGGCGGCGAGCGCTGCCCTATCGTCGACACCTGGTGGCAGACCGAAACCGGCGGCCACCTCATCACGCCGCTGCCCGGTGTGACTCCCACCAAACCGGGTTCCTGCACGCTGCCGCTGCCGGGCATCATGACGGCCATCGTCGATGAAACCGGGCACGATGTGGAAAAGGGCAAGGGCGGCATCCTGGTGATCAAGCGTCCCTGGCCTTCCATGATCCGCACCATCTGGGGCGACCCCGAGCGCTTCAAGAAGAGTTACTACCCGGAAGATTTCCAGGGCCGTTATTACCTGGCCGGTGACGGCGCCAGCCGCGACATGGACGGCTACTACCGCATCATGGGCCGCATCGATGACGTGCTGAATGTCTCCGGCCACCGGCTGGGCACCATGGAGATCGAATCGGCGCTGGTGGCACACACCACACTGGTGGCCGAGGCCGCCGTGGTCGGGCGCCCGGACGATGTCACCGGCGAGGCCGTGTGCGCCTTCGTGGTGTTGAAAGGCCCGCGTCCTTACGGCGAGGAGGCGAAGAAGATCGCCCAGGAACTGCGCGACTGGGTGGCCAAGGAAATCGGTCCCATCGCGAAACCGAAGGACATCCGCTTCGGCGACAACCTGCCCAAGACCCGCTCGGGCAAGATCATGCGGCGCCTGTTGCGTTCCATCGCCAAGGGTGAAGAGATCACCCAGGACATCTCCACCCTGGAGAACCCGGCGATTCTGGAGCAATTGAAGCTGGCACCCTGAGGGATTAGGCTGAGCGGCGCGGCGCGGCCGGTCGGTCAGTCCGGCCGCGCAAGCTTCCCAGGTTTTGGCAGTATCAGGCTGCGGGTCTGTCAGGACGACCAGCGGTCTGCCCGCGGCGCAGGTCGGTCGCATCCGGTTCGCCTGCCACTTCGTTTTTCTTCAGGGCCTGTTCCGGTGCCTTGTCCGTCATGCCCGGCAGGGCTTTCTTCGCCAGATCATATGGTGAACCGGTGGAAATCAAGCTTTGAAATGAGAGATATGACGCTGACCCCAGGTGGCTCATCAAGTCTATGCGTTGCCCATTCTGTGCCTGCTTTCACGGAAGCTGTGCATTCGTACAGTGTCCTAAATCATTGATTTCAGGCATGGTTGACACCTGCCGTGTCGGCTTTCATCCCGGATACACGGCTGGCAAACCAGAGCGCCCAAAGAAACGCCGGCTTTCACGGACAACTCATCGATATGAAAACCGATAAGCGATTGAATGCAGGAGCATTTCGAAATAGGGCGCCGGCTTTCATCCCGGATACACGGCGTGTCGCGCCGGATATTGGTAGTTCGGCCTCATCGGCGCGGCTCAAGCCGTTACTGGGGGCGGCGCTGGCGCCACAATCTTTTTGTATGTACAATTCGAGGTGTGCGTATCTCCTATGATCCAGCGAAGAATCAACGAAATGTTCGCGATCGCGGTATCTCGTTCGAATCTGCTGCTGAGTTTGACTTCGAGGACGCTCTGTATGCCGTCGACGACCGGCGGGACTGCGGCGAAACACGATATATCGCGGTAGGCATGCTCGGGGTTCGATTGCATGTCCTTTGTTTTGCCGAGACGCCAGAAGGGATCCGCGTCATCAGTTTCCGTAAAGCCAACGCACGTGAGGTGAATCGATATGCCAAAGCAAAAGCCGCTGATTGACGCTAAAGGCGAGGTCAGGGAACTTACTACCAATGATCTGACTGCATTTCGCCCCGCGCGGAAAGCTTTGCCAGCGTCCCTAAGGCGAAAGGTGGGCGTCCGTGGGCCACAAAAGTCTCCAACCAAGGAGCGAATTACGATTCGACTGTCGCAAGACGTAGTGCAACGCTTTCGCGCTACCGGTGAAGGCTGGCAGACGCGCGTTGATGTCGCGCTTCAGAATTGGTTAAAGAAGCACAACCCAACGGCTTGATCCCCCTGATGATGAGGCAATTATGCCGAACCCTATGTTGCTGCGGACGGGCCGGCAGCGCCATGCCGATGTAAGCATCGACCTGGCCCGCCGCAGACCAACACGTTGGGCGTCATGCCTATCCGAGACGTCACCGGTGTGCAGCGCTTTTCACGAAGCAGGGCGTGAGCGATAGTGTGTCTGGCGGCCGGGGCATGAATTCATATTATTATCAAATAATAACGGTAGTTCCCGTGAATATTAAGTATTTATTGATATTGTAATCATTTATGGAATCATACTATCATCATGAAACCTGACCTGCTCATCATCCGTAATCCCCATCCCATCGAGCGTGAGATCGTCGAGCGTGTCTGCACCATCCATGCCCATCCTGATCCGGAAGCGAGGTTGATTTGGCTGGCGGAGCACGGGCCGCGCATCCGCGCGGTGTTCACCGCCGGCAAGGAGGGCGTGAGCAATGCCGAGATGGCGGCCATGCCGAACCTGGGCATTGTGTGTTTCGGCGGGGCGGGGCATGAAGGCATCGACCTGGCCGAGGCGCATCGGCGCGGCATCGTGGTGACCAATACCCAGGATGCCAATTCCACTTCGGTGGCCGACCATGCCATGGCGCTGATGCTGGCCGTGGTGCGGCAGGTGCCCTTCAATGACCGCATGGTGCGCGGCGGCGCCTGGCGCACGCTGGACGTGCTGCCCGGGCAGGTCGAAGGCAAGCGCCTGGGCATCCTCGGGCTGGGCAGCATCGGCGCCAAGGTGGCAAAGCGGGCCGCCGGCTTCGACATGCAGATTGCCTATTACAACCGCCATGTTCGGGCCGACGTGCCTTACGCGCGCATGGAATCCCCTCAGGCGCTGGCCCAGTGGTGCGACGTGCTGTTGTTGTCGGCGCCCGGCGGGCCGGCCACGCGGCACATCGTGGATGAGGCAGTGCTGCAGGCGCTGGGGCCGGAGGGTTTTCTGGTCAATGTCGGCCGCTCCAGCCTGGTGGAAACCTCGCTGCTCGTCCGTGCATTGCGCGAAGGGATGATCGCGGGCGCCGCCATTGATGTGTATGACGACGAACCGCGCATTCCCGCGGAGTTCTTCGACCTGCGCAATGTGGTGCTGACGCCGCACCTGGGGGCTTATTCGGCGGAATCGCTGCGGACCAAGACCGACATCGTGGCGCGCAACCTGGAAGCTTTTTTTGCGGGCAAGCCGGTGCTGACGCCCGTGGCTGATTGAGGAGGCAACATGACTGACAAGCAATGTTTCGCAGTGCTGCCGGCATTGATGCTGATGGCAGCTGGCGTTGCCCAGGCCCAGGCCCAGGCCCAGGCCTGGCCGGCCAGGCCGGTGCGCATCCTGTCGCCCTATACGGCCGGCAGCACCGTGGACATCATGGCGCGCATCATCGGGCCGAAACTGGGCACGGCACTGGGCCAGCAGGTCATCGTGGAGAACCGCGGCGGCGCCGGCGGCGCCATTGGCATGGAGGCCACCGCCCGCGCACCGAAGGATGGTTACACCATGATGCTGGCGGCATCCGGCTTTGCCGTCATCCCGGGGCTGAACAAGACCCTCACCTGGGATCCGGTGAAGGACTTTGCGCCGATCTCGCAGGTGGCGAATGCGCCGCTGGTGCTGGTGGCGACGCCGGATTTTCCGGCACGCACACTGGGTGAACTGGTCTCGCTGGCCAAGGCGCAGCCGGGCCGCTTGCGCTTTGGCCATGCCGGCATCGGCTCATCCCAGCACATGGCTGGTGAACTGCTGTGCTACGCGGCTGGCATCGACATGGTGCATGTGCCCTACAAGGGTGGCAAGGAGTCGCTCTCGGACATGCTGGGCGGACGGCTGGAGATGAGCTTCCAGGGCGTGGCAGCCGTGTTGCCGACCATCCGCTCAGGCGCGGTGCGGCCCATCGTGGTCACCGGAACCAAGCGCTCGGCGGCACTGGCTGACACGCCGGCCATCGGTGAGGCGGGGCTGCCCTCGGCGGCGGCCAATGTGTGGTTCGGCCTGCTGGCACCGGCCGGCGTGCCGGCACCAGTGCTCGGCCGGCTGAATGCGGAGGTGGTGGCGCTGATGAAGAGTCAGGACGTCGCTGAAGCCTTCGAGAAAAGCGGTGCGGAGCCAACCACCAGCACACCGGACGAATTCGCTCGCATGATCCGTAATGATGTGGCCACCTGGGCCAGGGTGATCGCCCAGCGCGGTATCAAGGGCGAGTGAGTCTGCCGCGTTTCCCCCTTGCACAAGGGAGGAAACAAGACGACAGCTGTATCCGCGGAAATCGGCGAAGCACCCCATGGCGGGGATCAGCGTGACTTTTCCCGCAATGCCTTCCAGTTTTTCGGCAGCTTGATCTTGCGCGCCACAGGATAGCCGCCGTAGCCGTTGTGGCCGAAGATGTAGGCGCTGTTGCGCGCCGGATCGCCGGTCACCGTGACCAGGAAGTCCTCGGCTTCCCACACGATGGGCACCAGACGCTCAGGATCGTCGGACTCGTGGAATGCCCTGGGCAGCCGTCCCAGCCGCGCTTCGACTCCGATGTCCCAGATGCCCTTCTGCGTCCAGTCGCGCAGGATCCTTTCGACGTGATGGGCGGGCAGGCGAGCTTTGTCGAACAGGGCCTGCTTGAAATCGCGCTTGCTCCAGCCACCGGCGACCATGGTGCGCGCGAGGATGGGCGAGAGCAGGATGAGCGGGCGCAATGAGCCTTCGGTGACGCCGATGGTGAAGGTGAGGTGCCACAGGTGCTGGCGCGCCACGAATTCGGCCAGGTAGGGCAGCATCTCCTGCGGCGTGCTGCCGCCCACCGATCCGATGTGGTTGCCTCCGGCATAACGCGCGATGGTCACGGTGTTGTCGCCGGCTTCGAATCCCATCTCCACGCTGTTGGGCTCCCAGCCGATTTCCTTCACCACGTCTTCGTTTTCCGCCACCACCACGCGCCAGGTGTTGCCGAAGCTGCCCTTGTCGTTCTTGTGCAGCAGGAAGCCGGCGACATTGCGCAGGTACAGGCGCCAGAAGCGGCCGATGGCGGTGTTGGCGCGGATGCCGTCACGCATCACGCCCTGGGTGTAGTTGAAACCCAGTTCCCGGATGATGGGGCCGTTGATAGTGATGAGGGTGTCGCTGCCGGGTGTGTTGCCGCTGTGCTCCACGCCGTAGTAGGGATCGGCCATGGCTTCCACCAGCGCCAACAGCACCGGCATGTATTCGGGCAGACAGCCGGCCATGACGCCGTTGACGGCCACGCTCCAGACGGTGGCGGCGCGGTGGTCGGGCGGCAGGATGCCCAGCACTTCATCCGGATCGCGGTCGGTGAAACGCAGGAAGGCCTCGACGCGCTCGCGCGTGGGCGGGCGGAACGGCAGGCCGTCGGAGAGTTCATTACGATAGAAATGCTCGTCGATCTCGTCCAGTGTGCCGCGGAAGATGATGTCGCGTGCGCCGGGTTCGGTGGCCATGCTGCCCGGCGCGGGCGTTTCCAGCAGGTTGTTGATGACGTCGAAGAGCGTCACCTCCAGCGTGTTGCGCCGCAGTTCTTCCGCGCTCTGCACGCCGGGATGGCCGGGGAATTTCGCAACGGGCAGGGTGGGCGTGCCCTGGCCGGTGGCGGCTGCCGCTGCCAGGCCGAGGAAGCCCTCGCCGACGATGGAGGAGGAGGGGACGCCTGCCGCTTCCGCTGCCGCACTGGCCCGCAACACGGCGGGCGTGCAACTGCCTCAACAGCCGATGGCGGTAATGACGGCATCGGCTCCCAGTTCGCGAAAGCGCGAGGGGAGCGAGGCCACCACCTGTTTGTCTTCCGCGCCGTGGATGCTGCCGAACTCGCGCCAGCTCACGATGTTGATGCCGGGAAAGCGCGCCCGCAGGCCTTCGTCCAGACTGCGAAACATCTCGTCGCCGCGAAAGAGGTAGTCCCACAACTGAACGACGGTCTTGCCGTTGAGCGTGTCCAGGCGCTTTGCCAGCGGTTTCAACTGCGTCTGGCGCGGGCTGCGTGGCCAGAGGACCTCATATTCCTGTTCGCGCATATTGGTTTGTTCCTTAATCCTCTTGAGGAATGGGGGTCAGTTGGCTTTCAGTCCGATGGCTTTGGCCAGCCCGGTCCATAGCGGCACCTGCACATTCAACCAGCGGCTGAATTCCTCCACGCTCATGTCGGAGGATTCGGTGCCGTCGGCGGCGAGGCGTGCACGTGAATCCGGGGCATTCATGCCGCGCACGATTTCGCGATTGAGCCGTGTGACGACGGCTGCCGGCGTGCGCGCCGGAACGAAGATGCCCTGGAAGGAGCCGACTTCGAAGCCGGCCAGGCCCGCTTCGGATACGGTGGGCAGGTCCGGTGCGGCGGAGGAGCGCCGGTCACCGGTGGTGGCCAGGGCGCGCAGCTTGCCCGATTTGACGTGGCCCACCGCCGAGGAAATGCTGGCAAAGCTCAATTGCACGCGGCCGCCAAGCAGGTCGGTCATGACGGTGGCGGCGCTCTTGTAGGGTACGTGGATCATGCGCGTGCCGGTCATCTTCTGGAACATTTCGCCGCCCATGTGTCCGGCGCTGCCATAGGCGGAGGAGCCGAAATTGAGTTCGCCGGGTTTGGCCTTGGCCAGTTCCACCAGTTCCGCGACGGTTTTTGCCGGCAGGCCGGGATACACCACCAGCATCGAGGGAGCATTGGCTGCGCGTGCCACGGGTGCCATGTCCTTCATGGGATCAAAGCTGAGTTCGGGGTAGAGCGCCGTCAGCACCAGGAAGGAGGTGCCGACGATCATCAGGGTGTGGCCGTCCGGCGCTGACTTGACCACCGTCTCCATGGCCGTGATGCCGCCGCCACCCACGCGGTTTTCCACGACCATCGGCTGGCCCATGGATTCGCCCAGTTTCTGGGAGATGATGCGCGCCACCATGTCGGTGGCCCCGCCCGGCGGCTGGCCGGCCAGCAGGCGCAGGGGGCGGGCAGGGAAGTTCTGTGTCGGGGCCTGGGCCAGCGCGTGTGATGCGGGCAGTGTGGTCAGCGCGGCAATAGTGGCAATAGGGGCCACGGCGGCAAACAGCACGGCTGCAAGCGGCGCTGTAACGGGGCGATGTCTGTTCATGTTCCTCTCCTTTTACGGGCGACCTCTGTCCGGGCCAGCCTCGTCGCAAGCATAGTCGATGAAGCGCTTCGGCGTGGATAGGGCGCCGGGCAAGCCGGCTGCACGCCGCCAGGCGCGCGGATTATCGGCCCGGGGGAAAAGCGACGATGTGATCGACGTTCAGGCGGATGCCGATGCGCTCGCCAATGGCGTGGTCGTGGTGGCTGGGCACCAGGGCCAGCACGTTGTGGCCGCTGTCCAGTGTCAGGGTGTAGAGGATCTGCGCGCCGCGGAAGGCCTTCTTGGCCACCTGGGCGCTCATGCTGCTGGCGTCATCGTGGATGATGTCATCGGGGCGCAGCAGCACGTCCACCATGCAGCCCTTGCCGCATTGTTCACAGCCCATGGCGCAGGTATCGGGCAGGGCGCCGTGGAGCAGGCCCAGCTCGATGCGGATCTGCTGCGATGGCAATACCGACCCTGGTATGAAGGCGCCTTCGCCGACGAAATCGGCGACGAAGCGCGTGGCGGGGCGGTGGTAGATGCTGTAGGCGTCGTCCCATTGTTCGATGCGGCCGGCATGCATGACGCCGATTTCGTCGGCGATGGCGAAGGCTTCCTGCTGGTCGTGGGTGACCAGGATGGCCGTGGTGTTACTGGTCTTGATGATGTCGCGGACTTCCTGGGCCAGCCGCGTGCGCAGTTCGACGTCGAGATTGGAGAAGGGTTCGTCGAGCAGCACCAGTTCCGGTTCCGGCGCCAGCGCGCGTGCCAGGGCGACGCGTTGCTGCTGTCCGCCGGAGAGTTCATGCGGGTACTTTTTCTCGTGGGCACTCAGGCCCACCGACGCCAGCAGGCTGGACACCCTTTCCTTGCGCGCATCGCGCGCGAGGTGGCCCAGACCGAAGGCGACGTTCTGGGCGACGGTCAGATGGGGAAACAGTGCGTAATCCTGGAACACCATGCCGATGCGGCGCTGCTCGGGTGGGGCCAGCACGCCGGGCGCCGAGACGATACGTCCGGCCAGCCGGATCTGCCCCTGGCTGACCGGCTCGAAGCCTGCAATGGCGCGCAGGGCCGTGGTCTTGCCGCAACCACTCTTGCCGAGCAGGCAGCCGATGGTGCCGGGGGCAAGCTGCAGGGACAGGCCGCGCACGACGGCCCGGCTGCCGTAGGCAACATGGATATCGTTCAGCGCCAGCAGGGGTTCTGCGATGCTCATGCGACTTATTATAGCGTTCGGCAGCCGGAAAACATTGCTACAATTCCTTGAAATATTTCGAAGAATCAATCGCTTTGATCAAGTTGGCGGGGATGCGTCGGGGGGTGTGGCAGCGGGGCACGATACCGTCGCGGGCGAAAGTGCGGCCATGAGCGGGGGGCGCTCACGTCCGCTGGGATGGGCTGCCTGGGCAGCCATGCTCATTGCAGCGGTGCTGTCCCTGCCCATCCTGGTGGTGCTGGCCCAGGTGTTCATGCCGGCGCAAGGGGCCTGGTCGCATCTGCTGCAGACGGTGCTGCCCGATTATGTCGGCACCACGCTGCTGTTGCTGCTGGGGGTGGCGATAGGGGTGAGCGCGATCGGCATTTTTGCCGCCTGGTTCGTGGCCTGGTTTCGCTTCCCGGGGCGCGTCTGGCTGGAATGGGCGCTGGTGTTGCCGCTGGCCATGCCGGCCTACGTGATGGCCTATGCCTATACCGATTTCCTGCAGGTTTCCGGTCCGGTGCAGACGCTGCTGCGCAGTGTGACCGGCTGGGGGGTGCACGATTACTGGTTTCCCGAGGTGCGCTCCACCTGGGGAGCGATCGCGATGTTTTCCTTCGTCCTCTATCCCTATGTCTACCTGATCGCGCGATCCGCCTTCCTTGAGCAATCGCTCAGCCTGATCGAGGCCGGCCGCCAGATGGGACGTGGCGTGTGGGGGACCTTCTTCAGCATCGGCCTGCCGCTGGCGCGGCCGGCGATTGTTGCAGGCGCATCGCTGGCCCTGATGGAAACCCTGGCCGATTTCGGCACCGTGTCCTACTTCGCCGTGAACACCTTCACCGCCGGCATCTACCGCGCCTGGTATTCGCTGGGGGATGCCGTGGCCGCGGCGCAGTTGTCGGCGGTGCTGCTGTCGTTCGTGGCGGTGCTGCTGTTTGTGGAACGCTGGAATCGCGGCCGCGCTGGTTTCTACAATGTGGCCTCACGCACCGTGGACAGGCCGTATGCCCTGGCCGGGTGGCGTGCCTGGCTGGTCAGTGTGTTGTGCGTGGTGCCTGTGGTCATGGGTTTCCTGCTGCCGCTGTTGATTCTTGCACGCGTTATCTGGCTGGAGCCGGAGCCGCTGTTTACCACGCGCTTTTTCGGACTGGTGGGCAACAGCGTGACGCTGGCCGGCATCACCTCGGTAGCGGCCATCCTGCTGGCACTGCTGCTGGCCTATGCCGCGAGGCTGTCGCGCGCCCGGCCGGCTGTGGTGGCCAACCGCATTGCCGGGCTCGGGTATGCCATGCCCGGTGCCGTGATTGCCGTGGGCATCCTGGTGCCGGTGACGCGGCTGGATAACCTGATCGCCGACTGGGCCCAGGCCCATCTGGGCATCGAACTTGGCCTGCTGCTGACGGGCAGCATCGCGGCATTGATTTATGCCTACCTGGTGCGCTTTCTGGCAGTGGCCCTGCAGCCGGTGGAGGCGGGACTTTCCAAGATACGGCCAAGCATGGAGGACGCCGCACGCAGCCTCGGCTTGTCGCCTGCGCGCACGCTGTGGCGGGTGCATGTGCCGATGCTGGGCGGCAGCCTGCTGGCCGCGGGCCTGATGGTGTTCGTGGATGTGATGAAGGAGCTGCCGGCCACCTTTGCCATGCGCCCCTTCAATTTCGACACACTCGCGGTGCAGGCCTACAACATGGCCAAGGACGAGCGTCTTGCCGAAGCGGCGGCTGCCTCGCTGGTCATCGTCGTTGTGGGGCTGTTGCCTTTGCTGGTGCTGGCCTATTCGCTGTCACGCCGGCGTGCAGGGCATGCCGTCATGACCGAGCCGGTCGCCATGGCACCGGCCGGATAGTCGACACGGGGCAGGGAGGTCTACCCCCTTGTCAAAGGGGGCCGACTCGTGAGCGCAGCGAACGAGCGGGGGGATTTTCTCCCGCTGCGCTGATCTGTCCCTGCCTGCCATGCAACAACCGTGATCGGGACTGCCAAGATCTGACCCAATCGGGCATCCGCCTCGTTGGCCAAAATCCCCCCGCTCGGCCTGACGGCCGAGTCGGCCCCCTTTGACAAGGGGGTTAACGCCGACCTGCCCGCGGGAGTTGCATCCCCGGAATTCGGCAACGGGCCTATTTGAACCCAGCGCGATCGGCGATGCGCTGTGCGGCAGGCTGATTGCGCCCGATGGCCGAGATATTGATCGGGTCCATCTTGAACTTGCCAAAGGATTCCAGGGCCGGATTGGCAATCTTCACGCCTGCGACGACCGGCCACTCGTTGTTGCCTTCCGCGAAATAGCGCTGTGCCTCGTCCCCGGCCAGGTATTCCATGAACCTGATGGCCGCTTCACGATGCGGTGCATGCCGCAGGACGCCGCCACCGGAGATGTTGACGTGGGTGCCGCGGTTGTCTTGGTTGGGGAAGACCACAGCCAGCTTGTCGGCGGCGGCCTTGTCGTCCGGCTTGGTCGAGCGCATCAGACGGGCGATGTAGTAGGTGTTGGCCACGGCAATCTTGCAGGCGCCGGCGGCGGCGGCGGTGAGTTGGTCGGTGTCGCCACCCTTGGGGTCACGGGCGAGGTTGGTTTTCAGTCCGTTGACCCAGGTTTCAGCCTTCGCTTCGTCGGTGTGGGCAATCAGGCTGGCCAGCAAGGACAGGTTGTACGGGTGTGTCGAGGAGCGGATGCAGATGGCGTTCTTCCATTTTGTCGCGGCCAGATCCTCGTAGTTGCGCAGTTCGCCCGGCTTGACCTCGGCCTTGTTGTAGGCAATCACGCGGGCTCTCATGGAGAAGCCGAAATACTTGCCTTCCGGATCGCGCAGGGCGGCCGGGATGCGATTTTCCAGGACGATGGATTTCACGGGGGCGAACAAGCCGGCCTGGTCGGCTTTCCAGATGCGGCCGATGTCTACGGTGATGAACAGATCCGCGGGGCTGCGGGCGCCTTCATTGCGGATACGCTCGAACAGCGCATCCTCGCCGCCTTCGATGCGGTTGATCTTGATGCCGGTCTGCCGGGTGAAATTCGAGTACATCGCCTCGTCGGTTGAGTAGTGGCGGGCGGTGTACAGGTTGAGCACCTGTTCCTGGGCGTTTGCAGACAGGGACAGGGTGCCTGCCCCCATCAGCAGGGCGAACGGCAGAAGATGCGTGCGGAGCGTCATGGCGTGATGTTTCCCGGCGTGAGAATGGCGTCAATAATAATGGGAATGATTCTCAATTGCAATAATGGCTCCGGAAGCCCTCAGGGCAGCAGGTCGCCGGACCGCAGTGCCGTGGAGAAGGCCTTCAGGTCGGTCGAGGCGGGCAGGGCGCGGGCCGCCGTACGGATGTCCTCGATGGCGGCGGGGTCCTTGACGGGGGCCGCGAGCTTGGCAAATTTCCCCTCCAGTTCGTCAAAATCGAGGGGGTCGGCCACGGTCCCCTTGGGGTCGATGACGGTGCGCTCCAGCGTCCGGCCATCCCGGGTCCTGACGATGACCCGCGCGGCAAAATGCGCCGGAAAGAGCGCATTCATCTTGTCATCGACCTCCAGGCGGGTGCGGGCGGCGATGTGGCGGACATCCGGATCGAGCAGGTTCTCCTGGGCATAGGCCTGCGGGTCGCGGGCATCGCGTGCAATGGCCACCCCGGCGCAGTACTGCAGGCTGTACTGGGCGTTCATGGGCTCGCGCGGATCGGGGTCGCTGTTCTGGTCGACGGCGCGTTCACCGGTGCAGATGATGATTTCCTCGACGTCGGTGATGCCAAGGCGGAACTCCGCCTTGAGTGACTCCAAAGCGTGCGATGTGGAATGCAGCAGGCCGCAACAGGGATAGGCCTTCACCCAGATGCGGGTGATGGCAAAGGACTTGCCCAGGTCCGTGTCCAGTGCTTCCGGTTGTATGTCCTTTCCACCGATCACCTCCAGCAGGCCGTAGCGGCCATCGACGCCGGCCAGCGGGCCGGAGAAGCCGCGCCGCGCCAACTCGCACGCCACGATGCCGGATTCTGCGGCATGTCCGGCATGCATGCGCTTGACCATGCCGCCGGTGCCCTGGGTGAAGGCCTTGATACCGGCCGACATCGAGCAGGCGATGCCCATGGCGGCGAGCAGGGTTTCTATCGGCAGCCGGTGCACGATGCCGGCGGCCACCGCCGATGCGATGGAGCCGGCGATACCGGTGGTGTGGAAGCCATTGGTGTTGTGCTCGGCGCCCAGGGCCAGTCCCAGCCTTTCCATGACTTCATAACCGGCGATGACGGCCATCAGCAGCCGTGCCCCGGATTCGCCCTTGTCTTCGGCTGCGGCCAGGGCCGCGGACACCACCACGGCGCCGGGATGGACCAGCGCACCCTGCATGATGTCGTCGAGTTCGAAGCCGTGGGTGGCTGTACCGTTGGCGAAGGCAGCCCGCGCCGGCGCGCAGGGCTGGGCCGAGCCGTAGAGCGTGGCCTGTCCGCGGCTGCCTTCGGCCAGGGCGAATTCCCGCGGGATGCGTCCCCAGGGTTGCATCGAGCCGTAGAGCCCGCACCCGACGTTGTCCAGCACGGCCATGCTGGCATGCGTGAGCAGCATGGGGTCGATGGTCTGGTGGTCCAGGCTGGTGAGGAAATTGATCAGACGGCCGGAGGCGTTGGCATTGCTCATGGTTTCACATCCTTCTTGTCGGGTTGCAGGCAGTGTGCGTGCAGGGTGTAAAGGGAACGGAACAGGCAGGGCTGTTCCACAAGATCGACACTGGCACCGTGGGCCTGCCAGTCGAATCGGGCGAGTGTGGTCATTGCCAGCTCGGCACCCTGGCGGGTGGCCGCTTCGATGAGCACCACGCTTTCGGCATGTCGGTCGCCGGGGCGCAGGTCATGGCCGGCGGAGGCGGCTCGTGCATGCTGGTTGGACACCCCCAGGCTGGCGGCCATGATGCCGGACTGCTGCAGCAGTGAATCGAACAGGCCCTGAAGGGCTGTCATGGCGCTGCGGCCATGCTGGATCGGCAGCAGGGCAAGCCAGGCACCTTCTCCCGCGCCGGCCTGCAGGACCAGGTCGCAGGTTGCCTTGATGGTGTTGCGGAACAAGGGCACGAAATGCAGGCTGCGCGGGTCCCGGCTGCGCTTCAGCCGGAGATAGGGCTCGGACTGCAATGCCGAGGCCTCACGCATTTCGTAGAGCGCCAGGTAGCCGGTGCCGCCAGAGGCAGCCTGGTAGCGGCGACCCCGGGTGAATCCCGGCAGGGCGATGCGTTCGCGCAGGTGTTCCCGGTTGTACCAGTCGTTGAATCCGGCTTCTTCTGCAGGGGCAATGTCGGTCCAGACCATCAGCATGGCCGGTCCGGATCCCACCCTGGCAGCAGCCAGCGGCATCAGTATTGCTGACCCATCTGTGCCGTGATCGGCAGATACAAAGTGGTGTTGGCATCGCGGGCGATGCTGCCCATGCTGCCGGACTTGATCACGCCCAGACCGCGATAGGGGGTGGTCTTGTGGAAGCCGATGGTGTGCAGCGTAGCCAATTCGACCCCGGTGACCTTCGCCGGGCTGGTCGGCGAATCCGTGCAGACCAGGCATTCATCAGGGGCCACGGCGGGGGCGGAAGGGATGCCGTCCAGCAGATTGCGTATCCACACCTGGTAGGCCGGCCGGAAGTGCTGGCTGTTGACGCCATTGCCACCGGAGGCGATGTAGAACTGGCTTTCGAACACTTCGGCCGAATCGACGGTGTACATGGCCATGTAGTGCGGCGGTGAGCCGTCTGTGCCCTTGAATCGCTGTCCGGTGCGGAATCCGGGAACGCTCATCAGGACCTTCAGGTTGCTTTCGTACCATTTGTTCCATTCGTCCTCCCAGTCGGGACGGGCAAACACGTGCTGGACCATGTAGATGGCCATGAACTTCCCCTTTCGTTGCGGCATGTCGATGCTGTTCAGCCTAATCAGTGCCATGGCCTGCATCAAGTTGCGGCAGGCAAGCAGGCAGGATGGCCGACCCGCTTGTGCAGCAGCGGGCCGATATGATGACACGACCTGGAAAAGTTACTATAGGTGGCTGGGGAAGCAATCGGGCCTGTGGCCCTGGTCAAGGCACGGAAAGCAGAAGCTCATTGCATGGGCATCCGTGATTACAACATGCTGGAGGGAACGTGGCGCAAACAAGCGGCAGCAGGGGGATAACGGCAATTCTTTCCGAGTTTGTCAGTCGCACGGTCCTCTCGGACATCAGCACCGAGGCGATCGCCGCCACCAAGCGGCACATCCTGGATTGCACCGGGGTCGCCCTGGCGGCATCCGTGGAGCAGTCCGGGCGCATCGTCGCAGAGGTGGTGCGGGAGCAGGGCGGTGTGCCGGCGGCCCGCGTGCTGGGCACCGACATATGCACCAGCGTTGTTTCGGCGGCTTGGGCCAACGGATCGATGGCGCATCTGCTGGATTACGATGACACCGGATTCTCCCATCCCACTGCCTGCATACTGCCGGCTGCCCTGGCGATGGCCGAGCAGACCGGGGCCAGTGGCGCCGACCTGGTGACGGCAGTGTGCGTCGGGCTTGAAGTGTTCGAGCGCCTGTCTTCTTCCGGGCGCCAGCACGAACCGGAGTTGCGGCGCCGCGGTTTTCATCCGACGTCGCTCTACGGCTGCCCGGCCGCAGCGGCGGCGGCCGGCAGCATTGTGCGACTGACTCCGGTTCAGATGGGGGCTGCACTGGGACTTGCCGCGGCCAACGCCGGTGGCCTCACCCAGCACTTCGGCACCTGGGGCAAAGGCATACACGCCGGTAACTCGGCGCGGGCCGGGGTCACGGCGGTGCTTCTGGCGCAGAAGGATTACATCGCCGATCCCCAGGGTCTGGAAGGCGATTACGGTTTCTATTCGGCATTCCACGGGCCTGGAAATTATGACCTTGGCAAGGTGGAGCCGGGGCTTGGCTCGGTGTGGTCCATCGTGACACCGGGGCTGACGGTCAAGTGCTATCCCTGCTGTGGCGCCAATCTGCGCGCACTGGATGCGGCGCAGGGCCTGATACGGGAACATGGCATCCGCATTGATGACGTGGAACGTCTGGAGGTGGACGTGCACCCGGATCTGTTGTGCATCGTTCGGTTCCACAAGCCCACCGAAGGCTTCCGCGGCAAGTTCTCGCTGGACTATGTGCTCGCGGCGATGCTGCTGGACGTGCGGGTCGACCTGGACTCCTTCACGGATGACTATTGCAACGCCCCGCGCATGCGCTCGGCCCTGGAGAAGATACGCATCAACCAGCACCCTGAATGGCCCAGCAACGAGCACACCCAGCGCCTGTCGCCGGTCACCATCCTGATGAAGGATGGTCGCACGTTCAGCCGGACGGTCGAGAAGGTCCGTGGTAGTCCCGGCAATCCGCTGACGCGCGACGAATTGGTCGAGAAATATCGGGGATGCGCCGGCAGGGTGCTGCAGGGGGAGCCCCTGGACAGGTCCGTGGCGGCCCTGGAAGGTCTCGATCGGCTGCCGAAAGCCCGAGATTTGATGGACATTGTCACCGGTTGACCCCGGGGTTGACAGGGGCAGGGCGTGCAAGGGATGCGGCAGTGCGCCTTGACCCGGTGGTTGAAGCTATCTACCCTTGTGCGTCCCCTTCCCGTGAAGGGGCTCCCCGCGAGCGGACGCGGCAGGAAATTTCTCAGAACAGGAATGGAGAAGACAAGATGAAACACATCATTCGAAGCGCAGTGCTTGCTGCCCTGGTCGGCGGTGTCGGCCTTGCGCATGCCCAGCAATACCCCAACCGCACGGTGCGCATTGTTGCGCCCTTTGCCCCTGGCGGCGGCACCGACTTCATCGCGCGCCTGGTCGCGAAGAAATTCACCGAAACCATGGGGCAGTCTTTCATCGTCGACAATCGGCCGGGCGCTGGCGGAAACCTCGGTGCCGAAATCGGCATCCGTTCGACGCCGGATGGCTATGCCCTGCTGATGATTTCCGGCAGCTACACGGTCAACCCCAGTCTGTACAAGGTGCCTTTCGATTCCGTCAAGGACGTGCAGGCCATCATCCAGCTTTCGCAGGGACCGTTCCTTGTGGCTGTCAGCCCCAGTGTCCAGGCCACCACGCTGAAGGAATTCGTCGAACTGGCCGCCAAGCAGCCGGGCAAGCTGGCCTACAGCACGGCCGGCGCCGGCAGCATCACGCACCTGGCCACGGAATACTTCCTGAACATGGCCAAGATCAATGTGCTGCACGTGCCTTACAAGGGCACGTCGCCAGCCATGCAGGCGGTGGTCGCCGGCGACGTCCAGATCATTTTTGGCAGTGTCTCCACCACCCTTTCCCAGACCAATGCCGGAAAAATGCGCGCCCTGGCAGTGACCACGCCCAAGCGCATTCCGGGCGCGCCGAATGTCCCCACGGTGATGGAAGCCGGCTGGCCTGATTACGAAGTGGTGCTATGGCACGGCCTGATCGGTCCCAAGGGCATTCCGCGCCCCATCGTCGACAGGCTGAACAAGCAAGCCAACGCCATCATCCAGGACAAGGAAGTCGCAAATATTCTGGCACAGGAAGGTGTTGCGCCCGCCGGTGGCACGCCGGAGCAGTTCATCAAGACGATTGCATCGGACATCCAGCGCTGGGCCAAGGTGGTCAAGCAGGCCAACGTCAAGCTCGAGTAACAGCATGCGGCGGGCGTGATGAGCGCCTGCAGCCAGGCAGGATGCACGGGACGGGGCTTATGGCCCGTCCCGTTTTTCATGGATACCGTCAATTGCCGGGACAAGGCATTCGATGGCGAGGCAATAAAAGGAGGCAACATGGATTTCGGTATCAAGGGACGCGTCGCAATCGTCACGGGAGCGACGGGTGGCATGGGCAAGGCTACTGCGCATCTGCTGTCAGCCGAGGGCGTGAAGCTGGCGCTGTTTGCCAGGACTGCAGAGACTCTGGAGAAGACCGCCGCCGAGATCCGGGCCAGGACAGGCAACGAGGTGATTACCGTGGCCGGAGACCAGCGCAAGACCGAAGATGTGGCGCGCCTGGTAAGCACAGTCAAGGAGACGCTGGGCTCCCCCGAAATACTCATACTGGTGACAGCCCGTTCACCCCATCCTTCACGGGAAGTCCTCAACGAAACGGAGCGGGACCGCTGGGAGTGGGCTTTCGAGACCAATCTGATGGGCGCTGTGAATGTGGTCTCGGCGGTCGCGCCGCTGATGGTGGCGGGCAAATGGGGGCGGATTGTCTCCATCAATTCCGCCACGGTGAAGCAGCCCATGCATCGTCACGGCCTGTCTACGGTGTTTCGCTCGGGACTGGCCGGTTATCTGAAGCACCTGGCCAACGAGACCGCGCGGGAGGGGCTGACGGTCAATGTCATAGGGCCGGCCTCCATCGGCACCGAAACCTTCATGGGCAGGGCAGATGCCGCCGAGCGGGCCAGGACCGTGCCCATGGGACGCCTTGGAACGCCCGAGGAATGTGCCGCGGCAGCCGCATTCTTCTGTTCAGCGCAGGCCGGATTCATCACCGGCACCACCCTGCAGGTGGATGGTGGCATGACGATGTCACTGACTTGATGGAGGTCGCCCCCGATCGTTGGTACGAAATCGGGGGCAATCGGGGTATAGAGAGAACGCCCGTTTAATCTACCGCCATCTTTGCGTACTTCACTACTCTGGCCCACTTTGCGATTTCAAGCTTGATGAATTCGGCGAACTGGGCAGGGGTTCCTCCCGCCGGCTGGGCCCCGTCTGCGGCCAGCTTGTCCATCATCCCGGGTTCGCGAAGTATCTTGTTCGATTCGCCATTGAGCCGGTTGATGATCGCTGCCGGCGTACCGCCCGGGGCAAGCAAACCGTACCAGCCGAGATATTCATAGTCCGCCACGCCGGCCTCGATGGCCGTGGGCACGTCGGGCAGGGTGTCGACCCGGCTGGTGCTGGTGACGGCAAGGCCCCGCAACTTCTGGGTCTTCAGGTGTGGCAGCGAGGCGGGAAGGCTGCCGATGTACATCGACACCTGTCCACCCAGCAGATCGGTCAGTGCCGGTCCACCGCCCTTGTACGGTACGTGCAGCAACTCGACTTTCGCCAGCATCTTGAAGAGTTCACCGGCAAGATGGGTGGAACTGCCATTGCCGCTGGAGGCATAACTGAGCTGGCCGGGGCGTTGCTGGGCCAGCCTGATGAATTCCGGCAGTGTGCGCGCCGGCAGCGACGGGTTGACCAGCAGGACGTTGGGCGCCGAGGCCAGCTGGATGATGGGGGCAAAGTCCCGGATCGGATCGAAGGGGAGCTTGGCCAGGCTGACATTGGCGGCATGGCTGATCGGCACGGCAAGCAAGGTGTATCCGTCCGGGCGTGCCGTGGCCACGATTTCACTGCCGACTATCCCGCCGGCACCGGGCTTGTTCTCGACCAGCACGGGTTGGGCAAGATTGTCCTGAAGCCTCGTAGCCAGTGTGCGCGCCATGATGTCGATGCCGCCCCCCGCGGCAAACGGGACAACCATGCGCACCGGTTTGACGGGGTAGTTCTGCGCAAAGGCGCTGGTTGAAAACGTCAGTGCCAATGATGCAAAAGCGCCCAGGGCGCCGGATAGGATGCTGCCAGGTCTCATGGTGTTGCCTCCTTGTCTGTCTGTCGTCAATGGGTCGGGCAGACAGACTCATTCATGTCTGGCTCCCATCATTGCTGCTTGCTGGTTTGTATCACCCTGATCGGAAAAAGTGGCTCACCCGATGCCATGACCTGCCGTACCCGCCACCCGAGGACCAGGGCTTCGGCAAGAAAGGCTGCACCAATGGCGCCGATGCCAACCATCGCGCCGTTCAGGTCCGGGGCGATCAGGGTCACGCTGCCTACGGCAATGACGACCAGCAGCCGGATGGCGGCACTCCCTGCAATGGCTCCGGTGCGCCGCATGGCCGACAGCAGCCCGCGCAGCAGCGAAGAATAGCCCCAGACTACCGCCGCAAACAGCATCATCTGTACCCCGGGCCTGGCGTAAGTGCTGAGTTCCTCGCGCAATCCCATGACGCCGCCCAGGATGACCTCGCGGATCGGGGTGTAGAAGAGCACGGCCACCAGCGCCATGTAGACAAGGGTAAGGCGGTTGACGAATTTCAGCATGACCCGCATGTCTTCGCGACTTTGCACCAAAGCCTGGGCGGTCTGGCTGAGGTTGCGCAGCGGGGACACGATGAGGGAGGTGAGGGCGTTGACCACGCCGAAGGCGGCCAGCGCGACATCCGGATGCGCCAGTCGTCCAAGGAAGAAATTGATGACGAAGGTGACCCCATTCTCAGTGGCCTGGGTGACCATCAGCGGCCATGAGTAGATCCACATTCGCTTGTAGGAGACCTGCTCGCCGCCGCTGGCGGGAAGGTCCCGGTAGATCTGGCGGCTGCCGTAGTACATGTAGACGGCTTCAACGGTCATGCAGCCTACCAGGGAGGCTGCACCTGCAACCGCGCCGGGCATCCAGAAGGGGAGCACCATCAGCATCAGCACCTGGGACACCAGTCGCACAATGGTCGAGTTGGAGATGACCATGGTATTCCTGCGCATCATGCACAGGGCATTGGCCAGGTTGCGCACCTGGTTGGGGAAGATCCAGAGTGCCATGACTGCGGAAGCCGGTTTGGCCAGTTGGGTCACTTCCTCGCTGGCGCCTATCAGGTCCCCGAACAGCCAGTCGCCGATGGGTGTGAGGGCGACCGATTCGATGAACAGGAAGGGCACCAGGCCGATATAGAAATAGAAACGTGTCAGGCGCCAGAAAGACCGCTTGTCGGAGATATAGGCCATGCCGGCCTGGATGGCGACGCTGATGATGCCGCTGAATGTGGTGTTGAATGCAAAGGCAATGCTGAAGGCGGCCAGGGTGGTAGTGGGGTCGCCCATGCGGGCGAGAAAGCCCTGAACCAGCGAGTGCGATACCTGGTGGAGTTCCGTGGTGAGGATCAGCGGCACGAAGAACAGCATCGCCGTGCGCATGGTGAGGCGGGAGTCGATTATCGGCATGGATTTTTCATCGTGCCGGCTGGCCAGGATTGCTTTGGCTGCGCTTGGGCAGGCGGTTTGCCCCGGTTGGCATCATGCAGGCAGGGATGAGTGGCATTGTGTCACCCGCATGGTCAACGGTACCCCTCATCTTGCGTGTCCGCGCGGTGCGGAAATCCCCCGATGTTTCTGCTGCGTGCCTGTTTTCTCTGTCAGCAACTCAAGCTGGCGGAGGCACTGTGATCAAGCCTCAAGCATAAAGGAAATAGGGATCAAGGGGGGCGCGGCACCATTGAAAAACGGCCACTTCAGCGGTGGCTTTTCACATTTGTTCTCATTTCTGAACTTGATCGGCACTGCTGATGCCGGTTGTCCTGGACATCGCGGTGGGGGCAGTTGCAGTCACGCGCTCCCAGGGGCAACGTTGTCGGACCTGACCGATCAGGAGGAAGCCCTGCCCAGCAAGCGGTCGGAGATGATGCGCTGCTGTATCTCGGAAGTGCCTTCGAAGATGCGGGTCAGACGTGCATCGCGCCAGTAACGCTCCACGGCATGCAGCTTGGTATAGCCGGCACCGCCAAATATCTGCAGTGCCTCACTGCAGACCCGCTCGGCCATCTCGGAGGCAAACAGCTTGACCATGGCGGCCTCCGTATCACAGCGCCGCCCGGAGTCGATTTCCGTGCACACGTGATACATGAGCTGTCTCGCTGCCTCGATCTCCGTGGCCATGTTGGCGATCTTGAAGCGGATGGCCTGAAACTCGGCGATGGGGCGGCCGAACTGTTCCCGCTGTTGCGCATAGGCCATGGCGTCCTCCAGTGCGCCGCGCGCCAGTCCGATGGCCCGGGCGGCCGTATGCGCGCGGTAGGTTTCCAGTCCGCGCGAGAATGCGGCAAATGCCTTGCCTGCTTCGCCGATGAGGGCGCTGTCCCGGACGCGGCAGTCATCGAACGCCAGTTCCCAGGTTTTCCAGCCGAAGTAACCGATCTTGGGGATGGGTGAACCGCCCACGCCTTTGGGCAACTGGCCTCGTGGCTTGTCGATCATGAAGGCGCTGATGCCCTCATGCTTGCGGGCGGGGTCTGACGGCTCGGATGTCCGCACCAGCACGTAGATGTAGTCTGCTCCATCGGCAAAGGTGCACCAGTACTTGCTGCCGGTGATGGCCCAGCCGCCTTCGACGCGACGGCCGCGGCAGGATACGTTGGCCAGGTCGGAGCCGGTATTGGGCTCGGACAGGGCCAGTGCGCCGAGGTACTCGCCACGCGCCACGCGCGGCATGATGCTGCGTTTCTGTTCCGCACTGAGCAGTTGCGAACCCATGAAGGTGTTGCCCCGTGCGATCACGGAGGCGACGCTCATCCAGGCACGGGACAATTCCTCGGCTACCAGGCAGTACTCGAAACAGCCCAGCCCCATGCCGCCATATTCTTCGGCGATGGTGATGCCGAAGTAACCGAGTTCGGACATCTTCTGCAGCAGTTCTGCAGGCATGTCGCCCTGCTCGGGGTCGAGCCGGTTGGCCAGTGGCAATACTTCCTTCATGGAGAATTCGCGTGCCGCATCCCGGATCATGCGGCGCTCTTCGGTCAGGTAGCCTGCGGTCATGATGTCTGTCCTTTGCTGTTCATCATCAGGCCGCCGACGACGCGGCGGTCATGGAGTTCCCCGATTTTCCCTGAAGACAGGCCGATCACTTCGGCCAGGATCGCGTCGGTGTGTTCGCCGGCACGCGGGGCGATGAAAGCGGTGCGCTCGGCAGCGCTGAAGCTCAAGGGGCTGCCCGGGACCGTCAGTTCGCCGATGCCGGGTTGCGCCACCCTGCGGAACATCGGATTGGCCGGGGAGCAGCGCGGATCTTCCACCGCCATCTGCCGGTAATCCTGGTACTCGCCCCAGCAGACCCCGGCAGCATCGAAAGCCGTGCGGACTTCCTCCATCGTGTGTGACTCCGTCCACGCTGCCACCAGTGCTGCGATCTCCTCGCGTGCGGCATAACGCTGCCCTTCATTGCCGAGATCGAGGCCAAGCCTGCGTCCCAGTTCCGTGATGGAGGCCTCCATGCCACAGGCCTTGCACAGCATGTCCCAGTGCCTTGGCGTGAAGGAGGTCACCATCACGCGGTGCGCGTCGCGGGTGCCGAAATCGCGTGCGAAGGTGCCATAGACATGATTGCCGTCGGACTGCCTGAGGTTGGCGTTGATCTGGGCATCGCCGATGAAGCCCAGATTGCCCATCATGGCAAAGGCCACATCAGACAGGGCCAGCTTGATCTCCTGGCCAGTACCGGTGAGCCTGCGATGCTGGTCGGCGGCCAGTATGCCCATCGCGAGGGTGAGGCCGGTGGTGATGTCCCAGGCCGGCAGCACACCATTGACCGGTGTTGCGGCCGATGCACCCGCATTCAGGTAGGGGAGTCCGGTGGCGCAGTTGACCGTGTAATCAACGGCCGCCGTGCCATCAGGATGTCCCGAGAGGCTGGCCAGTATCACGTCGGCCCTGCGCTGACTCAGTTTCTTGTAGCTGGCCCAGCCTCGGGCGCCGAGGTTGGTCAGCAAGATGCCGCCACGGGGGGCGTCCCGGATGACCAGTTCGGTGGCGAGTTCCTGACCTTCGGGATTCCTCAGATCGATGAGAATGGAGCGCTTGCCCTTATTCAGTCCGGCCCAGTACAGGCTGTTGCCGGCCTGCGTCACGGGCCAGCGACCGTAGTCCTTGGGGCCGTCGATTTCATCAATACGGATGACTTCGGCGCCCAGTTGCGCCAGAGACATGCCGGCGAGGGGGGCGGCAACAAATGCCGAGTGTTCAACGACCCTCAGGTCGGCAAGCACACCTTTC
>CANJJT010000006.1:0-105429 GCA_947474715.1 Betaproteobacteria bacterium
TCGCCGTCGAAGCCCGCTTTGTCGGATTTTCCGAGCAGAGCCGGGTCCGGCAGTCGCTGGTTCGCGCCGACATCCGGGCCGGCGGCAATCTGGTGGGGCACGCCACCGGCACCTGTGTGTTGCTGGATCTGCCACCGGACCAGCCGCGGCTGCCCTGGCCCTGGTTGCCGGAGGATTTCAGCTTCGAGTCCCTGCAGGGTCTGGCGCTGGATGCGGCGGAAGCCGAAGGCCTGGCCGCTGGTGTCGCCGCCGACAGCGCGGCCACCGCGGAGCAACCCTTCATCGAGCATTTCTGGTGCGGTATACCGCAGGCCAGGCAGGGCGGTGCCTCGCATCGCATTCCCGTGGCACGGCATCTGGCCAACCGTGGCGGTCACGTGCAGGGAGGCTTGCTGCTGGGCATGGCCATGCGCGTGGCGCATGCCGCCACCCCGGCCGACATGCGCCTGTCCAACATTTCCGCCTACTTCATCAGCCCCGGGCTTGGCCCGGTGCTGGATGTCGAGTCGACCGTGATCCAGCAGGGCCGCAGCCTTGCGGTGGTGCGCACGTCCATACGGGCAGCCTCCGGCAAGCTGGTGCTCGAGGCTTCCAGCCAGCATGTGCTGGCCTGAGCTGTGGCTTCGTCATTGGCGACCAACATCGGCCCCGGCTCTGGAGACAGGGAGCCAGTAACGCATAAGTCATGCTGCCTATGCCGATTGCAGGGGCTACTCGGGCAGCTTGCCGCCCGGATGCGGTAGGCTGATGCCCGGATCGCTTGTTGCCTTGAATCTTTCGCCTCACCTACAGGAAGCCGCCATGAACCGGATGAAGCCTGCCATGCCCCTGGCTGCCCTTGCTTGTCTGAACCCCACTGCGCTTTCCCGGCGACGCTTTCTTGGCGTCGCGATGCTCGTGGCCGGTATCACGGCGTGGCCGGCCGCCGGTCGTGTCGCCCATGCCGCTGATGCCGCCACTGCCACTGCTGCCACATCGGCGGCATCCAGCCGGCCGAAGATCGGCATCATCGGTTCGGGTCGCATCGGCAGCACACTGGGCACTGCCTGGCTGAGGTCGGGCCATGAGGTGATGTTCTCCTCGCTGGACCTGGAACAGGACAAGGCGCTGGCCGCCAAACTCGGCAAGGGCGCGCATGCCGGCACGCCGCGCGAAGCCGCAGCCTTTGGCGAAGTGCTGCTGGTGTCCGTGCCATACAGCGCGCTGCCACAACTGGGCAAGGACCTCGCCGGAGAGATTCGCGGGAAAGTCATCATCGATACCAGCAATCCCATCCCGGGGCGCGATGGCGAGGTGGCCACGCAGGCACTGGCGCGCGGTGCCGGCCTGGCTTCCGCGGACATGTTCCCCGGGGCACGCATCGTGCGCGCCTTCAATGCCATTGGTTTTGGCCGGCTGCAGGCCATCACGCAGGGCCAATCGTCCACGGTGGGCATGCCCATCGCGGGTGATGACGCCCACGCCATTGCAGTGGCTTCCGCGCTGGTGCGTGAAGCACGCCTGGAGCCGGTGCTGGTCGGCCCGCTGACCATGGGCCGGCATCTGCGCCCGGGCACACCGCTGGCCGGCGAACTGACGCCGGACCAGATCCGCAAGCTCATTCCCACGCTGAACTAGGGAAACACTAATCAAGTCTCGAATCGAGGATCACCGCTCAAATGTTTCCTCTGAAGTGGGGATAGACAAGGGGGCGTAGTCCACTTGTTCAGTGCTTCCCCAGGTCTCGCCGGTCCGGCAATGTCCCGTTTTGCCGGGGCGAAGGGCCAAAGGCCCGTCACTGTATCCCGGGTTTTATTGCACAATCCCGCCTCGGCAGCGGGCCACCGCAAAGCTGCACGCTTGCATGCTGCCGAACAGACCAATACAAACCGGAGAAAGACCCAATGAAGAAGATCGCATGGCTTTTCTGCGCGGCGGCAGTAGCAGCCTTGCAGGCCACGGCAGCCCTGGCGCAGAACTATCCCACGCGCGCCATCCGCATGGTGGTGCCGTTTCCGCCTGGCGGACCCAATGACATTCTGGCGCGTCTGCTGGCGCAAAAGACCAGCGAGCAGGTCGGCCATCCGGTGGTGCTGGACAACCGCGGCGGGGCCGGTGGTGTGATCGGCACCGATGCCGTGGCGAAAGCCGCCGCCGATGGCTACACCCTGCTGTTCTCGGGCACGGCATCACTGTCCATCAACCCCAGCCTGTACGCCAAGCTGCCTTATGACCCGCTGACCGATTTCGCGCCCATCACCCTGGTGGGCACGGCGCCCAGCATATTCATCCTGCATCCTTCCGTGCCGGTGAAATCCATCAAGGAACTGATCGATTACACCAGGGCCAATCCGGGCAAGCTCAACTTCGCCTCCGCCGGCATCGGCACGCCTCCGCACCTGGGTGGCGAGTTGTTCAACACCATGGCCGGGGTGAACATGGTGCATGTGCCCTACAAGGGCGGCGGGCCGGCCACGGCGGATCTGCTGGCCGGACAGGTGCAGCTATACATCTCCGGCATCTCGACCGCCATCCCGCTGGTGAAGGAAGGCAAGGTGCGCGGCATCGCGGTCACCAGTTCCAAGCGTACTTCCTTGCTGCCGGACACGCCGACCGTGGCTGAATCGGGCCTGCCCGGCTTCGAAGTCGGAAACTGGTATGCCATCGTCGCGCCTGCGGGCACGCCGCGCCCGATCGTCAACCGGCTCAATGCCGAGCTGAACAAGGCCATTGCCCTGGCTGACGTGCGCAAGCGCTTCTTCGAGCTGGCGGTCGAGCCCATGGGCAGTACCCCCGAGGAGCTGGCGGCCTACAACAAGAGTGAAATCACCAAGTGGGCGCGCGCCATCAAGGCGGCAGGTATGAAGCCGGAGTAATTGCGGCAAGCCCTATCCTCAACGAAGGGCGAGTGAAAGGAAGGCCGGCATCGGTGTGCCGGCTTTTTTGATTGCCGGTTCAATGTGATCAATACTGTATGCCAATCCATTACAGCATTGGATTAATAGACTGATTGTGATCAGTCAAAATGACAGGTATTTAAGCCCGCCACCGTTGCGCTCGTATCGGTCACAGGCGCCTTTCGGCGGTCGGGTGCTCTCCTGCAGCGCAGGGCCTTTCTGGTAGGCTGTACAGGTGGCTTGGACATCAAGCTTACTTGCAATGCGTCGCAACCCGTCGCAACCCGTCGCAGCACGTCGCAGCCCGTCGTAATACGCCGGCAACACTTCAATGACGCAGCAAGTCACCGGAATGCCTGTGCCTTCAGCGCATTGTCATTGTTGCCAGTCCCGTTAAGGAATCATCATCGTCATGATCCCCACGCAATCTCTTTTGTTCGGCCATCTATCCGGCTGTCTGCAGCGCCGGCCCTGGCATGCCGGCCGCCACGTCGCGCTCCTGGTGGCGGCCTGCCTGGTGTCGGCCGATGCCCTGGCCGCCGGCAGTGAAAGCAACGCCCGGCTGTTCGGCGTGCTGGCCATCCTCATCGTGCTGGCCAAGCTGGGCAGCCTGGTGGAGCGTTTCCGCCAGCCCGCGGTGCTGGGTGAAATCCTGATCGGCGTGCTGGTGGGCAATCTGGCGCTGGCCGGCTTCGATTTCTTCGAGTCATCCAAGCAGGACGCCATCCTGCAGTTCCTCGCCGAACTGGGTGTCGTGGTGCTGCTGTTCCAGATCGGCCTGGAGTCCAGTGTGTCCTCGATGATGAAGGTGGGCATGCGCGCGCTGGCGGTGGCCATGGTCGGCGTGGTGGTGCCGTTCGCCCTGGGCACCATGGTCGTCGGGCCCTGGCTGTTTCCGCAGGCCGATTTCAATGCCCATCTGTTCTTCGGCGCCACGCTCACGGCCACCAGCGTCGGCATCACGGCGCGGGTGTTTCAGGACATGGGTGCGTTGCAGTCTCGCGAATCGCAGATCGTGCTGGGTGCCGCCGTCATCGATGACGTGATCGGGCTGGTGATACTGGCGGTGGTGTCAGGCATCGTCCGCTCGGGCAGCATCAGCGCCATGGAGGTGCTTTTCATATCCGGCAAGGCCATCGGCTTTCTGGTGACCGCACTGATCGCCGGACAGTACCTGGCGCGCCTGTTCACCGGCCTGTTCCGCCACATCAGCACCTCGGTCGGCTCGCAACTGGTACTGGCGCTGGCAGCCTGCCTGATGTTTGCCTACATCGCGTCCCTGCTGGGACTGGCGCCCATCGTCGGCGCCTTCGCCGCCGGCCTGGTCCTCGATGCCGTGCATTTCCGGCACTTTGACGCACCGGGCATCGTCCACGAGGTGAGCGAGTCGCTGGCCGACTCCAGCACCGATGTGCGCCGGCGGGTCATGGCCGTGCTCAACCGCCATGCCGAGCACACCCTGGAGCAACTGGTGGCGCCGCTCGGTTACATCCTGGTGCCCTTGTTCTTTGTCTACACCGGCATGCAGGTCAATCTGGCCGTGCTCGCAGACAGCCATGTGCTGGTGACCGCCTTGCTGGTGACGCTGCTGGCATTCGGCGGCAAGCTGGTATCGGGCCTCGTCGCCGGCCCGGTCAACAAGTGGATCGTTGGCTGGGGCATGGCCCCGCGCGGCGAGGTGGGGCTGATCTTTGCCGTGGTGGGCAAGCAGCTGGGTGTGGTCGACGACCAGGAGTTTGCCGTGTTCGTGATCATGGTGATGCTGACCACGCTGCTCACGCCGCCGCTGTTGTCGTGGCTGATCCGGCGCCAGGGCGGGCTTGCCCAGCCCTCTGCCTGAGAGCGCCTCTGCATAGGGATGTCGTGGTGGCGATGTTTCCCTGCGTTTTTCAGGCCTTCCTTGACCGCCAGTGCTACCGTATTCATCTGAAATATCAACCCTTGTTGCATTGACCCATGAAGATACTGATCACCCGCACCATTGCCGACGAACTCTTGGCCGAACTGCGCCTGGCCTACGAGGTGGATGACAGCCAGCAGCAGGATGGCCCGCATCCCGAGGCGGAACTGCGCCGGCGCATTGCCGACTGCGATGCGGTCATGCTCTTCGGTGATCGCTTCGATGCGGACACCGTGGCCGCCGCCGGCCGGCTGAAGGCGGTGTGCAACATCTCTGTCGGCTTCAACAATGTCGACGTCGCGGCCTGCAGTGCGCGCGGCATCCTGGTCACCAATGCACCCGAGGTCCTCGATGACACCACGGCCGACATGACCTGGGCGCTGTTGCTGGCCACGGCACGGCGCATTGCCGAGTCCGACCGCTGGCTGCGCGCCGGCCACTGGCAGGGCATGAAGTTCATCGACCGCTTCGGCCTGGATGTGCACCACGCCACCCTGGGCATCGTCGGCATGGGCCGGATCGGCCGCGCTGTGGCGCGCCGTGCCGCCGGTTTCGACATGCGCGTGATCTACCACAACCGCACGCGACTAGATGCGGCACTGGAGCGCGCGTCCAATGCCAGCCATGTGCCGCTGGATGAGTTGCTGGCGCAGTCCGATTTCGTGTCCCTGCACCTGCCTTACACCGAGGCCAACCGCCATGTCATTGGCGCCGCCCAGTTGGCGCGGATGAAGTCTTCCGCCATCCTGGTGAATGCTTCGCGCGGCGGGCTGGTCGACGAGACGGCCCTGATCGAGGCGCTGCGCGAGGGGCGCATTGCCGGGGCGGGGCTGGATGTGTTCGATGGCGAGCCACGGGTGAACCCGGGCTTCCTGTCGCTGGACAATGTCGTGCTGGCGCCGCACATGGGCAGCGCCACGCGCGCCACCCGTGTCGCCATGGCGCGCCTGGCGATGGCCAACCTGCGTGCCGCCCTTGCCGGGGAAGTGCCATCCTGCCTGGTCAATCCGGAAGCGCTGGCGCAGCGGTGCACCTGAGGCATCACGCGGAACGAGCTGCATGGTGGCTGGCGTGCCGGTAGCTTCGCTGCAGGCTTTCCACTATCATCTGCGCGCACTTTGCCGGGCTTGCCGGCGGGAATTTCACTGTCTGGCCTTTCTTTGAAAAAAACCACCTACCCCACCGCGCAGGACGCCGAGAATGCCTTCTACGAGGCGCTCGAGTCCGGCAATGTCGATGCCATGATGGAGGTCTGGGCCGAGGATGAGGAAATCATCTGCGTGCATCCCGGGCGTGAGCGGCTGGTGGGTTACGAGGCGGTGCGCGAGAGCTGGGTGCAGATTGCCGGCGGCGGGCAGAGGCTCAAGGTGCACCTGGCGGACCAGAGCGTGGTCCACGGCATGATGCTGGCGGTGCACAGCCTGCATGAGCACATCCGGGTCGAAGGCCAGCAGCGCGCCACCGTGCCCGTCGCGGTCACCAATGTCTACATGCGCACTGGTAACGGCTGGCGCATGGTGGTCCATCATGCCTCGGCCGTGCCGCAGCGCCAGGTGCCGGTGGCCACCCACGTCAGCGGTCCCAAGGTCCTGCACTGACAGACCGAGGGGCATGAGCGAGAACACCACCGGCATCACCGCCGGGTCCGCTGCTCTGGAAGCCTATCGCGCACCCTGGTGGCTGAAGAACCGCCACCTGCACACCATTTATGCCGCGCTGAGCGGCCGCCGGCTGGCTCGTCCGGCATTGCGACGCGAGCGCTGGGACGCGCCCGACGGCGATTTTGTCGATGTCGATTTTCTTGACGGTCCGGCGCAGTCGCCGCTGGTGGTGCTGTTCCACGGTCTCGAGGGCAGTTCGGCCAGCCACTATGCAGGCGCAATGGCACGCCAGGTGGCGGCCTGCGGCTGGCGCTTTGCATTGCCGCATTTTCGTGGCTGTTCCGGCGAACCCAACCGGCTGCCGCGCGCCTACCATTCCGGCGACAGCGACGAGATCGACTGGCTGCTGCAGCGGTTCAGCGGGCTGGCCGGTGAGGGCGGGGTGTTCGCCGCCGGGGTGTCGCTGGGCGGCAATGCATTGCTGAAGTGGCTGGGCGAGCCCGGACGGGAGCGCGGCCGCGTGCAGGCGGCTGCGGCGGTTTCCGCGCCGCTCGACCTGCAACTGAGCGGCGACGGGCTGGCCCTCGGATTCAACCGGATCTACACGCGCATGTTCCTGGCGACCATGAAGTCGCGCAGCGAGGACAAGCTGGCGCGCCATCCGGGCATATTCGATGCGCAGGCCATGCGTGTTTCCCGCACCCTGCGCGAGTTCGACAACGTCGTCACCGCGCCGCTGCACGGCTTTCGCGACACCGATGACTACTGGTCGCGCGCCAGTTCCCTGCCGCTGCTGCGGAACATCGCCCTGCCGACCCTGATCATCAATGCCCTGGACGACCCTTTCGTGCCTTTGGCGGCATTGCCAGACCCGGCATCGTTGCCGGACTGCATCACGGCGGAATTCCCCGCCGAGGGCGGCCATGTCGCCTTTGTCAGCGGCGCATTTCCCGGCCACCTGGACTGGTTGCCCCGGCGCCTGTTGCGGCACTTCCGGGCGGCAGTTCGCACCGACCATGCCTGAGTCATGCGCGGGCTGTGGCACGCGCGGTAGAGTAGTGTCCTGAATCGTTAGTTCGTTGAATATGACTCTGTACCAAGACCTGCCCCATGATGCGAAAAAGGCCGAAATCTGTGCCAGACAAGGCGCAAAGCGGAGCAAGGTTGACCACCTTGCGAGCATTTGCAACGCGGTATGGCGGCGATTTCGGCCTTTTTCTTCAGCGAATTAGCGATTCAAGACACTAGTCGCCCGCTGCTAAAATACCTACACCGGATAGCGTTGCAGGCCGTTCCAGGCTGTTTCAGGATCAGGCCATCACGGCAGTGGGCTCCGGTCCGGCTTGATCACCTCTCCCATCTTTCTTGCGACGCCTCCAACATGACAACAGCTTCCTCGCTCCCCCCGGCCGAGATCTTCAAGGCCTATGACATTCGCGGCATCGTCGGCCGGACCCTGACAGAAGAAGGGGTCCGGTTGATCGGTCGCGCGCTCGGCAGCGAGGCGCGCGCCCGCGGGCAGACAGCCTTCGCCATCGGTCGTGACGGCCGCCTTTCCGGGCCGTCGCTGGCAGCGGCACTGGCCGAGGGCCTGTGCGCCAGTGGTGTCGATGTCATCGACATCGGCATGGTGGCCACGCCCATGTCCTATTTCGCCGCACACCAGCTCGGCACCGGCAGCGCGGTGTCGGTCACCGGCAGCCACAACCCGCCGGAATACAACGGCCTGAAGATGGTGCTGGGCGGCACCACGCTGTCCGGCGAGGACATCCAGCGCCTGCGCCAGCGCATCGAGACCGGTGATTTCACCAGCGGCCAGGGCAAGCTGACGCACGCCGACGTGCGCCAGGCCTATCTCGACCGCATCACCAGTGACGTGAAGCTGGCGCGGCCCATGCGTATCGCCGTGGATTGCGGCAACGGCGTGGCCGGGGCCACCGCGGCCGAGCTGTTCCGCACCCTGGGCTGCGAAGTGACCGAACTGTTCTGTGACGTGGATGGCACGTTTCCCAACCACCACCCCGATCCCTCGCAGCCGGAGAATCTCAAGGATGTGGCCGAGGCGGTGGCCAAGGGCGGGCTGGACCTCGGTTTTGCCTTCGATGGCGATGGCGATCGTCTCGGCGTGATCACGCGCAATGGCAAGCTCATCTTCCCGGATCGCCAGCTCATGCTGTTCGCGCGCGACGTGCTGTCGCGCTGCCCCGGCGCGGAAATCATCTACGACGTGAAATGCACGCGCCAGCTGGCGCCCTGGATACGCAAATACGGCGGGGTGCCCAGCATGTGGAAGACCGGGCATTCGCTGATCAAGGCGCGCATGAAGGAGCGCAAGGCACCGCTGGCCGGCGAGATGAGCGGCCACATCTTCTTCGGCGAGCGCTGGTATGGCTTCGATGACGCCCAGTACGCCGGGGCGCGCCTGCTGGAGATCCTGTCCAAAGAAAGCGATCCGTCTGCGGTACTGGAATCGCTGCCCGATGCGCTCAGCACACCGGAGCTTCAGCTGGCCTTGAGTGAAGGCGAGCCGCACCGCCTGATCGCCGGCATGCAGGAGCGCGCGCAGTTTCCCGGCGCCGAGCAGGTCATCAAGCTGGATGGCCTGCGGGTCGAATACCCCGATGGCTTCGGCCTGGCGCGCGCCTCCAACACCACACCGGTCATCGTACTGCGCTTCGAGGCCGACAATGCCCAGGCGCTGGCACGCATCCAGGCATCCTTCCGTGAAGTGCTGCTGGCAGCCAAGCCGGGCGCCAAGCTGCCCTTCTGAGCGTCAGCAACAGCACCCAGAGCAGGGGGGGCAAGGGGGACCATGTCCCCCTTTTTCAATAAACTGTCAGGCCAGTCAGTCAGGCCAGGATGGGCTGGCGAAGCGCCGGTGCGGCATGCGCCGGCTGAGTTCGTCCTGGATCCTGCTTAGAGGCCTGACAATGCGAGGGGACACATCCCCTCGCGCTCGCCTAAGTCAGGGCGCCTAACGGCAATTCTGTTTAGCGCGCTTACTTGCGGGCCTGCTGCTTGTCATGCGTCTCGCGACGGATCTCCCGGCTGTTGCGATTGGCCTCGTGCTGCAGCCGCGCGCGTTCCTGCGGCGTCACCACGCCATCGGACTTGGCCTTGGCTTCATGTTTCTCCAGGCGGTCGGCACGTCGTTCCAGCCGGTTCGCTTCCGGCGTTGTCAGTTGTCCTGAATTCACGCCCTTGTCGATGCGCCTTTGCTGGTTGGCTTCACGCTTGTCGAGATTGGGTGTGGCGGGCTGGGCAAGCGCCGGCACAGCCGTAACGGAGAGGATTGCGGCGATCAGGAGGGCGGTGCGGTTACGGGGCATGGTTTTTCCTTTGTGAGAGGTCGGAATTCGCAGGCATCCAGGGCGCCCGGGCGTTCACCCGGTATCGTGTCCTGCCAGTATCAACGATCCGGACACGGTATGGACTGACAGGCCCGTTGTAAGGCTTTGTAAGGCGCTGTAACAAGCAGTCGCGACACCGTGTGACGGCAAGAGGTGGGCGGCCGCCCGATCCGATGCCAGTTCAGGCATGACTCAACCCCGCCGTGCCGACGTCCGCGGATCAGCCTGAAAATTCCGGCGCTATCAGATCCAGCCGGTCGGTGAACACCGCCGTCACACCCCAGCTGAACAGGCGGCGTGCCGATGCCACGTCGTTGACAGTCCACGTCGCCAGTGCGTAACCCGCTCCAAGGATGGCGCTGGCCAGTGCCTGGTCCAGGCGTGTCGCATTGCAGTGTATGGCGATGCAGTCCAGCCGTTCTGCGCGCGGTTGCCAGTCTGCAGGAACGGCATCGAATAGCAGGGCGCGCGGCAGTGCCGGCGCCGCAGCCTGCGCGGCTTCGAGGGCGGCTGCCTCGAAGGAGGAGAGCAGGGGTGGCACGGGTGCCCCGGCCCACAGCGCCAGTGCCTGCGAGGCGACGATGCGTCCGGTTTCGTGCGCGTAGCCGCCGGCCGGCTTGATCTCCACATTGGCGAGCAGCCCCAGATCCAGGCACAGCCTGGCTGCCGCGGCGAATCCGGGCAGCGGCTCGCCTTTGAACTCGCGGCCGAACCAGCTGCCCGCATCCAGGCGGGCCAGTGCAGACAGGGGGGTGGTCGATACCGCGCCATGGCCGCTGGTGGTGCGTTCCAGGGTTTCGTCATGGATGAGCACGGGATGCGAATCGGCACTCAGCATCACGTCGAACTCCACCGCACGAAAGCCGCGCGCGTGCCCGGTGCGCAATGCCGCCAGGGTGTTCTCGGGCGCGCAACTGCCGCCACCTCGGTGGGCAATGACGCGCGGATATGGCCAGCGCATGCGCCAGCTCAGCGGCAGCCCTGGCAGTTCGGCTTGGCGGGGGCTCGGGCTTCGGGCTTGCGGGGAAGGTGTGCGACAGGCCGGGTTGTTGCGGCAGGTGCTGCCGCCAGCGGCTTGAGCAGGGCATTGCCCCGCACCACAGCGTCATCCAGGGCGAGCTTGGGCGGTTTGACGTTGTTCCATACCGTCTCGAGTTCCTCATCGAGGATGCTGCGTATCTGCGCGAAGTGGCGCAGGCGCACGCCGCGCGAGAAGGCACCGCCGCTGCTGCCATGCAGCTGCCGTGAGGCGATCTCGGCAAACGGACGCGTGACGTAATAGCCGCTCTTGCGCAAGGCGCTATCAGCCGTTTTGGTCACCGGCAGGAAGCCGGTGTTCTGGTGCCACTCCGCCACCGACACAGGCGAGGCGAGGAACTGCAGGAACTGCGCCACGCCGGCATACTCCGCCGAGGTCTTGCCTGCCAGGGTCCACAGCGCGCCGCCACCCATGAGGGTGTTGTAGGGAGCACCATGGAAATCGTCATAGTGGGGCAGGGGCGCTGCCACGACGGTGAACTGGGCAGTGCGGCGGATCTCGAGCCAGGCATCCGATGACGTGGTGATGATGGCGCATTCGCCCTTGGCAAAGCGCAGGTCACCGGCATTGCCCCGGCCGCTGTAGGAAAACAGGTCGGACTTGAACCACGCCGACAGCAGCGAGATGTGACGGATCATCAGGTGCCCGTTGACCAGCAGTTCCGGGCGCGCCGAACCGTAGCCATTGTTGGCGCTGGCAAAGGGGTTGTTGTGGTGCGCGTTCACGTTCACCAGATGGATCCAGGATTGCCAACTGGTGGTGTAGGGGCATTCCTCACCGGCTTCCTGCAGCTTGATCAGCGCGGGCTGCAGTTCGTACCAGCTGACCGGTGGCTTGTCCGGGTCCAGCCCGGCCTTGATGAAGGCCTCGCGGCTGAACAGCATCAACGGCGTCGAGGCGTTGAAGGGCAGCGCCACCAGTCTGCCGGAGGCGTCGGAGTAGAGCGCACCCATGCCGGGTGAAATGCCGGTGCGATCCAGCGGCAGGCGCGTTTCGGCAGCCAGTTGGTACAGGGGCTTGATCGCCCGCGTGTCGGCCAGCATGTCGCTGGCACTGGATTCGGAGACCTGCAGCAGGTGTGGGCCCTTGCCTTCATCCGAGGCGGCCAGGCCGGCCTTCAGCGTATCTTCATCGCTGCCATGGTTGCTGGGCACCATGCGGTAGGTCTGCTGTGAGGTATTGAAACGGTCTGCCAGCCGCTGCATGGCCTCGGCTGCCGGCCCCTGCAGGGAATGCCAGAACTGCAGTTCGGTGACGGCGCGCGCTGGTGTCGAAAGGCACAGGACCAGTGCCACGAAGAAACTTGCAAGCTTGATCATCGGCCACCTGTCAGGTTGTTCACCTGTGGAAAGGCTGATTATAGAACCGCGTGGGAAGGTAAAGCAGTCGGGGTGGCTGGATGGAAAAAAAGAACGGGGGGAGGGAGGATCCCCCCGTTGGGTCCGCCGCTTGCTGGGCCGGCGGGAAATTTACTCGATGAACTTCACTGATGATGCGTGCTGCAGTTCCAGATTAGTCATGCCTGTCGGGACAGGCAATGCCGCAAGCCGGTGATGCGTGACTTTCCGCACAATCCCGATGTGATGGCGCAAGGGTGCGTTTGAATCCTTCTTCAGGGTGATGGTTGAACGTCTGTATTGAAGTGAAGGTGGAGCGGATGGCTGCAGTACTGTCCCGAACACGATCATCTTTCGCCAGTCACCGCCACAGGCGGTTTCATGGAAGCAGGCAAGCTCAGCAGTGGACGCTTCCCCGGTTTTCAATCTAGCCTGATGCTGATGGTCGTGCTGCTGCAGGGGGTCTGTGCCGGCCTGCCGCCAGGACTGCCGCCACCCACACCCGAAGCAGTGGTGCAGTGGTCGTGGGACAAGGTGGCGCCAGCACAGATCATCCAGCGCATGCAGGACAGCCATGCCGTGTGCCGGCTGAGCGGCTCGGCACTGGCGCAGCTGCGCGCGCAGGGCGTGGAGGATGCCGTGATCGACCATATGCATGAAACCCATCTCGCCGCAGTGCGGCGGGAAGCGGCAGCACATTGTTTCGACCATTGATTCCCAATGTTTCCCTGTGAAGCATGGCCGCCCGGGCTGGCCTATTATCCGGGCCGCTTGGGCGCCGTCTTTATTCCTGGGGATGGGAGCCCTCCGTGTTCGTGTCCGCCTCTGGCGAGGCAGCGGCCGGCATGCTGGTGGCATTGGCGCAACCGGCCTGGTCACGAGGCGCTGGCCCAGGCCCGGCTGGTGCTGATCGCGCTGCATGTGGCCGCAGTGATCCTCTCCTCGCGCCGCAATGGCCAGAACCTGGTTGCAGCCGGTGATGTCAATTAATATCAAATTTGTGCGATGACATCGATCTTCATTAATCAATAGATATGATTGTTATCAGATTATCAATGATATTCACGGTGCGGCGCCGGGGACCATGCTGCCTGCGGCTCCGGCGCAGGGGTCTGTGCGCGGCGTGGGCGCCGTGAACCAGGCGATGTCCAGTCCCGACAGGGCATACCCGGTCGGTGAGGGCTGTCCCGGCTGCGTTTCGATAAAGCCGATCACCAGCGCTTCGACGCCATCCGGCAGGTAACGGGGCACGCCCATGTCGCGTCGCACGTGGCCTGCGCCGGCAATGAACACCACCGGGTGGCCCCGCCCCAGCGCCTCGCGCAATGCTGTCGCCATGTGTGCATCGCGTGCCCGCTGCGCGGCGACCATGCGCGGCATCTGCGGCGCTGGCAGCCGATAGCCGCAATGGCCGCGTACCAGCGCATCTTCCAGCATGGTGAGCTGCACGGCATCCACCGGCGGCAGTTGCGGCGTCGTGCGTCCCTGGGCGATCTCGCGCGCCCGCTCGCGAGACAGGTTGGTCGCCACCAGCGGCCAGCTGTAAGTGGCAGCGTGGGCGACCAGATCACGGTAGGCAGGCCAGCCCCAGGCCTGGCGATCCAGTCGGCCGGCATCGGCCAGTCCTTCGGCATCGCGCATGCCGGTCGCTCGTGCTGCGTCGAGCGTTGCCTGATGCTCGGTGTCGAACTGCTCCATGGCCAGTACCGGACGCCGGCCAGGGACTGCTCCGGCCTGCAGTGCCTGCAGCATCTGCAACTGCAGCCGGTGGTGCTCGGCACTGTCATGCAGTTCCCCCAGCATGAGGTAACGGCTGTGTGCGGCGCGCTGCTGCAGGGCTTGCAGCGTCATGAATGCTCCGGCCTGCACATTCCAGATGCGGCCCTCCAGACTGGTGTCGCCGGACTGCGTTTGAGGGCTTGAGCAGCCTGCCAGTAACAACAGGATCAGGAACAACAGTTTCATGGGCTGTACACCGTGCGACGGCCAAAGCGGGGAGGATACCGTGGCGAGCCAAACAGGGCAGCCGTCGCTGGCACTTGAGAAGAGGCTGGATGGTGTGATGAGCCAAGCGGCTATGATGTCAATCCGGGTTGCAGCCAGCATGGACACAGGCATGGGCAGTGAAGTCGTGGGGGGAACCGATCAGGTTGACGAGGGCCGACGCGGTCTGCCGGTGACACTGGTGCGCCTGCTTTCCACGGTGGACGCCCGCACCCCAGACTGGCTGGCTGCCCAGGCGGCCGTATCGGTCGGGGCGGTGATCGAGGTCTTGCGCTTGTTGCCCTCGCTGGGGGTGGCGCTGACCGGATCGGCCGACGCTGTTCGCCTGGCCTCGCCGGTGGATCTGATCTGCAACAACGAACTGGACACCTTGCTGCAGGACCAGTCCGGCTTGCAGGTGGAACTGTTGGATGAATGCGACTCGACCAATGCCCGCCTGTCCGGGCGTCGTGACGCACCTGGGGGTAGCGTACTGGCCTGCGAGTACCAGTCTGGAGGCCGCGGCCGACGCGGGCGCGCGTGGAACTCCGGCATCGGCGCCGCGCTGACCTTCTCGCTGTTGTGGCGGTTTGCCGCACCACCGGCGGCCCTGGGTGGGCTATCGCTTGCTGTGGCGGCGATGCTGGTGGGTGCGCTCGAGCAACAGGGCTGCCATGGCATCGGGTTGAAGTGGCCGAATGACCTGTTGTACCGGGAAGCCAAGGTGGGCGGCATCCTCATTGAACTGGCCGGTCGTCAGCAGGCGCCCGGCACGCTCGATCCGATGCGGCGCGAGAGCGACTGCATCATCGGCATCGGCCTCAACGTGCGTCTGCCCCTGGCCGTGGCACGGGACATCGATCGCCCGGTGTCCGACCTGGCGGCCACCTGCATCAGTGGCGCATCGCTGCCCACCCGCACGCAGTTGCTGGCTGCCGTGCTGCGTGAACTGGCCACGCAACTGCCCGTGTTCGAGGCTGAGGGTTTTGCCGCTTTCCGTGAGCCGTGGCTGCAACGGCATGCCCATCAGGGCCGTGAGGTATCCATCGTGCTCGATGGCCGCACGTTGATGCAGGGGCGCGTCGAAGGCATCGGCATGGATGGCACATTGTTGCTGCAATCACAGGGCAGGCTGATCCCCGTGCACAGCGGCGAGGTGTCGCTGCGCATAGAATAAGCGTATGAGAATCCTTGCCATCGACAGCGGCAATACGCGCATCAAATGGGGTTTGCGCGAGGGCGATGCCTGGGAGCGCGTGGGAGTGCTTACCCACGACGAGGGGGACGCTCTGGAACCGGCGCTGGCCTCGCTGGCCAGGCCGGATCGCATCGCCGTGGCCAATGTGGCCGGTGCCGGCGCCGAACAGCGGATCAGGCACGCCTGTGCCGCATTGTCAGCGCCCATGCTGTGGGCGCAAGGCCAGCCACACCAGTGCGGGGTGGTCAATCATTACGAGCAGCCGGCGCAACTGGGCGTGGACCGCTGGGCGGCGCTGATCGGCGCCTGGCGCCGGCTGGGGCGTGCCTGCCTGGTGGTCGGGGCGGGCACTGCAACCACCGTCGACCAGTTGTCTTCGCAGGGAGAATTCCTGGGTGGCGTGATTATTCCGGGGTTGGCTCTGATGAAGCGCTCGCTGGCCGAGAACACCGCGCAACTGCCGTTTGCCGAAGGTGCCTGGACCGAGCATCCGCGCAACACCGCCGATGCCATCGAGTCCGGTGTGCTGCATGCCCAGGCCGGTGCCATCGAGCGCCTGTTTGCGCGCCTCGCCGCCAGCCAGGGCGGCAGCCCTGCCTGCTTGCTCTCAGGCGGTGCCGCAGCGGCCATCGCCCGTTGCCTGGACATCCCCCATGGCGTAGCCGATCACCTGGTGCTGGATGGTCTTGCCCACATGGCGGGAGATGCGCCATGAGTTCACCGGGGAGTCACTGAGGCATGCGCGCATTCCTGCTGTTGCTGCTGCTGGCCAATGTGGCATTTTTTGCCTGGTCTCTGCATCTTTCGCCGGCGGCCGGTCCGTCCCCTGAAAGTCATCTGCTGAACCAGCAGATCCAGCCTGAGGCCATCAAGCTGCTGCCCGCGGATGTGGTTCTCGAGGCAGCACCCGTGGGCGCAGCATCGGTTGGAGCAGCGGCGGCTTCTGCGGATGGGGCGCCGGCCAGAGTGCCTGCTCAGCCCGCCAGTGCAAAGGCAGTTGCCGCGATCCCGCCGGCCGCAAGCGTCTGCCTGGAGTGGGGGGCATTCTCCCCCGGCGATATGCGTGGCGTGCTCGATGCGCTGGCCAAGGTCCTGCCGGAGGCCAGGGTGACGCAGCGGCGCGTGGTCGATGAAAGCGGCCAGTACTGGGTCTTCATGCCGCCGCAACCATCGCGGCAGGGCGCGCTGCAGAAAGTCGGGGAGCTGCGCCGTCTGGGGGTGGAGGAAATGTTCATCATCCAGGACGACAGCAAGTACCGATACGCCATTTCGCTGGGCGTGTTCCGCACCCAGGAAGCGGCGCGTAATTACCTCGAGAAATTGCGTGCCCAGGGGGTGCGGACGGTCCAGGTGGCGCCGCGTGACACCTCGGCGCAGCGCGTATTCGTGCAGGTGCGTGCGCCGGCCGATGTGGCCCGCGCCGAACTCGGCGCCCTGAGGACTGACTATCCGGGGGCAGACGTGCGTTCCTGCGTCGCCGCGAATGGCAGGACCTGAGGTCGGATCTGTGTCGCGGCACGGATCCGAGACGGGATTTTCGCGATGACGGCATTCGCAGGGCCCTCGCGCATCGACATTCGTCAGGTGACCCGTTCGATGGAGTTCGCGCAGACGCGTGAACTGTTTCTCGAATATGCCGCCTGGCTCGGCGTGGATCTTTGCTTCCAGCATTTCGACGAGGAGCTGGCCGGTCTGCCGGGTGCCTATGCCTTGCCCCGCGGACGGCTGCTGCTCGCCGATGCCGACGGACAGGCAGCGGGCTGCGTGGCGCTGCGTCCCGTGTCGATTGATGGGGCGCAGGACTCGGCGGTGGCCGAGATCAAGCGCTTGTGGGTGCGCCCGGCTTTCAGGCGCCTGCGCCTGGGGCATCAACTGGTGTCCGAGGCCATCGAGGCCGCGCGTGCAGCCGGCTATCGCCGCGTCGTGCTCGACACGCTGCCGCAGATGGAAGCGGCACGGGCCCTGTACAGGTCATTCGGATTCGTGCCCATGCATCCCTATTACGATAATCCGCTGCCTGGCGTGATGTATCTCGGTCTTGATATTTTTTGCTGATGGGACGGGAGCTGCCAGGCCGGCGGTCTGCCGGTTGCTAGCCCTGCTTGTCGATGCGCGTGGCGATGCCGGCGAGGTCATTGACCCAGGGCAGGGCCGAGCGGCACCAGATCTGCCTGTGTGGTGGCAACTGGGCGCGCTGGCGTGAGGTCGATACGCGCACGCCATACACCTTCGGATCGGACACCGAGGTGGCATACAGGGCGGTGCCGCAGTCTGCGCAAAAGGCCTGGGCGCGCTGGTTGCCGCTTTCGGCCGTTTTTATGTAGATTCTGGGCGTGCCCTGCAGCAGCCGGAACTGCTCGCGCGGAACCGGCGCTGTGATGCGGAAAGCCGAGCCGGAGAAAATCTGGCAGTCGGTGCAATGGCAGATGCCGACGCTTTTCGGATTGATGTCGGCTTCGTAGCAGATCGCGCCGCAGTGACAACTTCCGTCTATCTTCATGCCTGCCTCCTTGTCGATGCCGTTACCGCCAGGGGCACGGCGCCTGCGCTTCAGGCGCCGCGGATGCGCTTCACCAGAGCGCTGGTAGAGCGCTCGTGCTGGAAGGGGATCGAATGCACGTTGCCGCCCCAGCCACGCACTTCGCCGGCGCCAACGATGGACTCGGGTTTCCAGTCGCCGCCCTTTACCAGGATGTCCGGCCGGCTCGCCAGTATCAGTCGCAGCGGCGTGTCCTCGTCGAACCAGGTCACCAGGCTGACCGAATCGAGCGAGGCGGCCACTGCCATGCGATCGGCCAGCATGTTGATGGGACGGTCATCGCCCTTGCCCAGGCGTTTCACCGAGTCGTCGCTGTTGAGCGCGAGCAGCAGGCTGGCACCCAGTTGGCGAGCCTGCGCCAGGTAGGTGACATGGCCGCGGTGCAGGATGTCGAACACGCCGTTGGTGAAGACCAGCGGACGTGGCAGTGCCGCCAGTCGTTTGCCCAGATCCTCGGGCATGCAGCACTTGATTTCGAAGGTGGGTCTGGAGTATTCCGTCATGACATGTCTGCCTGGATGACCACGCAGCAAGTATAAGTCAATCATCAGTGCCTGCTGACGCCTGGCACGCCTGGCACGCTTGGCACGCCTGGCACGCATCGCGCGCGGTGAATGTCAGCAGCCGGGTCCGGTCCATCCCGTACAATGTGCACTGCTGATTGCCCTTCCGGACACTGTTCCGAAACGCAGGTGCGGTCCGGCATTCCATTCGTCTCCGTCCCGAAAGCCCAGCATGTCCGAGCCTGACGCCAAGCCGGCGCCTGCAACGATTCCACCACCGGCTTCTCCTGCTGCGCCGACTGCCGGTAGCCATGGCGGACGTTCCTGGGAACGCATCGGCCCGCTGCGGCTGCTCATCATCTTCAGCCAGATCACCCTCGTGGGCTTCGGCGGCGTGTTGCCCTTTGCCTACCGCGAACTGGTCGAGCGCCGGCGGCTGCTCAGCAACGCGGCCTTTTCCGAGATGTTCGCTTTCGGGCAGGTCATGCCGGGCCCGGCCATCGCCAATTTCGCGCTCACCGTCGGCTATCGCGACAGCGGTGCGCTGGGTGCCGTAGCCGCAGTCGCGGGCATCGTCACGCTGCCCTTCCTGCTGCTGTTGGTGGTGGGCATTTTCTACTTCCGCAATGCCGACCTGCTGCTGGTGCGCCAGGCCCTGCATGGCATGGCCGTGGTGACCGGCGGGCTGGTGGTGGCAGTGGCGCTGAAAATGACTCGCGGCATGCACCGGAACAAGCAGGCAATGTTTCTGCTGGTGGGTGTCTTTCTCAGTTTCGGCCTGATGCGCTGGCCCTTCCTGGCGGTGATCGCGGTGGCCGGTCCGCTGGCCTTCTGGCTGTCCTGGCGGGAGCAGCGCTGATGGTGGAGGGCGGCACCGGTTTCGATACGCCCATCTGGCTGCTGCTGGTGCAGCTGATGATCCTGTCGTTTGCCGCAGTGGGTGGCGGGCTGGCGATGCTGATGCCGGAGCTGCAGCGCTTCATCGTCATCGAGCACGGCTGGATGACCAATGCCGATTTCATTGCCGCCTTCACCCTGGGGCAGGCGGCGCCCGGGCCGAACTTCCTCTACGTGGCGCTGGTGGGCTACCACCTGGCCGGTTTCAAGGGTGCACTGATGGCGGCCATCGCCGTGGTGGTGCCGCCGGGCCTGCTGGTCTACCTGGTGCTGCGGTTTGGTGAATCGCGCGTGAGCGCGCGCTTCCAGCGCGCCATGCGCGAAGGCCTGGCGCCGGTGGCAGCCGGGCTGATGATGTCCTTCGGCTGGGTGATGTGCTCACAGGTGGACACCAACTGGCGCGCGGCGGCGGTGACATTGATTGTCGTGGCAGTGAACTTTCGCACCCGCCTCAATCCGGTGTGGCTGGTGCTGGCCGGGGCGCTGCTGGGGATGGCGGGAATCGTTTCTGACTGATCATAATCAGTCAGCCCAGCCAATGATAACGGCGCCTCTGTCACGAATATGATCACATGATCTGGTGTGGCCAATGTGATCGCCGTGGCCAATGTGGCTGGGGTGTTGCGCTCAGCGCGGGGGCACCTTGGTGACGTATTCAAACACCCGCACCACCTTGCGCACACCGCCCGTGGAGCGGGCTGCCTCGGTGGCGTCGTCGGCTTCCTTGCGCGTCACCATGCCCATCAGGTAGACGATGCTGTTCTCGGTGATGACCTTGACATCGTTGGGCGAGAACCTGTCGGCACTGACGAAACCGGCCTTCACCTTGCCGGTGAGGTAGGTGTCATTGGCGCGCGAGCCGAAGGAGCTGGGTGCCGAAATCTGCACGTCGTTGACCACGCTCTTCACCTGGGGGATCTCGCGGATGAGCTGCTCGATGTCGCCCTTCAACTGCTCGGTGGGCGCCTCGCCGGTGATGAGCACCACGTAATTGAAGCTGGTGACGTTGATGTGTGCCTGGTCCTTGAAGCGCTCGCCCAGGCGCGTCGAGGCCACCGTTTCGATGCGCTGGTCACCCAGCACCACTTCGGGCTGGCGCCGGTCGATGGCAACCATGGCAGCGGCGCCTGCACCGGCGGCGACCACCGGAAAGCAGCCCTGCAGCAGGGGGACGGCCGACAGGGCCAGGGTGAGGGTGGCAATACGGCTCGCGGTTCGCAGCATCATTCGGCTCCCATGAGCATGAAATCGATTCCGTCGCACAGGCAGTGCAGGGTCAGCAGGTGCACTTCCTGTATTCGTCCGGTCTTGTCGTTGGGCACGCAGATGTTGACATCGCCCTCGCGCAGCATCTGTCCTATCCTGCCGCCACCCTTGCCGGTCATGGCGACCACGCGCATCTCGCGCTCATGGGCCACTTCGATGGCCTTCACCACGTTGGCGGAGTTGCCGCTGGTGGAGATGGCCAGCAGGACATCACCGGGCATGCCCAGCGCGCTCACCTGCTTGGAGAAGATCTCTTCGTAGCTGTAGTCGTTGCCGATGGCGGTGATGGTGGAGGTATCAGTGGTCAGCGCCACGCAGGCCAGCGGCGGACGCTCGCGTTCGTAGCGGTTGAGTAGTTCACCGGAGAAGTGCTGGGCATCGGCCGCCGAGCCGCCATTGCCACAGGCCAGAATCTTGCCGTTGGCGAGAAGCGACCGGACCATGGATTCCACTGCCTGGGCGATGGGTGCGGTCAGCTCGGAGACGGCCCTGAGCTTGGTTTCCGCACTGTCGCGGAACTGCAGGCTGATGCGGCCTTCCAGCGTGTGCTGTTCGCTGCCGGGGATGTCAGCCTGTTCTTTTTCGGCGAGTTTTGTCATGAGCGGGGATTCTACCTCACGTGTTTCAGCGATACGCAGGGTTGCGACCCTCACTTTTGCACGTCTTGTGTTGCGCTTGCGCACCAGTTCACGCCTTATCCGGAATTTGTCGCCTGTTGCAGACGCTTCTGCAGCTCAGAACAGGCAGGCAGCAGCGCAGAAAGTTGCAGGCGGGCAGCTGGTGCCTGCCCTGTCCCGAAAGTGCCGGTCGTGGGCGGTGGTCTCCGTGATCATTCCTCGCCGGGAGAAGATGCCTTTTCGGGCATGCCATGTCCGGGACTGCATCCGCGTCTCCCTAGGGAAACACTGATCCAGTCTCGAATCGAGGATCACCGTTCAAATGTTTGCTCTGACTTGGGGGATATGCAAGGGCGCGCAGCCCGCTTGCTCAGTGCTTTCCTAGTCCATGTAGACCTCGAAGGCCACGCGCCTTGCCGGACTGCGGTGCCGCTGCAGGCGGCTGATGCGCGCCGACAAGGGCTCGCCGTTGTCGAGGGCCCAGGCCAGGGCGGCATTGCGCGCCTGCGGCACGTAGCCCAGCTTGCGTGCTTGCCACTCGACGCGCACGGCATTGCCGTCGTGGGGGTTGTCCGGCTCCCGCACCAGCACCAGTTCGTCGCCGACGCGCATCGCGGTGAAGGCGCGGGCGGCCTCATGGTAGTTGTAGCCGGCCAGCGGCGAGTCCTGCACCAGCAGGCGCACCTGTTGTGCCTGCGCCAGCTGGCAGGGCAGCCAGGCGAGCATCGCGGTCGCCAGCAGCACCGGCTGGAGCGATGGACTGATCTTCAGCAGCGCTGGTTCAGAACTGGAATGCATTGCGTATCCACTCGATGTCCCGGCCTTGTTCGTCGCCCAGCAGTACCACATCGAAGCGGCAGGGTGATGAGGGCCGGCGCGCGAGATAGAGTTGCGCGGCGGCGGTCAGCCTCGCCTGCTTGCGACGGTCTATGCTGGCTGCTGCACCGCCGAAACGGGCAGAGGAGCGCAGCCGCACCTCCGCTATAACGATCACCGGGCCGTCCTGGAGGACAAGGTCGAGTTCGCCGAAGCGGCAATGCCAGTTGCGCTCGATCACGCGCAGCCCCTGGCGCTCCAGCCAGGCGGCGGCCAGGGCCTCGGCGGCGGCACCCTGGGTGCGGCTCATGCCGGAGCAGAATGAAAAACGGGTGCCTGCCGATCCATGCAGCGATCTTTCACGAGGCGGTAACCCGGTTATGGTAGCGCCACTGCGCGCGCAGGTGGTGTGGGCAAGCGGAGCAGGTTGTTGACGAGGTGGCGAGACGGCGTAGCGCACCTGATGGTGAGCAGGCCGGATCTGGCCGGGACGGGCTGGCAGCCTCCAGCCCGTAAACGACAAATCCCTCCGAAGAGGGATTTGCGAAAGCCGCTTGAAAGCGGCTTAGTGGCTTAGCGGCAGGTGGCCGGCATGTAGCGGGCCGGGGTACCGGCGCAGGACCAGGTGATGGTGCCCGTTGCGGTGTCCGCCGTTGGCGTGACCGTGATCGTCACGGCTGCGCCGGTGGAAGACGATGTGTTGCTGCCGATGACGGTGACGATGCCCACGTCTGAAACGGTGGCGCCGGCGATCTTGCCCACCACGTTGATGGTGACACCTACGCCCATGGAACTGGTGGCGCTGGGATCGGACTGCAGCTTCTCGGCAATCGCGGTGCGCGCGCTGGATGCGGCCAGGATCAGTTCCGAGACCTTCGCCCGGATGGTGTAGTCCTGATAGGCGGGCAGGGCGACAGCTGCCAAGATGCCGATGATCGCGACTACGATCATCAGTTCGATCAGCGTAAAGCCCTTCTGTACGAATTTCATGTTTGATCCCTTTGTACTTTGTGATCGGTCCACGGAGTGGGCCGTGGTTCCTTGCTAGCAAACATCAGGCCCGTTGCGTCATTTCCATGTCAGTTGGGCAAGCTGCTGGAAACGTTCACTATATTGGGGCGGGGAAGGAGCGCGGCGGGGTGCTTGCCAAATTCGGGTCACAATGTGACCCCAGAGGGCATATCAGCCTGCCGGCGCAGGGCCGTCCTTTCCCGCCCGAATGGGGGCCAGGCCGCCAGGCATAAGGCCTGAATGCCTGTGGCAGCGGGGGATTCTCCCTCCCTTCTTCAGATGGAAAGCCGGTATTCCCGTGCCGCCGTGTCGTGGTACATCGCGGCCTTTTCCGCGGCCGAACAGCCTGCGGTGATGCGCTTGAGCGCGTTCCACAGCACGTCATAGCCGCAGGTGTTCTTGTCCACCGGGTAATTGCTTTCCATCATGCAGCGATCCGGACCGAAAGCCTCGATGCAGAATTCGATATACGGTTTCCAGGCTGCAGCCAGCGCCTCCGAGGAGGGCGGCTTTGCGCGCAGGTGGAAATCCCAGCCGCAGCGCGGCATGCCCAGGCCCCCGACCTTGCAGGTAATGTTGGGGCGGCGGGCCAGCTCGCGGATGTGCACGCTCCAGACCTTGAACACCTCTTCGCGCTTTCCCTCGTAGGGCTCGATGCCGAGCAGGCCGCCGACATGGTTGAGGATCATCGGCACTTCGGGGAAGGCATCGGCGAGGTCAGCCAGTTCCGGCAGCTGTGGGTGGAACAGCCAGGCATCGAATGACAGGTTCAGCGCCTGCAGGCGAGCCAGTCCCTGGCGAAAGGCCGGGTCGAGTGCCAGATGACGCACCTGATGCGGGGCGAACTTCGCATTGCCGACATCCCAGGCCATGCCGTGGCGGATCCCGCGCAGCCGGCCGTTGCCCGCGGCCATCAGCGCTTCGAGCACCGGCTGCACCCTGTCCCCCAGCGTCAGGTCTGCATAGCCGACGATGCCGGCACACAGTTTCGCCTTGCCGAAACGGCCGCTGGCGCTCATGGCCGCAATGCCGTTGACGAACTCGACTTCGCCCACCGGCTTCATTTCTTCGGGACCGTCGGCGCGATACTGGTTCGGCCCTGTCTGCACGAATACCGTTGCCACAACGTTGTGGCCACCATGGACGTCGGCCGACAACTCGTCGATCAGGTAGCAGCCGCGATTGTCATGCCACACATGGTGGTGGGGATCGATGATGGGCAGTTCCGGCTCGAGAGCCGCCTCACGGCCCAGTCTTGTCCAGCTGTCCAGTTCAGCCAGGGTTCTCAATGTCGTTCGGAGCGGTTCATTGGCAGCCATTCTTCCTCTTCCTTTCTTGTTGTCGTTCCTCGCCATCGGTTCGGGCATGGCACTGCCGGCCCTGGTCGTGTTCTCGTTGGTGGGCCGCAGGTTAAGTGAGGGGCAGCGCGTGGTCAATTGCGTGCGGGGCTTGACGCACGGGATGGCGATGGGCGGAACGCGATTTACAGCCTGTTTGAATTCTGTCATTCTCGCCGCCACCCCGGGGCACCGGAGTGCAACAACAATCAATCATGCGGCGCGAGCAGCGCAGGAGGGGCAGCATGTCGGCGGTGCATGACAAGGCAGGCAACGGTGCCGCAGCAATTGCGCCATCCGGCGATCAGACCAGCACCTGGCGCGCGCCCAGCTCGGCCGGCCCGCGCGTGTTGCGCAGCATCCTGTCTCTGGATGATTTCGAGGCGCCGGCGCGACGCTACATCCCGCGGCCCATCTTCGGCTATGTGGTGGCCGGGGCCGATACCGGTTCTTCCATACGCGCCAATCGAGCGGCGTTCGAAGAGCTGTCCTTTGTGCCCAGGGTGCTGGTGGGCACATCGGGACGTCAGCAGAAGGCCACACTGTTCGGTCACACCTACGATTCGCCCTTCGGTTTTTCGCCCATGGGCGGGGTGAGCCTGGCCGCCTACCAGGGTGACCTGGTGCTGGCGCGGGTGGCTGCGCGCAACAACCTACCCATGATCCTTAGCGGTGCGGCACTGACCACGCTGGAAGCGGTGCGCCGCGAAGGAAAGACAGCCTGGTTCCAGGCCTACCTGCCCGGGGACGAGGCCGCCATACGCAAGCTGATCCAGCGCGTGAAGGATGCCGGCTACGAGACCCTGGTGGTGACGGTGGATGTTCCGGTTGCCTCCAATCTGGAAGTGGGTGTGCGCAGCGGCTTTCGCAAGCCCTTCGAGCCCAGCCTGCGCCTGGCCTGGGACGGCATCACCCGCCCACGCTGGTTGTTCGGCATGTTCCTGCGCACCCTGCTGCTGCATGGCATGCCGCATGTGGAGAACATGACCTCGCCGCGTTCGCCCATGATCTCCTTTGGCGGCGGGCGCGAGCGCGGGCACCTCGACCGTCTCAACTGGGATCACCTGAAGCTGGTGCGCGACCTCTGGCCCGGCAACCTGGTGGTGAAGGGCATACTGAACAGGGCCGATGCGGCGTGCGCGAGCGCTGCCGGTGTCAACGGCATCATCGTTTCCAACCACGGCGGCCGCCAGCTGGATGGCTCGATATCTCCCATCCGCGTGCTGCCCGGCATCGTCGCTGAAGCCGGTGACATGACAGTCATGCTGGACAGCACCGTGCGCCGCGGCACCGACGTGTTGAAGGCTCTCGGCCTGGGCGCGAAATTCGTCTTCTTCGGCCGGCCGGCCCTGTATGCCGCGGCGGTTGCCGGCGAGGCCGGCGTCCAGCACGCCATCAAGCTCATGCACGATGAGATCCATCGCGACATGGGCCTGATCGGCATCAACAGCCTGGCGGAGATGACGCGCGAGCGGCTGCGGCGGACCCGGGACTTTGACGGATTCTGAGACGGGTTTTGCTGACTGTTCCGGGCAGGCCACCGGCGGTGCAGTGCTGGTCATTCACTATTTCAGTCGCGCCATTGCCTTGGGCAGTGGATAGAACAAGCGGCGGCCGGGAAAACAGAGAGTCGAAAAGGAGGTTTCATGCAGCAGCATCTCGAGACAACGCTTCCGCGCATTGATGTTCGTTGGAAATGGACATCACGAATGGTTTTGCTGCCAGCCCTGATGATGACGGCGTTGGCGTGGGCTGCCCCGACCTGGGCACAAGGCTACCCTGCCCGTCCCATCCGGCTGGTGGTGCCCTTTCCGCCCGGCGGTGCCATCGATATCGTCGGGCGTATCGTCGCCCAGGGATTGGCCCCGCGCGCCGGCCAGTCGGTGCTGGTCGAAAACCGTGCCGGGGCGGGCGGGCTGGTCGGTGCGGAAGCCGTGACCAAAGCCCCGGCCGACGGCTACACCCTGTGCTTTTGCAGCGCCGGCAGCGTCATTACCGGACCGCTGATTGCTGCCCGGCCGCCCTATGATCCACGCCGCGATTTCGCGCCGGTATCGCTGGTTGCATCGGTGCCCTATCTGGTATTGGCTCACCCGGTGGAGGGGCCGCGCAACATCGCAGAATTGCTGGCGCGAGCCCGCCAGAATCCGGGGGCGCTGAATTACGGATCGGCGGGTGTGGGTAGCACCTCGCACCTGGCGGGGGCCTTGTTCGTGTCCGCGGCCGGGGTCGATGTGGTGCATGTGCCGCACAAGGGCAGCGCCCAGGCGGCCGCCGAGTTGATGGCAGGCCGACTGCAATTCGTCTTCGAGGCGGTGGGCGGCAGCGTCCAGTACACCCAGGCAGGACGTTTGCGAGGCATCGGCATCAGCAACCTGAAGCGCTCCCCCATGCTGCCTGAGATCCCGACCATTGCAGAGCAGGTCCCGGGTGGCTTCGAATTGAACGTGTGGCATTCGGTGATGGCGCCAGCCGCCACGCCCCGCAGTGTCATCGACTGGCTGAACCGCGAGATTGCCGGAGTCATCGGCACGGCCGAGGTGCGCGAGCGCTTTGCGGCGGCGGGCGCCGAGCCCAGCCCAAGCACACCGGAGCAGTTGCGCGAGCGGGTCGAGCGTGAACTCGCGCGCTGGGAGCCCGTCCTCACCAGACTCGGCCTGCGCGAAAAATAGCGCTGCGCCTGGTCTGCGGATGCGCCGACCCATCCGAACATAAAAACGATATTCAAGGGGTGCATGATGAAAAGAGCGTCAAGGGGCTATCTGTTCGCAGGGGCAGGATATGGCAAAGCGCGTGATGGGTCCGCGTTGCGCGGGGGACTGTTCCGCATCGATCGCGCCGACGGCAGTGTCACCGAGGTGACGGCCGGCCTGCCGCCCCTGGCCGAGGCTCGCGCCTTCGCCATCGCACTGGGGGATCCCGATCATGTGTTTGCGGGCACCCAGGATGGACCCTACCGCAGTCAGGATGCCGGCGGGCACTGGGAACGCATGAATTTCCCGGTGCGCAATGCCCAGATATGGTCGCTGGTGTTCCATCCCGCGCGTCCGGATGTCATGTTCGCAGGGGCCGCGCCGGTGGCGATCTACCGTAGCGATGACGCCGGACGCTCATGGCGGCATCTGGACGGGGTCGTGTCCCCCGAGCATTGCCCCATGCGCTTTCCGACCCGGGTGACCGGCATCGCCCTGGACCGCGCGCGTCCCGACGACATCTTTGCCGCCCTCGAGGTGAGCGGCGTGATCGTCAGCCGCGATGGTGGCCAGACCTGGGCGGATGTCTCCGCGCCCTTGATCAAGCTGGCCGAGCAGCCCCACCTGATGAGCCGCGAAAGCAGCGAGCGGGATGATTCGGGGATGCTCGACTCGCATACCATCGTGGTCAATGGTGGAACGGCACTGCTGGGCGTGCGCATGGGCATCTTTGCCACGCCTGATCATGGTACGAGCTGGATGGATTTCGGCATCGGGCAATTTTCCGCCCCCATGAATTACTGCCGCGACCTCATCGTCTGTCCGCATGATCCGCAGGTCATGTATGCCTGCCAGTCGGCCTCTTCTCGCGGCACGGTGGGGTCCCTCTATCGCACTGCCGATGCGGGGCGTACCTGGACGCGCATCGATCATGGATTCACCGCGCGGGCCACCATGATGAGCGTGGCTGTGGACCCGGTCGATCCGGCGCGCATCGTGTGCGCTTCGCGCTGTGGCCAGGTGTTCGAGACCTGCGACACCGGCGCAAGCTGGCGCGAATACGCCTTGCCCGAGGGCGTGCACGATGTCTACGCGGTGGCCTGTCTCTGATCGCTACAGGACGAGTTTGTGCGTGCCGGGCCTGTTGCGATTACGGTTTCGTCGCCGCTCAGTCTGGCTGCACGTTGCCGCGCTTGAACAGGTCGGCCAGCGTCGTCATTTCGCGGCGCACGAAGGTGCCATAGTCAGTCGGGCTGCTGCCGACGATGATGGCGCCCAGGTCATTTACCTTCTTCGCGATGTCGGGTTTCTTCAGTGCGGCGACGGCGGCGCGATTGAGCACGCCGATGCTGGCCTCGGGGGTCTTCGTCGGCACCATCAGGCCGAGCGAATTGGCGAAGTCGATGTCCTTGATCCCCAGTTCGGCCAGCGTGGGCAGGTCGGGCATGAGGGGCAGTTTCTGCACGCTGGTAAGAGCCAGGGCCCGCACCAAACCCTGCTTGATGGGCGGGACCGCGGTGAGCGAGGGGGCGAAATAGGCCTGCACCTGGCCCGCGATGATGGCCTGCAGCGCTGGGCCGCCGCCCTTGTAGGGCACGTGCACGATGTCCACATCAGCCACACGCTTGAAGATTTCCGCGGGGATGAAGGCCGAGGTGCCGGAACCAGGCGAGGAATAGTTGATGGTGCCGGGTTTGGCCTTGGCGAGCTTGATGAACTCGGCCACGCTGTTCACCGGCAGCGATGGATGCACCACCAGCACATGCGGGGTGAGCGCAAGCTGGGTCACCGGCGCCAGGTCACGGGCGAGGTCGTAGCCGAGGTTCTTGTACAGGCTGGCATTGGCCGATAGCGTGGTGCTCACCGCGAGCATGGTGTAGCCGTCAGCGGCTGAGCGCGCCACGAATTCGGCGCCCAGGTTGCTGGAGGCTCCGGCGCGGTTGTCGACGATGACCTGCTGGTTCAGGGCTTCGGTCATGCCCGATGCCACCAGGCGGCCCATGATGTCCCCGCCCGAGCCCGGGCTGTCGGGCACGACATAGCGAACCACCTTGCTCGGAAAAGTCTGACCGAAGGTGGCTGGCGCCAACAGGGCCATGCTGCAACCCAGTACCAAAGAACGAAGCAAGGGCAATGAGGGTCGCGAAAACCACTGGAACAATGAATATGGCTGCATGTCTTCCTCCTTGTGATGGCGCAGGCTGGATCAGATGCGTCCGCCTTCTTTGTTGGTGACACGGACAGGCCGGACTGTCTTTGCGCATCATAGCGGTTTATGGAACACCGCTACTGCGGTATCGTCCGTGGCTGGCCTCGGTCAGGGCGGGGTGGATTCGGACGTGGCGGGGGGCGCCGCCGCGGGATCGGCAAAAATGGCCATCACCGGTTCCCGCTGTATCGCGGCGCCACTGCCATCGCCGGGGATGCTCAGCTGCAGCCGGCCGGTCACGCCATCCAGCTCGATCGGGTTGCGCCCCTGCATCAGTGCGTCGGCCATGCGGCAGGCATCGATGCCCAAGGCATGGAAGCGCTGCAATTCGGGCCTGGCATAGACTGGACGCGGGTAGACCATAACTGCGGGATGGTCGGCCTGTATCATCCAGGGCATGTCGACAAAGCGTATGCCCCGGAGGTCCACATTCGCCCCCGCATCCTGACGCGCGTCATTCACCATGGAGGTGGCGTAGATGGCCGCACTGCTGCCCAGGTAAGGGCGCATGTGCCGGGCGCCAGTGCCATCGGCGCTGAGGAAGACCATGTCGACTTCGCCGTCCGCGATGCGCGACTTGAGCCGGCCAAAAGGGTTTGCGGCAGGGCCGGCCGCGTCGCTGGTGCTGCTGATGTCCTCGGCGTCAACGATGCGCCCCCCCCAGCGCCAGCCACTCCGCTGCAAAGGCCTGGCTGGTTCTGCGCGCGAGCGCATGCGTGGCCTGCACGACGTAGGCGGTGCGTGCCTTGTCGGCCCAGGCCATGCGTGCAACCGCACGCGCCTCCTGTTCCATCACCAGGCCGAAGGTGTAAAAGCGCAGTGGCAGCGCACCGGCTTCTTCCGATGCATTCAGCGTAATCGTAAGCGGCGGGCGGGCAATGCTGTCGGACGTGGCAGAGGCGGGGAAGCTGGCTCGATTGACAGGCGAGCGCGCCAGCTGTGCCGCAAGGGCCGACACCGCGTCGCGGGTGAGCGGGCCGATGATCACGGCCGCATCGCGTTCGGCGGCTGCCGTCCACGCGGCGGTGATGCCGGCCGGATCGGCGTTGGTGCGGGCAATGTCCAGGCGCGTCCCGTTACCGGACAGTGACAGCGCGGCTTCGCAGCCTTTCTGGATGGCGGTCGCGGGTACCTGGAACGCCGCGGCGTCCAGCGGCAGCAGCAGGGTCACCATCGGAGCGGACATTGCGCCCGGCGTCAGACTCAACATGGGGGCCGACATCGGGGATACCATCGGTGCTGCTGGTGCAAGGCTTGCCGGCTGCGCCACTGCGTGCAAGGGCAGCCAGAGTAGCCAGAGTAGCGCGCACCATGACAGCAACGATGGCCATGGCGGCAGCGACACGGGCTGCTGTTGCCGTGCAGGTCGCGGGGCGGCCTGCACGGGCGCACAGGAGTGGCGCCATTTTTTCTATACAGCCTCCAGGCAGACACGCAGGGCGACACTAGTGTTCCGAATCGCAAATTCGCCGAATCAAAGCGCCGAGAATCGCCGCCACACGGATACGGCGTTGCAAATGCTCGCCAGCCAGCCAGGCTTGCTCCGCTTTGCGCCTTGTCTGGCACCGACTTCGGCACTTTCCCGACGGATGTCGACTTATGCATGCCAAATCAGAATTCAACGAACTTACGATTCGGGACACCAGCATGCAACAGCAAAGTGACGGGAAAACTACGATGCAGGTGGATGCAGCAGGTCATCAGGAGCGGGGCCGACAGGGGGGCGGCGCATTGTATGTGGTGGCCACTCCCATCGGTAACCTCGATGACTTCAGCCTGCGCGCCATCGCCACGCTGCGCCAGGTTGCGCTGATTGCCGCGGAAGACACGCGCATGAGTGCGCGCCTGCTGGACCGGCATGGCATTGCCACGCGCATGCTGTCACTGCACGAACACAATGAGCGCCGCCGCGCGGAGGAGATCATCTCGCGCCTGGGGCAGGGCGAGGACATCGCGCTGATCAGCGATGCCGGTACGCCGGCGGTATCCGACCCCGGCGCACTGCTGGTGGCCGAGGTGCATCGCGCCGGACATCGCGTGATTCCGGTGCCTGGGGCAAGCGCGCTGATCGCCGCACTGTCGGTGTCGGGATTCCCCGGCCCCTTTCATTTCACCGGTTTCCTGCCGGAGCGCGGCGCGGCACGGCGTAAGGCCATCGCCGCCCTGGCCAAGCTGGAATGCACACTGGCCTTCTATGAGGCGCCGCATCGGGTGGTGGAGTGCGTGGCCGATCTGGCGGCGGGCCTGCCGGGTGAGCGCGAGATCGTGATCGCCCGCGAAATGACCAAGCTGTTTGAGACCGTGCACCGAGGCCCTCTCGCCGAGGCACTGGCATGGCTGGAGGCCGATTCCGACCGGCGGCGCGGCGAATTCGTGCTGCTGGTATCCGCCGGTGGCGCTGCCGCAGCCAGCCTCACGGTCGACAGCGATGCCGTGCTGAAGGCCCTGCTGGCGCAACTGCCGTTGGCGCAGAGCGTGAAACTGGCCTGTGCCATCACCGGACTGCGGCGCGGTGAACTCTACCCCAGGGCGCTGGAGCTGGCGGGTGAAAAACTGGTGCGCGGTACACCCTGAATCGGTGCACGCAAGCAGCCGCGGGGCCGTGCTAAATTCCTCCGGTCTGACCATTGGGTTGATCGGGTGCAAGGGTTCATCCATGATGGCAGCACAATAGAAAAAAGCCGGCAGTCAAGAAAGGGCCGGCAGTCGCCCATCACGGGCCAGCCGGCAGACTCAGGCAAGCAAGCTTCCCGTCTGCAGTCCAAAGGAGGAATACATGAAGCTTTCATTCCGCAAGTCGCTCTGCCTGCTCGCCGCAGGCCTGGGCATCACGGGGCCGGCAGCCGCGCAGACGGACTTCCCTGCCAAACCGCTGCGGCTGGTCATCCCCTTTGCCCCGGGCGGCTCGGCTGACCTGGCGGCCCGCGTGCTGGGCCAGAAGATGGGCGAATTCCTCGGCCAGCCGGTGGTGAGCGAGAACCGCGCCGGGGCCAACAGCAATCTGGGCGCCGAAGCCGTGGCCAAGTCGGCGCCGGATGGTTACACCATGCTCTACAACACCTCGGGCGTGGTGTTCAACATGTCGCTGTATGACAACCCGGGCTATGACCTCATGCGCGATTTTTCGCCGGTTGCCCTGACCGCCACGGTGCCGCAGATCCTGGTGGTGAACCCCTCCCTGCCGGTGAAGAACCTGCGTGAGTTCATCGCCTACGTGAAAGCCAATTCCGGCAAGCTCAACTACCCGTCGGTGGGGCAGGGCAACATCGGTCACCTCACCACCGAAATGTTCCTCGCCGCCAACGGCGCCACCGCCGTGCATGTGTCCTACAACGGCAGCGCCCAGGCTTATGTCGATCTCATCTCGGGGCGCACCCAGTTCTATTTCGGTACGGTCAGCGCTTCGATGGGCCACGTGAAGGACAAGCGCCTGCAGGCCATCGCCGTCACCAGCATGGAGCGGACCAAATCGCATCCGGACATTCCCACCATGAATGAGTCGGGCATGCCCCGGTTCGAGGCGGGGGCCTGGCAGGGCATGCTGGTGCCGGCCCGCACCCCGGCTGCGGTGATCGACCGCCTCAATGCCGATGTCAACAAGGCTTTGAAGAGTCCGGACCTGTTGAAGCAGTTCGATGCCCAGGGCACGCAGGCGCTGGGCTCGACGCCGCAGCAGTATGGTGCCTACCTGAAGTCGGAACTGGACCGCTGGGGCAAGATCATCCGTGACCTCAAGCTGACCATCAATTGAACCGACGCACTGAACCGACGCACTGAACCGACGCACTGAACCGAACGAGGAGCGCAACATGCCGGAAATCGTATCCACCTCGGACAAGCCGTGGAAGCACTATTCGACCAAGATGGGCGGCAGTTACCGACGCATGCAGCTGATCGACCATCCGCCGGAGCTGCTCGATGCACCCGAGGCCTTCATCATCGAGGGCGATCCGGGGCGCCAGCTGCCGACGCATTTTCATGACGTCGACCAGTTCCAGATCATCACCAGCGGCACTGGCACCGTGGGCCGGCATGGCCTGGCCCCGCGGGGCGTGCACTTCGCGCGCGCCTACACGCCCTATGGACCCATCGTCTCCGGCGAGGAGGGCCTGGGCTACCTCACCCTGCGGGCGAAGCGTGATCCGCTGCTCGCCCAGTACGTGCCGGCGTGCCGTGACAAGCTGAAGGCCATCCCCGATCGCGCCCCGTGGCAGCACACGGCCATGCCGGCCTTTCCGACATTGCGGCCCGGCGAGTCACAGGCCGTCAACGCGGTGCCCGGGCTGGAGGATGGTGGCGGGCTGTTCGTGCACGCCGTGACCCTGGCCCCTGGTGCCAGCATGCGTGCGCCGGATCCCTCTGTCGGGGGCGGGCAGTTCATCGTCGGCCTCAAGGGCGGGCTGGTGCAGCAAGGCAGGCTGCGCGAAGCCATCGTGGTGGTGTTCGTGGCGAACCATGAACCGGCCTTCGAACTGCAGGCCGGCCCGCAAGGGCTGGAGGTGCTGATGTTCGGTTTTCCTCGCAGCCGTGCCCTGGCCGTGCCGGCGAAGGCCGCAGCGACCCGGGAGGAACTGAAGACCTGGCAGTGTGCACTGTGCGCGTTTGTCTACGATGAGGCGGCCGGACTGCCTGAGGAAGGTATCGCAGCGGGGACGCGCTGGGCGGATGTGCCGGCGAGTTGGGGGTGTCCGGATTGTTCGGCGATGAAGGCGGATTTCGAGATGGTGGAGATCTGATTCGTTCTTGCGTGCAGCAAGCACGAGGGTGAGTGGCGGACAGCCAGTGCATTGTCATTGTTTCGGCTATCGGCGAGTTTTTGGGTATTCGGGGCATTGTTTCGCCCTATCGGTCGAGTTCCTTACTTATTGGTCCATTGTTTCGCCTTTCGGCGAGTGACTTTCTTTGCTTCGCCAAAGAAAGTCACCAAAGAAAGGCGACCCCGGAGGGGACGGCCCTTCCGCTTCGCTACAGGGCTGCCCTACGATGCTCGCGTCCCTCATTTACGAAAATGCGGGCGCCTGCGGAACTCGCAAAGACCGGAGAAGCCGGTCTTTGCTCAGACAGTCCTCGGCGACATCCCCTCAGGACGCTGCGCTTCTCGGCGTCCCCAACGGGGGCCCCAAAGGCGAACACACCGAGGGGATGCGATGGCATTTGCCCCCTGCATGCCATCGGTTTTGACCTGCCGGTGTTGGGGCCCCTTAAGCGTCGCCGAGGAGCGGAGCTGCGGACGGGGGCTGTCGGCGAGGACTGTCTGAGCCCGGACCAGTTTCATCGGGCCGGGCGAGTTCCGCAGCCGCCCGGCCGCAGTGAGCACCGCAGGGCATTCCGTAGCGAAGCGGAGGAACGATGCGCCGGGGTGCCCTTTTCTTTGGTACCTTTCTTTTGGGGGCAAGCAAAAGAAAGGTACTCGCCCGAAAGGGCGAAATGATCCCCACTGAAACAGAAAACTAACTCGCTGGCAGACGAAGGAATTCTTCAGAAAGCTGCAGGAAGCGGCGCACCCGACAGCGCAAAGTAAAAACTCAATAAACCTCGCGTGTCCAAAATGAAGAAGCAAAAAAACACCTATCATTACACCCCATGGACACCCAAACCCTCACCCTCACCACCCCCGATGACTGGCACCTCCACCTGCGCGACGGCGATGCGCTGCAGGCAGTGCTGGCCCATACCGCCCGGCAGTTCGCCCGCGCCATCGTCATGCCCAACCTCAAGCCACCGGTCACCACGGTGCAGCAGGCCGAGGCTTATCGCGACCGCATCCTGGCCGCGCGGCCGGCGGGCTCGTGTTTTGAGCCGCTGATGACCTTGTACCTGACCGACCTCACTTCGCCCGCCGAGATTGCCGCGGCGAAGGCGAGCGGTTTCGTGCATGCGGTGAAGTACTACCCGGCCGGCGCCACCACCAATTCCGATGCCGGGGTGACGCAGATCGACAAGGCCTTCGGCACGCTCGAGGCCATGGAAAAGCACGGCTTGCCGCTCTTGGTGCATGGCGAATCCACGGCGCCCGAGGTGGATGTCTTTGATCGTGAAAAGGCCTTCATCGACAGCACGCTGACGCAGATACGCGCGCGCTTTCCGGCGCTGCGCCTGGTGTTCGAGCACATCACCACGCGTGAGGCGGCAGCGTACGTGGCCGAAGCGCCCGCCAATGTCGCGGCGACCATCACGCCGCAGCACCTGCTGTTCAACCGCAATGCCATTTTCCAGGGCGGCATACGCCCGCACTATTACTGCCTGCCGGTGCTCAAGCGCGAGGTGCATCGCGTCGCCCTGGTCGCGGCGGCCACCAGCGGCAGCCCGAAATTCTTCCTCGGCACCGACAGCGCGCCACACGCGAAGAACCTGAAGGAACATGCCTGCGGCTGCGCCGGCTGTTTCAATGCGCATGCCGCGCTGGAACTGTATGCCGAGGCGTTCGAAGCGGCGGGTGCATTGGACAAGCTGGAAGGTTTCGCCAGCTTTCACGGGCCGGATTTCTACCGGTTGCCGCGCAACACCGGCACGGTGACCCTGCGTCGGGAGAGCTGGACACCACCGACCCAATACGCCTTCGGCGGCGAAACCCTGGTGCCCCTGCGTGCCGGTGAGGCCCTGCGTTGGCGCCACGTCACCTGATCCGTGCCTGAAGGGCCTGTGCGCAGCCGGCATGGATGAATCGCCCTGGAAAGAGCGGCTGGCATCCCCGGCGCAGGACTGGATGCAGCCCTGGGTGGCGCGATTGCCCGGGCACTTCCCCACGTGCGACGACCTCAATGCATTGCTCGATGCGCGCGAGCACCATACCGCCTCGGACCATGCCGTGCGCTTTGTTGCCGCAGATGCCCTGCCGGCACTGGAGGGTTATGAAGCCCAGGTGCATGCCAGCGGTGAGGTGCCCACGCGCGCGCAAAGCTGGCACGACCTCTTCAATGCGCTGGCCTGGCTGGCCTTCCCGCGCACCAAGCGCCGCATCAATGCCCTGCACCTGCAGCATTTGAACGAGGCGGCAGGCGGGCGCCGTGGCACGGCGCGGGATGTGCTGACGCTGCTCGACGAAAGCGGCGTGCTGGTCGCCTGCGCCGATGAATCGCTCGCCGAACTGCTGCGCGGCTTCCAGTGGCAGTCGCTGTTCCAGGCGCGTCGTGCCGATGTCCTGGCCGGCATGCGCTTCGTGGTGTTCGGCCACGCGCTGCAGGAGCAGGCGCTCAATCCCCGTCCGGGCATCACCGGCAAGGCCCTGTTCATCCACTGCAGTCAGGCGTCGCTGTCTGAGCCTTTGCCTGCACTGCTCGACCGGCTGGATGCCGGCACGGCCTCGCTGCTCGAAGAACCCGGGCTGCTGGCCAGCACGCGATCACTGGCACCGCTGCCGCTGCTCGGTATCCCCGGCTGGGATGCGGCCAGTGAATGCGACAGTTACTACGACAATCGCGCGGTGTTCCGCCCCGGCCGGCGATGAAAGCGGCGGCCGGAGCCGGCTTACGCCTTACAATGACTGCGTGAAGTCAGCCGGACGGTCGCTGCATGACTCGTTCATGTGGAGGAAAGTCCGGGCTCCGCAGAGCAGGGTGCTGGGTAACGCCCAGACGCTATAAGCCGGTGGCAACACCGGCCCAAGGCGATGACAGGGCAACAGAGAGTAGACCGCCGATGGCCATGCAAATGGATCAGGCAAGGGTGAAACGGTGCGGTAAGAGCGCACCGCGGACGTGGGAACACGGACGGCACGGTAACCTCCACCCGGAGCAACACCAAATAGGCGGATGATGACGCGGCTCGCCGAGTCCGCGGGTAGGTGGCTAGAGCCCGGAGGCAACTCCGGGCCCAGAGGAATGATCGTCACGGTGTCCGCAAGGGTGCCGACAGAACCCGGCTTACAGGCTGACTTCACAGTTTCATCGAATCGGATAATGTTGCACCGCAGCGTGTCATTTCGCGCGGCCGATTCGTGTGTCTCCCCCCGCGCCGGGACGCACCATTGCGAGGCGGTGTGCCCAATTCTGGCGTGCCCAGCCGCGTTTTTTCCTGTTGTTTTCGAGTGCCTCCTGCGGGTGCATGCCATTCGTTCGGTCGGCCCGGACTCCCGAGCCCCGGCTTGAAACGCATGGCATTCCCCTTGCTAATCAGGCAAGGGCCGGAAGTCCTCAGTGTTCCTTTCCAGTGCTGCCGCCCCCTGCGGGTGGTGCGGTGCAGCGACCAGGGAGAGGCCAGATGGGATGCCCGCATGGAGAACGCCATGAATTTCGCACCCTTGATACGCGCCATTGCTGGGGTTGAAGCGGATGCATCACCGCTTCCTGTCCAGGAGATCCGGCAATTGTTCGCCGCCATGCTGGAAGGCGGACTGCCCGACCTGGAAATGGGCGCGCTGCTGGTGGCCATGGGCACCGGGACGCTGCCGCAGTGGGCCTTGTTGGGATTCGACGCCGCCCTGGCCGACAACGTGCTGCAACTGATGCCGCCGGTGTGCGACCGCGATGGCGCAAGGCCGGTGGTGATTCCAGCCTACGGTGGTGCGCGCACGCAGCACAATCTCACGCCACTGCTGGCACTGCTGTTGCAGCGTCTGCGGGTGCCGGTGCTGGTGCATGGCACCCTGGAAGGGCACGGTCGCGCGGCCACCGCCTATGTCTTTCGCGAACTGGGCATCATGCCCTGCCTGACGCTGGGTCGTGCGCAAGCGGCACTGGACAATGAGGGCCTGGCCTTTGTGCCCACCGGGGTGTTATCGCCGGGGCTGGCAAGCCTGCTATCCCTGCGCCATCGTATCGGTGTGACCGGCGTGGTCCCGGCCATGGCCTTGTTGATCGATCCCTTCCTGGGCAAGAGCATGCGGCTGGTGAGCGCGGCGCCCGGAGTGGAGCTGGAGATGCTGCGTGATCTGCTGCTCGCCTCCGGGCAGGATGCGCTGGTGATGGCCGGTACCGAGGGCGAAGCCTTTGCCAACCCGCGGCGTCGGCCGCGCATGGAACTGGTGAGTGACGGTGCTTCGCTCATGCTGTTCGACCAGGAAGCGCCGCATGATCATGTCGGCAACGACGTCGCGTTCGATGTCAGTCCCAGGGCTACTGCAGCAGTGATCCGGCAGATGCTCGATGCGCCGGCTTCGGTGCCGGCGCCGATTTCCCACCAGCTGGCTTGTTGTCTGTTTGCCGCCGGCCATGCGCAGGATTTCAACGAGGCCAAGGCCATCGTTGCCGTGCACATGCGCAGCCTTGCCGCTGCCTGAGGGCGTGCTGGCCGGGCGGTCAGGCCGCCTCGATGGCCTGGATGTCACGCAACACCTGTTCCGGCCCGATCTCCTTCATGCAGCGCCAGTGGCCCAGCGGACACTCGCGCTTGAAACAGGGGCGGCAATCCAGGCCCTGGATTTCCACGATGCGTGCCTGTTCCGGCGCCGCCAGCGGCGGGGTGTGCCGGCTGTCGGACGAGCCATAGATCGCAATCAGCGGCCGGCCGGTGGCGGCGGCCACGTGCATCAATCCGGAATCATTGCTCACCACCAGGGAGGCGGCCGCGATCAGGTCTATCGCCGAGGCGAGGTCGGTGCGCCCGCACAGGTTCAGCGCCGCGCCACCGGAAAGGGCGGCGATGGCCTCGCCCACCGGGGCGTCCTTGGGAGAGCCGATCAGCCAGACCTGCCTGCCCTGGTCCGTCAGGCGGCGGGCCAGCGCTGCGTAGTGTTCTGCCGGCCAGCGCTTGGATGGGCCGAATTCCGCACCGGGGCAGAACACCACTACCGGTCGCTGGCGGCTGATGCCCAGGCGCGCCATGGTGATCAGCTGGTTGGTTTCATCCACGCGCAGGCGTACCACCTCCAGCGGACGTGTCACCGGCTCGCCCGGCGTTTCGGCCAGCTGGGCATAGCGTTCCGACATCAGGGGCAGGGCCTCGCGCTCGAGCTTGTGCAAGACATTGAGCAGGCCATAGCGCGATTCGCCGACGTAACCCACGCGCAGGCGGATGTCGGCAAAGAAGGGGATGAGCGCCGACTTGAAGCTGTTGGGCAGCACGACCGCCTGGCTGTAGCCGCGCTCGCGCAGTGACTGCCCCAGGCGCCAGCGCTCCTTCAGCCTCAGTTCGCCATGGGCAAAGGGCGCATCCAGCACCTCATTGATCTCCGGCATGCGTGCCAGCACCGGGCCGGTCCAGGGCGGTGCAAGCGCGTCGATGATCAGGTCGGGCAGGCGCCGGTGCAGCCGGGCGAACAGGGGCTGCGCGAGCAGTGCATCGCCGATCCAGTTGGGGGCAACCACGAGTACACGCATGGGGGAACGCATCGTGGCGGGCCTCAGTTTCGCGCCAGACACGGCGTCAAGGCCGGGGCCTGATCAGGCCGGCTGGCCGGCACCGCAGGCTCGGCCACCAGGCTTCAGTGACCGGTGGGCAGTTCGCCCTTGAACACATAGTGAGTGCCGCAGTACGGGCACAGGATGTCGCCGGTCCTGGTGATCTCGAGGAAGACGCGGGGGTGCATGTTCCACAACGGCGTGGCCGGCGTGGGGCAGTGCAGCGGCAGGTCGGCCGCGGTGATTTCAACCGTGCTGGCTGCTCCGGCCACCGTCGTGGTGGACGTGCTCATTTGCGGCCCCCGGCCTTCTTGGCACTTTTCTTTGCCGGCTTGGTCTTGCCCACCTGCGTGAGCCAGTGCTTGTACTTGGGTACCTTGCCGTTGACCACGTCGAAGAACAGCTTCTGGATCTTGGTGGTGATAGGTCCGCGCTTGCCGGCGCCGATGACCCGGCCATCCAGTTCCCGGATCGGTGTGATCTCCGCGGCGGTGCCGGAGAAGAAGGCCTCGTCGGCGATGTAGACGTCGTCGCGGGTCATGCGCTTGGAGATGACTTCGTAACCGAGGTCCTTCGCCAGGGTGATGATGGTGTCGCGCGTGATCCCCATCAGTGCCGAGGCAATTTCCGGCTCGTAGATCTTGCCCTTCTTCACGATGAAGAGGTTCTCGCCCGCGCCCTCGGCAACGAAGCCGTCGACGTCGAGCAGCAGCGCCTCGTCGTAGCCATGCTCGGTGGCTTCCATGTTGGCCAGGATGGAGTTGGCGTAGGTGGCGGAAAACTTGGCGCGCGCCATGGTGACGTTGACATGGTGGCGTGCAAAGGAGGCGGTCTTCACGCGGATGCCCTTTTCCAGGGCTTCGGGGCCGAGGTAGGCGCCCCAGGGCCAGGCGGCGATGGCCACATGCACCGACGCACCCTTGGGGGAGACCCCCATCTTCTCCGAGCCGTAGAAGGCGATCGGGCGGATGTAGCAGGAGTCCAGCTTGTTGGCGCGCACCACCTCGCAGTGCGCCTCCATCAGCGTCTTCATGTCATAGGGCATCTTCATCAGGTAGATCTTGGCCGAATTGAACCAGCGCTCGGCGTGCTCCTCGAGGCGGAAGATGGCCGGGCCGCTGGCGGTCTTGTAGGTGCGCAGGCCCTCGAATACGGCCAGGCCGTAGTGCAGCGAATGGGTGAGGACGTGGATGTTGGCTTCACGCCAGGGCACCAGCTTGCCGTTGAACCAGATGAAGCCGTCACGATCGGCCATGGACATGGGAAATACTCCGGAAATATTGGGGCGACTCAATTCATGATTTTAACGGAAGTGGCTGTGGTCGCGGCCTGGCAGGCGCCCGGTTGATGGGGGCGGGCGGGCAACAGGGACGCGCCGCCCCGGGGGGTAAGATGCAATGCGGTGGATGTTCCGATGGATCAAGCGCAGGAGATGGCAATGACCCCGACGATGACGACGGCGTACTGGTGTGTGCTGGCGGCGGCGATGCTGCCCTATGCAGCGGTGGGGCTGGCCAAGGCCAGGCCGGGATTCGACAACCACGCGCCGCGCGAATGGCTGGCCCGCCTGTCCGGATGGCGCCAGCGCGCCCACTGGGCGCATCAGAACAGTTTTGAGGCATTCCCTGCGTTTGCTGCCGCGGTGATCATTGCGCACCTGGCGCAGGCGCCACAGGGCCGCATAGACCTGCTGGCCGTGGTGTTCGTGGTGGCCCGCGGGGCCTACATCGCTGCCTATGTGGCCGATGCGGCGATCCTGCGCTCACTGGTCTGGAGCGTGGGCCTGCTGTCGGTGGTGGGGCTGTTCGTGGTCTCCGCCTGAGACGGGCTGGCCAGATTGGTGGTGATTACAATTTCTTTGTTGATTCAATGTCCACGGCGCCTGCCATCCGGAAATGATCATTTCTTTCCGAGAACGGCCTGCCACAGGGACCGCGTTGCGCGCACCGCCGCGGCCACCTCGGACCGCGCTACCCGGGCGTAGCGCGCCCCGGCCAGGCGCAGCGAGTGCTGCAGCCTGCGAAACACCCGATAGGCTTCCTGCACTTCGGTCGCCAGCGCCGCATCGATGAGGCCCAGGCTGGCTGCGTGGCCGAGCAGCGCGATGTTGCCGTCGTTGCGGGCGAGCACGCCATGGGCATGGGCGTGGGCCAGCACCAGGTATTGCACGATGAACTCGATGTCGACCATGCCGCCGCGGTCATGCTTGATGTCGAATTCCTTGCTGGTATTGGGATGGCCTTCGGACATGGTCTTGCGCATCTTGCGCACTTCATCGGCCAGCGCCTGCGGATCGCGCCGGGTGCGCAGGATGGACTGGCGCTCTGCTTCGAAGGCGGCGCCGGTGGCGGCCTCGCCGGCGCAGAAGCGCGCGCGCGTAAGCGCCTGGTGTTCCCAAACCCAGGCCGACTCGCGCTGGTAGCGGCGAAAGGCGGTGAGTGAACTCACCATGAGGCCGCTGGCGCCATCCGGACGCAGCCGCAGGTCGGTCTCGAACAGCACGCCGGCCGCGGTGCGGCTGGTGAGCCAGGTGTTGAGCCGCTGGGCGAGGCGGGCATAGGCTTCCGCCGTGCCATTGCCATTGCTGTCGGCGTCGCCGTGTTCCCCGCCATCGTCATACAGAAACACGATGTCGAGGTCGGAGGCGTAGCCCAGTTCCTTGCCGCCCAGCTTGCCGTAACCGATGATGGCGAAGTGCGGCTTCTCGGGCAGCGTCGGCGTGCGTGTGCGCAGGCCGCTCCAGCACAACTCCAGCGTGACCTGCAGCACCAGGTCGGCCAGATCCGAAAGGTGATCAGCCAGGCTCTCCACGCTGAGTGCGCCGGCCAGGTCCTGCAGCAGCAGGTGAAACAACTGGGTGTGGTGGGTTTCGCGCAAGGCATCCATCTGCCTTTCCATGTCGCCTTCGGCTTCCATGAGCGTGCGGCGCAGTTCCTGGCCGACCTGGTGCCAGTCCGGCTTGGCCATCAGCAGGTTGGCGTCCAGCAGTTCGTCGAGCAGCACCGGATGGCGGTTGAGGAATTCGCCAGCCCAGGGTGAGGCCGAGACCAGCCCGGTCAGCCGTTCCAGAGCCACCGGATGTTCGTCCAGCAGCGCCAGATAGGCGGCGCGCCGGCTGATGGTTTCGATCAGGTCGAGGGCGCGCGCCAGGGTGGCATCGGGGCCGGGGCGCTTGGCCGACTGTTCCAGCAGCCGCGGCACCAGGGCATCGACGCGCTCGCGGCTGGATTCGGGCAGTGACTGATAGCGGCTGCCGGTGCGTATGCCTGCCAGTCGCGCTGCCACCGCGTCCGGCTCCGCATAGCCCAGCTCGCTCAGGCGGCGCAGCCGGGAAGCGGCAGCATCCTCCGCAGTGTCGGTCCACAGCGAGGCGAGCGCATGGCGCTGTTGAGCCTGGGTGGAGAAAATGCGCTCGAAGCGCAGGGCGACGGCCGTGCGATGCATGGCCAGTGTCTTCTGGAAGGTGCCAGTGCTGCGGTATCCCATGGATTGGGCCAGCAGCTTTGCATCGACCGCGGCCTTCGGCAGCTCGTGAGTCTGGGCGTCATCCAGATACTGGATGCGATGCTCGACCCGCCTGAGGAAGTCGTAAGCGGCGCACAGCACCTGTACGTCCTCCGCCGTGAGCAGACGCTTTCGAGCGAGCAGATCCAGCACCTGCAGGGTAGGACGCGTCTGCAGTTCCGTTTCCCGCCCGCCACGGATCAGCTGGAACACCTGGGCGATGAATTCGATTTCGCGGATGCCGCCCGGGCCGAGCTTGACGTTATTGGCCAGTTCCCGCCGCGCCACCTCTTCGCGTATCTGTGCGTGCAGTTCGCGCATGGCCCCGAAGGCGCCGTAGTCGAAATACTTGCGGAACACGAAGGGCCGCACCGTGGCGGCCAGCGCCTGCTGCGCGGTGTTGCTGCCGGTCAGCGGCCTCGCCTTGATCCAGGCATAGCGTTCCCACTCGCGGCCCTGGCTCACCAGATACTGCTCCAGGGCGTCGTAGCTCATGGCCAGCGGACCGGGGTCACCCCAGGGGCGCAGGCGCATGTCGACGCGAAATACATAGCCTTCATCGGTGGGCTGGTTGATCAGGCCAATGAGGCGTTTGCCGGCAGCCGAGAAGAACTCATGGTTGCTCACGCAGCGCGTGCCTTCACCCCGGGTTTCACCTTCCTCGGGATAGACGAAGATGAGATCGATGTCGGAGGAGACGTTGAGTTCGCCGCCGCCCAGCTTGCCCATGCCGACCACCACCAGTTCCTGGCGTTCGCCCGCTTCCGAGCACGGCATGCCCAGCGTCTGCTGCAGCTCCTCCATGACGCAGGCGAGAGCGCGTTCGATGGCGACTTCGGCCAGCAGGGTCATGGTCGAGCAGACTTCTCCCAGGCTGGCGCAGCCAGCCAGGTCGCGCTCCATCAGCGTGAGCAGTACCCGCTTGCGCAGGCGCCGCAGGCTGACGCCCAGGTCCGCACCCTCCTCGGCATCCAGGCAGGCGTGCATGGCAACGCGGGTCCACCCGATATCCAGTTGCGGCGCAATGTCCTCAAGCAGTGCCGGATGGGCCAACACCAGACTGCAGGCATAGCGCGAATGCCTGCGCGACAGTTCCAATGCGGCAGACATCTTCAACGCGGACGCCTTCGAGGGGCGGCGGGCAGCCGCCGGCCGGGCAATGGGTGCACCGGAATGACTGTCATCGGATGAGCGGGAACGTGACATGTTGCCGGGAGGGACTGCAGGGGATTGCGGTTAGAATGTGCAGGTCGCGTCATAGAACCGCACACCGGTCATCGCAACGCATGCAGATAGGTAGTCCCCAAATGATGTTATGGGTGGTTCGGGATTATTTTGCGTTGTTCTGGCTGCTGTCTCGCATTTTAGGCGAATCGGTGCCAGCCATGATCCCTGTAGTGTCTGCGCCAGCCATTCTCCCCACCGCCGCCATGGCACCCACCGCGTGTATCCGCTGCGGTTGACCTTGTGAACGACCCCCAGAAACCCTTCAGTGATTCGGTGCACGCTGCGGCCGATGCCATTGCCGCGGCTGGCACTGCGGCGGCCAGGCTGGAGCATGCCGCTGTCGAGGTGATCGAGACGGAACTGGCGCGGCGGCCGCGCTGGCGTGTGGCGCTGTCAGTGCTGGGCTGGACCATTATTTCCATCTATTTCCTGTTTGCCGCGATGGTGCTGGGCCTGCGCTACTGGATCCTGCCCAACATCGGCCAGCACACCGGGCTCATCGAGCAGAAGATCTCCCAGGTGGTGGGGGAACGCGTCACCATCGGCGAACTCACGGCCGGCTGGGATGGGCTGCGCCCGGAACTCGATCTGCGTGACCTGCGCGTCTACGACGGGGCGGGCCATGTCGTGCTGGCCCTGCCTGCAGTGGAGGCGGTGCTGTCCTGGACGTCGCTGCTGGTCAATTCGATCCGCTTTCATTCGCTGACCATCGACCGTCCCGACCTCGCCATGCGACGCGATTCGCAGGGCGACTTCCATGTCGCCGGCCTGCGGCTGACCAAATCAGCCCCGGATGAACCGGGATTCGCGGACTGGCTGCTGCGCCAGAGCGAGGTCAGCGTACGCAGTGCCCGCATCACCTGGGCCGATGAGCAGCGCAGTGCGCCCATGCTGGAGCTCTCCGGTGTCGGGCTGGTCTTGCGCAACAGCGGCAGCGCGCATCGCTTCGCACTGCGGGCATCCGTGTCGCGCGAACTGGCGTCGATGCTGGACGTGCGCGGGGAACTCAACGGCCGTGACATTGCCGATTCCGCCGGATGGAGCGGCCGGCTGTTCGCCGAGCTCGATTACATCAACCTTGGTGCCTGGCGCCGCTGGGTGGATTTCCCCGTCGAGTTGCGTTCCGGTGAAGGCGGAATGCGGATGTGGATCAGCTTTGCCAAGAATCGCATCACTGAAGCAACGGCCGATGTGACGCTGGCGCGCGTGGAGGCACGCCTGGCTCCGGAACTGCCGGTGATGGAGCTCGACTTCCTGAGCGGACGCCTGGGCGGCAAACGCAGTGCCACCCAGACGGAGTTGCTGGGACGGAAACTCACCCTGCGTAGCCGTGGCGGCGTGGCGTTGCCGCCGGCCGAGTTGGTATTCCGGCTGCAGGCGGCGGCTGGCCAGCAGAAGGCCAGGGGCGAGTTCACCGCAGACACGCTGGAACTGGAGCCGCTGGCCAGGCTTTCCGCTTATCTGCCCCTGCCCCAGCCGATGCGCCAATGGCTGGATGCGGCGCAACCGCGCGGGCATGTCCAGGACCTGAAGCTCAGCTGGAGCGATACGGGTGACCGCATAGACGAATACGTCGTGCGCAGCCGCTTTGCCGGACTGGGCATGCGGCCGCATGCCGGCATCCCGGGACTGTCCGGGCTGGCAGGCACGCTGAATGTCACGGAAAAGGCGGGCAGCGTATCGCTGGCCCGTGCGTCGTCGGCGACGGCCAAACCGCGCACCGAGCGCATCGCCATCGACCTGGGGAGCGTGCTGGGCGGATCGTTGCAACTGGACAGCCTCAGCGGAGAACTGGGCTGGACCATTGCCGCTGACAAGCGGGAGCTGAAGTTCCGTGACGTGGCCTTTGCCAATGCCGACGTGGCCGGGACAGTGGCGGGCAGCTACGCCACACGGGCCGGTTCCCCGGGCGTCATCGATCTCACCGGCAGTCTCACTCGTGCCGACGGTCGCGCAGTGTGGCGTTACATCCCGTACCTCTCGGACGGCTTGCGTAACTACCTCAAGGCGGCCATTGTCGCCGGCCAGTCGCGCGACGTGCAGTTGCGCCTGAAGGGCGATCTTGCCCAGTTTCCCTTCGATGACCCGAAACAGGGGCGATTCTCCGTGGTGGCGCGCGTTACGGACGCCGAGCTGAATTATCTGGATGGCTGGCCGCGCATCAGCGCCATTGCCGGTGAGGTCATCGTCGAAGGCAAGCAGCTTTCGGTGCGTGCCCAGCGCGGCATCGTGCTGGGCACGCGCCTGAGCAATGTGCGGGCAACCATCCCCGACATGATCCACCATGAAGAGCAGCTGCTGGTCGAAGGCCAGGCCGATGGCCCGTCTGCCGAGTTCCTGCGCTTCGTCGATGCTTCCCCCGTGGGTGGCTACATCGATGGCGTCACCCGGGACATGCGCGCGACCGGCACTGCGCGGCTGCAGTTGAAACTGGATGTGCCCTTGCGCAAGCCGGAGGCGACCAGGGTCGCGGGCAATGTGCAAGTGCAGAACAGCCAGTTGACCTTCGATCCCGATCTGCCGCCGCTCACCCAGGCCAACGGCCGATTTGACTTCAGTGAAAGCGGCTTCGCCATCAAGGGCGTGAGTGCGCAGTTCCTCGGCGGGCCGGTCACGGTGAATGCACAGACGCGCGAGGGCGGTGTGGTCATCAATGCCCAGGGCATCGCGACGGTGGCGGCAGTACGGCGTGTAATCGCCATGCCCGGCATCGAGTATGCGGGTGGGGCTGCACCCTGGCGCGGCACCATCACCGCGCGCCGCGGCATCATCGATGCGGTGATCGACTCGCCGCTGCAGGGTGTGACCATCGACCTGCCACCGCCCTTCTACAAGAGCGCGCAGGAGACCCTGCCCCTGCATGTCGAGCGCAGCAACAGTGCCGATGCGGAAACCTCGAAGCGATTCCGCGGCCTGCGGCCGCCGGCAAAGGGAGACGTGATTTCGGTGACATTGGGATCGGGATTGGGCACGGGATCTGGCACGGGTACGAGTACTGTCACGGGGACGGGCGCGGGCCGCAGCATGAACGCCCTGCTGTTGCGCCGCGCCGAGGGCAAAGGCTATGCGCTGGATCGCGCCAGTCTGGGACTGAACGAAACCGCGGTCTTGCCGACTACGGCAGGCCTGGCGGTGAATGGCAATCTGGACTACGTCGACATGGACCGCTGGCAGCCCTTGCTGTCGGGCAGCGCCTCCACGCCGGCACCGGTGCCGGCCGTCGTCGCTGGTGCCGGGGCATCTACGCCAGCGGCAGGTCAGCGAACCACGGCGCTCAATTCGGTGAGCCTGCGCATCGGCACGCTGGATGTGGCGGGCAAGCGCATCCACGACCTGGTGTTGCGCGCGCAGCCGCGTGGCGCCCAGTGGAATGCCAGCATCGATGCGAGTGAAATGAAAGGCGAGGTGAGATGGCGGCCGGAGGGGCGCGGCGTGGTGCAGGCACGACTGGCCCACCTGATCACCCCGGGTGATAGGCCCGGTCCGGTGGCGCCGGTCGGGGAAACCGCCCGCGAGTTGCCGGCGCTGGATGTGGTCGCCGAATCCTTCACCCACAGGGACCGGCAACTGGGCCGGCTGGAACTGGTGGCCGTGAATGACGCGCGCGACTGGCGCATCGAGAAGCTGCAACTTAGCAATCCCGAGAGCAGTCTGAATGTGGACGGCATCTGGCAAAGCTGGGCAGCGCGCCCCAGCCTCAGCCTGAATGTCAAACTGGAGACCAGCGACATCGGCCGTTTCCTCACCAGGATGGGCTATCCCGGCGTGATGGCCAATGGATCTTCACGCCTTGAGGGCAAGATAGGCTTGGCTGGCAGTCCGCAGGCGCCCGATTTCAGCACCCTGACCGGTAATCTGAAATTGACGGCAGATCGCGGCCAGTTTCTCAAGGCCGACCCGGGCGTGGCCAAGTTGCTGGGCGTGCTATCGCTGCAATCGCTGGTGACGCTGGACCTGCGCGACCTGTTTCGCGAGGGGTTTGCCTACGACAGCATTACCGGCACGGCGGCCATCACCAAAGGCGTGCTGGGCACCACCGATTTCTTCATGAAGGGCGCCTCGGCCCAGGTGCGTCTGTCCGGGACCATCGACCTGGCGCGCGAAACGCAGACCCTGCATCTGCGCGTGGTGCCTGCATTGGGTGATGGCGCTTCCACGGTGGCCGGCCTGATTCTGGCCAACCCGATCTTCGGCCTCGGAGCGACGCTGCTGCAGCGTTTGCTGAAGGACCCCCTCGGCCAGGTATTCGCGGTCGAGTACGATGTCACCGGCACCTGGGATGACCCCAAGGTTGCACGCACACGCGTGGACACGCCGGCGGCCGGGACCAACAGGGAGTGAATGCATGAGCAATGCAATGCCTTTCAGGGTGGCGGCCCTGCAGATGGTGTCGGAGCCGGATGTGGCGGTGAACCTGAGGCGTGCGGGTGCGCTGATTGCCGAAGCTGCGGCTCAAGGGGCGCGTCTGGTCGGCCTGCCGGAATACTTCTGCCTGTTGGGGCGCCAGGACAGTGACAAGGTTCGCGTGCGCGAGCCCGAGGGGGATGGCCCGATACAGACATTCCTGGCCGAGCAGGCGGCCCGCCATGGCATCTGGCTGGTGGGCGGCACGGTCCCGCTGGCCTGCCCTGATCCGGACAGGGTCTGGAACAGTTGCCTCGTGTTCGATGATCAGGGCCGTCGGGTGGCCCGCTACGACAAGATCCACCTGTTCGGATTCGACAATGGTACGGAGCGCTACGAGGAGAATCGCAGCATCAGCGCCGGCTCGCAACCGGTGGCCTTCGATTCGCCGTTCGGAAAGATCGGCCTGTCGATCTGCTATGACCTGCGTTTTCCCGAGTTGTACCGCAGCTTGGCGCCGGTGGACCTGATTTTCGTGCCGGCTGCGTTTACTGCAGTGACCGGCGAGGCGCACTGGGAACCGCTGCTGCGTGCCCGCGCCATCGAAAGCCTGGCCCATGTGATTGCTCCGGCCCAGGGCGGCCTGCATGCCAATGGCCGCAAAACCCATGGTCATAGCATGGTCATCGATCCCTGGGGCCGCATACTGGCCGAGCGGCCGGCCGGCGAGGGCATCGTGATGGCAGAGGTGGACCCTGCCGTGACCGCCCGATGCCGTGAGATGCTGCCGGCACTGCAGCACCGGGTGCTCTAAGACCGGACACCAGACATCTGGACCCCGCCCGGAAGTGCCCTGCCACTCCGATAGAATCGGTCTTCTCCTGATGAACGCGCATCGCGCATTTTGATCGGCCTACATGAACGCATCCGACGCCCTGTTCCAGACTGCCAGCAGCTACCTGCTCGCGCCCAACCAGTTGCAGGTGGAGCAACTCTCCGGCGTGTTCGGATCGATGCTTGCGCACAAGCTCGATTACGCCGACCTCTACTTCCAGTACACCCGCTCCGAGGGCTGGAGCCTGGAGGAGGGCATCGTCAAGTCCGGCAGCTTCAACATCGATCAGGGCGTGGGCGTGCGCGCGGTGAGCGGCGAGAAGACGGCCTTTGCCTACTCCGACGAGATCAGTCTGCCTGCGCTCAGGGATGCGGCCGCTGCGACGCGTGCCATTGCCAGGCAGGGCGGCACTTCGGAAGCAGGCCTGGTGCGACGCGGCACCGGCCGCGAGCTGTACACCGGGCTCGATCCTCTGGCCTCGCTGCCCGATGCGGAGAAAGTGAAGCTGCTGGAGCGACTGGAGCAGATGTGCCGCGCACGTGACACACGCGTGTCCCAGGTGATGGCGTCGCTGGCCGGCGAATACGAAGTGATGTTGATCGCGCGCTCCGATGGTCTGGTGGCCGCTGATGTGCGCCCGCTGGTGCGGCTGTCGGTGCAGGTGATTGTCGAGCAGAATGGCCGGCGCGAGCAGGGCTCCGCAGGCGGTGGCGGACGCACCGACTACAGCATGTTCGATGACACCTGCCTTGCCGAGTTCGCCGAGCGCGCCGTATCGCAGGCGCTGATCAACCTCGACTCGCGTCCGGCGCCGGCCGGGCCGATGACCGTGGTCCTGGGGCCGGGATGGCCCGGCATCCTCCTGCATGAGGCCATAGGCCACGGGCTGGAGGGTGACTTCAACCGCAAGGGCAGTTCGGCTTTCTCCGGCCGCATCGGTGAGCGAGTGGCTGCACCTGGCGTCACCGTGGTCGATGACGGCACGCTGGCCGGCAGGCGCGGTTCGCTCAACATGGATGACGAAGGCAATCCGACCCAGTGCACCACGCTGATCGAGGATGGCATCCTGCGCGGCTATATCCAGGACACGCTGAATGCGCGCCTCATGGGCGTGCCGGTCACTGGCAATGGCCGTCGCGAATCCTTCGCCCATGTGGTGATGCCGCGGATGACCAACACCTACATGCTGAATGGCACGCGGGATCCGGGCGAGATCATTGCTTCGGTCAAGAACGGACTGTATGCGGTGAACTTCGGCGGCGGTCAGGTGGACATCACCAGCGGCAAGTTCGTATTCTCCGCCTCCGAGGCCTACATGGTCGAGAACGGGAAGATCACCCATCCGGTGAAGGGCGCCACGCTGATCGGCAACGGCCCGGACGTGCTGACGCGCGTGTCAATGATCGGCAATGACCTCGCGCTGGACACTGGCGTGGGCACTTGCGGCAAGGAAGGCCAGAGCGTGCCGGTGGGTGTGGGGCAGCCGACGCTGCGCATCGACGGTCTCACCGTGGGCGGCACCGCCTAAACGCAGCGCTGGACTGATCGCGCGCGTTTGCGCTTTCCGGGGACTCGTCTCGGCCCGAAGCGGCCGGCGCGGGCCTGCCCCTCCAAATTCTCGTAGAATCGCCGCTTTCCTCCAGGGTCGAAGCCACCGTGGCCACGTCCTCTACTGCTGCAAACTCTCCGCTGCTCAATAAACGTATCCTGCTCGGTCTCACCGGCGGAGTCGCTGCCTACAAGGCTGCCGAACTGACGCGTCTGTTCATCAAGGCCGGCGCCGACGTGCGCGTGGTGATGACCGAGGCCGCGACGCGCTTCATCGGGCCGGTCACCATGCAAGCCCTGTCCGGGCAGCCAGTCCATACCGATCTGTGGGATGCGCGCATCGCCGACAACATGGCGCACATCGAACTCTCGCGCGACCGCGACCTGATGCTGATTGCCCCGGCCAGCGCCGATTTCCTCGGCAAGCTGGCCAATGGCCTGGCCGACGATCTGCTCTCGACCTTGTGCATCGCGCGGCGCTGTCCGCTGGCGGTGGCGCCCGCCATGAACGTGGAGATGTGGTCCAGTCCGGCGACCCGGCGCAACGTGGCCCTGCTGCAGGGGGATGGCGTTCAGGTCCTGGGCCCGGCGGCAGGTGAGCAGGCCTGCGGCGAGACCGGCATGGGACGCATGCTCGAGCCCGAGGATCTGTACGCGAAGGTGCTGGCATTGCTCGGCAGTCAGGGCGCGCAGAGCCGGCCGCTCAAGGGGCGCAAGGTGCTGATCACGGCGGGGCCGACCTTCGAACCCATTGATCCGGTGCGCGGCATCACCAATACCAGTTCTGGGAAGATGGGCTATGCCGTGGCACAGGCGGCGGCCAGTGCCGGCGCCGAAGTGACGCTGGTGTCGGGCCATACCGCGCTGGCGGTGCCCCCGGGTGTCAGTCGCATCGACGTGAAAACGGCGCAGGACATGTATAACGCGGTGCTGCCGCGGGCGAAGAAGAACGACATCTTCATTGCGGTGGCCGCGGTTGCCGACTATCACGTGGTTGATGCCAAGGATCAGAAGATTAAGCGTGGCCACGGCAACATGACCATCAGGCTTGCCCCGAACCCGGACATCCTGGCCGCCGTTGCGAAACTGGCAAAGCCCCCGTTCTGCGTGGGCTTTGCCGCCGAGACCGAGAACCTGCGCGAGTATGCCCAGGCCAAGCGCAAGAAAAAGGGCATCCCGCTGCTGGCCGCCAACCTCGCCCAGCACGCCTTCGGACGTGACGACAATGCGCTGACGCTTTTCGATGACCAGGGCGAGCATGTCCTGCCGCGCACCTCCAAGGTGGAACTGGCGCACCAACTGATCACGCATATTGCCGGGATGCTTGAGCGTCGAGGTCGCTGATCATAATCAGTTTCACTGTCCAATGAAGACGGATATGTGCTCGAAAAAATGATCATATTCTTATTTCACCATGGACGTTGGCAGACCAGCCATGCAACAACTTGATGTAAGAATCCTCGATGCCCGCATGCAGGGTCACCTGCCTGCCTATGCCACTTCAGGTGCCGCCGGCCTGGATCTGCGCGCCTGCATCGATGCACCCCTGGAATTGCAGCCTGGCAGCACCATGCTGGTTCCGACCGGGCTGGCCATACACATCGGCAACCCGGGGCTGGCCGCAGTCATCCTGCCGCGCTCGGGTTTGGGCCACAAGCATGGCATCGTGCTCGGCAATCTGGTGGGCCTGATCGATTCGGATTACCAGGGCCAGTTGATGGTGTCGATGTGGAATCGCGGCAGCGCCCCCTTCACCATCCAGCCCATGGAGCGCGTCGCCCAACTGGTGGTGGTCCCGGTGGTGCAGGTCAGCCTGAACGTGGTGGAAGACTTCGCCGCCAGCGCACGCGGTGAGGGCGGCTTCGGCAGCACCGGCAAGCGCTGAGTCCCTCAGCCTGCGGGCTGTTCTCCCAGTGTGTCGTCCCACAGGGTGCGCGCCCAGGCCAGGCCATACAGTCCTTCGACGTCATTATGGCGTGCTGACACCCCGCCTGCCCCGGTCACCGGCAGCATGCTCTTGCGTGCGACATCGTAGCGATGCACCGAGGCGACGTGCATGGCCTCCCGATCGGAGACGAAGCTGTAGCAGGTGTTGATGATGCCGGGTGCCGCGGCAGGATCGACGGGGCGCCCGTTCATGATCTCGATGATGGCGGCAGCGGCAATCTTGCCGTGCTGGTTGGCCATCTGACCCGACTTGGGCATGCCCTGGGCAGACAGGGTGGCATCCCCCAGCACGTGCACGCCCTGGCTGACGGTCGATTCCATGGTCAGCCAGTCGACATCGCACCAGCGTCCGGTCTTGCCGGTCAGGCCGATGGCGCGCGCAATGCCGGCCGCCTGCATGGGGGGCAGGATGTTGAGTACATCGCCGCGGATGGTTTCGAAGTCGGTCCTGACGGTGCTCGTGCGCGCATCCACGGATTTCACTTCACTGTTCGGCCGGTAGTCGATGATGCCGCCATACAACTCCTTCCACGCCGCCTTGAACAGTCCGGGCTTGGAGGTGACATCCGGGTTGGCATCGAGGATCAGCACTTTCGAGCGTGGCTTGGCCTGTTTGAAATACCAGGCCACCTGGCAGGCGCGCTCGTAGGGGCCGGGCGGGCAGCGGTAGGGCGCCAGCGGAATGGAGAGGATGTAGGTGCCGCCATCGCGCATGGCTTCGAGCTGCCGGCGCAAGGCCACGGTCTCGGCGCCGGCCTTCCACGCGGCCAGGACGGTTTTGCGCGCAGCTTCGTCGTAGCCTTCGATCTGCTCGTGCATGTAGTCGATGCCCGGGGCGATGACCAGCCGGTCGAATGACAGGTCGGCAAAGCGATGGGCGAACTTGATGCGCTTGCGTTCCAGGTCGATGGCCGCGACCTCGTCGCCCATCACACGCACGCCGGCGGCCCGCAGCCCGTCGTAGCTGCGGGTGATGTTCTCCATGCGGCGCGAACCACCCAGCACCAGATTGGAGATGGGGCAGGAGACGAATTGGTGCTCGCGGTCGACCAGCATCACCTCGATGGATTCACGCGACCACAGGCGCAGGTAGCGCGCTGCCGTGGCGCCGGCAAAGCCGGCCCCGACGATCATCACACGGCCTACGGATTTCGCGGGAGGCGGCGATGAAGGCGCAGCGCAACCCGCCAGCCAGGCGCTGCCGATCGCACCGGTGGCCTTCAGGAAATGTCGCCGTCCCCGGCCTTGTTGCTGGTGCATGCTCATGGCCGCGCCTCCCCAGAGTACCAGGCGGCGATGGCCTCGATCTGCCGGTCGTCATAGCCGCGTGCCAGCTGCGGCATGAGGGTGCCGCTGCGACGCCCGTCGCGAAAGTCCTTCATCGTTTGTGACAGATAGGCGCGTGGCTTGCCGGTGAGCACCGGCAGTCCGCCGGCACTGGTGTCCCGGGCGGCATGGCAACTGGCGCAGGCGGCGGCAAGGTTGCGCGCGAAATCGTGATTGGCGGTGATGCGATCCTGCGCATTCGCGGGCAGGGCATGTGCCAGTGCAGTCAGCGCAAGCGCGCTGGCGAGTAGGGTCAGCTGGGGTTTGATGGGAAGTTCCTCCGGACGCGCACCGATCCCCTGGTGGGGTGTGCCTGTTCATGGCTTGTTGGTAGCTTCGCCCGCCGGCGTCGCTGGTTGCCTTGTTGTGCCGGGAGTTTCACGGCAGCGGCGCCGACTGTCAAGGATGCATCGGACGGGGAAGTCGCAGGCCCCGAAATGGAAACGGGGGCCGCAGCCCCCGTTGTGAGACGACTCGACGCGTACCGGGTTGTCAGGCTTCGGGGGTAACTTCCTTGACCTTCTCCTCTTCGAACCTGAGGACGACCTTGCCGGCGGCATCCGCATCCACCGTCACCTTGCCCCCGGAGGCAAGGCGGCCGAACAGCAACTCGTCGGCCAGCGCCCGGCGTATGGTGTCCTGGATCAGGCGTGACATCGGGCGCGCACCCATGAGTGGGTCGAAACCTGCCTTGGACAGGTGCTCGCGCAGCGCATCGGTGAAGACCGCATCCACCTTCTTCTCGTGCAGCTGGGCTTCCAGTTGCATGAGGAACTTGTCGACTACACGGACGATGACGTCATGGTCGAGCGAGCTGAAGGATATGGTGGCATCCAGCCGGTTGCGGAACTCCGGGGAGAACAGCCGCTTGATCTCGGCCATTTCATCGCCCATCGCCCGGCTGTTGGTGAAGCCCATGACGGTCTTGTTCAGCGCCTCCGCTCCGGCATTGGTGGTCATGACGATGATGACGTTGCGGAAGTCGGCCTTGCGGCCGTTGTTGTCGGTGAGCGTGCCGTGGTCCATCACCTGCAGCAGGATGTTGTAGATGTCCGAGTGCGCCTTCTCGATCTCGTCGAGCAGCAGCACGGCATAGGGCTTCTTGGAGATGGCCTCGGTAAGCAGTCCACCCTGGTCGAAGCCGACATAGCCGGGCGGGGCGCCGATCAGGCGGGACACGGTGTGTCGTTCCATGTACTCGGACATGTCGAAGCGGTGCAGCTCTATGCCCATGCAATAGGCGAGCTGCCGGGCCACTTCGGTCTTGCCGACGCCGGTCGGGCCGGAAAACAGGAAGGCGCCGATGGGCTTTTGCGGGTTGCCCAGGCCCGAGCGTGCGGTGCGGATGGCCGACACCAGCGCGTCGATTGCCTTGTCCTGGCCGAATACCACGGCTTTGAGGTCGCGGTCGAGGTTCTTGAGCGCGTTGCGATCGTTCTGGGACACCGAGGCTGGCGGGATGCGGGCGATCTTGGCGATGATTTCCTCGATCTCCGCCTTGCCGATGAGCTTCTTCTGCCGTGACTTGGGCAGGATCTTCTGCGCCGCGCCGGCTTCGTCTATCACGTCAATGGCCTTGTCCGGGAGGTGGCGGTCGGTGATGTAGCGCGCCGAGAGTTCTGCTGCGGTTGACAGGGCATTGGCGCTGTACTTCACGCCATGGTGCAGCTCGAAGCGCGATTTCAGGCCGCGCAGGATCTGCACGGTCTCGTCTATGGTGGGCTCCGGCACGTCGATCTTCTGGAAGCGCCGCGACAGCGCATGGTCCTTCTCGAAAATGCCCCGGTACTCGTTGTAGGTGGTTGCGCCGATGCACTTGAGGGCGCCCGAGGAGAGCGCCGGCTTCAGCAAGTTGGATGCGTCGAGCGTTCCACCCGAGGCGGCACCCGCGCCGATGATGGTATGGATCTCGTCGATGAACAGGATGGCATTGGGATTGTCGACCAGCTGCTTGAGCACGGCCTTGAGGCGTTGCTCGAAATCGCCGCGGTACTTGGTGCCGGCCAGCAATGCGCCCATGTCCAGGGAATGGACCTGGCAATTGGCCAGGATCTCCGGCACCTGGCCATCCACGATGCGCTTGGCCAGGCCTTCGGCAATGGCGGTCTTGCCCACGCCGGCTTCGCCCACCAGCAACGGGTTGTTCTTGCGCCGTCGGCACAGTGTCTGGATCACGCGCTCCAGCTCATGCTCGCGGCCGATCAGCGGATCGATCTTCCCGGCCAGGGCCTGGGTGTTGAGGTTCTGGGTGTAGGTCTCCAGAGCGCCGCTGCCCTGCTGTTCCTCGGCGCCGGCTTCCTGCTCCTGCCCGGCGCCAGCCTTGGCATCCTTGCCCTGGGGGGACTTGGTGATGCCGTGGGAGATGAAATTGACCACATCCAGCCGCGTCACACCCTGCTGGTGCAGGAAGTAGACGGCATGGGAATCCTTCTCGCCGAATATCGCGACCAGCACGTTGGATCCGGTCACTTCCTTCTTGCCGGAGGACTGAACGTGGAGGATGGCGCGCTGGATGACGCGCTGGAACCCGAGCGTCGGCTGGGTGTCGATCTCCTCGCTGCCGGCCACGGTCGGGGTGTGGGCGGTGATGAAGTCCGAGAGAGCCTTGCGCAGCCCATCGATGTTGGCGGCGCAGGCGCGCAAGGCCTCCACGGCGGTGGGATTGTCCAGCAGTGCGAGCAGCAGGTGCTCCACAGTGATGAACTCGTGCCGCTTCTGGCGCGCCTCCACGAAAGCCATGTGCAGGCTGACTTCCAGTTCCTGGGCGATCACGTTTCCTCCATTAGACATTGCAGGGGATGTTGGTGCTTGTGTGCGTAGGCGATGACCTGGTCCCGCTTGGTAGTGGCGATGTCGCGGGGGTAGATCCCGCAGACACCCATTCCCTCGCGGTGCACCTTGAGCATGACCTGGGTCGCCTGTTCGCGGCTCATGGCAAAAAACTGCTGCAGGACAATGATCACGAATTCCATCGGGGTGTAATCATCATTCAGCAGCATCACCTTGAAAAGTGGCGGTGGCTTGAGCCTGGCTTTCTGGGCTTCAAGTATTGTGGCATCTCGAGAACGGGTAGCCATATTGTCAAAAACTGTCCTGCAAAGCGTACCCCGGGTGCCGTGGAGCGGTCACTGCCACTGCCTGTTACACCCGGTTGGACAACAATCATGCGTTGTAATTCCCGGGGAGCGGGCATCGCATGGCCCACCTAGCTGCATCTGCGCAATGCAAATGCGGTTCGACTTCTACTGTACTGATTGTTACTGGCAAACACAATGTCCCTGGTGGATCAGTCCCGCTTCAATTCCCGGCCTTTCAGGCAGGGTATCGCGACTTGAGAAAGGCCGATATTTCACTTGACAGAATGAAAAAAGCCACATTGACGCGTTTTTACAATGGGCGTATAAGGCTGTCCTGTGTTTGTCCTCCAAGCCCTATAGGGGATGGAAAACCCTGCGGCCACGTGAGGAACAGACATGGTTCCGGGCTTTTCCGGTTATTTCGATTCGAGGATGGGTTCTATGCCAACAGGTACGGTGAAGTGGTTCAATGATGCAAAGGGGTATGGCTTCATCACCCCGGATGATGGTGGTGAAGATTTGTTCGCGCATTTTTCGGCTATCCAGATGAGTGGTTTCAAGACGTTGAAGGAAGGCCAGAAGGTCCAGTTTGAAGTGACCCAGGGTCCCAAGGGCAAGCAGGCCTCGAATATTCAGGCCCCATGACGATATTCTCCAGACGGGCGTGATGCGCCCGTTTTCTTTGCAGGCTCTGTGGCATTCGGGCTCAGCAAAAAAGGCCGCGCATGCGGCCTTTTTTTCTTGGTGATGACGCAATTGTCCTGCTGTCCATATGTCTGAAATATTTCGATGGAATGGCGTGGAGTCTGCCAGTGAGCAATGGCCGTAGCCCTAGAAGTTGGAGGGACTGACGGCCATATTTGCCCATTCGGAGCTAATCGGTTGTTCCTGAAACGGAAAATCCCTTGCTCGATTGCAATCATCACTTTCCTTGATTAGAATGATGCGTCCCAAAATTTTGCCGGGTGTGTCAACCGGCCTTGAGCAGGGGCGTTAGGAGGAGGGACTGGTCCGAAAAGCCGGTCGTTCCGAAAATTTCGCATCATCAAAGAGAGAGGAAAAACCATGCAAAAGTTCATCGCTATCGTTCTGGCTTCCATGTTCGCCGCTGTCTCCTTCAGCGCTGTTGCCGCTGATGCCAAGAAGGACGATAAGAAGGCTGAAGCCAAGAAGGACGACAAGAAGGCTGATGCCAAGAAGGCTGATGCCAAGAAGGCTAATTAATTCGTCTTCTGACGAATCGCTGAAAAGGCAGGGGTGTTCCCCCTGCCTTTTTTCATTTCTGGGCCTTGATCAATGCACTACCCTGATCCCGACATCGCCAGCCTGGGTTGACCAACGTGAACAGTTTGACTAGACGCTTTCTTGGCATTTCTGCCGCAGCTGCAGCCTTGTACTGCCTGCCAGGCTGGGCCCAGATGCCCCGCATGACCTTGGGTGCCGGCATGCACATCATCAACGCCGAGGTGGCCCACACCATGGATAACCGGACACAGGGGCTGATGTACCGCAAGACCCTGCCTGGCAACGAGGGCATGCTGTTCGTCTTCACCGAGGAAGAGCGTCACTGCATGTGGATGAGGAACACCTATGTGCCGCTTTCCGTTGCCTTCGTTGATGCCCGCGGAAAGATCGTCAGCATCCATGACATGGAGCCGTTGACCGAGAACAGCCACTGCGCGGCGGCCCCGTCCCGATTTGCCCTCGAGATGAGCAAGGGCTGGTTCAAGTCGCGTGGCATAGCCGCGGGTGCCAGCCTGCGCGGTCTGGAGACAGCACCCAAGCCTCAGTAAATGGCGGCCAGCTTACCGCCGACACCAACGAAAAAGGGCCCTCACGGGCCCTTTTTCATGGCGCTCCAGTTGCCTGATCAGAGGCCGCCGTTTTGTTGCGCCACCATGCAGTACAGCATGGGGATGGAGAGCATGGTGTTGAAGCGCGAGGTCAGCATGGCCACACGTGCAGCTTTGGCCTTGGCCTCGGCATCCACCTGGACGATGCCCAATGCCTTCTTCTGATTCGGCCAGATGATGAACCAGACATTGAAGGCCATGATCAGGCCGAGCCACATGCCGATCGCGATAGCCGTGAACGGGCGGGCAAAGGTGAACAGGTTGCCGAGGTAGCCGTTCATGCCAGCCAGCAGCAGGCCGGTCACCACGGTCGCCAGTGCGGCCCACCTGAACCAGAACAGCGCAGTCGGGGCGATAACCTTGCCGATGGCCGGTTTCTGCTCATCCGGAATCTTGGGCATCGAAGGTATCTGCACGAAGTTGAAATACCACAGCAGGCCAATCCACATCACGCCGGCCAGCACGTGGAACCAGCGCATGACAAAGGCACCCCAGGCATGGTTGAACTCGATGCCTGAGCCGGAGGCTGCAATGAGTATGATGACGAGTACGACACCGGCGGTTACCGTGCGCCCCAGGGATTGGAAAATCGCTCCCATGACAGAATCTCCTTCGTGATGAATTGGTTTTTGCTGGTTTTCGACGGATGCGAAAACAGGGCTGTCAAGCAAACCGAGTGTAGCACAGCAGGGCGATTCTCATTCTCAAGGACATGCTTGTTCTGATCTCATGTCGGCTTGGGCCCGAGTCAGGTGTTCTCGACGCGCGCACGTGCCGAGCCCCTGGCGAAGTGCAGATCCAGCAGGTCGCCAGCGCGTACCTGCTCCGCTTCGAGGATGATGCTGCCGGATGCGTCACGGACCACGCTGTAACCGCGTTCCAGCACGCGCTGGGGATTGAGGTGTTCGAGTGACCCGGTCAGCGCCCGAAGGCGCGTCATCCGCAGCGTCTGGCGCGAGGATAATGACAGAACCAGCCGATGATTGAGGGCGGCAATTGCGTCGAGGCGGTCCATGGGGCGCGGGCGCCGTTCCATCTGCCGGCGCATCAAGGCACTGAGGGCATGCTGATGATACGCCAGCGACTGTCCCATGCAGCGAGCCAGTCGAGCCCTGGCGGATGCCAGTTTTTCCCCCTGCCGGTGCAGCCGTTCTCCCGGATGCTGCAGGCGCGCGCCGAAGCTGTCCAGGCGCTGCATGCGGCGTTCCATGCCCCGGGCCTGGCATTGCTGCAGCCGGCGGCTGAGCGCGTCCAGCCGGTGCAGCAACGCCTCCCGGTCGGGGCTGACCAGTTCAGCTGCGGCAGTGGGTGTCGGTGCCCGGCAATCTGCAGCGAAATCGGCGATGGTGAAGTCGGTTTCATGCCCCACCCCCGATACCACCGGCACGGCGCAGGCGCGGATGGCGCGTGCCACCACTTCCTCGTTGAATGCCCACAGGTCTTCTATGCTGCCGCCGCCACGGGCCAGGATGATGACGTCGCAGCGTCCGCTGTCACCAAGCACTTGCAGCGCCCGGGCGATGCGCGGTGCGGCGTCCCTGCCCTGCACTGGTGTCGGCTGGACGATCACCGGGATGGCCGGATTGCGGCGCGCCAGCGTGCTCAGGATGTCCTGGAGTGCTGCGGCATCCCGCGAGGTGACGATGCCTATGCAGCGTGGATGTGTCGGGAGGCTGCGCTTGGCTTCCTGGCTGAACAGGCCTTCGGCAGCAAGTTTGTCCCGCAGGCGCTGGAATTGTTCGAACAGCTGTCCGGCGCCGGCACGGCGCATGGATTCCACCGTCAGTTGCACGTCGCCGCGCGCCTCGTACAGGCCGAGGGTGGCGCGCAGCTCGACCTGATCACCATCCTGAGGGCGCCATTCGACCTGCTGATGGCGCTGGCGGAACATGACGCAGCGCACCTGCGCCTGCTGGTCCTTGAGGACGAAATAGGCGTGTCCTGAGCGCGCCAGCATGTAGTTGGATATTTCCCCCTTGACCCACAACAGGGGGAAACGGTGTTCGAGCAGGTCCCGCAGGCTGCGCATCAGTGCCGACACGCCGATGGCGCCGGGGACTGCCAAGCCGTCGTTTCCGGAAATAGAATCAGTCATGCGGGGATACTAAACCATGGCGCTATGCGAGGCGGGGGCCTGCTTGCCGCGCGCTGTCAGCGGGGCCCGTGCGCGGCAGCCCTGAGGCGGCTTTCCTTGCCGAAGTGCCCCTTGCGCGATAAAGTGTCGCTGGATTTTTTGACGCAGACAGGCTCTGCGACGGGAGACACGTTGTTCGCAATCATCCAGGCTGCCGGCTGGCCTATCTATCCGCTTCTGGTCGCATCCATCATCGCCGTGGCGCTGATCATCGAGCGCCTCGTCACCTTGAGGCAGCACAAGATCGTCCCTGCGGGCCTGCTGGATCAGGCTGTCAACGCCTACAGCAAGCAGGGCATCACGCCCGAACTGCTGTCGGCCTTGGCCAATGACTCGGCGCTGGGCCGCGTGCTGGCCGCTGGCCTGCGCAACGTGAAGAGCTCGCGCTACGTCATGAAGGAGTCGATCGAGGAAGCCGGTCGCGCGGTAACCCATGACCTGGAGCGCTTTCTCACCACCCTCGGCACCATCGCCTCCATCACGCCCCTGATGGGCCTGTTCGGCACGGTGGTGGGCATGATCGAGATCTTCGGCTCGCAGGCGCCCACCGGCACCAATCCCCAGGCACTGGCCCACGGCATTTCGGTGGCGCTGTACAACACCGGCTTCGGCCTGGTCATCGCCATGCCGGCGATGATTTTCTTCCGTCATTTCCGTGGCAAGGTGGAGAGCTTCGTGGTTGAGATGGAGCAACAGGCCTCCAAGCTGGTCGACATCGTTCACGGTGAGCGGCTGGATTACGCATCCGGCGCACGGCCGCCGCAGTCCTGATCGCAGGCCATCATGAATTTTCGCAGCAACACCAAGGAAGATCCGGAAATCAACCTGATTCCGCTGATCGACGTGCTGCTGGTGATCATCATCTTCCTGATGCTGACCACGACCTATTCGCGTTTTGCCGAACTGCAGATCCAGTTGCCCACCGCTGAGGCGGAGAAACAGCTGGAGCGTCCGAACGAGATCGCCATCGTGGTGAGTGCCGGAGGGCAATACCTGGTCAACCGGAGGGCCGTCGCCTTTCGTGACGTGCCCGCGTTCGCGGAAGAACTGCGGCGTGCCGGCTCCGGGATGAAGAATCCGGTGGTTGTCATCAACGCCGACAACAATGCGACCCATCAGTCGGTCATCCGGATGATGGACGCCGCGCGCCAGGCCGGCTACAGCCAGATCGCATTCGCGGTCGAGCAGACCAGCAAGTAACGCCCCGGTCCAGGGCGGCACCAACGTGCCAGACTCCCGAAAGAATCCTCGCGGCGGGTTTCCCGACTGCTGGTCCCGCACCACTGCACTGACCCTGTTGCTGCTGCCCTTTGCCGGCCTGTTCTCGTTGCTGGTGGCTGTGCGCCGGCTGCTTTTCCGCTGTGGCGTACTGCGCAGTCACAGGCTGCCCGTGAAGGTGATCGTGATCGGCAATCTCACAGTGGGTGGCGTCGGCAAGACCCCTCTGGTCCTCTGGCTGGCGCAACTGCTGCAGGCCTCCGGGCTGCGCCCCGCGGTGCTGTTGCGGGGCTATGGTGGCAGCCATTACCTGCCGCGGCCGGTATCGGGCACCGATGACCCGCTGCTTGCCGGTGACGAGGCCGTCCTTCTGGCCGGGCGGGCCGGATGTCCGGTGTGGGCGGGGCGGGACCGGGCAGCCACCGGCCGGGCCTTGCTGCAGGCCCACCCTGATTGCAGCGTCATCATCTGTGACGATGGCTTGCAGCACTATCGGCTGGTGCGCGATGTGGAAATTGCCGTCGAGGACGAGCGTGGCCATGGCAACGGGTGGATGTTGCCCGCAGGCCCCTTGCGCGAACCAGTTTCCCGGGCCGTGGATGCCACTGTGGTCAATGGGTTGTCCCTTTTCCCCGGCGGGGGGGGCGACCGTCGTTACGGCATGCGGCTGCGGCCCGCGGGCTTCGAGACCCTGTCGGGCGTTCCGGTCGAGACCAGTCGCTTCAACGGACTGCGGCTGCATGCGGTCGCTGGCATCGGCCATCCAGCCCGCTTCTTCGCCACCCTTTCCGGCCTGGGTCTGACATTCACGCCGCATGCCTTCCCCGACCACCATGCCTTTGTGCCCGCCGACCTGCAGTTCCCGGACTGTGACGCCATCCTGATGACGGAAAAGGATGCGGTAAAATGTCGGGCATTCGCCAGCGACGGCTGCTACATGTTGCGTGTGGCTGCGGAAGCGGATCCTGCCTTCGCCGATTTTTTGCTGGAAGCCATCCATGGACGCCAGACTGCTTGATATCCTCGTCTGCCCGGTTTGCAAGGGCCCGCTGGTGTACCGCAAGAAAGAAGGCGAGCTGATCTGTCGCGCCGACCGCCTTGCCTATCCCGTTCGTGACGACATCCCCATCATGCTCGAAGACGAGGCGCGCAAGCTCGCTCCCGCAGAAGAAGTCGAGTAGGACTGCAGCGTGAAGGATGTCCCGCCGTTTGTCGTGGTGATACCAGCACGCCACGCGTCCACGCGCCTGCCGGGTAAACCGCTTGCCGACATCGCCGGCAAACCCATGGTGGTGCATGTGGCCGACCGGGCCCGCCGGAGCGGTGCCCGCAGCGTGTGCGTTGCCACTGACCATGAAGATATTGCCGCAGCCTGTCGCAAGCATGGCCACGAGGCCGTGATGACGCGTGCGGATCATCCATCCGGAACGGACCGCATTGCTGAAGTTGCCCGGCAGCTGCGCCTTGCGCGCGGCACCATCGTGGTCAATGTGCAGGGCGACGAACCACTCATGGAGCCGGCACTGATACGCGCGGTGGCATCCCTGTTGCATGAGGACCGCAGCGCCGCCGTGGCAACCGCCTGCTGTCCCATCGGCAAGGCTGCGGAATTGTTCAATCCGAACGCCGTCAAGGTGGTGCTCGATGCGCGGGGACAGGCGCTCTATTTCAGCCGGGCGCCCATCCCCTGGGACCGCGATCGCTTCGCAAAGTCCGCCGGAGCTCGCACCAGCATGGCTGGTGCCGTGGCCAACTGGTATCGGCACATCGGGATCTATGCCTATCGGGTGTCCTTTCTCGAGCGCTATGGCGCGCTGGCGCCGTCGCCGCTGGAGCAGGCGGAAGCCCTGGAGCAGTTGCGGGTGCTCTGGCATGGGTTTCAAATTGCGGTGGCTGTGCGCAGCAAGGCGCCGCCGGCCGGGGTGGACACCCCGGCCGACCTGCGCCGGGTGCGAGCCGCGTTGAAGAAGCCCGCGGCTGCAACGCGCAAGGCCGTCTCTCCCGAAAAGTCCGTCCGGGCGCCGCGGTCGCTGCGTTGAAATTGACCGGTCTGCCAAAGCGAGCTATGGTCTTTCCTCCCTGCATAAATATCCGGAACGCCACACATCAGGTGTTTCCCCCGAACATAAAACCACCACCGGGATTTCCACATGAGACTTATTCTCCTTGGCGCACCAGGTGCCGGCAAAGGCACACAGGCAGGCTACATCACCCAGAAACTGGGCATTCCCCAGATTTCCACCGGCGACATGCTGCGCGCGGCGGTCAAGGCAGGCACGCCCCTGGGGATTGCGGCCAAGAAGGTCATGGATGCCGGTGGGCTGGTATCCGACGACATCATCATCGGACTGGTCAAGGAACGCCTGAATCACCCCGACTGTGCCAATGGATACCTGTTTGACGGATTTCCGCGGACCATTCCCCAGGCGCAGGCCATGCGCGATTCCGGTGTCGACCTCGACTACGTCCTGGAAATCGATGTGGGCTATGACGACATTCTCCGGCGCATGACCGGACGGCGGGTTCATCCGGCCTCCGGGCGCGTCTATCACGTGACCTTCAATCCTCCTAAAGTCGAGGGGCGGGACGATGTCAGCGGTGAAGCACTGGTCCAGCGTGACGACGACAAGGAGGAAACGGTGAAAAAGCGCCTGGACATCTACGAGGCACAGACGCGGCCGCTCGTTGATTACTACATGAAGTGGGCGGCAGAGGGCGATGCCCGCGCCCCCAAGCACCGCAAGATTGCCGGCGTCGGCTCGGTCGACGACATCCGCAACCGCGCTTTTGCGGCCTTGGGGGTTTAAACATCGTGAAGCAAGTCACCCTTACCCAGTACCTCATTGAGATGCAGCGCGAAAAGGGCTGCGTGTCCGCCGAGTTGCGTCTTTTGATCGAAGTCGTTGCCCGAGCCTGCAAGCGCATCAGTCATGCCGTGTCCAAGGGAGCTCTGGGCGGCGTGCTCGGTTCGGCCGGTACCGACAACATTCAGGGGGAGGCCCAGAAGAAACTGGATGTGATCGCCAATGAAGTGTTGGTCGAGGCCAACGAATGGGGCGGCAGTCTCGCCGCCATGGCCTCGGAGGAAATGGAGCATCCCCATCGCATCCCCAGTCATTATCCAAGCGGTGAGTTCCTGCTGCTGATGGATCCGCTGGACGGATCGTCCAACATCGATGTGAACGTGTCGATAGGTACCATATTCTCGGTGTTGCGCTGCCCGAAAGGTGTTGAGCCGGATGAACAGGCTTTCCTGCAGCCTGGCTCCCAGCAGGTTGCGGCAGGGTTTGCCGTCTATGGTCCCTCCACCGTGCTGGTCCTCACCGTGGGTTGTGGCACCGTCGCATTCACGCTGGACCGGGAACTGGGGAGTTTCGTCATGACCGAGCCGTCCATGCGGCTGGAGCCGGCAACCCAGGAATTCGCCATCAATGTCTCGAACATGCGCAATTGGCACCCGCCGGTGAAGCGCTATATCGACGAGTGCCTGGCCGGCAAGAGCGGCCCGCGTGGCAAGGATTTCAACATGCGCTGGGTCGCCTCCATGGTGGCCGATGTCTTTCGCATCCTGACCCGGGGCGGGGTATTCATGTACCCCTGTGATGCCAAGCATGTGGCCGGCCGCCTGCGGCTGATGTACGAGGCAAATCCCATGGCATTCGTGGTCGAGCAGGCCGGTGGTGCTGCCACCAACGGCCAGATGCGCATCCTCGACATTCAGCCCAAGGCCCTGCATGAGCGGGTTGGTGTCATCCTGGGCTCCAGCGAAGAGGTGGATCGGGTGACGCAGTACTGCCAGCAGGCCTCCTGACGCTGCGGCTGCTCGCCCTCGGGGGGGCAGCTTGGTTATAATTCGAAACTTTACGCAATTCTGCCCACGCTTATAGCGTCGGGCGGTTATACCAATTCAGCGGAGGATTTATGGAAGCAGGGCTCTGGTTCGCGCTCGCCTGTGCCGTCGTGGCCATTCTTTACGGCGCGATTTCAACTAAATGGATATTGGCCCAGCCAGCCGGCAATGATCGGATGCAGGAGATTGCCGGAGCGATACAGACCGGCGCCATGGCTTACCTGAATCGCCAGTACTTCGCCATATCGGTGGTCGGTGTGGTCCTGTTCTTCGTGGTTGGCTTCACTCTGGGCTGGATGACCGCCATTGCCTTCGCTGTCGGCGCGCTGCTCTCTGGGGCCACCGGCTATATCGGCATGAACGTCTCGGTGCGTGCCAACGTGCGCACTGCTGAAGCGGCCCGCACCGGGTTGAACGAAGCCCTCACCGTGGCCTTCCGCGGCGGCGCCATCACCGGCATGCTGGTGGTTGGCCTGGGCTTGCTGGGCGTGGCCGGTTTCTACGCCTACCTGGTAGCAGCCTCCCCCAACCTGCCGCTGTCCGATGTGATCAAGCCGTTGGTGGGCTTCGGCTTTGGCGGTTCTCTCATCTCCATCTTCGCGCGTCTGGGTGGTGGCATCTTCACCAAGGGCGCCGATGTCGGTGCCGACCTGGTGGGCAAGGTCGAGGCCGGCATCCCCGAGGACGACCCGCGTAATCCCGCCGTGATCGCCGACAACGTCGGTGACAACGTTGGTGACTGCGCAGGCATGGCCGCCGACCTGTTCGAGACCTATGCCGTGACCCTGATTGCCACCATGATCCTGGGTGCGCTGATCGTGAAGACGGCTTCCAGCGCAGCCGTCGTGTATCCCCTGGTCATCGGCGGCTTCTCCATCATCGCCTCGATCGTCGGCTGCATGTTCGTCAAGGCCACGCCGGGGAAGAAGATCATGAACGCCCTCTACCGCGGCCTGATCGTGGCCGGTGTCATGGCCCTGATCGCCTTCTACCCGATCACCGACTGGATCATGGGCGACCTGCTCAAGCAGGTGACCTTCGATATTTCCGGCAAGGCGGTCAGCCTCACGGTCATGCACCTGTATGGCGCGGCCGTGATCGGCCTGGTCCTGACGGCGCTGATGGTGGTGATCACCGAGTACTACACCGCCACCGAATATGCACCGGTGCGCCACGTCGCCCAGGCCTCCACCACCGGTCACGCCACCAACATCATTGCCGGCATCGGCGTGTCGATGAGATCCTGCGCCTGGCCCGTGCTGGCGGTCTGCGCTTCGATCTGGTTCGCCTATGATCTGGCCGGCCTGTACGGCATCGCGATTGCGGCAACCTCCATGCTGTCCATGACTGGCATCATCGTGGCTCTGGACGCCTACGGCCCCATCACCGACAACGCTGGCGGCATTGCCGAAATGGCGAACCTGCCCGAGTCCGTGCGTGCCATCACCGATCCGCTGGATGCCGTGGGTAACACCACCAAGGCTGTCACCAAGGGTTATGCCATTGGTTCGGCGGGCCTGGCCGCCTTGGTGCTGTTTGCCGACTACACACACGCTCTGGAGCATGCTGGCCAGACCCTGTTGTTCGACCTTTCCGACCACAAGGTGGTGGTCGGCCTGCTGATTGGCGGCCTGATTCCCTACCTGTTCGGCGCCATGGCCATGGAAGCGGTCGGGCGTGCCGCTGCCTCGGTGGTGGTTGAAGTACGCCGCCAGTTCAAGGAGATTCCCGGCATCATGGAAGGCACCAGCAAGCCCGAGTATGGCCGCGCCGTGGACATGCTGACCAAGGCTGCCATCAGGGAAATGATCGTCCCCTCGTTGCTGCCAGTGCTGGTGCCCATCGTCGTGGGTCTGGTACTCGGACCGCAGGCGCTGGGCGGCGTGCTCATGGGGTCCATCGTGACCGGCCTGTTCGTGGCGATCTCGATGACCACTGGTGGTGGCGCCTGGGATAATGCCAAGAAGTACATTGAAGATGGCCATCATGGCGGCAAGGGTTCCGACGCCCATAAGGCGGCAGTGACCGGCGACACCGTTGGCGATCCTTACAAGGACACTGCGGGCCCCGCCATCAATCCCTTGATCAAGATCATCAACATCGTTGCATTGCTCATCGTTCCCCTGATCGTTTAATCGTTCAGGGCACTACGGCGGTACGGCGGGTCTTGAGTGAGATTTCACGAAAGGCTCGCCGCCCTTGTCTCCGGCAGGCGCTCTCCGCAAGCGCTATGTCAGGACGGCGCGCAGCGGCAGATGGCCGGGGATAACGCAGGCGCCCTGCGTTGTTATGAGGCAGCCCTTCAGCATTCACCGAGCTTCCCACCCGCCCTGCACGGTGCGGGTGTCATTGCACTTTGCGAAGGCCGTATAGCCGACGCCTGCAGGCTGTTGGGCGATGCTGCACGGGCTGACCAGAGTGACGTGCAGATCCAGTATGACCTGGCCGAGGCCTGCCGTCTGGGTCTGGACTGGAAGGCCGCCGCCGACCAATACCAGCGTGTGCTGGATGCAAGGCCCGGCATTCTGGCGGCCCGGCAGGGATTTGCCGAGAGTCTCCTGCGCCTGGGCCGGTACGAGGATGCGCGCGAGCCTTGCCGGCTGGCACTTGAGGCCGGGCCGAACGACCCGCGCAGTCTGTTGCTCGCTGCCGAAATGGCCATGCACCTGGACGTCCCCTCGCTCGCCGAGCGTCACGCCCGCGATGCCATGTTGCTCGATCCCTCGGACCGCCGGGCTGGCAAGTGCGTGGTGCAGGCACTGATCGCGCAGCAGCGCCATGACGAGGCAGAGGAATTGCTGCTCCCCCTTCTGGACCCCGTCGATCAGGACACGCAGCAGTTTCTTGTGGAGCTCGTCGCTGGCAGGGCCCGGTTGGACCCTTCGTTTGATCCAGTGGTGGCTTCGGCAACTCCCGGCGTTGCTGCTGCGGCGGCGGCGATTGCAGAGCGGCCTTCCTTTTCCATCATCATCTGTAGCGTGGATCGGGCCAAATTTGATGCCGTGGTTGGCAACTACAGGACCTTGCTCGGGGGCTCGGTCGAGATTATCGGCATCCACGATGCGCGCTCACTGTGCGAAGGCTACAACCGTGGGACCAGGCAGGCCAGGGGCGATCTGCTGGTGTTTTCACACGATGACATCGAAGTGCTGACACCGGATTTTGACGAGCGTTTGAAGCACCACCTGTCTGTGCATGACGTGGTGGGAGCGTGCGGCACGAACCGGCTGGTGAAGGGGGAGGCCGCGGGACACTGGATGGGAGCGGGCTGGCCGCATCTGCGCGGACTGGTTGCACATCACTATCCGTCCTGGCACGAAATGGCCGGCTGGTATCGCGTCCTGGTGCTGGACACCCTGGATGAACCTGCCAGTGGCGGTCTCCAGGGCCTGGACGGCATGTTCATGGCGGCGCGGCGCGAGGTGCTTGAGCGCTGCCGTTTCGACGAGGATACCTTCGATGGATTCCACTTGTATGACCTCGATTTCAGCTTTTCCGCTTATCAGGCAGGCTTTGATGTAGCGGTGTTCCGTGACATCAGCATGATCCACTACACCTACGGAGAGAGCCCCGGTTATCAGCAGGCCTTCGAGCGCTATCAGGCGCTCTTCGAAGCCAAGCACGCCGGCAGCCTGGTCAGTCCGGCTTTCGTGTCGCGCCGGTTCATCCCGGCGCTGTGCCGGACAAAACGGCAGGTTCGCAGATTCTGCGAGGATCTGCTGACCACCCGCCGCAAGGCGGCCGGAATCCGGATGCCCGACTGAGCCTGTTCAGCCCAATTTTCGCCGGACAGGCAGCAGCAGGCTTGCGCGGTGGCCGGCTGTAAAATGGCGGCTTCCATGGCAGGCAATCAGAGGGCTTGATCCGAGAAATGCCCCCGATTGCCTTCCGCCGTTGATTACCTGTTGACCAGAGAGGGGAGCAATCCATGAGCGCAGCGAGCAATGCCGCACCCGCACACGGGAGTGGCCAGACCGATGAGCAGCGCATGCTGCAGGATGCCGTCACCACCTTCGTGGCCCGCGCCACCAGCCTGAAGCGCGTGCGTGCCTTGCGTGGCACTGAGCCCGGCTATGACCGCAAATTGTGGGAACAGCTCGCCGAGCAGGGATGGCTGGGCATCGTCATACCCGAACAGTATGGCGGCCAGGGACTGGGTTTCACCGAGATGCGGGCTGTGGCCGAAGGCCTCGGCGGTGCGCTGATTCCCGAGCCCGTGACGGCCTGCGCGGTGCTGGCGAGCCGTGCCCTGCTTCATGGTGACAATGAGGCCCTCAAGAAGAAATTGCTGCCGCAGATGGCCCAGGGGCGGCTGATCGTGTCGCTGGCCTGGCAGGAGGGTGACACCGGCACGGACCTCGCGCCGAAGCTGTCTGTCACGAAGAGTGCTTCGGGCCTGGTGCTCAATGGGCAGAAATGCTTCGTCACGCCGGCATCGGGCGCCGACGGCTTCCTGGTGACCGCCAGCGAGGGCGGCAGGACCGCCATCTACTACGTGGCGGCTGGCACTGCGGGCATCACCATCACCCTCGACAAGCGCGCCGACGGCAGTTCCTTCGGGCGCATGAACTTCAAGGACGTCGTGGTTACTGCCGATGCCGTTGCCGCTTCGACACAGGCTGGTGATGCTGCGCTCAGTCGTGCCATCGATGAGGCGACGGTGATGGCCAGCGCCGAGCTTTACGCGGTGACCTGCAAGGCACTGGACCTGACCTTCGATTACATGAAGACCCGGGTGCAGTTCGGCAAGCCCATCGGCAGCTTCCAGGCGCTGCAGCATCGCGCGGTGGATCTGTGGATACAGAAGGAACTGGCTTCGGCCATCGTCGATGAGGCAGTGCGGGTGCTGGACCAGCCCTATGACAAGATGCGCGTGTCGGAAGTGGCAAGCCGCGTGAAATCGCGCTGCTCGGATGCCGGCATCGACCTCACCCGCGACTGCATCCGCCTCCACGGCGCCATCGGCTTCACCGACGACTACGACGCCGGCCTGCACCTGCAGCGCGCGGTCGTGCTGCAGGCCTGGCTGGGCAATGGCGCCGAGCACCGTCGCTGCTTTGATGCCACGCGCGCGTTGCACGAGCGGACTGAACTGGACAGCGCCGGCATCCTGGCACAGATCAAGCCGGCCAGGCTTCCCGGTGAACCGGGTGAGCGGCCGAAAGACACCGACTGGAACGCGCTCACCGACGAGGAGTTCCGCTACGAGGCCATTGCCTACTACGAAAAGCACTATCCCAAGCACCAGCTGTTCATGCTCAAGCGCCCGCGCAAGCACAACATCTACGACTACATGAAGGTGTGCTCCGATCACGGCTGGCTGGCTCCGAACTGGCCGCGCGAGTGGGGTGGCATGGAGTTGTCCGCCTCCAAGCAGGTGATCCTGTTCGAGGAGCGCGAGCGCATCGGCGTGTCGCGGGTGCTGGAGCACGGCCTCAACCTGCTCGGCCCGGCGCTGATGAAGTTCGGCACCGAGGAGCAGAAGCAGAAGTACCTGCCCAAGATCCTCTCGGTGGATTACATCTTCTGCCAGGGCTATTCGGAGCCCAACGCCGGCTCCGATCTGGCCAGCCTGCAGACCAAGGCCGAACTGGATGGGGATCACTATGTGGTGAATGGTTCCAAGATCTGGACTTCCCTGGCACAGGACGCCAACCACATGTTCCTGCTGGCACGCACCGATCCGGATGCCAAGCGCCAGGCCGGCATCAGCTTCTTCATCCTCGACCTGAAGACGCCGGGGGTGACCATCAAGCCGATCACCAACATCACCGGTGAGCCCGAGTTCTGCCAGTGCTTCTTCGACAATGTGCGTATCCCGAAGGAGAACATCGTCGGCGGGTTGAACAATGGCTGGACGGTTGCCAAGGGCCTGCTTGGTTTCGAGCGCCTCAACAGCGGCAGCCCGCGCCGCCCGCAGTACCCGATGAACAAGACGCGTGAGATCGCCAATGCCCGCGGCCTGTGGGAGGACGCCGAGTTCCGTTCCAAGTACACCAGGCTGGAACTTGATGTGTCCGATCTGGCGCTGCTCTATCAGCGTTATGCCGACTTGATCTCGCGCGGCGAAACCCCGGGGCCGGGCATGTCCATGCTCAAGATCTGGTCGTCGGAGACCACCATGCGCATGAACGCATTGATGATGGAAATCGCTGGATCCTCGGGCTGCCTGGCCTCGGAGAAGGTGGCGTTCGGCGAGGATGGCAGGGTCAAGGTGAACATCATGGGCTCCTTCTACATCCTGTTTCCGGCCACCATTGCCGCCGGTGCCAACGATATCCAGCGCAACATTCTGGCCAAGCGTGCGCTTGGCCTGCCCTGATGCACGCAGAAAGGATAAGCAGATGAACATGACCCGCAATACCGGCGCCGTCCTCGGCGTCTTGCTGGCCTGCCTTTACGCCGGCATCCCGCAGGCTCAGGCTCAGGCTCAGGCGCAGGCGCAGAAGGGGGCCGAGTCCTATCCCAACAAGCCGATCCGCTTTCTGGTGGCCTCCATCCCCGGCGCAGCCAGCGATGTGGTGGTGAGACTGGTGGCTCCCAGGGTGTCGGAGCGACTGAAGCAGTTACTGGTGATCGAGAACCGCGGCGGCGCCAACGGCATTCCGGCACTCAACGCGGCAGCCCAGGCTGCACCGGATGGCTACACCATCCTCAACTCCGGCAATCTGCTGGTCCTGAATGGTGTCACGGGCAAGCTGTCCTATGACATCCGCAAGACCTTCGACCCGATCGTGCTGCTGTCTTCGCAGCCCTACATCCTGATATCCCACCCGTCACTGTCGGTCGGTTCGGTGAAGGAACTGGTGGCGCTGGCCAAGGCCAAGCCGGGTGCCATCAGTTACGGCTCATCCGGACTGGGTGCGGTCAACCACCTGGGCATGGCCTTGTTGGCCAACCGCACCGCGACCGACATGGTCCACGTGCCCTACAAGGGCAATGCCCAGGCCATCCCGGACCTGCTGAGTGGCCGCATCCAGCTCCTGTTTGCCTCCGGTCCCAGCGCGGCACCGCACATCAAGAGCGGCAAGGTGAGGGCGCTTGGCGTGTCCAGCCTGAATCGCTCGACGGCCTTCCCCGACCAGCCGACCGTATCTGAAACGGTGAGCGGCTTCGAGCTGACCAATTCCTATTCGGTTTACGCGCCGGCGGGCACGCCGCAGGCCATGCTGCAATTGCTCAACAAGGAATTCACCGACGCTGCCAATGCGCCGGATGTGAAGGCCAAGCTCACCCCGGATGGCATGGAAATGGGGCCGGGCACTTCGCCGGCTGCCCTCAAGCAGGCCTTCCTGAAGGAGTATGAGGTGTGGGACAACTTCATCAAATCAAGCGCGCTGAAGCTGGGTGATTGAGTGGTGGCTGTCAAGGCCATTATTGTCGTTTTAGATATGATGGCCAGACGGCTAATAAATCATTCGCTTGATTGTGATCATCGTCATTGGGTCGATGGGGTGGCCAGGGGAGTGATTTCGCTGGCCTTGTTGCTGGCGCCCGTGATGGCGGCAGCCCAGGATGCCTTCCCGGCACGCCAGGTGCGCCTGGTGGTGCCGGTCGAGGCCGGTGGTGCCACAGACGTCCAGGCGCGCATGTTTGCTGCCGAGTGGGCGAAAGGTCTGGGTGGCCAGCCTGTCATCATCGACAACCGGCCGGGTGCCGGCGGGGCCATCGGCGCGGACGTGGTGGCGAAATCCCGGCCCGATGCCCATACCGTCTGTTTCTGCTCCACCAGCCAGCTGGTGCTGCTGCCCCTCACCGAAAAGCAGTATCCCTTCGTGCCATTGCGTGACCTGCAGCCGGTGACGCCGGTCTATCTCGCCGATGGCACCATCGCCGTGCGGGTGGACATGGGCGTGAAGTCGCTTGCCGATTTCGTCGCCCTGGCCAAGGCCAACCCGGGCAGATTCACTTACGGATCGACCGGGACAGGGGGCATCATCCATCTCACCGGCGCGCTGATAGGCAACCTGACGGGCATCAACATCGTCCATGTGCCTTACAAGGGGGAGCAGCCCGCGGCCAATGACCTGATGACCGGCCGCATCGACATGCTGCCGCTGTCGGCCCTGCTGGCTGAGCGTCTGGCCAGAAGTGGCAAGGTGCGGGTGCTGGCGGTGCGCGGTGTGACGCGCAATCCACTGCTGCCTGATGTGCCCACCATGGCCGAGTCAGGCTTCCCTGGTGCCGAGACCCCCAATCATGGCGGCCTGCTGGTGGCCGCCGGGTCACCCATGCCAGCTGTCGAAAAGCTTTACAGCGCTGCCGCGGGCGTACTCAACCAGGCAGACATCAAGGATCGCTTCGTGCAGGCTGGCCAGCGTGCTTTCCTGCTGAAGCCGGACGCCTATGCGGATTTCCTGCGCCAGGAGACCGAAAAGTGGCGCAAGGTCGTGCGCAGCCTTCCTCCGCTCAGGGAATAGCTTTCAGTGTCGTGTGGCATGCGCATTGCGATGGGCGTGCCATTTCCCCCGGCCGGCATAGCAGCCCGCTGCCAGCAGTGCGGCCACCGCCCAGAACACCGGGCCGACGCCCAGCGCCGCACCGATCATCCCGGCCGTGAGCGGCACGGCAGTCTGCAGGCCGTTGATGATGGCCAGCCGCAGCCCCTGCACTTCGGCCATGCGATCGGCCGGCGAGGCTTCGTGTATCAGGGCGAGGGATATGGGGGCGCTTATGCCCAGCGCCAGTCCCATCCAGAAGGCCAGCGAGATCAGCACCCCCATCTGTGCAAAGAAGGAGGTCGCCACAAACCCGATCGCGGCCATCAGCAGCGAGCCGATCAGTATCTGCCAGTGGGTGTATCGGCGCGAGCATACCGGCGCCAGCATGCGCGAGACGACGGAGGCAAGGGAGTAGGTGCTCATGATGATGCCGATCTGCGAGGCGCTCAGGTGGATCTGGCTGCCGTACAGTGGCATGAGGAAGGTGTAGAGGTTCCAGCCGACGTTGGTCAGCAGCGCCATCATGAATATCTCGCGCAAGGCCGGCTTGCGCAGCAATTCGCCGACACCCCCGCCGGGCCTCGCCTGCTTCTGTTCGGCGCGCCCGTGTGAGGGCAGTTCCAGCTTGTTGAGTGAAATCACCAGTGTGGGCACCAGCGGCAGCAGGGCGAGCAGCAGGAAGGTATCGCGGTAGCCGATCTCGTCGATGGCGAAACCGGCGACCAGCGGCGCAATAAAGCTGGCCATGGCATAGCCCTGCATGGCCAAACTGAAGTTGCCGACCTTGTCCTCAGGGCGGCCGTAGTGGCCGATCTGCAGCTGGTTACCGATGAAGTAGACGTTGTAGGCGGTGCCGACGACGATGCTGAGGATGAACAGCGCGTAAATGCCCTCCCAGAACCAGGCCACGGCGGTGGCTGCGGCCATGAGCAGGGAGCAGATGATCATCGGATAGCGCGGGCCGATGCGGTCGATCCAGCGTCCGGTGGCCACCGAGGTCGTGATGCCGAGCACCGAGAAGAGGGCGGTCAGCACGCCCACTGTGGCGGGGGAGGCCTCCAGGTGCACTGCATAGAGGAGCACCGCGAAGCGCGCTCCGACGAAGTTGACATGGTTCGTCGCGGTGATCGCGATGAGGAGGTGTAGAGGCTTCAATGGAGAGGCCGGGAACGCGTCCTGGCGATGAGGGAAAACCTGCCCCATTATAGCGGCGGGTCGGTGGGCGTCCCGGGCCGGCCCGGTCAGGCTAGCGTAGTCAGAGCCGCGTGGTCAAAGTCGGCCCGGCATGTGGTAGTTCGCGTCGGCTTCTTCGCCCGGTCTCCGGCTCATTCCTCCGGCTTGACGCCAGCCTTCTTGATCACGCCCTCCCACTTGGCGTAGTCGGCGATATAGGCCGACTTCAGTTCCGCAGGTGTCAGCGGTGGTGCAGGCACCGCGCCATCGGCTGCCATCTTGTCCTTGATGTCGGGGACTGCAATGACCTGCACCAGTTCGCGATTGAGTGCGGTCACGATGGCCGATGGCATCTGGGCGTGCGCATACAGCATGTAGGTGTTGGCCACGTCGTAACCGGGGATGCCCGATTCGGCAATGGTGGGAATGTCGGGAAACTCCGGCACGCGCTGCGGACGCGTGGTCGCGAGGATCCTGGCCTTGCCGGCGCGCACCGACTGGATGCCGGAAACCGATGCCAGTGCCACATTCAGCCGGCCGGCCACCAGGTCGAGGTAGACCTGCGCATTGCCCTTGTAGGGGACATGGATCATGTCCAGGTTGGCGCCCAGTTCGATCAGTTCCAACCCGAGGTGGATCACCGAGCCCACGCCGTTGGAGCCATAGTTCAGCTTGCCGGGATTGGCCCTGACATGGGCGAGGAACTCCTTGAAGGAATTGGCCGGGAAGGCGCTGGGCACAATGAGGAAGTAATGCGAAGTGCTCATGCGCACCAGCGGTATCAGCGCCGTGCGCACATCACGCTCGAAGCGGCCGAACACGGCATTGATGAGCAGGGTGCCGCCTGCACTCAACAGGGTGTAGCCGTCAGGGGCGGCGCTGGCGACCGTGTTGATGGCGATGCCGCCGCTGGCACCACCCTGGTTGTCCACCACGATGTTGGCGCCGGTGCGCTCGCCGAACTTGGTGGCCACCGCGCGGGTGATGATGTCCAGCCCGCCGCCGGGGGCGGTGGACACGATGACGCGGATGGGGCGCACTGGATAGCCGTCAGGCAGCAGCGGTTTCTTCTGCTGGGCGAAGGCCTGGGACGTGGCCAGCGTGCAGAGCAGCGAGGTGAGGATGGCCAGCTTGCCCGGGGTCTTGTTCATCATGATCCTGTGATGGAGTGGCCACGGTCTGCCGTGGACGGGCTGATATTCTGAGTGCGGTGGGGGCCGGGAGCAAGCCGACGCCCTGTGGCCGCTGGTTTCCTGGCGGGCGGAATGCTGGCAGTCGTGCATCCTGGTGTTCCTTTGGGTGCGAGTGCTGGCACGCGGCAGCGCACGGGCACTCTGCCCGGAGCGACATGGTCACGAGTGCATCGTTTGTCTGCCATGGGCCTTTTCAACGGTTGATTGTGATAATAATATTTCATTTTGATTAATATCCACGCAACTTATAACACCAAAATGATCATATATATCTGGTGGGTGCGGCCCGATGCAGCGCGGCTCAGCTCCGTATTGCTTCCATTTGCAGCTTGCCCAGCCAGGCCATGACCTTGCTTTCCAGGGCGGCATCGAAGCACTCGAAGGATTGCACTGGTCCCGGCCAGGTGCGCAGCCAGGTGAGCTGGCGCTTGGCCAGTTGGCGGGTGGCAAAGATGCCGCGATCGCGCAGCGTCGGCAGATCGATCGTCCCTTCCAGATGATCCCAGGCCTGGCGGTAGCCCACCGAGCGCATCGAGGGCAGTCCGGGGTGCAGCGGGTATTTGAGGCGCAGTGCGCGCAACTCATCGACCAGGCCGGCCTTGAGCATGGACTCGAAGCGGTGCTCGATCTGCCCATGCAAGACCTTGCGGTCCTGGGGAACCAGTGCGATCTCGATCAGCCGGAAGGGCAGTGCTTGCCTTGATTGCTGCGCAAACAGCTGCGAGGGTGGTTTGCCGGTCAGCCGGTAGAGCTCCAGTGCGCGTTGGATGCGCTGCGCATCGCCGGGTTGCAAACGGGAAGCCGTGACCGGATCCACGGCCTGCAGTTCCTGATGCAGCACCGGCCACCCCTTGTGCGCGGCTTCGGCGTCGATCTGTGCACGCAGAACGGCATCGGCTTCGGGCAGGTCGGCCAGTCCTTCGCGCAGTGCCTTGAAGTAAAGCATGGTGCCACCGGCGAGGATGGGCAGCCTGTCGCGCGCCTGTATCGCCTGTATGGCCGTCACCGCGTCGCTACGAAAGCGAGCCGCCGAATAGGCTTCGGCTGGCGTGATGAGGTCGACAAGGTGGTGTGGCACGGCAAGGCGTTCGGTGGCTGCCGGTTTCGCCGTGCCGACATCCATGTCCTGGTAGACCTGGACGGAATCGACACTGATGATCTCGCCGCCAAGGCGGCAGGCCAGCGACATGGCCAGTGCGCTCTTGCCGCTGGCCGTGGGCCCCATGATGGCCAGCACTGGCGGCAGGTGGTGCTCCCCTGGGGTGTTCAATCGTTCGGTTCCTGGTGACTGGGCACGGGATCGCGGGAACGCAGCGGCTGGGCGGTGGCAGCCGCTCAGCGTCCGCGCATGAACAGCCGGTCCAGGTCTCCCATCGACATCTGGTACCAGGTCGGACGTCCGTGGTTGCACTGGCCGGAGCGCTCGGTCTCTTCCATTTCGCGCAGCAGCGCATTCATTTCGTGCGCGGTGAGCGGTCGGTTGGCCCGCACGGCGCCGTGGCAGGCCATGGTCGAGAGCAATTCGTTCTGGCGCTCCGATACCACGCGGCTGGCGCCGAACTCGCGAATGTCCCCGAGGATGCCGCGCGCCAGTGCCGGGAGGTCGCCATGGGCGAGCATGGCGGGTACCGTACGCACCGCCAGCGCAGTCGGCGAGAGCGGGGCGATGTCGAAGCCCAGTGCCAGCAGGGTGTCGGCATGCTCTTCGGCCGTGGCCACGTCGAGCTTGTCGGCGTTGAAACTGGCTGGCACCAGCAGTTTCTGGGTCTGCATGGTGCTGTCATCAAGGGCGGTTTTCAATTGCTCGTACAGGATGCGCTCATGGGCGGCATGCATGTCGACCAGCACCAGGCCTTGCGCGTTCTGGGCGAGGATGTAGATGCCATGCAACTGCGCCAGGGCGTAGCCAAGCGGATGTTCTACCTGGGCGTCGCCCGGCGGGTTCGCCTGCGTCAGCACTGCTGCAGCCCGTGGCGCCGCTTGCGGCCAGGCGGTCCCCGGACGGGCCGCGGCGACGAAGGCGTTGTACTCCCCCCGGGGCTGGGCAATGCCGAGGGTGGTCTGGAAGGCGGGCATGTGCGAAGGCAAGGGTGTCGGTGCGGCCACCGCCTGCAGGTTGCCGGACTCGGCGAGTGCGGCGTGTGCCGCCGGCGTTTGCGAGGCGCTGCCCGACAATGCCTTGGCAACGGCATGGTAGACAAACTGGTGGATGGCCCGCGAGTCGCGAAAGCGCACTTCGATCTTCGATGGATGGACGTTAACGTCGACCGCTCGGGGATCGATGTCGAGGAACAGCACGTAGGCCGGATGGCGGTCGCCATGCATCAGGTCGCGATAGGCTTCGCGCAAGGCATGCGTGAGCACCTTGTCGCGCACATAGCGGCCGTTAACAAAGACATACTGCAGGTCGCGGCTGGAGCGGGAGAAACCCGGCGCGCCGGCGTATCCGGACAGGCGCAGGGCAATTTCACCACCGCTGCTTTCATCGACCGGTCGCATGCCCGCGGCGAAATCCTCTCCCAGCACACCGGCGATGCGACGGCGCAGATCCGCCCGCGGCAGGTGCAGTGATACGCGGTTGTTGTGCTTGAGGCTGAAGGCGGCATCCGGTCGCGACAGCGCTGCCCGCTTCACCATTTCCTCGCAGTGGGCGAATTCGGTGGCTTCGCTTTTCAGGAACTTGCGGCGTGCCGGCGTGTTGAAGTAGATGTCCGCGACTTCTATGGTGGTGCCAGGGGCGTGCGCGGCCGGTTCCACCGGCGTGGTGCTGCCGCCCTCGCTGGCGATACGCGAAGCATGCACTGCCTGGGCCTGACGCGAGATCAGACTCACCCGGGCCACAGAGGCAATGGAAGCCAGCGCCTCGCCGCGAAAACCCAGGGACCGCACCGACTCCAGGTCTTCCAGCGTGGAAATCTTGCTGGTGGCATGGCGCATGAGCGCCAGTGGCAGTTCATCCGATTCGATGCCGCCGCCGTCGTCGTTGATGCGGATACGCTTGATGCCCCCCAGGTCGAGGCTGACTTCCACGGCATGTGCGCCTGCATCCAGGGCATTCTCCAGCAGTTCCTTGACCACGGATGCCGGACGTTCCACCACCTCGCCTGCGGCGATCTGGCTGATCAGGGTGTCGGAAAGCGGCCGAATGGCGGGCATCTGGGGTTGTCGCAGGAAGGTGTTCAAGGGGGGGGGCTGGAGCGATTATACGGGGGGTGTGCGTCGGTCACGGCAAGGCTGAATTGCGCAGGTAGAATCGCGCCCATGGAAATACTTCTTCAGTTCTGGGATCTCATCATCCACCTGGATCGCCACCTTGCTGCATTGTTGCAGCAGTACGGGATCTGGATCTATGCGCTGCTGTTTGCCATCGTGTTCTGCGAGACCGGGTTGGTGGTGACGCCTTTCCTGCCGGGGGATTCGCTGTTGTTCGTGGCCGGCGCCCTGTGGGCAGTCAGCGGCATGGAGGCCCACTGGCTGGCCATCACCCTCATCACGGCGGCGCTGTGCGGGGACAACGTCAACTATGCTGTCGGACATACGCTGGGGCCGAAGGTCTTCCGCTGGGAAAATTCGCGGCTGTTCAACCGCGGCGCACTGGATGCGGCGCATGCTTTTTACCTCAAGCATGGCGGCAAGACCATCATCATTGCCCGCTTCATTCCGCTGGTGCGCACCTTTGTGCCGTTTGTTGCGGGCATAGGTCGGATGCCTTATCCGCGATTCCTCGGGTTCAGCATCGCTGGTGCCCTGATCTGGGTGCTCTCGCTTGTGTATGCCGGTTATTTTTTCGGCAATCTGCCTATTGTGCGAAACAATCTGACGATCGTCATTTTCGGTATCATCGGTCTTTCGGTCATGCCTCTGGTTGTGCAGTATGTCCGCACGCGCAACGCGCGTGCCTGAGCATCATGTGAGTACGCCGGTGTCCCGAGCGTGGGAGCGTTCGCCAGACATTCGGACTGAGCATTGGACTGACAGAGGCAAGCGATGATTGTGCAATCCCTGTATCGCGGCTTCATCAGCCTGTTGCATCCGCGCATGCTGGCCCTCATGGTGCTGCCACTGCTGGCTGCCGGCCTGGTCTGGCTGGTGGCCGTTGTTTCGTTCTGGGGCGCAGCAGTGGCCTGGATCGACGCGCAGTTGCTGCAACTGGACACCCTGCAATGGTTGCTGCAGTGGTGGCCGCTGTCCGTGGTGGCCACCCATGCCGCTGCAGCCCTGTTGCTGCTGGCGCTGGTGCCGGTGGTTCTGGTTCTGGCCACCCTACTGACCGGCATTTTCGCCATGCCCCTGATGGTCAACTTTGTGGCGGCGCGTTCGCATGTGCAGTTGCAGAAGCGCGAAGGTGGCAGCTTTGCCGGCGGTGTGTGGAACAGCCTGGCTGGCTGCCTGAGGTTGCTGCTGCTGGGGGTGCTGACGCTGCCCTTGTGGTTGCTGCCGCCGCTGTGGCCGCTATTGTCGGTGGGTCTGCTTGGATATCTCAACCAGCGCGTCTATCCCTATGATGCGCTGGCTGCGCACGCCGATGCCGCAGAGTTGTCGCAATTCATGCGCACCGAACGCTGGCCGTTGTTCTGGCTGGGCGTGACGGTGGCCCTGGCCTCGCACGTGCCCCTGCTTGGTTTCTTTGCGCCAGTCTATGGTGGGCTGGCCTATGTCCACTACTGCCTTGCGCGTCTGGCCGAGCAGCGCAATGCGCCCCTGGCAGGCTCCTGTTCGAGGGTTCTGGAAGGCGGAGGCAAAGCATGAAGATGTTGGGCGCACTGATCATTGGCGACGAGATCACCCGGGGACGGCGGCAGGACAAGCACTTCGGCAAGCTGATCGAAATTCTCCGCGCACGGGGCATGCGCCTGGACTGGGCGCAGTATCTGGGGGATGACCCATCGCTGATCACGGCCACGCTCAGGCGCACGCTGGCCTCGCCGGACATCGTTTTCAGCTTCGGCGGTATCGGCTCGACGCCGGACGATCACACCCGGCAATGCGCAGCGGATGCGATCGGCGTAAAACTGAAACTGCTTCCTGATGCCGAGGCGGAAATCCGGGCGCGCTTCGGCGACGAGATCACCCCCCAGCGCCTCAGGATGGGCGAGTTCCCCGAGGGCAGCCGCATCATCCCGAATCCCTATAACCGCATTCCGGGTTTTTCCTTTGGTGACCATCATTTCGTGCCCGGATTTCCAGTCATGGCCTGGCCCATGGTCGAGTGGGTGCTGGACCACCAGTATGCAGGCCTCTTTCACGCAGTTCCCGAAGCCGATGCCTCGGGAGTGGTGCACGGGCTTACGGAAAGCCAGATCACCCCGCTGATGCTCGAAGTGCAGAGGCGCTTTCCCGGTGTGAAGAACTTCAGTCTGCCTACCGTGGGCAAGGATGGGGCCCGTGGGCATATCGAACTCGGTGTGCGCGGGGAACCGGCGCAGGTCCAGCCTGCGCTGGAAGTGCTGCAAGATGGGGTGCTGGCGCTGGGTGGCCAGTGGCAGGCGAGGGGCTGAAATCAACTGCCGTGGCAGGTGACCAGAAAGAAAAAAGCCCCGGCATTGCTGCCGGGGCTGAAAAACGTCCGCGGAAGGAGGAGGAGGACCGCAGACGCTGTAGCACGGTAAGCCATTTGGCTGTCGAAAATCGGCTGCTGTGCAATCCATTTTCGGCAGCCCCGTGGGGCTGTCTTGCGGGGACATGCCCCGCAACTGGTATCAGGCTGCTTTTTTCTTCGCTTCCTTGGGGACTGACGTGACGGCAGCGAAGTTCGCTTCGGCCATGTCGGTTGCCTGCTTCGCTACTTTGGACATGCTGTCGTAGGCAGAGTTCGCTGCGGCGAGGGCCGATTTTACGGCAGCCACGGCAACATCGGAACCGGCCGGGGCGCCCTTGGTCACCTTGTCGAGCATTCCGACGACGGATTTGTTCAGTTCGCCAGCCTGGCCTTCGACCAGTTTGGTCAGATCGCCTTGCGACCGAGTCGCGACGTCATAGACATTGCGGGACAGGGCAATCGCCTTTTCCAGGGCCGGCTGGGCGGCTGCACTGTTGAGATTGATCACTTCCTGAACGTCCTTGGCATTGATCAGCGCGCGGGTGTGGGCAACGCTGTCTTCGAAAGCCGACTTGGTGGCGTTGAACGCGAGGGCGGACAGCTTTTCGAAAGCGGCAAACTGGGTATGCGCCAGGCCCAACAGCGCCTCTACACCCGCCTTGTTTGTAGCAAGCACTTGATCCGGTGTTACGTACATGTCTGGCTCCTAGATAGTGAGAAAGCTAGTCAGGGTCCTGCCGGTCTGCACTGAGGACGCTGTCTTTCTTACGTCCACTTTCTTATATTGCGATGCAACAATTCACATTCTATAGGCAAAAGAAACCTTGTCAAGATTTTTTTGCGGCATTGCAGCATATATTTCCCAAGGGATTCATTTTCTTTAGAATCAGTTGGTTAATATCCAATCAAGCTTGGTATACTTTGTGAGTTGGCACTAACAATATCTTTGAATGCATTCCTCAACCGTCCTCCCTCGCTCGGTTTACTGGCTCATCGCCGCCATTTCCCTGTTCTGGGGGCTCAACTGGCCGGTGATGAAGATCGTGCTGGGCGAAATGCCTCCTCTGAATTTCCGCGCCTGGTGTCTTGGTGTGGCAGCTATCGTGCTTTTCGCCATGGCACGAATCGGGGGACAAAGGCTTTCCGTGCCGCGTGAACAGTGGCGTGCGCTGGCGCTCATTGCATTCTTCAATCTTGCGGCCTGGAACATCCTTGCCGTGTTTGCCATCCGCATGATGGATTCGGGCAGGGCGGCCATTCTGGGGTACAGCATGCCCTTGTGGGCCATGCTGCTGGGCTTCTGGTGGCTGAAGGAACCGGTGACCCGGCGCAGGCTGGCCGGACTGGCCCTGGGATTTTGCGGTGTGCTGATGTTGCTGGGGGGCGAAATCACGGCTGTGGGCCGTGCGCCTCTGGGCGCAGCTCTGATGATCGGCGCGGCGATTGCCTGGGCGGTGGGCATTGTCATGATCCGCCGCTGGCCCATCGATCTGCCCCTGCTGGCGTTTTCGGCATGGCAGATGGCGCTATCCTTTCCGCTGCTGCTGCTGGGTGCGCTGATCTTCGAACCGGAAAGTCCCTCGCCACTGGAGCTCAGCACTTGGCCATTGGCAGGCCTGATCTACAACATCTTCCTGCCATTCATCTTCTGCAACTGGGCCTGGATGCGCATTGCCACGACGGCACCGGTTACCGTGTCATCACTCTCCACGCTGCTGGTTCCGGTGATCGGGGTTTTCAGCGGCATGCTGTTGCTGGATGAACGTCCGGCATGGAACGATTATGCGGCTCTCGTACTGGTCTGCGCCGCGCTGGCCACGGTATTGTTTCCCGGGCGCAAGTCCCTTAGCTGAGCCCCCGCCGCAGCGGCAGGGCAGAGTGGCGCCGATTGCTGCAGTACACGTGGCACTTGCGCCATGTTCCACGCCTGCAGCGCCCACGCCAGCAATTCAAGGCCTGTGGCCCCTGCCATGTCCCCAGGCGGGGCATGGCCGAGAAACGCCAGGGCAGCATGCAAAGTGGCGACGATGTCTCTGTCCGAGAGGGCCGGCGCCAGGGTCTGCTTCGACAACTTCTCTCCCGCAAGGCCGACGGCCACAGGCAGGTGGGCCCAATCCGGAGAGGCCAGTCCGAGTTCGCGCTGCAACAGCATTTGCCGGGCCGTTGATTGCAGCAGGTCGGCGCCGCGCACCACGTGGGTGATGCCCTGCGCGGCATCATCGACGACCACGGCCAGCTGATAGGCGTAAGGCCCGTCGGCGCGCTTGATGACAAAGTCACCGACCTCACGGGCCAGAAGCTGCATCTGTGCACCCTGAACCCGGTCGGTAAAGCCGATGTGTGCCTCGCCAGCGCGCATGCGCCAGGCGCGCGGTTGTCTGCCTGCCGTCAGCTCATTACGGCAGGTTCCCGGATAGACGACTTCCTGTCCCGGGGCGGACGGAATCAGCGCTGAGTCGGCGATCTCGCGACGCGTGCAGGCGCAGGGGAATACCCGGCCATTCCTGGTCAGTTGTTCCAGGGCATCGGCGTAAAGGTCGCTGCGCATACTCTGGTACATCACGCAGCCGTCCCAATGCAGTCCGTAACGGTCAAGTGCGCGCAGGATCGCCGAGTCGGCACCCGGGATAGTGCGCGGACCGTCGACATCTTCCATGCGCACCAGCCACTGGCCTTGCCGGCTGCGCGCGTCCAGCCAGCTGCCCAGGGCCGCGATCAGCGAGCCGAAGTGCAGGGGGCCGGTGGGAGAGGGTGCGAACCGGCCGCGATAGCTGGCCCTGAGTGAGGATTCCATGAATGGCAGGGTGAGAGTGACTTTCCGGCAAAGGGGCTTGAACCGGTCACATCTATTCTGCCAGATGCCGGCCGGGGGCTTCGCAGCGATTGACTGGTCTGGTCAATGGCGGTAACTATTTCCACCTGTCCATGGCTTGAGTCGCTGACCGAGGCACATGTACGCCTGTCGCGGGAAATCCTGGCTGCACGAGCGCCTTGCTGCCTGCCCGCATATATACTCACTGAAACTTCAAGGAGTGAAGATGGCGACCATAGAATTGACCATGGAAAATTTCGAGGAAGTCGTCACCGGGAATGACGTGGTGATCGTGGACTTCTGGGCATCCTGGTGCGGGCCGTGCCGTGCCTTTGCGCCGACCTATGAGGCGGCCTCTGAGCTCCATCCGGATGTGGTGTTTGCGAAGGTCAACACCGAAGAGCAGCAGGAGCTTGCCGGTGCTTTCAACATCCGTTCCATTCCCACGCTCATGGTCTTTCGGGAGAAGGTCATACTTTATTCGGAGGCGGGCGCCCTGCCGGCCCCGGCGCTGGAGGATGTCATCACCCAGACGCTGCAGATGGACATGGCCGTGGTCCATCAGGAAATTGCCCAGCAGCGGGATGGAGAAGCTGCAACCTGATGGCTGATTCCGGGCTCCTGGACTGGCTTCCGGACCGGATGCCGTCTACGGGCCGGATAACCGGGCAGCGGTCCTCCGGTTTCCCGCACGGCGCCTCCTGGCTGATGGGGCCGTGCCAGCCTGGATGGTGAATCGCGGTACCCTGCTGATATCATCTTCGCATCCCACCCAAGCAAGTAACGGAGGACGGCATGGAGATCAATACCGGCATCAGCGCCAAGGACAGGGCAAAAATCGCACAGGGGCTGTCACGCCTGCTGGCCGACACCTATGTCCTTTATCTGAAGACGCACAATTTCCACTGGAACGTGACCGGGCCGATGTTCAATACTCTGCACCTGATGTTCATGGACCAGTACAACGAGTTGTGGCTGGCACTGGACCTGATGGCGGAGCGCATCCGTTCGTTGGGCCACCCGGCTCCCGGAACCTACGCGGAATTCTCCAAGCTGGCCTCGATTACCGAGACTCCAGGTGTGCCCAAGGCCGAGCAAATGATCAAGCTGTTGGTCCAGGGCAATGAGGCGGTGGTCAAGACTGCCCGCTCCATCCTGCCACTGTCGGACAAGGCCAGCGACGAACCGACCACAGACCTTCTGACACAGCGCATGCAGATCCACGAGAAGAACGCCTGGATGCTGCGCAGCCTGCTGGAAAAATAGTCCACGATGCGCCCGGTTCCATCGGTGATTCTGGATGGTGGCTGAGATCGTGCCTTTACGGATACTCGCCATTGCCGGCAGCGCCCGTCGGGATTCGCTGAATCGCAAGTTGCAGCATGTTGCATGCGTCGCCCTGATGCAGGCCGGCGCGAACGTGACCGAGGTGAATCTCGATGATTTTCCGATGCCGGTCTACCACGGTGACCTGGAAGACCGGGAGGGCTTGCCGCTGCATGCCCGCCGGCTGCGGAGCCTGATGATGGAACACCAGGCGTTGCTCATCGTTTCACCCGAGAACAATGCATCCATTCCAGCGGTGTTCAAGAATGCACTGGACTGGATGTCACGTCCGGATGGCGGGCAGAATGGACTGGTTCCGTATCAGAACAAGGTTGCATTGCTGATGTCAGCCACCCCTGGCGCTTTGGGTGGCCTGCGCGGCCTGCAACATCTCAGGCAGGTGCTGCAGGCATTGTCTGTGCTGGTTTTGAGCGAACAACTGGGCGTTCCGCGTGCGCACGAGAAGTTCGACGCCGATGGGAAGCTGAATGACCCCAAGCTGCAGGCTTCCATCACCGGTCTCGCTCAGCGGCTGATCAACGTTGCCGGGCGTCTGGCAGCCTGACCTGATGTCGTCCATCGGCTGATCCCGGATGCATTTCCTGCTGCTCGCCGCAGTCTTTCTGCTTACGGCGGTCCTCGTTGTGCCCTTGTTTCGCCGCCTCAGATTGGGCGCCGTGCTGGGTTATCTGGCAGCAGGCATGTTGTTGGGGCCATCCGGGCTGGGCGCCATGGCCTGGCTGGGCGGTGAGATTGCCCCGACCCTCGAGATTGCCGAGTTCGGCGTGGTGCTGCTGCTTTTCCTGATCGGGCTTGAGCTGGAGCCACGTCGGCTGTGGGTGTTGCGCAAGCCCGTATTTGGTCTTGGTGGTGCGCAGGTACTGGCCACGGCCGTCGTGGCCGGTGGCATCTGCCTGCTACTGGGGCTGGAGTGGCGGCCAGCCCTGCTGGTGGGTCTGGCGCTGGCCATGTCCTCGACCGCGCTGGTGCTCTCCTCCTTGTCCGAGCGCGGGCAGCTGGCCGAACCGCATGGCCGAGATGCGTTCGCAGTGCTGCTGTTCCAGGATCTGGCGGTGATACCGCTTTTGGCCCTGCTGCCGATGCTGGCTGGAGGCGCTGGCGAATCGGCCGGCGGCTGGATCGCCCTGAAGGGTGTGGTTGCGGTGGTGGTCATCATCGTCGCCGGACGGCTGGTGGTGCGCCCTGCCCTGCAGATGGTGGCGCGCCATGGCAGTCGCGAAGTGTTTACCGCCGCAGCCCTGCTGCTGGTGGTGGCGGCATCCCTGCTGATGCATGCCATGGGGTTGACCATGTCCCTGGGAGCCTTCCTCGCCGGTGTTTTGCTGGCGGACTCGGAGTTCAGGCACGAACTGGAAGCTGACATCGAGCCCTTCAAGGGGCTGCTGCTGGGGTTGTTCTTCATGGCGGTGGGCATGAGTGCCAATCTGAATCTGTTGTTGCAACAACCGTTGCTTGTGCTGGGGTTGGCCACCCTGCTCATGTGTGCCAAGTTCGCTGTGCTGTTTGTCATCGCCTTGCTTTCCAGGCGGGAGGCACAGCAGTCCGAGCGCTTGTCCATGTCGCTCAGCCAGGGCGGTGAGTTCGCCTTTGTGCTGTTTTCGGCGGCTGCCGGACTGGGCATCCTCGCAGCGGGGCAGGTCGAACTGCTGGTGCTGGTGGTGACCCTGTCGATGTTGCTGGCACCGTTGGCCTTTGCGCTACAGGACCGGTTGGTCGAGCCGTGGATCGCCCGGCGTGCCGAGCCCGAGTTCGACAGCATCGATGAACCGGGAAATCCGGTCATCATTGCGGGCTTTGGCCGCATCGGTCAGATCATCGCGCGTGTACTGCGCATGAGCGGCATCAGCTTCACTGCGCTGGAGGCGAGTTACCAGCAGGTGGATTTCGTGAGGAAATTCGGCAGCAAGGTGTACTACGGTGACGCGTCAAGGCTGGACCTGCTCAATGCCGCCCATGCTTCGGAGGCGAGGCTCTTCATCCTTGCCATAGACGACATCGAAGCGTCACTGCGCACGGCCGAAGTCGTGCGGCGCCACTTTCCCGACCTGCCGATCATCGCCAGGGCACGCAACCGCTTCCATTACTTTCGGCTGCGGGACCTTGGCATCAAATGGATCTACCGGGAGACCTTTCCTTCCAGCCTTGACATGGCCCACCAGTCCCTGCTGCGAGTCGGGATCAGTCCTTCTGTTGCCGAGCGTGCAATCGCCATGTTCCGCTCACATGACGAGGAGCAACTGGAGGCGCAATATGCCTTCCATCAGGACGAAGCGCGACTGGTCCAGACGGCGCACGAGGCGGCACAACAGCTGCGCGAGCTGTTCGAGGCCGACATCGTCGACGAAGGCCGTATGACGGGCAAGCCCCCCGGCAAAGAAGCGCCCGGATGTGGCAGGGGCAGATATGGGCAAGGGTAAAATGGCAATATGAAGTCTCTTGTCATCCTGATCTCCGGCCGGGGGAGCAATATGCGCTCCATCGTCGAAGCAGCGCGGAACGATTCGTGGCCCGTTCGAATAGCCGCAGTCCTGTCGAACCGTCCTGAAGCGGAAGGCCTGATGTGGGCGGCGGAGCAGGGCATTGCCACCTGTGCCATAGATCACCGTAATTTTCCGTCGCGCGAGGCATTCGAGGCGGAGTTATGCAAGGCCATCGATGAGCACACCCCGGATGCCATCGCGCTGGCAGGCTTCATGCGAGTGCTTACGGCGGGATTTGTCGGCAGATATGAAGGCCGGCTGGTGAACATTCATCCCTCGCTGCTTCCGGCATTTCCCGGCCTGCACACCCACAGACAGGCGCTGGCCCATGGCGTGAAGGTGCATGGCTGCACGGTTCATTTCGTCACGGCGCAGCTGGACCATGGTCCCATCATTGCCCAGGTCGCCGTGCCGGTCCTTGATGACGATGATGAAAGCCGCCTGGCCAGCCGTGTGCTTGAAGAGGAGCACCGCATTTATCCGGCATCTCTGCGCAAGCTCCTTGATGGACGCCTGGACGTTCGTGAGGGGATTGTCCGTACCGCGACAGGCAAGACATGAAGGCCTGCATTCGTTCATGCCTGACACTGCATTTCTTGCTTGTGAGCGCCTGGCCGTTTTCGACATCCCAGGCCGCGGCCCCTGTGACGCGCATGAGCATTGAGTATGTCGTCCGCTACAGTGGCAAGATGAACGCAGAAGCCACCATGCAGACCCAGCTTGAGCATGATGGAAAGCAGTATTCACTGGTGGAGGAGTCCCGTGGCAGGGGGCTGGCCGCAGTGCTCATGCCGGGGGTGTTGAGGCGGTCAGCGCTCGGAACGATTGCCTCAGAAGGCCTCAGGCCAGCCGAGTTTCGGGATCGCCGGGGGAACCGGCCCGAGCAACTGGCCACGTTTGACTGGCAGCGAAACGCGGTTGTGTTCACCAAGGACGGCAAGTCCGAGTCACAGGGGGTCAGCGAGCCGCGCCTGCTGTCGGATCGACTCAGTTTTCTCTGGACGTTTGTATTCAGGCCGCACAACACGCTGCAGCCGGGCGTGCAGGTACGTGCCTGGCTGGCAGACGGGAGAGGGCTCAGCCTGTTCACCTACCAGGCAATCAAGGAGGAAGCCTTGAGCACACCTGCGGGGACGTTCAAGACCATCAAGCTGGAGAAGCAGGTGGATTCGGGTGACGCGCGAACGACGGAGATCTGGCTTGCACTTGACCGGGGGCTGATTCCGGTCCGCCTCCTTGTGGTAGAGAAGGATGGCACCCGCACCGACCAATTGGTCACCCGCATCGGATCCTGATGCCAAGCTTATTCCCTCACAGAATATCCGTCCCCCTGCTCTTCCTGTGCAGCAAGGCGCTGCAGGACGTGATGCAGTTCACGCATCCTGCAGACGCCACTCTGTCACGTTTCTTTCGGCAGCATGGAGAGGCGGGCCGCCAGGATCGTGCGCTGGTCGCGGATACCGTTTATTCGGCATTGCGGCGCTGGCGACTGTTGCAGTCTGTTGTTCCCGGAGGCACCTCGCGGCAACTGGTATTACTCGCCTGGGCACTTTTGCTCGGAGCTGGCCGGGATCAACTGAAGAACGTCTGCCGGCCGGAGGAGAGTGAGTGGCTGGAGAGGGCTGTTCAGCCGGTTGCACAAGCTCAGGCGTTCGAGGTGGCGTGCGATCTGCCGGACTGGGTGATCGCAGCATTGCGGGAACGCTTTGACGAAGTCGAGCTGCTGCGGCATGCACGGGCCTTTCATGCAGCTGCACCGCTCGATCTGCGTATCAACCTGATGAAGTGCAGGCGCGAGGAGGTGATCGCGCGCTTGAGAGCAGAAGGTACGGAGGCCGTGCCCACGCCCTATTCTCCTGTCGGGATAAGGCTTGCCGGCAATCCGGCGATCAATCGTCATGCGCTTTTTCTGGCTGGAGAGGTTGAAGTGCAGGATGAAGGCAGTCAGTTGCTTTCCCTGATGATGGAGGCGCGGCGCAATGATATGGTGGTCGACTTTTGTGCAGGGGCGGGAGGTAAGACTCTCGCCCTGGGTGCGATGATGCGCTCGACGGGACGACTTTATGCGCTTGACATTTCGGCGCGCCGGCTGGAAAAACTGAAGCCCAGGCTGGTCCGATCGGGTTTGCAGAACGTGCATGTGCAAGGCATCGACGGCGAGGGCGATGTTCGCCTGAGCCGCCTAGCTGGAAAAATAGACCGGGTGTTAGTCGATGCGCCCTGCAGTGGATTGGGCACGCTCAGGCGCAATCCCGACCTCAAGATGAGGCAGAGTCCGGAAAGTGTTGTTGAACTGGTGGTCAAGCAGGCAGACATCCTGAGCGCCGCCGCTGGCCTGCTCAAGCCCGGCGGACGTATTGTTTATGCCACCTGCAGTATCCTTGCAGGCGAAAATCAGGGTGTTGTATCTGCTTTTTTGCAGCGGCATCCGGGTTTCTCACTGGTACCGGTGCAAGGCATTCTGGACCGACAACATATAGGCCTGAGCATGCCTACGGGCATGCTGGAGTTGTGGCCCGACGAGCATGGCACTGACGGATTTTTCGCGGCAGTGCTCGAGCGGAAGGCATGATCCGCCGGAAATGATCGGGTGTCAGTCAAGATGTACCACGGCTTGCGCATGAACTTCGTTGTATTCAGGGGAGCTGGAATTGCCAGAGGGTAAAGGCCATCTGCTGTTGCAATTGATTGCGGACGTCCAGAGCGCTGAATTTTTCTGGCAGGCTCTCGTTCTTGCAGTGTGCCTGCTGCTGGCATGGCAGATCAGCAGGCGAACGAATCTGCCGTCCGGTGTGGGCGACGTCTGGGAGTTCGGGCTGGGCGGTTTGAAGCGAGTGCTGTTTCCCATGGTGGCCCTGACTCTGGTTCTTGCAGCACGACCGGTGCTCGCCCACTGGCACCATGTGAATCTGCTACATCTAGCGGTGCCTTTGCTGGGATCTCTGGCCCTGATCCGTGTGCTGGTCTATGCGCTTCGCCACGTGCTGCCGGACGGCAGCGTGCTTGCGGGGTTCGAGCGGGTTGTCGCCGGGTTGGTGTGGGGAGGGCTTGCGCTGCATATTCTCGGATTTCTTCCGGATGTGGTGGCATTCCTGGATGGCGTTTCCTTTTCGGTTGGCAAGCAGCATCTGTCGCTCTTGCTGGTCCTGCAGGCACTGTTCCTTGTTCTGGCCACCATTCTTGCGGCGTTGTGGGCGGCCAGCGCCATCGAATCACGTCTGATGCGGTCGCAGACGCTGGACACCAGCTTGCGAGTGGTGTTTGCCCGGGTGTCCCGTGCCTTGCTGATACTTGTGGCTATTCTGGTGGTTCTGCCGCTGGTTGGCATTGACCTGACCGTGCTGTCACTTTTCGGTGGTGCGCTGGGTGTCGGGTTGGGATTTGGCCTGCAGAAGATTGCCAGCAATTACGTGAGTGGATTCATCATCCTGCTCGATCGCTCGATCCGTATTGATGATTATGTGTCTATTGGGGATTTTTACGGGAAGGTGATCGGCATCACAACCCGCTACGTGGTTCTGCGCAATCCGGACGGGAGAGAGGCGATCGTGCCGAATGAACTGCTGATTGCAGGCACCGTCATCAGCCACACTCACACGGACAGAAATCTGAGGCTGGCAATTCAGGTACAGGTTGCGTACGGAACAGACATTGACCATGTTCTGGAGGTGCTTCGGCAGGCGGCACGTGGGCATGAGCGCGTTCTGGATTCCCCTCCACCGAGTGCGTTACTGTTGGATTTTGCGGAGAGCGGTATCAATCTCGAGGTCGGTTTCTGGATCAATGATCCGGAATCGGGCAAAAAAAACGTCCGTTCGGACATCAGTCGCGAGATCCTTCGCGCGCTAGGGCGGGAGAGTATAGAAATCCCCTTTCCCCGCAGGGAGATACGAATTGTTCCGCAATGATGTTCGAGGCCTTGATCGGCCTTGATTCAGTTCATTGCCTGACCGTGGTATTGACGTAGAATCCCGCCAGCCATAAAGCCAAGGAGAGGCCTTTCTCATGCCTGATCTGTTTTCCGGTGTGTTCGATCTGTCGTGGTGGCAACTTTGTCTGGTTGCCCTAGGACTGACACATATAACCATCATTGCCGTTACGGTTTTCCTGCATCGCTGCCAGGCACATCGGGCCCTTGACCTGCATCCGGCTGTGAGTCACTTCTTCCGGCTATGGCTGTGGATGAGCACCGGAATGGTCACCAAGGAGTGGGCGGCAGTCCATCGCAAGCATCACGCAAAATGCGAAACGCCTGAAGATCCCCACAGTCCGCAGGTTGCCGGCATCAATACGGTGCTATGGGGGGGCGTTTTCCTGTACGTAAAGGAGGCGCTGAAGCGTGAAACTATCGAGCGTTACGGGCATGGTACTCCGGACGACTGGATGGAGAAGAATGTCTATTCCCGCTATACCCTCTCCGGCTTGACGTCCATGGGCCTGATCAATGTGGCTCTGTTCGGAATCGTTCCCGGCGTGGTCATTCTGTTTGTCCAGGTTGCCTGGATCCCGTTCTGGGCGGCGGGTGTCATCAACGGTATTGGCCATTACTGGGGCTACCGGAATTTCGAATGTGCCGATGCAAGTACCAACATCCTCCCATGGGGCATTCTGATTGGAGGGGAAGAGTTGCATAACAACCACCACTCATTCGCGTCTTCGGCCAAGCTCTCCAATAAATGGTACGAATTCGACATCGGCTGGATGTACATCCGCATCATGGAAATGCTCGGCTTGGCCAAGGTCAAGAAGGTGGCGCCGAGACCGCGCTTCAGTGAAGTCAAGGCTATCATCGACAGTGAGACGCTCCAGGCAGTCATCGCAAATCGTTACGATGTGCTGGCGAAGTACGCCAAATCTCTCAAGGCAACTTATGCTGAAGAGATGAGCAAGTTGAAGCAATTCTCGCCGCAGGATGCAAAGCTGCTCAGCAGCCTCCGACGCTGGCTGCATCTTGACGAAACCAAGCTGGACGACCAGAAGCGAGCGCGACTTGAGGCTGGGTTGGCCAAGAGCAACGCGCTCGAAACGGTCTATCGCATGCGGCGCGAGTTGATTTCGGTGTGGGAAAGGTCGACGGCTTCAAAAGACCAACTAGTGAAGCAATTGCAGGACTGGTGTCATCGTGCCGAGTCGAGTGGCATCGCTCCGCTTGTGGAGTTTTCACAGCGGTTGAGGAGCTATGCCTAAGGGCTGATTCTAATTTCACTTCAATGGGCTAATAATAACGGTCTTTATACAGCCCTGCGAGGTGTGCGAGGGCGAGGCCGGTACGTGGAGCTGAAGTTTTGGAGATGGCACAGGAGATGATCCTGTGCGCCAAGACCATTGACGAATTGCGGCAGGCGCAGGCGGTGGTGCTGCCACTGGCGTACGGATTGAGCCTGGAACATACGGCGAAGATAATCGGCCGCTCAGTCGTTTGGACCTGCCGCTTGCGCAACCGGTTCCTGGCTGTCATCAGTGGTGAACTTGACTCGATCATCCTGCCGCACGTCAATACCGACTGTATGCAGCTTTCCCTGGGCGAAGTCGGGGCACGCCATCCGCAGCCCCGTATTATCAAGGTCCTCGACGGTGCGGGTTGGCATGCAAGCGCCGCGCTCATGCCGCTCCAAAATAGGCTTCTCCTGAGCCTGCCATCCTACCCGCCAGAACTCAATCCGGCTGAACACCTCTGGGACGAGCTGCGCGAGAAGTACTTCCACAACAAGACCTTCAATTTCATAGGCGCACTCGAAGAGCAGCTTGAAATGGGCTTGCGGGCGTTGGAAAACGACTTGCCTCGGGTTCAGTCCATCCTTGCCTGGGATTGGATTGTTAATGCGCTAACGAAATATAAATGGAATGAGTATTCGCTTTTACGACAACATGAAAAAAGCCCGTTTTTTGCGGGCTTTTTTCTGGTGCGCCCGACGCTACGCACGTCAGTGAATGGAGGGACTACTTCAGCTTTGTTTCTTTGTAAGCGACATGCTTGCGGGCGACAGGATCGTACTTCTTGATCTCTATTTTGTCGGGCTTGGTTCGCTTGTTCTTTGTCGTCGTGTAAAAATGACCGGTGCCGGCCGTTGATTCCAGCTTGATCTTCTCGCGCATGGTGGTCTGTCCTCTTTATGCTCTGACTGTGTCGGCTGATCAGATTTCGCCGCGCTCGCGCAATTCGGCGATCACGACTTCAATGCCCTTCTTGTCAATCGTGCGAATGCCAGCAGTTGACACCCTCAGGCTGATCCAGCGATTTTCATTTTCCACCCAGAAGCGGCGGTACTGCAGGTTGGGCAGAAAACGACGCTTGGTCTTGTTGTTTGCGTGGGACACGTTGTTGCCCGTCTGCGGCTTCTTGCCCGTAACTTGACATACTCGAGCCATGACTATGCTCCGGCTGAAAACCGCTAATTATAAAGGAATCCTGAGGTTCGCTGCAAGATTTGATTGCATCTTGTTTTATGGGGTAAATACCTATTTATTATTTAATATCAGTAATTTAGTATTCTATATGAGGCCCCGCTCCGCAAAGCTGAGGTAACATCCAGAACCGACAATGAAGTGATCGAGAACCTGTATATCAACCAGAGCAAGGGCGGACTTCAGTGACCGGGTCAGAAGCTCGTCTGCCTGGCTGGGTTCAGCAACGCCGGAAGGATGGTTGTGCGCCAGGATCACTGCAGCAGCATTTCGAGCGAGGGCGCACTTCACCACTTCACGGGGATAAACGCTGGTTTGTGTGAGGGTTCCGCGAAACAACTCTTCACACGCAATGAACCTGTGCTGTGCGTCGAGCAGCACCGCTACAAATACCTCATGCTCCCGGCCGCCAAGGGTGAGGCGCAGGTAATCCGATACCGACCTTGGTGAATTCAGAACATCGCGTTGCGCAAGTTCTTCCGCCAACGAGCGCCTGGCCAGTTCCACTGCCGCCAGCAGTTGCGCAGATTTTGCGCTTCCCATGCCTTTTGATCGCTGCAATTTCTCCGGGGTGGACGTTAGCATGCCGGAAAGCGATCCATGGCTTTGGAGCAGGTCTCTGGCAAGGTCTGCTGCGCTCCTCCCTGCATATCCAGTGCGCAGAAAGACCGCCAGCAATTCGACATCAGAGAGTTTGCCTGCCCCCAAGGCAAGCAGTCGTTCGCGAGGTCTTTCTGTCAGTGGCCAGTCGCTGATTGCCATTCCGACTCCAAAGGAACTGATCTGATCTTCATGAACGCGGCAGGTCCGCTTTCGCTGACTCCAGGCTTGGCTTCCCAAGTTTTTTGGGGTGCTGTAGTCGCCAATGTAGATAAAATGAACATTAAATTTTTCCACGAATCGGAATTCGCAATCCCGCCGACCAGCGGCTCTGGCGACCAATTTTTCAGGGAGAGAGCAATGAAATCACTTGCAGGACGAGGCCTGAGGGCAGAGTTTCAAGTTGCAGCAGGCGTCACCGGATTGCTGGTGGCTGCATTTCCAGCGCTTGCGCAAAATTTTCCCAATAAGCCCATTCGCCTTGTCATTCCATTTGTGGCCGGTGCCAGTAGCAACGACATCATCGGGCGTGCCCTTGCAGGCAGGCTCGGCCCCTTGCTTGGGACGACTATCGTGGTGGAAAACAAGCCCGGCATGGCTGGCAACCTTGGTGGAGAGTTTGTCGCGAAATCTGCGCCGGATGGTTACACCATGCTGCTCGGCATCAATGGCCCAATGGCAATCAGCCCCAGTGTTTATCCCGCGATGGGTTATGACACCGAGAAGGATCTTGCTCCGGTGGCGCTGGTGGCCAAGATTCCTTACATGATCGGAGTGAATCCGGCGTTTCCGGCGAAGAACGTGAAGGAACTGGTGGCCCTGGCCAAGTCGCAGCCGGGCAAGATCAACTATGGTTCGACCGGCAGTGGCGGCACGCCGCATCTCTGCATGGAATTGTTAAAGCACATGACGGGTGTTGATCTCGTACACGTACCTTACAAGGGAGGTGCTCAAACCATGATTGACCTGGTCGGGGGACAGGTTCAGATGTACTGCGCCGGATTCTCTGCGATGACACCGCAGGTGAAATCAGGAAAGGTCAGATCCTTGGGGGCGACGACGTTGCGCCGGACCGAGTTGTTTCCGGATATGCCGACCATCATTGAGCAGGGCCTGCCGGACTTCGAGGTTGCGTCCTGGATAGGGTTGAATGTCGCTGCGAAAACGCCACAGCCAGTGATCAAGCGGCTTTATGATGAAACGGCAAAGATGATGGCGACTCCCGACATGAAAGGATATTTGCTATCCCAAGGTGCCGAGCCTGCATTGATGGGGCCTGCCGAGTATGGTGCGTATCTCAAGTCCGAAATCGGCAAGTGGGGGAAAGTCGTCAAGGCGGCCAACATCAAAGTCGACTGAGGCAGCTTTGGAAGATATCTCAAGCTTTCAATGGGCCCGGATTGGCTATTTTTTTCTCATGAAAACAATGTTTTGTATGAGCCACGGGCAGAGTGTTTCTAGTGCTAATATCGGAACATTATAAGGTCTGGCAACACATATTGGATTCGGAAAGATAGCCATCCCGACAACCCGGTCGGGAGCAGAGGCGAGTCAAATAGCCACCTCTGACACAGGGATTACAGGAGCATTCGCATTGAAGATACATGAGTACCAAGCCAAGGAGATCCTGCGCAAATTCGGGGTTCCCACACCACGGAGCGTGCCATGCTTTTCTGTGGATGATGCTGTCAAGGCTGCACAGGACCTCGGAGGTCCGGTGTGGGTTGTGAAGGCGCAGATTCATGCCGGAGGCCGAGGTAAGGGTGGTGGCGTAAAACTGGGCCGCTCAATCGATGAGGTGAAGACCCTCGCAGGGCAGATTCTCGGCATGCAACTGATTACCCACCAGACAGGGCCAGAGGGGCAGAAGGTCAGGCGCCTCCTGGTTGAAGAGGGCGCTGACATAAAGAAGGAGTTGTATGTCGGGATGGTTGTCGATCGGGGGACGCAGAGGGTGACCCTGATGGCCAGTTCGGAAGGCGGAATGGATATCGAGGAAGTGGCTGAACATACGCCTGAGCGTATCCACAAGGTATTCGTAGATCCCGGCACCGGACTGCTGGATTCGGAGGCGGAAGAAGTGGCAAGGAAGATCGGCATTCCGGAGCCGTCGGTAGCCCAGGCAAGAGATATCCTGAAATCCCTGTATCGGGCATTTGTCGAGACGGATTCAAGCCTTGCTGAAATCAACCCGCTCATCCTAACTGGCGAGGGCAAGGTTTTGGCACTTGATGCCAAGATCAACTTCGATGACAACGCGCTATTCCGCCATCCGGATCTGGTGGCTCTGCGTGACTTGGACGAGGAGGATCCGGCTGAGATAGAGGCCTCCAATTTCGGGCTTTCCTATATTTCTCTGGATGGGAACATAGGCTGCCTTGTTAACGGTGCGGGACTGGCTATGGCCACGATGGACGTCATCAAACTCTACGGGGCCTCACCAGCCAATTTCCTTGATGTGGGTGGTGGTGCAGATGCCGAGAAGGTAACGGAAGCTTTCAAGATCATGCTTAAGAATCCAGAGCTGAAGGCCATTCTGGTGAATATCTTTGGCGGCATCATGAAGTGCGACACCATCGCGGAAGGTGTTATCACGGCGTCACGCGCAGTCCAGCTGAAAGTTCCACTGGTTGTCCGAATGAAGGGCACAAACGAGGAGTTGGGGAAGAAAATGCTAGCCGACTCCGGATTGCCCATCATTTCTGCAGATAACATGGCCGAAGCGGCGCAGAAGGTGGTTAACGCGGTAAAGGGGCAGCGCTGAAATGAGTATCCTCATCGACAAGAATACGCGGATCGTGACGCAAGGCATCACGGGCAAGACTGGCCAATTTCATACCCGAGCCGGAATGGCCTATGCGAATGGCAAGAATTGCTACGTGGCTGGTGTCAATCCGAACAAGGCTGGACAGAGTTTCGATGGCATCCCCATATTCGCCACCATGAAGGAGGCAAAGGAGCAGACTGGAGCGAACGTGAGCGTGATCTACGTTCCACCTCCGTTCGCAGCAGCCTCGATCGATGAGGCAGTGGACGCCGACATGGATCTGGTGATTTGCATTACAGAGGGCATTCCGGTGCGGGACATGATCATGACCAGGCACAGGATGAAGGGGAAGAAGTCTCTTCTGGTCGGTCCTAACTGTCCTGGCGTGATCACTCCTGACGAAGTCAAGATTGGCATCATGCCCGGACATATCCACAAAAGGGGGCCTATAGGAGTCGTGTCACGTTCCGGAACCCTGACTTACGAGGCCGTCGGGCAGTTGATGGAACTTGGCTTGGGCCAGTCCTCATGCGTCGGAATTGGGGGTGATCCGGTCAACGGACTTAAGCACATTGATGTGCTGAAAATGTTCAACGAGGATCCGCAGACAGAGGCTGTGATCATGGTTGGCGAAATTGGCGGCTCGGATGAGGAAGCAGCAGCCGAGTGGATCAAGGCAAATATGAGAAAGCCGGTGGTAGGGTTTATCGCCGGCGTGACCGCTCCTCCGGGAAAGCGCATGGGGCATGCAGGTGCCATCATTTCCGGAGGTAAGGGGACAGCTCAGGAGAAACTAGCTGTCATGGAAGAGTGCGGAATCAAGGTCACTCGCAATCCAGCGGAAATGGGCAAGTTACTCAGATCTGTGCTGAAGTAATCTTCGCAGTCAGGCCTGATCCCGGGCGGTAATCTCCCTGCATACCCGTTCGGAAAAGGCAGTGGTGTCGAGTGGTCCGCCCAGATCGGGTGTCCGGGAGGCGGGATAAGCTAGTACGGCTCCCACTGCCTGGTCGATCAAGTCTCCTGTCCTGCCTGCTTCGGGGCAAGACTGGCGAAATGCCATACAGTGCAGCAACATTGCTGCAGATTTGATCAGCGCTACCGGATTGGCAATGTCTTTGCCGGCAATGTCAGGGTCAGAGCCATGCTGCGCTTGTGCAACTGCATGATCAAGATCGGAATTCAGGGAGGCTGCCCAGGCTGCCCGATAACTCACCAGCCTCGTCTGACAGTATGTCTCCGAAAATGTTTGTTGTGATTAGGACATCGAATTTTTCCGGATGTCGGATGAGCAAGGCCGTCATGATGTCCACGATCATTTCTGCATACTCAATCTCGGGATACTCTTTGGCAACATTACGGACTTGATCCAGAAATAGTCCGTCAGACATCCTCAGAACGTTGGCTTTGTGCACGGAGGTGACCTTGCGTCGGCGTTGCCGAGCCAGTTCAAATGCGGATACTGCAATCCTTCTTGAGCCTTGAGCCGTGATTTTCCTGAGCGCCAATGCGAGGCCCGGGGCATGAACACCCCCCCACCAGCGAACATCGTCCGGTCTGCATAAAACCCCTCAGTGTTCTCTCGACAATGACTAGGTCGAAGTTGCGGCCTATCGGTGATGGAACATAGGGGCGTGTCATTGCCGGCCGGATATTCGCTTAGAGATTCAGTGACTTTCGCAGCACCCCGGAAGGATTCGGACCTCCTTGGTCGATTAGAGATACTCATCATGCGAAACCGGTCCTAAGATCAGGCCATCAGCGACCCACGCTGCTTCAGTTGTGCTGGCCGGCATTGTCGTGCCTTGCGACTTCAGTGCCGTGAAGCCTACTTCAAGGCTATACCAGTTCCTGTCTGTATAGATGCGGCATCCAGCCCGGAGAGCGTAGGGGCGACTATTTCCGGGCCGATCCCGTCACCTTCGAGTACCAGAAGGTTTAATGGGCTGTTGATATTTCCCATTGGTATGCTTGGGTGGGTGCCCAAAGGTCTGCTTGTCGATGACTACTTGAGAATCCGGAAAAGGTTGTTGTAATCGTCCGTCCAGAGGTTGATGCCGTCCCGCCCTTTGATCGGTTGGATTCGGGCTGCCACCGGCTCCGAGTCCAGGATTCGGCGATCCCGGCTTACGATGACCCAGTCTGAATCCGACTGTTGCATGTTTGCCTCCTCTTCGGTTGGTTCATGCTCAATGAGGCCTGCATGTAACTTCCTGCTTTCTGCGAGCACCTTGATTACCGGGGGCAGAGTGAGGTACCGGTTCGTCGTATGAATGAGAAGGGCTCCCCCGGGCTTCAAACGGCTGATATAGGCGTCAAGAGCTTCGATGGTGAGCAAGTGTGTGGGAATAGAGTCGCCTGAAAATGCATCCACGGCAATGAGGTCAAACTGGGGACCGCGTTCACGTTCGAGCGTTAGTCTTGCATCGCCCAGGGCTACCTCCACCTTGGCCTGACTGTCAGACATGTACCGGAAATGTTTTTGTGCAAGATCCACGACCTGGGGATTGATCTCGTAGAACCTTATCAGGTCTCCGCTGCGGCCATAAGCCGCCGTCGTGCCGGTTCCGAGTCCTATTACTGCAATGTTTAGAGGTGCTCCCCTATCCTGTAAAGATTTTATGGCGAGGCCAAATCCGCTGTTGGGGCCGTAGTAACTTGATGCTTTGCGTCTGTCCGCTACCGGCTCCATGATCTGGGCGCCATGTCGGATGGCCCCATGCTGGAGCGTTCTGACGTGATCGGGGGGGGCATAATCTTTTACGCGAAGTGCGCCATAGAAGCTTCGTTCGGATGCAATGACTGCCGTGCCGTCAGCCTCTATCTGTGAGTAGCTAAAGTACGCTGCCAGCGTCGCTATGGAGGCAGCGATGGCCGGGATCCAGATTCCAAGATGTCGGGTACTCAGTGCAACGAGTATGGCAGCCAAGGCGAGAACCATGCCGAGTTCATAGTAGCCAGTCAGCAAGTACGAGGCGGCAATTCCGACCGATACTCCACCCAGGACACCTCCTGCGGAAATGATAAGGAAAAACCCGGTCAAATGCCGTGCAGACGGCCGGCTTACGGAGAGTTCGCCATGGCATACCATGCAAAGAACGAAGAGTCCAACCAGGTGGACAGGAATTGCAACCTTCAGTTCTAGGCTGGTAAGTGTTGCGCCCATGGCGACGACTGCAATTCCGGCCAACGGTAAAAACAGGGACCGTTTGTACCATCCAGAAGTGTCAAAGCAGAGTATGAACGTTAACAAATACAGCGCCAGCGGAATGATCCAGAGGAACGGGATCGACGCAATGTTCTGGCATATGTGGTTGCTGACGGAGATAAGCAGCATTGAGCCGGTTGCGGACAGAGCAAGCCAAAGTAATCTGTCCCTAATGGTAGGTGGTGAATCTTCCTCGGGCTGAGCGTGATTCTCCGAACTTGTCGATGGCGCCATAAAGCCCTGGCTGCTCCTGCTTGACCATGCAGAAAGAGAGCACAGCAATATGAATAATGCATAGGTGACCGACCATGCCACTGATTGCATATGGTTCGTTACCCATGGTTCGACGGCGAACGGATAGGCAAGCAATCCCAGCAAGGATCCAAGATTGGATAGGGCAAACAGGCGGTAGGGCACCCGCTTGAGGGTACGGGCGTACCACGTCTGTATCAGTGGACTCGTTGTGGCAAGCATGAAGTACGGCAGCCCTACCGTGACGGCCAGAACGGTCAGTATCTGGAGTGTGGGCTCTGATTCCCCCAGTGGTTTCCACTGCGCTCCCGGGACTATGGGAAGTACAGCGCAGGAAAAAAGCAGCAGTAGGACGTGAACTATGGCTTGAGCGCGAGGGGGTAGCGAATGAGCTACCCAGTGGGAGTAACCATAACCGAGCAGAAGTAGCGACTGAAAGAAAACCAAGCATGTGGTCCAAACCGATGCAGAACCACCAAACCAGGGGAGAATCTGCTTGGCAATAATGGGCTGGACCAAAAACAGCAGGAAGGCCGATACAAATGCAGTCGCAGCGAAAAGGATAGGCATTGTGGGAACTTACTCTTTTGAGAGGGACGATCAGCGCACCGCATTCTAGCGAATTCTCTGTGCATTCACGGGGGGGGGGGGCAGAACAACAGGTAATCCATTCAAGGTCTCCAATTTTGGTTAAAATTTGACCGCTATATGAATTTAAGCGGCTCGATGTTTTACAGAGCCATGAAAATAATGCCGGGCTAGTGGCCAGGCTTGGAGGAGACAAAAGTGGAATTTGCCTTGGACAACCCCCTGTTCTGGTTTGCAGTCCTGCAGATCATTGCAATTGATATTCTGCTCGGCGGTGACAACGCAGTGGTCATCGCGCTGGCATGTAGAAGTCTTCCAGAACATCAGCGCAAGAGGGGGATCTTCTGGGGGGTTGCCGGCGCCATCATCCTTCGTGTGGGATTGACCGCATTTGCCGTCACTCTCTTGGCGATCCCCTATCTCAAGATAATCGGGGGGCTACTGCTGCTGTGGATAGGCAGCAAACTGATCATTCCCGAAGATAATGACGATGGGCATGAAATAAATGCAAGTACGACGCTTATGGGGGCCATAAAGACGATCATTATTGCGGATTTCGTCATGAGTCTCGACAATGTGATTGCGGTCGCCGCTGCGGCAAAGGATAGTATCTCCCTCATCGTGTTCGGATTGCTGGTGTCGATCCCCATCATCGTCTGGTGCAGCCAACTGATTCTCAAATTGATGGATCGCTACCCCGCCATAATTACGGTCGGAGGAGCACTTCTTGGTTACATAGCAGGCGACATGATGGTTCGTGATCCAGCGGTAAATGACTGGTTTAAGGACAACATGCTTTGGCTCCAGACATTTCACATTGCTGGGCTGATAGGCGCTGCAGTTGTCATTGCAATAGGCAAGATAGCAGTGCTGCGGCGATCGAAAAAATCAACTGCAGAGGCCTAGCAGCCTGTCGGACTTGGCCGAGCACTATTTGGTGAATTTGTCATCGAAGCCATGGCGTAAACCTTACTTGATATGCGCATAGGATACTCAAGTGAGGCGAGTGAATGACACGATTTGTGGCGGTGAATCGAGACATGGGGTACCTGCTGCCGCCCTCTGTGGATGACTGGTTGCCCAAGGATCACCTGGCGCGCTTTGTGGTCGATATTGTCGATCAACTCGATCTTTCCGAATGGACTCGTCAGTATCGAGGCGCCGGTTCGGATGCGTATCACCCTTCGGTGATGTTGGGCTTGTTCATCTACGGCTATGCCACCGGGGGGGTTTCCAGCCGGCGACTTATGAGTCGGTTGCCTTTCGTTACATCGCTGTGAACACGCACCCTGACCACGACTCGCTTTGCACTGTCCGCAAGCGCTTTCTCAAGGAGATCGAGGCGCTGTTCGTCTAGGTGCTGTGTATCGCCCGGCAGATGAAGTGGCTCAAGTTGGACACGATCGCCCTGGATGGCACCAAGATCCACGCCAATGCCTCGCGTCACAGCGCGGGCGCCCATGGGCATGCCCAAAAGATCGAAGCGCGGTTGCAAGCCGAGCTTGCCCAATGGCTCGCGCGTGCCCAGGCCGCCGATCAGGAACCCCTGCCCGAGGGCTTGAGCATCCCGGAGGAACTCGCACGGCGCGAAGAACGCCTGGCGGCGATCCGGGAGGCCAAAGCACAGATCGAAGCGGGTGCCGCCGAGCGCGATGCGCAAGTGAAGGCCGAGTTTGAGGCGAAGGTGAAAGCGCGCGAGGAAAAGACAGCACGCACCGGGAAAAAGCCAGTGCTGGGGTACGTCCCACCGATCAGATCAACCTCACCGATGCGGACTCGAGCATCATGCCCGACAAGGGCAAGGGCTTTGACCAGAGCTACAACGTGCAGGCCGCAGTCGATACCGAGAGCATGCTGGTGGTGGCCACCGCCATGGCGCAAGTGGCCACCGATCGCCAGCAGGTCGAGCCGATGCTCAAAGTCCTTGCCGGATTGCCTGAGGAATTGGGCCGCGTGGAACGTATGTTGACCGACAACGGTTACTTCAGCGCAAGCAATGTTCAGCAGTGCGAGCAGGCGAAAATTGAACCCTTGTTCGCGGCCGGGCGTGATAAATATCACCCACATTGGGAGGAGCGCTTCAGCCAGCCCCCACCGTTGGCTGAACCGGCAAGCGCCGTGGAGCGGATGAAGCACCGGCTCAAAACGATTCAAGGACGAAAGTGAGCTTCCCTCGCTTTTTCGTCCTCCAACCCGTCGGCATTATGCCGCCAATTTCTTCTCATACTGAGCACTGATCCAGTTTGCCAGGAACGCTACCGGCGAGGCGTAGCCCAGCGTGGAATGGCGACGTTTCCGGTTATAGAACGGCA
>CANJJT010000007.1:0-98530 GCA_947474715.1 Betaproteobacteria bacterium
GTACATGATCACGTTCGGCTGGCGGCTCGAGGAGAAGGACAGCGGTGCGCCGGCGATCATGATGTAGTTGGTCATGCCGCTGGTGGAGTAGTGCTGCGAGGTCTCCGGGCTCAGACCGGAACCCTGGCCGTCACCCCAGGTGGGCATCGTGCCGGCACGAACCGAACCGTAGGCGCTGCTGCGCAGGCCGACAAAGCTCACGCCGGTGGCGCTGCCAACCGGCAGGGCGCCGGCGTTCGAAGCACCAGCCGTGCCCGTACCAGCGCTGCCGTCCAGGTTCGGGCGGATTTCGTACTGGCCGAAGGCTTCCATGCCGCCGCCCAGATCTTCACGGGCGCCGATGCGGATGATCGATGCGTTGTCGTTCACGAAAGTGCTGCTGGAAGGCGCGCCAGCACGTGTTGCAGCAATACCGTCGCTAATCTTCACGTTGGTCAGTTGAATGCCCAGCTTGCCGGACACGGTCACTTGTGCAACTGCCAGGGTCGGCACGGCAAAGGCGCCGGCAACGGCAACAGCCATCAGTTTCTTGTTCATCGAGTACTTCTCCTCTTGAATGTGTGAGTGGGTGGTTAATCAGGCCGCCCGCTTTTAAGCCAAAACTCAGGCTTGACGTCATTCTCCTGTCAGACAACCCTGTCAGCAACGGAAAACTCGGAATCCTCTGCCTTTTCCGACCCGTTGTCGCGTTTACGCAACAGGCCTGTCAAGCCGGCCCCCCGGAAGAATATCTCTCAGAAAAACAATTGCTTAAGGGCCACTCCTGGATTGGGAGCTCGCATAAATGCCTCTCCCACCAGAAAACCAAGTACCCCGGAGGACCGCATACGGTCCACATCGCCTCGATTGGCGATTCCGCTTTCAGTCACAACCACCCGCCCCTTGGGGATGCCAGGCAGCATGTCAAGAGTGACTTCCAGGCGCGTTTCGAAAGTCCGCAGGTTCCGGTTATTGATGCCCAGCAAAGGTGTCTTGAGGCGCAGTGCCCGAACCAGTTCGTCCTGGTCATGCACTTCCACCAAGACAGACATGCCCAGACTCAGCGCGACCGATTCGAGCTCGGCCATTACCTCGTCCTCCAATGCCGCAACTATGAGCAAGATACAGTCGGCTCCCATCGCCCGGGCCTCGAAGACCTGGTAGGGATCAACCATGAAGTCCTTGCGCAAGACAGGAAGCTTGCAGGAAGCACGCGCCGACTCAAGATAATCGGGGCTCCCCTGAAAAAATTGCCGGTCAGTCAGCACCGAGAGGCAACTGGCACCATGCTGTTCATAGCTTGCAGCAATGGCCGCAGGATCGAAGGACTCCCGCAGCAGCCCCTTGCTGGGACTGGCTTTCTTGATCTCCGCGATGACTGCAGGATTACCAGCGGTGACGCGGGCGCTGATCGCGGATTCGAAATCCCTGACCTGGGGCGCGGCAAGGGCACGATCCTTCATGGCTTCCAGGCTGCACTCGGCACGCGCAACTGCGATCTCTTCCTGCTTTACCGCCAATATCCGCTGGAGGATGTCGCTCATGCGCTCACCGTGCCTGCGCCTGCGCCTGCGTGAACTTCGCATACTGCTCCAGTTTTTCGCGGGCCGCGCCGCTGGCCATGGCTTCCAGCGCCAGTCGCACACCTTCTTCCATGCTGGCAGCCCTGCCAGCCACATAGATCGCCGCCCCGGCGTTCAATGCCACGATGTCCCTGGGCGCCCCTGCACGGCTTTCAAGGGCCGACATGACCATGGCTCGCGACTCGGTCACATTCGAGACTTTTATCCTGTCAATGTGGTGTATGGGCAGACCGAAGCGCCCCGGCTCCACGGTGTACTCGGTTATCTGGCCGGCTTTCAGCTCTCCGATCAGCGTTGGGCCGGAAATCGATATTTCGTCCAGACCGTCATCGCCATGCACTGCAATCGCATGACGAGAGCCCAATCGCTGCAACACCCGGATCTGTATCCCCACAAGGTCCGGGTGAAACACTCCCAACACCTGGGTCGGCGCACTGGCCGGGTTGGTCAGAGGACCAAGTATGTTGAAAATGGTGCGTACCCCGAGTTCCTTGCGGACCGGGGCGGCATGCCTCATGGCCGCATGATGATTCGGAGCAAACATGAAGCCGATGCCGACCTCGTCTATCCCGCGGCCCACCTGTTCCGGGGTGAGGTTGATGTTCACGCCGAGTGCTTCCATCATGTCTGCACTGCCAGACTGCGAGGAAACAGCGCGGCCGCCATGCTTGGCCACACGGGCACCCGCCGCTGCGCAGACGAAGCTGGCGGCAGTCGATATGTTGAAGGTGTGCGCACCATCTCCGCCGGTGCCAACGATGTCCACCAGATTGCCCGGATCCCTCACCACGACTTTCGAGGACAGTTCGCGCATCACCTGGGCTGCGGCGGCAATTTCGCCTATGGTCTCCTTCTTGACACGAAGGCCGATAGTCAACCCTGCGATCAGCACCGGAGACATCTCGCCGCTCATGATGGCCCGCATCAGGCTAAGCATCTCATCATGGAAAATCTCGCGATGCTCGATGATGCGCGTGAGTGCTTCCTGAGGCGTCATAGAAATAGACATGGCATTCATCCTTGTACGCTGGGTTTCGGAGTGGCTGTCCGAACTCACGCACTCACAGACAGAAAATTCTTCAACATGGCATGCCCGTGTTCGGTAAGGATCGACTCGGGATGAAACTGCACCCCCTCAACTGCCAGCTGGCGGTGCCGCAAACCCATGATTTCGCCATCTTCAGTCCAGGCAGTTATTGCAAGGCAGTCCGGCAGACTCATCCGATCAACGGCCAGTGAATGGTAGCGGGTCGCGGTAAATGGCGAGGGCAGCCCGGCGAATACCCCAGTTGCATCATGCTCGATGAGCGCAGTCTTGCCATGCATCAAGGTCTTGGCATGTATGACTTTGCCACCGAATGCCTGTCCAATGGCCTGATGGCCCAGGCACACGCCAAGGATGGGAAGTTTCCCTGCGAAATGTGTGATGGCCGGTATGGATATCCCCGCCTCAGCGGGCGAACACGGGCCCGGGGAGACGACGATGCGTTCAGGCTTCAACGCTTCGATATCGGACAACGACACCTGGTCATTGCGCACGACATGTACATCTGCACCCAACTCACCAAAGTACTGCACAAGGTTGTAGGTGAAGGAGTCGTAATTATCGATCATCAGCAGCATTTTTCTGCCTGTAAGTTCTCATGAAGCCGGGATGCCAGAATTCGGGCGGCAGGGCGTGCATGGCGAAGCCTCTACCGGGTATCGGGCTGCCCGCGACCATGGGCCGCAGGTTCACTCGATGCATGCTGCAATTATTGCATTGAGTACGCCGGCCGCCAAACCCCATCGGGGAGAAATAGGCTTGAAGTGCGATAATGCCCTATCCGGAATCTGGTGTTCCGGCTCTGAAAATCAGCGATACCGTCCAGCATGGATCACCCATCCTCAACAAAGCTGTTCTCGCAGGCCCTGGCGCTGCACCAGTCAGGACGGCTCAACGAAGCAAGCTCTCTGTACGAAAAACTGCTGAAAGATGCGCCCGGGCATCATCGGGCACTCCAGCAAATGGGCGTTCTCTGCGGCCAGTCCGGTGACTTCCAGCGTGCGGTCAGCTTCCTTTCCGCCTCTCTAGCGATCCATCCTGACAATCCGGAGGCCCTGAACTTCCTCGGCAATGCATTACAGGATCTGGGGCAGTTCGATGCGGCCATGACCAGCTACGAACGTGCTGCCAGGATTCGCCCGGACTATGCAGAGGTCCATTACAACAAGGCCAACGCCCAGCAAAAGATAGGGCAATTCGAGGCATCCGTTGCCAGCTACGACCGGGCCTTGACGATCCAGCCGGCTTACGCAGATGCCTTCTTCAACCGCGGCAATGCGCTGCGGGAACTGAAGCGCCTGGAAGCGGCGGTTGCCAGCTACGAACAAGCCATCAGGCTGCAACCCATGGACGTCGAGGCACATACCAATCGAGGTGGCGCCTTGAATGAATTAAGCCGGCATGAGGAGGCCATCGCCAGCTTCGACCGCGCAATCTCGCTGCAGCCGGATTATCCCGTCGCACAATACAACCGCGGCACCGCATTGCATCGCCTGGGCAGGCTGGAAGCGGCAGCATCGAGCTTCAGACGCGCGATTGCAATCTATCGGAACTATGCGCAAGCCCATTCAAACCTGGGACTGGTATTGCAGGAAATGAAGCAGCTTCCTGACGCGCTTGCCAGCGTCGATCGGGCCATTGCCATCAAACCCGACTTTGCCGAAGCCCACTCCAATCGTGGAAACATCCTGCAGGAGTTGCAGCAGCATGAAACGGCGATCTCCAGTTACGACAGGGCGATTGCCGCCAACCCGGCATTTGCCGAAGCACATTTCAACCGGGGGATTGCGCTGAAGGAATTGCAGAGACTGGATGCGGCAATCGCCAGCTATGACAAGGCACTCGCCATCAGGCCGGACTATGACGAGGCCATCTGGAACAAAAGCATTGCATTGCTGCTGAACGGAAACCTGGAACCTGGGTGGAAACTGCACGAGTCGCGCTGGACCCGTCCTGAAGCGAAAAAGCACCTGCGGACCTTCCCCGTTCCACTCTGGCTCGGCGGGCAGTCATTGCACGGAAAAACCATCCTCCTCCACGCAGAGCAGGGCCTGGGGGATGCGTTGCAGTTCTGCCGGTATGCAAAGCTGGTCTCGGAACTCGGTGCCAGAACGATCCTGGAGGTACCCAAAGCCCTGCTCGATGTTTTGGGCACACTTGACGGCGTAGATGAACTGAGGGAAAGCGGATCCACTACGGAATCTTTCGACTACCACTGCCCGTTGTTGAGCCTCCCGCTGGCCTTCAATACCTCCCTCTCCGCGATTCCACACACGACACGCTATCTGGAAAGCGACCCGCTGAAAGTCTCCGCTTGGCAAAAACAACTGGGGCCGACGAAAGGGCTGCGAGTCGGGATTGTCTGGAGCAGCACTTCGAGCTTCCGGGACGACGGCAAGCGCAGCCTACGATTGGCTGAGTTCCTCAAGGCCATTCCGGACAAGGGCATCGAAATCATCTGCCTGCAGCAAGAACTGAAACCAGACGATAGGGGAACCATGGAATCCCGCCCCGATATCCGGTTTGTGGGAAACCAGCTGCATGATCTGAGCGACACGGCAGCACTGATCGAAACCCTCGACCTTGTTGTCAGCACCTGCACCAGCGTGCCTCACCTGAGCTGCGCCCTGGGCAAGGTCACCTGGATACTGTTGTCCCATGCGCCGGACTGGCGCTGGTTCCTGCACCGGAGTGACAGCCCGTGGTATCCAAGCGCAAAACTTTACCGACAGCCCCGATCGGGCGACTGGGATAGCGTTCTCGGACAGGTGAATGCCGACTTGGGGCTGCTTTCAGCCGGCAAAAGCTAAATTGGCTGGTTGAGGGCAATGACCGGATGGCAGCGCTACGGAATCTTGGTGTCCAGCCCGGCACTCGCCAGTTCGGCGGCCCTCAGGGTTCCGCGAGCCTTGATGTTGGTCTCATTCCATTCTGATTGAGGCACCGAATCGGCCACAATCCCGGCCGCCGCCTGGACATGCAGCATGCCGTCCTTGATCACCCCGGTCCGTATGGCAATGGCAACATCCATGTCACCGTTGTATCCGAGGTATCCGACGGCACCGGCATAGATGCCGCGCTTCACGGGCTCCAGTTCTTCGATGATCTCCATGGCACGAACCTTCGGAGTTCCGGTCACCGTACCGGCCGGAAACGATGCCTTCAGGACTTCCACCGCATCCAGGCCAGGCTTCAGCTCGCCCTCGACATTCGACACGATGTGCATCACATGGGAGTAGCGCTCGATGATCATGTTTTCGGTCACACGCACAGAGCCGGTGGTGGCAATCCGCCCGACGTCATTGCGACCCAGGTCTATGAGCATCACATGCTCGGCACGTTCCTTGGGGTCGGCAAGCAGCTCCCTGGCGAGCGCGGCATCCTCCTCCGGGGTGGCACCACGCCTCCGCGTCCCCGCAATCGGCCTGAGCGTGACCTTGCCATCCTCCAGCCGCACCAGTATCTCCGGAGACGCACCGACAATCTGCAGGTCCCCAAGGTCGAAGTAATACATGTACGGCGATGGATTGAGGGTGCGCAGCGAGCGATAGAGGGCCAGCGGATCCCCGTCGAAGCGACGCGAGAGGCGCTGTGAAATCTGCACCTGCATGATGTCGCCGTCGAAGATGTATTGCTTGCACTTTGCTGCAGCGGAAAGAAACGCCACCTCCCCCATTCCAGAGATGGGCTCGTCGTCCGCTATCGCGCCATGTGCAGGAATGCTAACCGGTTTGCGCAAGGCCACGAGAAGTTCCCGCAGCCTGCGTCGGGCAACCTCCAGAGCATCGTCGTCCTGCGGATCGGCAAACACGACGAGATAAAGCTTGCCGGCAAGATTGTCGAAAATGGCAATCTCTTCCGACTGCAGCAGCACAATGTCCGGAGCGCCAATGGGGTCCGGCTTTTCGGGAAGCCTGGAAAGCTTTTCCTCGACGTATCGAACCGTGTCGTAGCCGAAGTAACCCACCAGCCCACCGGGAAAACGGTGTGTGCCGGCGGATAACGGGGCGGCACGATACCGTCTGAGATAGCCCTGAATGAAATCCAGTGGATTACCTTCATCCTGCTCGATGACGGCGTCACCACTAATGACCCGGGTACTCATGCCGCGAACGACGATACGCTTGCTGGCTGGCAAACCAATGAACGAATACCGGCCGAATCGCTCGCCCCCCACCACGGACTCCAACAGGTAAGTGCCAGGACCATTGGCAAGCTTGAGATAAACCGACAGCGGCGTATCGAGGTCGGCAAAGGTCTCTGCGACGACGGGTATGCGATTGAAGCCTTGCGCTGCAAGACGCTGGAATTCTGCTTCGTTCATGATGCTGCTCCGGATGAAGATTTCGAAAACGGCTGTTCTGGCGGTCCGGCACTGACGGACCGGACGGGGTGACTACATGCGCCAGCGGCGCCAGCCATACCAGAGACCGGGATTACCGGAGCACAGCCCTGAAGTTTTCGATTGGGAGCGATTCACGTGTCTGAGTGTGGATCTTCAAAGACGGCGCGGCGACTATACCACAGGGTCAATTGACAACCTGCTGGTGTGGCAGGTGCGGACACCTCACAGAATCTTTCCGGGATTCATCAGGCCCATGGGGTCGAGGGCCGCCTTCACAGCGCGCATCATGTCCAGCTCCAGCTTGCTCTTGTAGCGGGTGATCTCGTCACGCTTGAGCTGGCCCAGTCCGTGTTCTGCGCTGATGGAACCGCCAAATTTCGCCACCTCATCGTGAACCACGGCATTGAGCAGGTGGGCCTTCTGCATGAAGGCTTCCGGCGACTCTCCAACCGGCGGCGACACGTTGTAATGCAGGTTTCCGTCCCCCAGATGCCCGAAGGTGACCATCCGCACCCCGGGCATGGCCCTCTGCAGCGCGACGTCGGCAATCTCGATGAAGTCCCCTATGTTGGAAATGGGAACCGAGACGTCATGCTTGATGTTGCGTCCTTCAGCCGATTGCGCCTCGGAGATGTTCTCGCGCAGCGCCCAGAATGCCGTTGATTGTGCTTCGCTCTGCGCCAGAGCCACGTCCTTTGCGAGCCCCGACTCCAGGGCCGGCAAGAGTGCCCCCTCCAGCAGGGAATGCACCTCCGATGAGGGCCGCGCGTCACTCAGCTCGACCAGCACATACTGTGGATGCGGCTCCCGGAACGGCGACCGGTGGGGAGGGAAATGCTTGCTGACGAGCTGCACGCAGATATCCGAGAACAACTCGAAGCCGGTGAGCCTTTCACCACAACGCGCCTGCAACTGCGTCAACAGGGACAGCGCTGCCCGCGGTGACTCCATTGCAACAATGGCAGTGGCCCTGCCCGAAGGCAGCGGAAAGAGCTTCATCACTGCCGCGGTGATCAGACCCAGCGTACCCTCTGCCCCGATGAACAGGTGCTTGAGGTCGTAACCGGTATTGTCCTTGCGCAATCCGCGCAGACCGTTCCAGATTTCCCCGGAAGCCAGAACCACCTCCAGTCCCAGTGTCAATTCCCGGGTATTGCCATAGCGGAGTACTCCTGTGCCACCGGCATTGGTTGAAAGATTCCCGCCGATCTCGCAACTGCCTTCCGAAGCCAGACTGAGCGGAAACAGCCGGCCATTCTCGCGAGCAAGCTGCTGCAGGTTGGCGAGCACACAACCTGCCTCCACCGTCATGGTGTTGTTGACCGGATCAACGGCGCGAACCCGATTCATGCGCGACAGGTTGATGATCAGTTGCGACCCGCTCGTATCCGGCGTAGCCCCTCCGACAAGACCGGTATTGCCTCCCTGCGGGACCACTGCAATGCGGCCATGTGCACACAAGCCCATCACAGCGGCCACTTCCTGAGTGGAGGCAGGCTTCACGACGGCCAGAGGCCTGCCGTGATAGTAACGGCGCCAGTCCACCGCGTGTGGCTGCATCTGTAACTCAGTGGACAGCACCGCATCCGCACCGACGACTGCTTTCAGTGCCTCCAGCACACTTGTATTGTTGGACACGGTCATTTCTCCTTGAGTGTTGCAGCCCTGTCAGGACCGTCCCGTCAAAACCAGTCGCGCAGCCACTTCAAGGTCGGGAACGATGCGCTCGCAGGCCAGGCCATCGACAGATTCGCCCTCGTTGTATCCGTAGGGAACGCACCACGCCGTGCATCCCGCCCGAACCGCCGCCTCCACATCATGCCGGGAATCCCCGATCATCAGTGTGTCGCCGGGCGCCACACCCAGCCGGTCGCAGGCATGCAGCACAGGCGCCGGGTCCGGTTTGCGCACAGTCAGCGTGTCGCCGCTCACCACGACACCGAAGTAGGATTCCCAGCCCATGAGTCGAACCAGATCCACAGTGAAGCGCGCCGCCTTGTTGGTGACCACCCCCATAGGCACTCCGGCATCGGAAAGCATGCGCAAGGCGCATTCAACGCCAGTGTAGGGTCTTGAGCGGCGGCCAGACTCGCGGCCATACCAACGCTCGAAGATCATCCTTGCAGAATCAGCTTCGGCAATCGTCGGAACGGTCCGGCCCCCGGCCCTGAGGCAGCGCTCTACCAAGACCGCAATGCCGCGACCTACAAAGGATGCAATGCTGGCTTCATCCAGTTCGGGCAGGCCCAGTTCCCGCAACATGCCGTTGGAACAGAAAGCAAGATCAGGCACCGTATCCAGCAGGGTACCGTCCAGGTCAAACAGTACCGCCCGAAAACGACTGGCTGGCATTGCGACAGCGGTCAGGAAATGCCGACGAGCGCGGCGCGCATGGCTGAAATCGTCGCCAGGTAATCCGTGGAACCGAAAATTGCCGAACCGGCCACGAAAGTGTCGGCTCCGGCACGCGCCACCTCGGCGATGTTGTCCAGCTTGATGCCCCCATCGACTTCCAGCAGAACCTCGCGACCACAGGCATCAATCCGGCGGCGAACCTCACGAATCTTGGGCAGGGCCGAATCAATGAACTTCTGGCCCCCGAAACCGGGATTCACGGACATGATCAGCACCAGATCCAGCTTGTCGAGCACATGATCCAGCCAGTGCAACGGCGTGGCAGGATTGAATACCAGACCGGCCCTGCAACCGCATTCATGAATGAGGCTGATGGTGCGGTCGACATGCTCGCTTGCTTCGGGATGGAAACTGATGAGGTTGGCCCCGGCCTTTGCAAAATCACCGACGATCCGGTCCACCGGCTTCACCATGAGGTGCACGTCGATCACGGCATCGGTAATGGGGCGAATCGCCTGGCAGACCATCGGGCCCACCGTCAGATTGGGCACGTAGTGATTGTCCATGACGTCGAAATGAATCATGTCGGCGCCGGCCTTCATGACGTCAGAGACCTCCTCGCCCAGGCGCGCGAAATCTGCCGATAGAATGCTGGGTGCAATGCGAAAGCGTTTCATGTCCGTATTGTAGCGCTGCATGTGGCACTGATCTGCACGTGCTGCTTGTCAGCCTGATTCAATTCGTGTGCAATAGCATCGCTTCATCAGGCGGGACATTTTCCCGACGGGCGGATTCTCCGCCCTTCCCCACCCAGAAAGGATGACCGGCCGACATGGCGGGCAATAAGTACGAAATCACAGTGTCCACCCAGACACGCTACATCCCGGAGCAGTCGGATGAGGCGAAGAGCCGTTTTGTCTTCGCCTACACCATCACCATCCGCAACACCGGAAAAGTATCCGCCCAACTGATCTCGCGGCACTGGGTCATCTCCGACAGCAACAATCAGGTCCAGGAGGTTCGCGGGCTTGGCGTCGTCGGTGCGCAACCGCTGATCAAGCCCGAGGAATCGTTCGAATACACCAGCGGGACCGCGCTCGCAACCCCGGTTGGAACCATGCATGGCACCTACCAGATGGTGGCGGAAGACGGCACTTCGTTCGAGGCGCCCATTCCAGCATTCACCCTGTCAGTACCACGCGTCCTGCACTGAATCGGGCCGGTGTCATTTTTTCTTCGGCCAGGTCCACCAGACGATGAAGGCTGCCAGCCCAAGGGCCAGCACACCTTCGAGTATGAAAATCCACAAACCTGATTGCATGATCCCGTGTCACTCCGAAACGCTGTTTCCGCCATCATAAGGCACGCCCTGCCTGCGATGGCAATCCTGTTCGCCGGTTGCGCCAGCCTGGAGCGGGCTCCCGGCACGACGACTCCCGTGGCCACACATTCCCTGCCTGCAACTGCCGTGGCCACCTGTCCGGCGGCGCCTGCAGCGCCGGCGTGTCCGGTTTGTCCGGCGTGCCCCGCCGTGAAACCGGAGCCTCCGGCCACCAAAGTGCCCATCCTGGCACCCGTCAGCTTTTCGGAGCTTGCCGGATGGCAAACCGATGATCTGGCCGCAGCCTGGAGTGCTTTTCGTTCATCCTGCCATGCCCTGCGATTCCAGCCCGCCTGGAAAGGGGCCTGCGGCGAAGCGGCAAAACTGAATTCCACCCCGGGCAGCGTTGCCGTTCGCAGATTTTTTGAAACCCACTTCCTGCCTTACCGGGCGGCCAGCCCCGACGGCAATGTCACGGGACTAGCGACCGGCTACTACGAACCGCTCCTGAAAGGCAGCCGCACCCGCAAGAGCCCGTATATCCACCCCCTGTACGCACCACCAGATGATCTGCTTGTCGTGGACCTCGCCGGCATCAATCCCGAACTCAGGAACATCCGGTTGCGGGGGCGCCTGGAAGGCAGGCGGGTGGTGCCGTACTGGACCCGTGGCGAAATCAGCCAAGGCGCGGGAGGCGCCAGCGGACGTGAAGTTGTCTGGGTGGACGAACCCGTCGAAGCTTTTTTCCTGGAGGTACAGGGCTCCGGACGAATTCAGCTGGACTCCGGTGAAACCATCAGGCTCAGCTATGCAGACCAGAACGGCCATCCCTACCAGTCGATAGGCCGATGGCTCATTGACCAGGGAGAACTCAAAGCCAGTGAAGCCTCCATGCAGGGTATCAAGGCCTGGGCCCGGGCCAACCCGTCACGCTTGCGTGAACTGCTCGACCGTAACCCCAGCTACGTCTTCTTCCAGGAAAAGCCGGTTGGCGACCCCCAGGCTGGTCCGGCTGGCGCCCAGGGGATTCCGCTGACACCAGGCCGGTCCATCGCCGTGGATCCACGATTCATCCCGCTGGGGGCACCGGTGATGCTCTCCACCACCATGCCAAACTCCGAGGTCCCGTTGGAACGACTGGTGGTGGCTCAGGACACTGGCGGGGCAATACGCGGCGCGGTCAGGGCTGATTTTTTCTGGGGCTTCGGGTCGGAAGCGGGCGAATTAGCCGGACGCATGCGCCAAAGCCTGAAAATGTGGGTCCTGCTGCCCAAAGGGTATCCGCTCCCCGCCAACTAGCCGAATCGGCAGCGACTCAGCGGCGGACGCTCTCGTCCATGGCTCGCTGCAATTCTTCGGCGCGCGCCCCCACGACTCGCACGCCGCTGGTGGTGAAACTGACCGGGGTTGCACGTACCTTAAGCTTCTCTCCCAGGGCCAGCCACTTGTCCACGGGAGCCGTGCAACCTGCCATCCTGGCGGGCGGGCGATTGCGCAGCATGAGATCAAGATAGGCCTTGGCCCTGTCCGGGGCACACCAGATCCGTGTCGCCATTTCCGGCGACTCGTCCTTGCGCAGGATCGGGTAAAGGAAGGTGTAGACGGTGACGTCATCCAGCTTGGCGAGACTCTGATCAAGCTGCCTGCAAAAGGAACAGAAAGGGTCGGAGAACACTGCGACTACACGCCTGCCATTGCCACGCACCTGCTTGATCGCCAGATCCAGGGGAAGGTCCTCGAACCGGATGGCATTCAACTTGTCCAGCCGTTCCTGTGTGAGGTTGCGGCGTGATTTCAGCTCGTAGACATTCCCGCTTAACAGGTAGGAGGCCGCCTCGTCAGTGTAGGCAATCTCCCTGTCATCGCCTGCAACCACGATTTCATACAGCCCCAGGAACTGCGCCTTTCGCACGCCTTCGATCTTGACCCCGAAGCGTGACTCAACCAAGCGCTTGATGGAATCTTCCTGTGACTGTGCACCAGCACCGGCGGCACAGGCCCAGAGTGCCACACCCAGAACCAGCAACCATCTCGAAAAACCTTCGCGCATGCAGACTCCGGAGAATTGTGGGTTGCCTCTCATCCTAGCGCATGACGCACGAGCAGCGTCTTGAAAGCGGACAGAGAATTCACTGCCCTCATGCCGGATTGGCGCACTCGCCGGAGACTGGCCGCCTCCGAATGGAACAGCCAGTCCAATCCATCCGTCGCCCAGCGCATCGCCAGGATGTCTTCCTTGCGTCGCCTTTCGAATCGGCGAAGCGCCAGGACATCGCCCGGATCACGGATGCGTCGATCCGACAACACGTCTGCAAGTGCAGCAGCGTCCTGCAATCCGAGATTGACACCCTGTCCCGCGAGCGGATGTACCACATGCGCCGCATCACCCACCAGCGCCACCCGCGGTCCGACCATGCTGGACACCGCCATCCGCGCTATCGGAAATGCCGCGGCCGGCGCAAGCATCGTCAGCCCGCCCAGCACCCCATGGCCGGCTGCGGCCACCCGCGCACACAGGTCTGGGGGCGGCAAACTCATCAGTTCACCGGCCTGAATTTCAGAGGTCGACCAGACCATCGACATGCGACGCCCCGGCAGCGGTAGCCATGCCAGCACACCATCAGGCCGAAACCACTGGAAAGCCGTATTGCCATGCGGCCGCTCACACTCGAAATTGGCGACCACGCCCATCTGCCGGTCAGGATGCTGCTTGGCAGCAATGCCTACTGCCTGCCGAACGAACGAACGTGCTCCGTCGGCACCGACAAGCAGGCGTGTCTGTAGTTGGCGTCCATCTGCCATGCCCAGGTCCATGCTTCCAGCCAGCGGAGCGAGTTCAGCCGGAGTAGCCGGACACAGCAGTTCAAGATTTTCCTGTCGCTGCATGCCTGACCAGAGGGCGCGGGAAATGGCCCCAGCCTCGACGATCCAGGCCAATTCCGGTACTCCGGCTTCATAAGCGGTGAATTCCAGCCGTCCTCCGTCGCCACCGGAAACAAGCATGCGCTGCACCGGACACATTCTTGCCTGGTCCATTGCAGCCCAAGCGCCGATTCTGCCCAGAAAGAGCCGATTGACCGGGGATATGGCATAAATCCTGATGTCCCAGCCATCCGTCTGCACAGGCGCACGAGGCTCAATCAGGGAAAGGCTGAAGTGGCTTTCCGACATGGCTGCGGCAAATGCCGCACCCACCGGACCGCCCCCCACTATGCCAATGTCGCTGTGCATGAAAGCCATGGCTCATTGTAACGGGCGCTCGGCAGGCACCATTCAGTCGTGTGCTTTTGCGCCGGCATGACCAAGCCTTGACCGGAGTGCACAATAAAAGGACAATTCCGCGTTCTGTGGCGAATTAGCTCAGTCGGTTAGAGCGACGGAATCATAATCCGCAGGTCCGGGGTTCGAATCCCTGATTCGCCACCATCACTTTTCCCGGCCGCCTGAATCTTCTGCAGTCCGGATCGCCCGAAGCGGACAGGTCCTGGCCGGCAGATGCCGGCCAGGTATATGAGCAGGCGCGATCGCTTCAATGGCCAACAATCTGAAACGGGCGCGGGGACTGTTCCTCCAGGGACTGGATGTATTGGGCAGTGGGGACTCGCCCGCGGCCGAAGCCCTGTTCCGGCAATCCGTCGAACTGGATCCGCAACGACCGGCAGCACTGGCCCACCTCGCCATTGCCCTGCTGGCGCAGCATCGGCCCGATGAGGCAAAGACCTGGGCAGAGAAAGCCCTGACTCGCGATCCCGCGCTGGCCGGAGCCTGGTTCGTGCTGGGGAAAATTCTCGCCGAAAACGGCCGCCATGATCCGGCATTTCGCGCCTTCGAGAAAGCCGTGGCCGGCGATCCTGTTCATGCGGATGCATGGTTGGGACTGGGGCGGGCGGCAATCGCCATGGGTCGGCACGAACAAGGCCTGGGCTGCCTGCGCAAATCACTGGAAATCAGGCCTGCTCAGGCACGCGTCTGGCTGGAGCTCGGCCAACACCTGCAGAAGCAATGGCAGCTGGCAGGAGCACTCGATGCCGTCTCAAAGGCCATCGCCCTGGATCCGTCGATGGTCGCCGCCTGGGAGCGCCAGGGGGCTCTCCTGCTTGTGCTCAAGCGGGAAGCCGAAGCTCGGCAGTCCCTGGACCAGGCAGTCTTGCTCGACCCTAAAAACCCGATGGCCTGGTTCACCCGCGGCAACGTCATGCAGGCGCTCGACTGCTACGAGGATGCGCTGAATTGCTATGACAAGGCAATTGCCGCAGATTCCGGGCTGGATGATGCCTGGTCGGCACGCGCCAGCCTGTATGTCTCCGATGTGGCCAACGTCGATCGCGCCATCGCCGAGAGCCGACGAAGCTGGTCCAGCTTCGTCGGCCATGTCATGGAAAACGTGAAAGCACAGCCGCAGGCTGTCACGCTTCAGCACTTCCGGCTCAGGCACGACCTGGAGCAGGCAGCCTACCTGCGTACCCGTGACTATCCGGCGGAGGGAGTTGCGGATTTCATGGCCACCGCGGAGCGCCTGCTTGCGTCAGCCGGGTCATCCGATACAGCAATCAGCCCTTCGGCAGCAGACTGGGCTTGCATGAGGCCGTATCTGCAAGCGCCGCTCTACTATGAAATGCCGCAACTCTTCGGAACCTGCCTCAATCCGCACAACGACTGGCAAGCCATCGAGGAAGCCTATCTGTCAGGCTCACCACAACTGGTAACCATCGACAATTTTCTTTCCACCGAAGCGCTTGCAGCCTTTCGCGAGTTCGCGCTGGTCTCGAAAATCTGGCTGGCCGAGTACGCCAACAAGTACCTCGGTGCATTCGCCAATCGCGGCTTCCTCTCGCCGCTGCACCTGCAACTGGCCCGCGAGTTGTCCTCCACCATGCCCAGGGTTTTCCAGGACTACCGCCTGACACAGCTCTGGGGTTTCAAGTACGATGCCACGATGGGACAGGGAATCAATGTGCATGCCGATTTTGCGCGGGTCAACCTGAACTTCTGGCTTACCCCCGACGAATTCAACCTCGACCCGGCCAGCGGCGGGTTGAAGGTGTATGACGTGCCCTCACCGAATGACTGGCCCTATTACGACTACAACGAGAACGAGAAGAAAATCTACGGATTCCTCGCAGACAAGCACGCCCAGTGCGTGAAAGTACCGTACCGGTGCAACCGCGCGGTCCTGTTCAATTCCGCACTGTTCCACGAGACCGACGAGATCCATTTCCAGCCCGGCTATGAAAGCAGGCGGATCAACTTCACCTATCTGTTCGGAAGGCAACTGTGAGCATGGCCTGCAACCAGCAACCCGCTCCCGCGGCGCGCTCCGAACCCTCCCCGGTACGGCACAAGCGCTTCGCCGGAGGCATTCTTGCCACCCTGGCGTTCGCCGTTTTCGCCAACGCTGCAAGTGCCCAGATACTGCCCAGGAACATTCCCCTTGAAGCCAAAAGGGCGCAAGTGCGACATCTCCAGGAAATGCTGCTCTCCATCGACGGCAAACCCGTCTTGCTGTCACCCGGAGGCCATATTCGTGATCGAAACAACCTGATCATCGTGCCCTCCCAGCTACCCGCGCTGGGCGCATTGGGACGCTATCTTCTGGACACGAATGGGCAGGCATCTCGCGTCTGGTTGCTGACCGCGGAAGAGGCGGCCGGCAATGACAAACAGGCCGCATCGCGCTGATGCGGAAATCTGGAGCCTGACCTCATGAACGGCATCGAGCGGGCCAAGGCGTTGTTTGCTGAAGGATTATCCCTGTACGGTGCAGCACGGTTTGCCGAAGCCGAGGGGCGTTTCCGCGAGGCCGACATCCTGGCACCGGGGCGCGTGTCGATATTGGGCAACCTGAGCGCCGCGCTGCTGCGCCAGGACAAGGTCAGCGAGGCCGAGACGTTTGCCCGTCAGGCACTGCAGATCGAGCCGGACAATATGGAAGCCTGCCTCAACCTGGCGGCCTGCCTGGAGAAGGATGGCCTGCTGGAGCAAGCCCTGGGGCAATTTCGCAAGGCCGCTGCGCTGCGACCGCAGTCGGCCGAGGCCTGGTTCGGTTGCGGACATGTCCAGGCTGCCATGAAACAGTACGATCAGGCCCTCGCCAGCTACGACAAGGCCCTCGCCATCAAGCCTGATTTCGCCGATGGCTGGACACGCTATGCAGCCGTGCTCAAGGACCTGCACTGGTACGACGATGCCCTTGTGGCCAATCAAAAGGCCCTGACCCTTGACCCGGCCCATCGCGACGCACTGCTGCTGCATGCCGTCACTCTGCGCAAGACGCACCGCTACCGCGAAGCCTCGGACCAGCTGCAGCAGCTCCTGGCCATCGATCCAGAACATGCACAGGCATGGCTGCTGCTGGCCGTGAATCTGGAGGAGGTCAAGGATTACGAGGCTGCCATGCAGGCAGTAGAGCGTGCGCTGGCACTGCAACCCTCCCTGGACCAGGCCTGGTACACCAGGGGCACGCTCAACCAGAACATGGGCAACTACCAGGCGGCGCTTGCCTGCCTGGACCGTGCAATCGAGGCCAATCCGGACATGACGGTGGCCTGGGCAGCGCGCGCGGGGCTGCAGGTGGCCAGTCCGGACAATGCAGAGGGCGCCATCAAGGCCAGCCTGGACAGCCTCGGCGTCTTTCTTGCCACCGAGTTCGCCCCGGACAAGGTCGTGCAAGCACGCACATCGCGCGTGACCAGTGGCCTGGCAGTGCCGCTGTTCCGCATCAAGCATGATGTCCAGCAGGCGCAGTACCTGCAATCCGCCGGGTATGACGTGCCTGGCATGGCTGCCTTCCTGGAAACCGGCCAGCGCCTGATGGAAAAACCCGACAGGCTGGACGCCGACGATGCCACCATCCCGGTCACCCGGGACGAACTCTCGGCCCTGCTGCCCTACTGGCGCGCGCCGCTGCTCTACCCCATGCCGGACGCATTGCCAGCCTGTCTCAATCCGGACAACGACTGGCGCTCCATCGAGGAAAGCTACCTCGCGGGAACTCCCGAGGTGGTGCGCATCGACAATTTCCTGGCACCCGAAGCGCTGGCGGCCTTCCAGGAGTACGCGCTGGTTTCCAAGGTGTGGCTGACCGAATACCCGGACAAATACCTCGGGGCGTTTGCCAACCAGGGCTTCATTTCAGGCCTGCACCTGCGCCTCGCGAGCGAACTGCGCAAGGCCATGCCGCGGGTCTTCCTCGATTACGGCCTCACCCAACTGTGGGGATTCAAATACGACACGACATTGGGCAAAGGCATCAACGTGCATGCCGATTTCGCCCAGGTGAACCTCAACTTCTGGATCACCCCGGACGAGTACAACCTGGCGCCGGAAGCCGGCGGGCTGAAGTTGTTTGACGTGCCCTCCCCTGCCGACTGGAGCTTCGTCGATTTCAATGTCAACAAGAACAAGATCTACGAATTTCTCGATCGGCACAACGCCAAAAGCATCGTCGTGCCGCATGGGTGCAATCGCGCCGTGCTGTTCAATTCAGCCCTGTTCCACGAAACCGACCGCATCCTGTTTGCCGAAGGCTATCGCAGCCGCCGGGTGAATTTCACCTATCTTTTCGGCAAGCAGTTGTGAACCCGGCAAGGCTTTCGTCCGGTGCAATGGGCTGGTCGGACCGTTGATCGCAGTCGCCTCAAGAGACCGGAATGGGTGACTTCGAACGTGCCCGCAGCCTGTTTGGCGAAGGTCTGGCGCTGTACGGCGAGGAACACTACGCCGAGGCGGAAATGCGATTTCGCGAAGCCAACCGCCTTGCCCCGGGTCGCGTCTCCGTGCTGGGCAACCTGAGCGCCGCACTGCTGCGCCAGGACAAGGTCCGAGAAGCCCGCGAATTCGCCCGGGAGGCCAGCCGGATCGAGCCCGACAATCCGGAAGCCTGCCTGAACCTGGGCGTCTGCATGGAGAAGGAAGGCGAACTGGAACAGGCGCTGCAATGCTTCCGCAAGGCAGCCGCGCTGAGATCGGATTCAGCGGGGGCCTGGTGCAACTGCGGCCACGTACTCAATGCCCTCAAGCGGCATGAGGAGGCCCTGGCAAGCTACGACAAGGCGCTTGCCCTGAAGCCGGATTTCGCCGACGCCTGGACCAACCGCGGCAGCACCCTCAACGAAATCGGGCGGTCGGCTGAAGCGCTGGCGAACCACGACCGTGCCCTCGCCCTCCAGCCGGCCCATGCGGAGGCCTGGTACAACCGGGGCAATGTCCTGGCGCAGTTGAGGCGCCACGATGAAGCGATCGAATGCCATGCGCAGGCCCTGAAACTGAAGCCGGCGTTCATCGACGCCCACATCAACAAGGCGGTCTCGTTGCTGACCCTGTGCCGCTTCGAACAAGGCTGGGAGGAATACGAATGGCGCTGGTCCAGCCCCGCCTTCCCCAGTGCCAGGCCCATCACCATTGCGCCGCCATGGGATGGCCAGTACGTGGACGGCACACTGTGGGTATGGGCCGAGCAGGGCATCGGTGACGAAATCCTCTACTGCAGCCTGCTGGACAGCCTGCGTCCGCTGGCGCGCCGGATCATGGTGACGGCAGACAGACGCTTGCTGCCCATGCTCAGCCGGTCCTTTCCCGGCATCGACTTCCGGGACAGCCAGTCTGTGGTGCCGCCCGGGCTGGCGGATCGCCAGACCGCCATGGGCAGCCTCGGCCGGCATCTGCGCCGCACGACTGCGGAGTTTCCCTCTGGTGCAGCAGGCTTCCTGAAAGCCGATGCCCACCGCTCCGCCGCATTCCGCGCCCGGATCAGCCTTCCAGGCGAGCGTGTCTGCGGCATTGCCTGGGCCAGCAAGAACGTGAAGTTCGGCCCGCTGAAATCACTCAGGCTCGCCGACCTGCTGCCGGTGCTGAAACTGCCAGGCCTGCGTTTTGTCGACCTTCAGTACGGCGACACGGCCGAGGAGCGTGCCGGACTGACGCAGGCACACGACCTCACCATCCGGCATCTGGATGACCTGGATTGCTTCAACGATATCGAGGGACTCGCCGCACTGATCGATGCCTGCGACTTCGTCGTGACCAGCAGCAACGTCACCGTCCACCTTGCCGGCGCCCTGGGCAAGCCCGCCCATCTGATCACCCCGGCATCGCGGGGCAAGATCTGGTACTGGCACGAAAACCAGCCGCGCAGCCTGTGGTACCCCTCGGTGAGGATGCACTGGCAGGCCGCGGATCGCAGCTGGCATGGGGCGATTGCGGAAATCAGCCGCGAAATCAGTCAGGCCTAGCGGCCCCGCTGCATTTCAGCATGCCATGCTTGCTTCAATGCGGCAGGCATCCTGACCGGAGACGCCTCGTGCTTGGCCCGGGATGCTTTCCGATATGATAGGGGCCATCATTCGCATCACCACCTCCGGGGGGCGATTCCTGCACGCCGGCACGGCCTGCACCACCTGTGCTTCACTGAACCATTGTCAATATGACCAAGAAAGTCTATCTGCGCACCTTTGGCTGCCAGATGAACGAATATGATTCGGCCCGCATCACCGACACGCTGCATGCGGCCGAGGGCTATGAACAGACCGCGGATCCGGCCGAGGCCGACCTCATCCTGTTCAATACCTGCTCGGTGAGGGAGCGGGCCCAGGAACGCGTGTTCCACGACCTGGGCCGGGTGCGCGAGTTCAAGCAGGCGAACCCCGCGGTCATGATAGGCGTGGGTGGATGCGTCGCCAGCCAGGAAGGCGGGCGCATCATCTCCCGCGCTCCCTACGTCGACGTGGTCTTCGGGCCGCAGACCCTGCACCGCCTGCCGGAACTGCTGGCCGAGCGCCGCCGCACCGGCAAGCCGCAGGTCGACATCAGCTTTCCCGAGGTTGAGAAGTTCGACAACATGCCACCGCCACGGGTGCAGGGTGCCTCGGCCTTTGTTTCCATCATGGAAGGCTGCAGCAAGTACTGCAGCTTCTGCGTGGTTCCCTACACACGCGGGGAGGAAGTATCCCGCCCTTTCGAAGACGTGCTGACCGAGATTGCCGGACTCGCTGTTGAAGGGGTCAGGGAAGTCACGCTGCTGGGACAGAACGTCAACGCCTACCGGGCCACGCTCGAAGGCGAGGCGGCTGACTTTGCCATGCTGCTGGAATACGTCGCCGACATCCCCGGCATCGAGCGCATCCGCTACACCACCTCCCATCCACGCGAGTTCTCCACACGGCTCATCGAAGCCCATGCCCGCATCCCCAAGCTGGTGGCGCATGTGCACCTGCCGGTGCAATCAGGCTCGGACCGCATCCTGGCGGCGATGAAACGCAACTACACGGTGCTCGAGTACAAGTCGATCATCCGCAAGCTGCGCGCGGCGCGTCCTGACGTGTGCATCTCGTCGGACTTCATCATCGGCTTCCCTGGCGAGACCGAGGCCGATTTCGAAGCCACCATGAAGCTGATTGCCGATGTCGGGTTCGACGACTCGTACTCCTTCATCTACAGCCGCCGCCCTGGCACGCCTGCCGCGGAACTGGCCGATGACACCCCGCATGAGGTCAAGGCTGAACGCCTGCAGCGCGTGCAGGCCCTGATACAGGCCGGCGCCGATGCCATCAGCCGGGCCATGCTGGGCTCGCTGCAGCGAGTGCTGGTTGAAGGCCCCTCGCGCAAGCGGCCGGATGAGCTTGCGGCGCGCACCGACAACAACCGCGTGATCAACTTTCGCGGCCCGGCGAATCTGGCGGGACAGTTCGTCGAACTGAAAGTCACCGGGGTGCTGACCCACACCTTGCGTGGCGAGCTTTCGACGCCCGTGCAGATGACCTGAACGGACTGCACAGGGATGCAAGCTCTCCGTTAAACTAGTGCGTCCTGCACAGAAACAGCGATATCCCGGATTGAAACTCAAACCCGTCGAACTGCGGCTCGAGCCAGTCGACAACAAGCGTCTTTCCAACCTCTGCGGCGCGCTGGACGAAAATCTGCGTCAGATCGAGACCGCGCTGGACATTTCCATCTCCCGGCGTGGTGAACGCTTCACCCTGCGCGGCAATTCGGCGCAAGCCGAGCTGGCTGCGCTCCTGCTGGAACGCTTCTACAACGACGCCAGGCGCCCCTTGTCACTGGATGACATCCAGCTGGGTCTGGTCGAATTCCGGCGCCAGTCCCATGCGCCGGCAGACACCAGGGCCAGGGTCGCCGACGGGCTACCCGGTGACGAACCGCCGCTTGCCACGCGACGCACCGACCTGCGCGGGCGCACGCCCCGCCAGCGTGAATACATCCGCAACATCCTGGACCATGACATCACCTTTGGCATCGGGCCCGCGGGAACCGGAAAGACCTACCTCGCGGTGGCCTGTGCCGCAGATGCGCTCGAACGCGACACCGTCAAGCGCATCGTGCTGGTGCGTCCGGCAGTCGAAGCCGGGGAGCGGCTGGGCTTCCTGCCGGGTGACCTTGCCCAGAAAGTCGATCCCTACCTGCGTCCGCTCTACGACGCCCTCTACGACCTGCTCGGCTTCGACAAGGTGCAGAAACTGCTGGAGCGCAGCGCCATTGAACTCGCGCCCCTTGCCTACATGCGTGGGCGCACGCTCAACCATGCCTTCGTCATCCTGGATGAAGCGCAGAACACCACGCCGGAGCAGATGAAGATGTTCCTCACCCGCATGGGTTTCGGCTCCAAGAGCGTCATCACCGGCGACGTGACCCAGGTGGACCTTCCGCGCGGTGCCCGCAGCGGCCTCGCCGAGGCACGCAAAGTGCTGAAGGACGTGAGCGGCATCGCCTTTACCACCTTCCTCAGCGAGGATGTGGTTCGTCATCCACTGGTGCAGCGCATCGTCGACGCCTATGACACCCAAAAAAGCGACTGAGCCGGCCACGGTGTCGCGCATACTGCTGACCGTGCAGGATGCCAGCGGCGCCACTGGCGTGCCGGTGCGCCGCACGCTGCTGCGCTGGGCGCGGGCGGCATTGCCACGATCAGCCGAAGTGACCTTGCGGGTGGTTGGAACAGGCGAGGGACGCAAGCTCAACAAGGCCTGGCGGGAGCAGAACCATGCCACCAACGTGCTCACCTTCGAGTACGGCCTGGTGGGCGGCATGCTGCGCGGCGACGTGGTGTTGTGCGCCCCGGTGATTGCGCGCGAGGCCAGGCAGCAGGACAAGCGCCTGATGGCACATTATGCGCACATGGTGGTGCACGGACTACTGCACCTGCAGGGGCACGACCACCAGACAGACCGAGAGGCACAACGCATGGAGACGCTGGAGCGGCGCATACTCGCGCGGCTGGGCTATGCTGACCCCTATGTTGCGGAGGGATGGGGCTGATGGAACCGGATGACAAACCGACCTTGCTGGAGCGGCTGTCCGCGCTGATCATGCGCGAGCCGGAGGACCGCGAGCAGCTGCTGGAGCTGCTTCACTCGGCGCACGAACGCAACCTGCTCGATGCCGACGCCCTTGCCATGATCGAGGGCGTGATGCAGGTGTCGGAGATGAGCGTGCGCGACATCATGATCCCCCGTTCGCAGATGGACGTCATCGACATCAACCAGAAGCCCGACGAGTTCATACCGGAGATCATCGCCACTGCACACTCCCGATTCCCCGTCATCGACAAGAGCCGCGACGATGTCATCGGCGTGCTGCTGGCCAAGGACCTGTTGCGGTATTACGCCAGCGAGGAGGAATTCAACGTCCGTGACATGCTGCGTCCGGCCGTGTTCGTGCCCGAGTCCAAACCGCTCAACGTGCTGCTGCGGGAATTCCGCGCCAGCCGCAACCACATGGCCATCGTCGTTGATGAGTACGGCGGCGTATGCGGCCTGATCACCATCGAGGACGTGCTGGAGCAGATCGTCGGCGACATCGAGGATGAGTATGACTTCGATGAATCCGAAGACAACATCCTGAGCGAGGAGAACGGCGGCTGGCGCGTCAAGACACAGACCGAAATCGCCGATTTCAACGAGGCCTTCGGCACCACCTTCTCCGATGATGAATACGACACCCTGGGCGGATTGCTGATTGCACGCTTTGGCCGCCTGCCCAAGCGCGGCGAAAGCCTGAGCATGCAAGGCCTGCGCTTCCAGGTGCTGCGCGCCGACAGCCGCCGACTGCACGTGGTGCAGGTACAGCGGCTCGCGGAGCCGGCCTGAGCATGTCGGGAGCCGCCCTCCCGCCATTTCGCAGCCTCGCATCAGCCGCCCTCGCCGGAATCGTCACGGTGGCGGCCTTCGAGCCAGCCGGCCTGGCGCCACTGGCCATTGCCACCCTGGCGGGCTTGATGCTGCTGTGGCACCGGTCGGCAACACCAGCGGGCGCCGCGTGGACGGGGTTTGCCTTCGGCCTGGGTTACTTCGGCGCTGGCGTCTCCTGGGTCTATGTGAGCCTGCATACTTTCGGCATGATGCCGGCGGCATTGGCCGCGCTGGCCACGGTGCTCTTTTGCGCCTTTCTTGCGCTGTTCCCGGCACTGACCGGTTATCTCCAATCACGCGCAGGCAGTTCGATGGCGGTGCGCTGGTTGCTCGTCGTGCCCGCTGTCTGGACCTTGCTGGAATGGGTGCGCGGCTGGATATTCACCGGCTTTCCGTGGCTCAGCCTGGGCTATTCCCAGGCGACCACCCCGCTTGCCGGCTTCGCCCCGGTGCTGGGTGTATTCGGTGTCTCTCTCGTCACGCTGATCTGTGCCGGCCTGCTGGTTTATTCGGCACGCGAACAGGGAAAACGCCGGCTCATGGCTGCAGCCGCCTTGCTGGTCCTGGTCACTGCCGGCTGGCTGCTGCGCGACCACGACTGGACCCAACCCGAGGGCCCTGCCATCAGAGTGGCCCTGGCCCAGGGCAACGTGCCGCAGAGCCTCAAGTTCGAACCCGGGCGTTATGCCGCCACACTGCAGACCTATCGCCGCCTTGCGGAACTGGCCGGGGCCGAGAATGCAAAGCTGGTGGTCTTTCCGGAAACCGCCATCCCGCGCATGCTCGACCAGGTGGAAGGCCGCTACCTGGAAGACCTGCAGGACCTGATGCAAGCGTTCAACGCCGACCTGCTGCTGGGCGCACCGCTGCGTGACCGCGATGGCCGCTATTACAACAGCGTGGTGAGCCTGGGCAGTTCCCGTTCACAACGCTATGACAAGGTCCACCTGGTGCCCTTCGGCGAGTTCATCCCGGCCGGGTTCGACTGGATCCTGCAGGTGTTGCAGATTCCGCTGTCGGACTTCAGCGCGGGAACAGTGCAGCAACGTCCGCTTGCCCTGGGCCGCGACCACCCGATCCTGGTTGCCGTGAACATCTGCTACGAGGATGCATTCGGCGAGGAAATCATCCGCCAGTTGCCCGAAGCCACCTTGCTGGCCAATGTCAGCAACGTCGCCTGGTTTGGCGATTCGCTGGCGCCGGACCAGCATCTGCAGATATCGCAGATGCGTGCAATGGAAACCGGACGCTACATGCTGCGGGCCACCAACAGCGGTGTCACCGCCATCATCGACGAGAAGGGCGTGGTGCGTTCACGGCTACCCAAGTTCACCGAAGGCCTGCTCAATGGCAGCGCCCAAGCCTTCGCCGGGGCGACGCCCTTTGTGCGATGGGGCAACGGGCCGGCACTCGCACTGTGCTGGCTGATGCTGGCTGCCGGCGCGCTGCTCGCGCGACACAGGACTGCGCCGGAAGCACCCGTCTGAGCGGGGTTTTCCACTCGGGAAAGCCGGTAAAATCTGAGCCCTCCCACGTGCCGGCTGCAAACCCATGGCAACACCGAAGTTAAGCTTTCAGGAAATCATCCTCAGGCTGCAGGATTACTGGAACCGACAGGGCTGCACCCTGCTGCAGCCCTATGACATGGAAGTGGGTGCCGGCACCTCCCACACGGCTACTTTCCTGCGCGCGATCGGCCCGGAGCCATGGCGTGCGGCCTATGTCCAGCCCTCGCGCCGCCCCAAGGACGGCCGCTACGGTGAAAACCCCAATCGCATGCAGCACTACTACCAGTACCAGGTGGTGCTCAAGCCTTCGCCGCCGGACATCATCGACCTCTATCTGGGTTCCTTGCAGGAGATCGGCCTCGACCTGAAGCAGAACGACGTGCGCTTCGTCGAGGACAACTGGGAGAATCCCACGCTGGGCGCCTGGGGCCTGGGCTGGGAAGTCTGGCTGAACGGCATGGAAGTCACGCAGTTCACCTATTTCCAGCAGGTTGGTGGCCTGGACTGCAAGCCCATCACCGGCGAGATCACCTACGGCATCGAGCGCCTGGCCATGTACCTGCAGGGCGTGGAAAACGTCTTCGACCTGGTGTGGCGCCCGGGCGTCACCTATCGCGACGTCTATTACCAGAATGAAGTGGAGCAGTCGGCCTACAACTTCGAGCATTCCGATGCCGCCATGCTGTTCCGGCATTTCACCGATCACGAGACCGAAGCCAGGCGCCTGATGGAAGCCAGGCTGGCGCTGCCCGCTTACGAGAAGGTGTTGAAGGCCGCGCACACCTTCAACCTGCTCGATGCGCGCGGCGCCATCTCGGTGACCGAGCGCGCCGCCTACATCGGCCGCATCCGCAATCTTGCCCGCAGCGTGTCACAGTCCTACTTCGACAGCCGCGTGCGCGCCGGCTTCCCCATGTGCAAACCGGACGCGCTGGACAAACTCGGCGTCGACCTGGCCGGCCTGCGTGCCGCCCTCGGCCAGCGGGAGGCAGCATGAGCGCCGACCTGCTGGTTGAACTCTTTACCGAGGAGTTGCCGCCCCACGCGCTCGCCAGCCTGGGACTGAGCTTTGGCGACGTCCTGCGCGCCAGGCTGGTTGCAGCCGGCTTTGCCCCGGAGTCGGCCACGGCAAGACATTTCGCCACCCCGCGTCGCCTCGCTGTGCTGATTGCATCCGTGCAGGCGCAATCACCCGCCAAAGCGGAAACCCGCAAGCTGATGCCGAGCAAGGTTGCCTTTGGCGCCGATGGCGCGCCGACACCGGCACTGCTGAAGCGGCTGGAGAAAGAAGGCGCCTCGGCAGCCGATGTCAGCCGCGCAATGGAAGGCAATGCCGAGTACGCCTTCCTCAAACGCACCATCCCCGGCGCCAGCCTGGCTATCGGGCTGCAGAACGCCCTGGACGAAGCCATCGCGAAACTGCCCATCCCGAAAGTCATGGCCTACCAGCTGGCGGATGGCACCAGCACCGTGTCTTTCGTGCGTCCGGCCCATGGCCTGATTGCCTTGCACGGCACCAATGTGGTTGCAGTGACTGCCTTGGGACTGGCCGCCGGACGCACCACGCAAGGCCACCGCTTCCAGGGCGCGAAATCCATCGAGCTGGCCAGCGCCGGCGACTACGAACAGAAGCTGATTGCAGAGGGCGGGGTCATTCCCTGTTTCGAAGCACGCCGCGGCAATATCGAACAGCAGTTGCGCGACCAGGCCGCCTCACTCGGCGCATCCCTGGGCGCCGAGGAAAACATCGCCCCCTTGCTGCAGGAAGTCACCGGCCTGGTGGAGATGCCTACCGTCTACACCGGCGAGTTCGAGCGCGAGTTCCTAGCCGTACCGCAGGAATGCCTCATCCTCACCATGCGCGCCAACCAGAAGTACTTTCCGCTGTTCGACGGCGAAGGCCGCCTCACCCACCGCTTCCTCATTGTCAGCAACATGCGCCTGGAAGATCCTCGCAATGTCGTCGAGGGGAACCAGCGCGTGGTGCGACCGCGGCTGGCCGATGCGCGCTTTTTCTTCGAGACCGACAAGAAAACCAGGCTGGAGGATCGCATCCCCCAGCTCGCCTCGGTCACCTACCACAACAAGCTCGGCAGCCAGGCGGAGCGCGTCAGGCGCGTGCGCGATCTGGCTGCGCTCATCGCCCGCGACCTGGGCGCCGATGTCCGGCTGTCGGAACGCGCCGCTTTTCTCGCCAAGGCCGACCTGCTTACCCACATGGTCGGGGAGTTCCCGGAACTGCAGGGCACCATGGGGCGCTACTACGCCCTGGCTGACGGCGAGGATGCGCAGATTGCCGATGCCATCGAACAACACTACTGGCCGCGTTTTGCCGGCGATGCCCTGCCGAACAACGCCGTCGCCACGACACTGGCACTGGCAGACAAGCTGGAAACCCTGGCCGGACTGTTCGGCATCGGCCAGCAGCCTACCGGGGACAAGGATCCGTTTGCCCTGCGCCGGCATGCCCTGGGGGTGGTGCGCATCATCATCGAAGGCGGACTGGCCGTGTCAACACAGGCGCTGGTGAATGCCGCCTTCTCCGTATTCCCCCAGGACAAAATTGCCCAGTCGCAGGCCGACCTGGAAACCTTCATTCAGGACCGCCTGCGCGCCTATCTCCGGGATGGCGGCTACTCGGCGAACGAAATCGAGTCGGTGCTCGGCCAGATGCCCACGCAGATGGCCAGGGTGCCACTGCAACTCGCCGCCGTGCGGGCCTTCACCGCCCTGCCCGAAGCCGCCAGTCTGGCCGCCGCCAACAAGCGCATCGCCAACATCCTCAAGCAGGCCGAAGCCAAGGGCGAGCACTTCGCGCAGGCCGATGAGGCCCTGATGCAGGAGGCCGAGGAGCGCACCCTGCTGAAGGCCCTCCGTGAAGCATCCGCCACGGCGCTTCCCTGCTTCAAGGCGGGTGATTACACTGGTTACCTCAAGGCTCTTGCGGTGCTGAAGAATCCCGTGGATGCTTTCTTCGAAAAGGTGATGGTCATGGTAGAGGATGCGGCAGTCCGCCGGAACCGCCTTGCCCTGCTGGCCGACCTGCACCGGGAAATGAACCAGGTGGCCGACCTGTCCCGGCTCTCCATCTGATAACAATTAACCTACTGAATCAATAGACACGTGGCCAACCGTCATAAATTGATCATATTAGACCGTGATGGCGTGATCAATTACGACAGTGAGCTCTACATCAAATCACCGGAAGAATGGCAACCCATCCCCGGCAGCGTGGAGGCCATCGCCCGCCTCACCCAGAGTGGCTGGCGCTGCGTGGTGGCCACCAACCAGTCCGGCATCGGCCGGGGGCTGTTCGACATGGCGGCGCTCAATGCCATGCACAGCAAGATGCATCGCGCCGCCAGTCAGGCCGGTGGCCGCATCGAGGCGGTGTTCTACTGTCCGGACACCGGCGCCTCGCAATCCATCAATCGCAAGCCCAATCCCGGCATGCTGCAGGCGATCAGCGAGCGCTACAACGTGCCGCTGGAAGGGCTGCCGCTGGTGGGAGACTCTCTGAGGGACATGCAAGCGGCACAGGCGGTACATGCCCAGCCCATCCTGGTGCTGACAGGCAAGGGGGAGGCGACACGCAGCAAGGGTGGGCTTCCCACCAACACGCTGGTCTACCCCGATCTGTCTGCGGTGGCGCAGGCGCTGTGCGCATGAACCCGATGCGCTCCATCGCCTATGTGCTGCTGCAACTGCTGATCACGCCCCCCTACGCCCTGCTGTCACTGGCCACCTTCTTCCTGCCGCGCAAGGGCCGTTACTGGGTCATCTCCGGCTGGGCACGCATGATGATTGCGCTGGCCGGCCCGGTGCTGGGGATACGCTATCGCGTCGAAGGACTGGAGAATCTGCCCCCGGGACCGGCCATCATCCTGTCCAAGCATCAATCCGCCTGGGAAACCATGGCTTTCCAGGTCATCTTTCCGCCGCAGGTCCACGTGCTCAAGCGCGAACTGCTGTGGATTCCCTTCTTCGGCTGGGGCCTCGCCATGATGAGCCCGATTGCCATCAACCGCAGCAAGGGCACCAGCGCCCTGAAACGCATGGCCGAACTCGGCCGGCAGCGCTTTGCCCAGGGCTTCTGGATCGTGGTGTTCCCTGAAGGCACCCGCACCTCGCCCGGTGAGCAGCGCCCCTATCAGATAGGCGGTGCCTGGCTGGCGCACCGGCTGAAGGCACCGGTGGTGCCGGTGGCCCACAACGCCGGGCAGTGCTGGCCGCGCAATGCCTTCTTCAAGCGTCCGGGGGTCATCACCGTGCGCATCGGCAAACCCATCGATGCGAGCGGGCTCAAGGCCGATGCCCTGAATGAGCAGGTCCGTCAGTGGATAGAAGCCGAAATGGTGACGCTGTGCCAGGAGTGAGTCGTCGTTCCCGCGTGGCCCTGCAGGTCGCCATGCGTAACATCGAGTTGTCCGTGGCATCGTCGGCGCGCCCGGTGGACTATCGCCTGGTGCGTTCGCCCCGGCGCACCATCGCCATCCATGTCAGCCATGCCGGGGTCGAGACCCGCGCGCCGATGACAGCCAGTGTGGGCGAAATCGAATCCTTCATGCGCCAGAAGCAGGAGTGGATCGTCACCCGGCTGCAGGAGCTGGGTGAAACACGCCACTTCCGCTGGGAGGCGGGCGCCCGGCTGCCAATGCTCGGCAACGAGGTGCTGCTGGTGGATGAGCCAGCCCGCAATGGCATCTGGCTGGAAGAGGGCCGGCTGCTCATCGGCCGGCCACACGGGCGCTCGCATGCCGACTGGCGCACCCGCCTGCTGGCATGGCTGCGCTGGGAAGCCCTGCGGCATTTCAGCGGGCGCGTGGCAGAGATGGCCGGGATACTGGAAGTCCCCACGCCCCAGTTGCGCCTGTCCAATGCCGGGGGGCGCTGGGGCAGTTGCACGATGTATCGGGACGGCCCGCACATACGACTGCACTGGAAGCTTTACCTGATGCCGCCGCATCTCATCGACTATGTGGTGGCACATGAACTGGCGCACATACGCGAGCTGAACCATTCACCGCGATTCTGGGCACAGGTGGCCAGGATCTATCCCGGGCACGCCCAGGCACGCATCGAACTGAACCGCAGCGGCCGCGCCCTGCCGATGTTCTAGACCACTGAAGCTGCGAGGAACTCCCATGCGCATACTGCACACCATGATCCGGGTCGGCGACCTCGACCGGTCCATCCGTTTCTACACCGAAGTGCTGGGCATGCAGTTGCTGCGCCGGCAGGATTATCCCGACGGCAAGTTCACCCTGGCCTTCGTCGGGTATGGCAACGAGGCGGACCAGGCGCTCATCGAGCTCACCTACAACTGGGGCGTGGACAGTTATGAACTCGGCACGGCCTTCGGCCACATCGCCGTGGAAGTCGCCAATGCGGCCCTGGCCTGCGAGGCGGTGCGCAAGCTGGGCGGCAAGGTGACGCGCGAAGCCGGACCGATGAAGCATGGCAGCACGGTGATTGCCTTTGTCGAGGACCCCGACGGCTACAAGATCGAATTCATCGAGCGCCGCATTCGCTGAGTTGTCATCGCTGAGCGCTCACCGCTGGACCGCCTCCGTTCATTGGTGCGGCGGCAGGGCTTCCGTGGCAGCGGCGTTGGCAATGGCAACATAGTCGGTCACGGACAGATTCTCCGGCCGCAATCCGGCATCGATGCCGAGCCGGCCCAGCCCCTCTGCAGAGATCACGGCGGCTAGCGCATTGCGCAGCGTCTTGCGCCGCTGCGTGAAGGCAGCGGTCACAATGCGCGCCAAAGCGGCTTCATCACTGACCACACCCCGCTGCAGCATGGCTTGCGGCGTCATCGGCCTGAGGCGCACGATGGCCGACTGCACCTTGGGTGCGGGAAAGAACGACTCCGGTGGCACCCCGAAGACCCGCTCGATGTGGAAGCGGTACTGCAGCATCACCGACAGGCGCCCATAGTCAGGCGTTGACGGCTCGGCGGCCATGCGCTTGACCACCTCGTCCTGCAGCATGAAATGCATGTCGGTGCAGCGCTGTGCGTAGCCGGCCAGGTGAAACAGCAGGGGCGTGGAAATGTTGTACGGCAGGTTGCCGACCACCCGCAGCGGCGCAGGCAGGCTGGTGAAGTCGAAACGCAGGGCATCTCCCTGGTGCAAGGTCAATCGCGCCGACGGAAAGCGTGCCGCCAACACCTGGCACAGATCGCGGTCCAGTTCGATGGCGTGCAAATGCGGGATCTGCTCGAGCAGGGGACCGGTGAGGGCGCCCTGTCCCGGCCCGATCTCCACGATGGTCTCGCTGGCAGCCGGCGCAATCGCCGCCACGATGGCGGCGATGATGCCGCGATCAATCAGGAAATTCTGGCCGAAACGTTTGCGCGGCCGGTGATTCACGCGGCACACCCGCGCATGCTCATGGCCATGTCCCGGGCCATGGCCACGGCAGCATGCAGGCTGCCGGGGTCGGCGCCACCGTGACCGGCCAGGTCCAGCGCCGTGCCATGATCAACCGAAGTGCGTATGAAGGGCAGGCCCAGGGTGATGTTCACGCCGCCGCCAAAACTGGCGTACTTGAGCACCGGCAGTCCCTGGTCGTGATACATGGCCAGCACGCAGTCGGCACCCTTGAGCCGTGACGGGACAAACAGCGTGTCGGCAGGGATGGGGCCTTCGACATTCAGGCCCTGGGCACGCAAGCGCTCCAGCACCGGCGTGATGACCTCGATTTCCTCGCACCCGAGGTGACCGCCCTCCCCGCAGTGCGGGTTCAGGCCTGACACCAGCACCCGTGGCTCGGCGATGCCGAACTGGCCCCTCAGGGCGGCGATGATGATGCGCAGGGTCTTTTCCAGTCCCGGGCGCGTGATGGCATCGGCCACCTCGGCCAGGGGCAGGTGCGTGGTGGCCAGCGCCACGCGCAATCCGCCACCCGCGAGCATCATGACCACCCCGGCGGACCCACAATGCTCATCCAGATATTCAGTGTGCCCGGTGAACGCAATGCCTGCATCGTTGATCACGCCCTTATGCACGGGTGCGGTGACCATGGCGGCGAATTCCCCGGCCAGGCAACCGTCCATGGCACGGTCGATCAAGGCCAGCACATAGGCGGCATTGGAGGGATCGAGGCGACCAGCCTGGCAAGCCGACTTGAGCGGGACATGCAGCACATCGAGGCAGCCCGGTTGCGGCAGGACTCCGGCACGATAGTCGCGCAATGGCACCGACAGTTGCAGCTGCGCTGCGCGTTGCGCCAGCAGTCCACGGTCGCCCAGCACGACCAGCGGGTAATCCGCCGAACCCGGGGATGCTTGTGTTGCTTGTGCCAGTGCCAGACAGATATCCGGCCCTATACCAGCTGGCTCCCCGGAGGTGATGGCAAGGGGCCGCGCAGACGGGGTTCGTTGATCAGGCGGAAAGCCGGACATGGAAATGCCTCAGCGCTCTTCCAGCCGGTAATCCACATAGGTGCGGTCGCGCATCTGCCGCAGCCACTCCTGAAAGGCCTCTTCGCTTTTCTTCTCGCGCAGGGTACGCCGCGCCTCCAGGCGCCGGCGATCCGAAGACATGTCTGCGGTACGCCTGTCCATCACCTGGATGAGGTGCCAGCCGAACGCACTCTTCACCGGCGGGCTCAACTCGCCCGGCTTGAGTTCGTTCATCGCCCGCTCGAACTCGGGCACCGTATCACCGGGATAGATCCAGCCGAGATCACCGCCGCGGGGGGCGGAACCGTCATCCGAATTCAGCTTGGCCAGATCCGCAAAGTTCTGGCCGCTGACAATGCGCTCGCGCAGGCTGGTCAGCTTGCGCTGCGCCTCGGCCTCGGAGACGATGTCATTGGTGCGCACGAGTATGTGGCGCACCTGGGTCTGCTCCACCAGGAACGGCGTGCCGCCGACGCGCTTGTTGTTGAGTTTGAGAACGTGAAAGCCAGCCGGACTGCGCAGCACCTGGCTGACTTCGCCCGGCTTCATCTTGACCACGGCGTCGAGGAACAGGTCAGGCAGCCGGTCCTCGGTGCGCCAGCCCAGATTGCCGCCGGACAGCCCCTCCGGGGCATCGGAGAAAGTCGCTGCAATCTGTGCAAAGTCGCCACCGCCGCTGGCCTGCTTCTGCGCCTGCTGGGCCCGGGCCTGCTGGCGCTCGAGCTGCTCCGGGCTGGCCTGCTCAGGCACGCGCACCAGAATATGCGACAGATCGTACTCGCCGCCCATCTCCTTGGAAGAACCCTGATCCTCGAGGAACAGGTCGACTTCGCTTTCCGAGACCGTCACGCGATTGTCGACCTCCCGGTCCCGCAGGCGTGACAGGGTGATCTCGCGACGCAGATCTTCGCGAAACTTGTCGAAAGGGATCCGGTCCCGCTCCAGGGCACGGCGAAAATCCGGCAGGGACATTTTGTTGTTGGCCGCCACACGAACCATGGCCTGGTCAACCTGGACATCTTCGATCATCAGACCGGTTTCCTTGGCGTACTGCAATTGCGCGCGGTCAAGGATCAGCCGTTCCAGCACCTGGCGCTGCAGCGCCGCCATATCGGGCAGCGGTGTCTTGCGGGCACGCAGATCCTGAACGACGCGCTCGATACGCTCATCCAGGTCAAACTTGGTAATCACCTCGGTGTTGACGACGGCCACAATGCGGTCCAGCAACTGGATGCGCATGCGTCCCGATGCCGTCACCGGCTGCGACGCCTGCTGGCCCGGGGCAGCCTCGCTCGCCTGACTTCTCTGCCCCCCCTGAGTTCCCTGGGCCTGCACGCCGCCGGCAAGGACCATGGCCCCTGCACAGGCTGCCGCCATCAGGCGCAGTGCAGAAGGCGAGGCTCGCCTTGTTCTGTTGGCTGGTGAAGGGCTGGTCAATTGAATAAGTCCACGGTTTCATTGCGTGACGGAGCCTGGTTCAGGCGCGAGTAACCGGGAATGTTGCGCTTGAGCGCTTCCAGCGGATTGGAACCGATGCGGGAAAAACCGCTGAGCTCCAGTTGCAGAAAAAACGTGTTGTTCGTCTGTCCCGTTGCCGTGGCGAAACGCTGCATCACACCGCGCAACACCCAGCAGTCGCCATTATATTCCAGGCCTCCGAGGGTCTCGATGACACGCCTGTCCTTGAGGGAGTAGTTGTATCGGCCCACGCCGTAGAAACCACGGCCCAGTGGCCACTGTGCCGACGCATCGATCTGGCCCAACTGGTCACGCAGATAGCGGTAGGACAGGTTGAGCAGCTTGAACATTTCCGGCTGGTAACGGGCCGACAGGTTGAGACGCTCGCTGCGCTGTTCACGCGGATTGAACTGTGCCGCCGTTTCCGCGGTCCAGTGCTGGGACACCCTGCCAGACAAGGCCGCCAGCCAGTCCGACGACTTGTGGGTGCGGCGGGTGTCTCCCGTATTGAGCGTGACCTCCTGGTTGGACAGGTAGTAGCGCTGGCCCAGCGTGCCGCGCAACACTTCCTGTCCCGAGCCCTGATGCAGCAGCCGCGAGGTCATGGCCAGGGTCACCTGGTTGGCATCGTTGATGCGGTCTCCGCCAACAAAGGTGTTCTCGGAAAAAATCTGGGCGTAATTGAAATCCGCCACGGCTGTATCGAACAGCGGGATGCGGCCCTGGTTCTGGTAGGGCACCCGCAGGTAGTAGGCTCGCGGCTCCAGGGTCTGCACGAAGTTGTTGCCCGCAAGCTTGGTGTCGCGCTCGAAGACGAGGCCGCTGTCCACGCTGATGATGGGAATCGAGCGCCCGATCGACGAATCCGTCCCTGCCGCATTGCGGTCCAGCGAGTAGTGCGTGTTGTGCACACCAATCTTGGGCGTCAGGAAGGCGCCGGCCGACAACAGGGGAAAGGACAGGCTTGGATAGGCGGTCACGCGCCGCCCCACCACCTGGGTAGGATGGGAGAAATCCACATATTCACCGGCAATGTTCAGGTCCAGCCCCATCAGGTCCTGACGCAGGGCATTCATGGTGATCTGCGGCGTGCGCGCGTAGGGCTTGGTCACCGGACTGTTGGGATCCTGCAGCGTCTGGAACTTCTGCACCCGCAAGGTGGCGCCGTACGTCCCGGACCCCCACCAGTTGCCGGCATAACCCAGGAATCCTTCGCGCAGCAGATTGGTCTGGGCCGTCAGGTTGATCCGGCTGCTCAGGTCGCGGAAATAGCTGTCGTCGCTGACCTTGTTGACGTTCAGCCCGCCCACCAGGCCGCCATTGGCATAGTTATGGTTCAGCGCCAGTGCCGAGCGCTGGCGGTTGAGCAACTTGTCATCGGGCAGCACCTCCATCTTGAACTGCCCGACGGAATGCTCATCGATGTAACGGAAGTCGCCATTGAGCTGGGCACCGCGCTTTTGCATATAGCGCCCCAGCACCGTCAGGTCCATGTTGGGGGCAATATTGAAATAGTACGGCACGGAAAATTCCGGCCCGCCCTGGCTGGTGCTGCCCACGTGCGGGGGCAGGAAACCGGACTTGCGCTCGTCGTTCAGGGAAAAACTCATCCAGGGGGCGTACAGGATGGGCGTGTTCTGGAAGTAAAGCGACGCACTGCGCGCCTCACCAGTATCGCGTGTCATGTCCAGGTCCAGTTCACCGGCCTTGACGTACCAGCCGCCGCTGCCGGGCTTGCAGGTGGTGAAGGTGGCATCGGTGAGGTGGTACTGGTTCTCCCCCTTGAACTCCAGCAATTCGGCGCTGCCCTGACCACTTTGCACCACGCCGGTGAAGATCTTCCTGCGGCTGAGCGAATACGCCGGCTGCTCGAAGCCCCCGGTGCCCTCCTTCATCCTGTAGCGCAGGGCCGGGCCGCTCGCCTTCAAACCCTCACGCTCGATGCGGACATTGCCGCGTGCGCGGATCTCATCGGACTCGGCGGAATACTCGAGCGCATCCGCACCGACCAGCAGGTCCCCCTTGCGAAACTCCGCACGCCCCGTGGCCATCACCTCCTTGTCCGAGACGCCTTCGATGCGGTCGGCAGAAATGTAGGCCGGCAGTTGCAGGCCGCGCGAGCTTCCCTGTGCCGGTGAGTCGGCTGCCATAGGCGGCAGCCGCAATCCGGCACCGGCTCCGGAATCTGCCGCACGGACCAGCGCCGGCAGCAGCAAGACAAGGGCGAGTGCCGCAAGGCACGAGGGCTGGCGCATGGGATTTTTTTGTAGGGACAATTGAGGAAAAGCCGGGTGCTAAAATCTCACAAATCACCGACTTAGGCAAACGCCTGCTGCCTGCGAAGCCTGTTTTTTCGCAAGCGCACGCGCCCCGCAGCAACCATCCCCGTGCAAGGCAGTGTGACTGTAGCCATCGAACCATCCCCGGACCCGCGACTTGCGCAACTGCAGGCATGGTTGCGCACCAGCCTGGGTCATGATGCCTGGTCCCTGGTGCCAGCCTCCAACGACGCCAGTTTCCGGCGTTACTTTCGTGTGCAGCTGGCCAGGCCCGAACCGGACGGTCGCGCCACGCTCATCGTCATGGATGCCCCGCCCGACAAGGAAGACAGCCGCCCCTTCGTGAGCGTCGCCACCCTGCTGGCCCAGGCCGGCGTGAATGTCCCGCAGATCATCCGGCCGGACGTGGAGAACGGTTTCCTGCTGCTGTCGGACCTGGGGAACACCACCTATCTGAGCGCACTGCAGCAACCGGAGCAGGCCGACCGCCTGTACCTCAATGCCATCGACGCGCTGGTGGCGATCCAGAAAGCCAGTCGCCCCGGCGTGCTACCCGCCTACGACCGCCCCTTGCTGGAACGCGAACTGCAGCTGTTTCCCGAGTGGTACATCGGCCGGCAGCTTGGCGTCACCCTGGATCAGGCCCAGCAGGCCTGCCTGCGCGAGGCTTTCGACGCCATCCTGGAGAACAACCTGGCGCAGCCGACCGTCTATGTGCATCGGGACTACCATTCCCGCAATCTCATGGTGACCGAGCCGGATCCGGGCATCCTCGACTTTCAGGATGCCGTCTACGGCCCCATCACCTATGACCTGGTGTCATTGCTGCGCGATGCCTACATCGCCTGGCCCGAGGCCCAGGTGATTGACTGGTGCGTGCGCTACTGGGAAAAGGCGCGCGCCGCAGGACTGCCGGTGGATGCCGATTTCGGCGCGTTCTACCGGAACTTCGAATGGATGGGCGCCCAGCGCCAGCTGAAAGTGCTGGGCATCTTTGCCCGCCTATGCCACCGCGATGGCAAGCAGGCCTACCTCAAGGACCAGCCACTGGTGATGCACTACCTGCGCAAGACCTGCGAGCGCTACCGCCAGCTCGGGCCGCTGGCCGCCCTTCTGGACACCCTGTCGCCGCAGGACACCCGGTCCGGCTTTACCTTCTAGGCCGGTCATGAAAGCAATGATCCTGGCAGCCGGCCGCGGCGAGCGCATGCGCCCGCTGACCGACCACCTGCCCAAACCCCTGCTCGAAGTGAAAGGCCGGCCCATGATCGAATGGACCGTCGCGGCACTGGCCGCAGCCGGCATACGCGAACTGGTCATCAACCACGCCCACCTGGGTGGCCTGATCGAGCAGTCACTTGGAGATGGCGCCCGCCTGGGCGTGCACATCGCCTATTCGCCCGAGGGCAGTGCGCTGGAGACGGCGGGCGGCATCGTCCAGGCGCTGCCGCTGCTGGGCGACCAGGCCTTCATCGCCGTGAATGGCGATCTGTATTGCGATTACGATTATTCCGGCCTGACGCGACGCACCCTCGGAGCCGATCTCGCCCATCTGGTCATGGTGCCCAACCCGCCGCACCATCCCGCTGGCGATTTCTGCCTGACCGCCGGCCGGCTCGCCACCAGCGGCCCGACGGCGGGGCGGCATACCTTCGCCGGCATCGGACTCTACAGCAAAGCCCTGTTTGCCGGCCTGGTGCCCGGCGTGAAAGCACCGCTGGCGCCACTGTTGCGCTCGGCCATGGATCGAAATAAAGTAAGTGGTGAATTGCATGCCGGCCAATGGCATGATGTGGGCACACTGGAACGCCTGTCCGCACTGAATTCAGCCGGGTAAGCACCGATCATCACGCTGATGCGCCGGTCAGGCGACTTGCCCAGCGGCCCGCGCGGCATGACAATGCACCACCCTCCCTGCAGAACCCTTCCGGATGAATGCCGCCCTGCCCTCCCCCGCCTCGATCTTTGCCCCGCGACGCGCCCAATTGCTGCGCAGCATGCAGCAGGGCGTCGCCATCATCCCCACGGCCCCCGAACGCCTGCGTAACCGCGACAGCGATTACCTGTACCGCTTCGACAGCTACTTCTATCACCTCAGCGGCTTCGGCGAGCCCGAAGCGGTGCTGTTCCTGATCGCCGGGGAATCGCCCAGGTCCGTCCTGTTCTGCCGTGACAAGCACCCGGAGCGCGAGCTGTGGGAGGGTTTCCGCCACGGGCCCGATGCCGCCCGCGAACGCTACGGCTTCGACGAGGCCCATTCCATTGCCAGCCTGGATGAAATCGCCCCGACGCTGCTGGCCAACCAGCCAGCCGTCTACTATGCACCGGGCGCCGACAGCGCCTGGGATGCACGCATCCTCGGATGGCTCAATCGCGTGCGCGAACAATCGCGCGCCGGCGTGACGGCACCGACCGCCATCCACGACGTGCGCACCCTGCTGGACGAGATGCGCCTGCGCAAGGACGCCATCGAGATGGCCACCATGCGCAGCGCCGCCGACATTTCCGCCGAAGCCCACATCGCGGCCATGCGCGCCACGCGCCCGGGCAGCATGGAGTACGAAATCGAGGCCGAGCTGCTGTACCGCTTCCGCCGGCGCGGCGCGCAGTTCCCGGCCTACTGGCCCATCGTGGCCGGCGGCGCCAATGCCTGCGTGCTGCACTACCGCGAGAACAACCAGCGCCTCAAGGACGGCGACCTGCTGCTCATCGATGCCGGCTGCGAGCTGGACGGCTATGCCTCGGACATCACGCGCACCTTTCCGGTTAGCGGCCGCTTCAGCAAGGCACAGCGCGAGATCTACGAACTGGTGCTGGATGCGCAGACTGCAGCCATCGCCGCCACCCGCCCAGGCGGCAGTTGGAATGCGCCGCACGACGCCGCGGTGCATACCCTGGCCGAAGGCTTCGTGCGCCTGGGGCTGTGCCAGGGCACGGCCGACAGCGTCATCGAGACCGAGGACTATCGGCGCTTCTACATGCACCGCACCGGCCACTGGCTGGGACTGGACGTGCATGACGCGGGCGACTACAAGCATGCCGGCGACTGGCGACTGCTGGAGCCAGGCATGGTGCTGACGGTCGAACCCGGCTGTTACATCCGCCCCGACGACAAGGTTCCGGAGCAGTACTGGAACATCGGTGTGCGCATCGAGGATGATGTCGTGGTCACGGACACGGGCTGCGAGGTCATCACCTCTGCCACACCCAAGTCAGTGGCCGAACTGGAAGCCCTGGTGGGCCGGGGCACGGCAGGCTGATGGCTGCCCCTTTTGACATCATCATTGCCGGCAGTGGCCCGGTCGGCATGGCGCTCGCCCAGGCCCTGCAGGTGCTGATGCGCGACGGACTGCCGGAGGACAGCCTGCGCGTGCTGCACATCGGCGGGCCGGCGACAGGCGCAGACCGGCCCATCGCACTGTCCTGGGGTTCACGACTGATCCTGCAGCGCATGGGCTGCTGGGACACGCTGCCGGTCACGCCCATCACCCGCATCCATGTCTCGCAGCAAAAGGCCTTTGGCCGCACCCTCATCACTGCAGAAGACCACGGCATTGAGGCGCTCGGTTATGTCGCCGGCTATCGTGACATTGTCAGCAGGCTCGAAGCGGCTGAGGGATCAGGTCACGGCCTGCACCGGCATATCGGCCAGGCCAACGCATGGCACCCCACGGCCGACGGCATCACCGTGGAATGCAAGGGAGAACAGTTTCAGGGCAAGCTGCTGGTGCTGGCCGACGGTGCCGGCGACGAAGCCGGCCGTGAAACGGTCAAGTCCTATGACCAGAGCGCCATCGTCTGCGACCTGCAGGCCGAACAGGCGCACGGCAACACTGCCTGGGAACGATTCTCGACCCAGGGTCCGCTGGCCTTGTTGCCGCATCGCAACGGTCACGCGCAGGTGTGGACGGCAGGCACCGAGCGCGCCGCGGAATTGATGGCGCTGGATGATGCAGCGTTCATCGCCGCTGCACAGACGGCATTCGGCGGCCGGCTGGGACGGTTTCGCAGCGTGGGTCCGCGTGCAGCCTTCCCGCTGGCACTCAAATACCGCCGGGAGATCCCCGGTCCACGCATCATTCCCATCGGCAACGCTGCGCAGACGCTGCATCCGGTGGCCGGACAAGGCCTCAACCTCGGCCTGCGCGATGCCTGGGAACTGGCGGAGCTTGTCGTGGATGCCGCCAGCGGCGTGAAGCCGGAGTTGCCGCTGCCAGGCAGCGACGCCTTTGCCGCCGCCTACGCGCGACGACGCAGGCTGGATCGCATGGCCATGGTCAGGCTGACCGACGGACTGATCGCAGCATTCTCGCTGGACCTGCCGCTGGCTGCGAGCTTGCGCGGCGCAGCGCTGGCCTTTTTGGACGTGGTGCCTCCGGCACGCCGCCTGCTGTCGCGCCGCATGATGTTCGGCGCTCGTGCATTGCCCTGACGCGGCAAGCACATCGCATCGCAACAAGCGGCCTCTCCTGACGTTGACGGTGAAATGAAGGCCCGCTGCGCCTGGCCGGCGATACCGGCACATCGCTGATCGAGAAAAAATCTGCAGCAATAACGCTCTTCCCCGAGCACCACCGCTTTGCGTAAAATTTGTGCACACGCCCTGTCATGCACGTGGGGATTGGGTATAGAATTGCTCCCCCGCTTTCCTCCTGATCCCCTTCGCCTGTCCATGCAAATCGGTACGCACGTGCTGCGCAACAATCTATTTGTCGCACCGATGGCAGGGGTCACGGACAGGCCCTTCCGACAACTGTGCAAGCAGTTCGGCGCCGGCCTCGCCGTGTCCGAAATGGTGGCCTCCAATTCACTGCTGTGGGGCAGCGAGAAGACGCGCCGGCGCGCCAATCATGATGGCGAAGTCGATCCCATCTCGGTGCAGATCGCCGGTGCCGATCCGGCCATGATGGCCAATGCCGCGCGCTACAACGTCGATGAGGGCGCGCAGATCATCGACATCAACATGGGCTGCCCGGCCAAGAAGGTGTGCAATACCCACGCCGGCTCCGCGCTGTTGCGCGACGAACCCCTGGTGGCGCGCATCCTGGAAGCCGTGGTCAGGGCCGTCGATGTGCCGGTGACGCTGAAGTTTCGCACCGGCTGGGACAAGCAGAACCGCAACGCCCTCGCCGTGGCCAGGATCGCCGAGGACATCGGCATCCAGCTGCTGTCAATCCATGGTCGCACCCGCGCCTGCGGCTACAGCGGCCATGCCGAATACGACACCATCCGTGAAGTGAAGGCGAGTACCCGCCTGCCGGTGATCGCCAACGGCGACATCACCACGCCGCAGCAGGCCAAGTTCGTGCTGGACTACACCGGCGCCGACGGCGTCATGATCGGGCGCGCGGCCCAGGGCAGGCCCTGGATCTTTCGCGAGATCGAGCACTTCCTGGTGACCGGTGACACGCTGCCGCCGCCGCTGGTCACCGAGATCCACACCGTGCTGATCGGCCACCTGCACGACCTGCATACCTTCTACGGCAGCGATCGCGGGGTCAAGGTCGCACGCAAGCACATCTCCTGGTACACCAAGGGGCTGGCCGGGTCGGCCGCCTTCCGGCACCACATGAACACCCTGGGCAGCTGCGAGGAGCAGTTGCTGGCGGTCAACCGCTTCTTCGAAGAACTCGCCAGCCATGACCGGCGGCTGCGTTACGTCGAGGAGACTGAAATGGAACTCGCTGCATGAGCACAAGACAAACCAACGAGATCGCCGATTGCGTACGGCGCTCACTGGACAAGTACTTCAAGGACCTCGACGGAGAGAAGCCGCGCTCCGTGTACGACATGGTGATCCGCAATGTCGAGCGCCCGCTGCTGGAGGTCGTGCTCGACCAGGCCGAGGGCAACCAGACTGTCGCCGCCGAAATGCTCGGCATCAACCGCAACACGCTGCGCAAGAAAATGCAGTCGCTGAAGATCAAGATCTGAACATGAAAATCCGCCAGGCACTCATCAGCGTATCCGACAAGACCGGCCTGCTCGACCTTGCCAGGGGCCTGGCCAGACTCGACATCCGCATCCTTTCCACGGGCGGCACGGCAAAGATGCTGGCCGACAACGGCATTGCCGTCACCGAAGTGGCTGACCACACCGGTTTTCCGGAAATGCTCGACGGCCGCGTGAAAACGCTGCACCCGAAAATCCATGGCGGCCTGCTGGCCCGGCGCGACCTGCCCGAACACATGGCCGCCATCGACCAGCATGGCATCAGCGGCATCGACCTGCTGGTGGTCAACCTCTACCCCTTCGAAGCCACGGTGGCCAAACCCGGTTGCACCCTGGAAGACGCCATCGAGAACATCGACATCGGCGGGCCGGCCATGGTGCGTTCCGCGGCCAAGAACTGGAAGGGCGTGGGCGTACTCACCGATGCATCCCAGTATGCCGCGGCGCTCGCCGAGATCGAGCGTGATGGCAGCCTGTGCGATACCACGCGATTCTCACTGGCAGTGGCCGCGTTCAACCGCATCTCCAATTACGATGGCGCGATCAGCGACTACCTCTCCGGCATCCAGTCCGACGGCAGCCATGCACTGTTCTCCGGCCAGGCCAATGGCCGCTTCCTCAAGCTGCAGGACCTGCGCTACGGCGAGAATCCGCACCAGCAGGCAGCGTTCTACCGCGACCTGCATCCGGCTCCCGGGTCGCTCGTCACGGCTAGGCAACTGCAGGGCAAGGAACTGTCCTACAACAATATCGCCGACTCCGATGCCGCCTGGGAGTGCGTGAAAAGCTTCAACGCCTGTGCCTGCGTCATCGTCAAGCACGCCAATCCCTGCGGCGTGGCGGTCGGCGCCGACCCGCTCGAGGCCTACAGCAAGGCCTTCAAGACTGACCCAACCTCGGCCTTCGGCGGCATCATTGCGCTCAACCGCACCCTGGATGGCGCCGCCGCCCAGGCCATCTCGAAGCAGTTCGTCGAAGTGCTGATGGCCCCCGCCTTCACCCCCGAGGCCCTGGAAATCTTCAAGTCCAAGGCCAATGTGCGCATCCTCGAGATCGCGCTGCCCCCTGGGGGCCAGACAGACTGGGACAACGGTCGCAACCTGATGGACGTGAAGCGCGTCGGTTCCGGCCTGCTGATGCAAACCGCCGACAACAAGGTGTTGACCGAGTCCGAACTGAAAGTGGTGACCACGAAGGCTCCCACTGCCCAGCAGATCCAGGACCTGCTGTTTGCCTGGACGGTCGGCAAGTACGTGAAGTCCAATGCCATCGTGTTCTGCAGCGGCGGCATGACCATGGGCGTGGGCGCAGGCCAGATGAGCCGGCTCGACTCGGCGCGCATCGCCAGCATCAAGGCTGAAGCCGCAAGCCTGTCGCTGAAAGGCACCGTGGTGGCCTCCGATGCCTTCTTCCCCTTCCGCGACGGACTGGATGTCGTCATCGATGCCGGCGCCGTGGCGGTGATACAACCGGGCGGCAGCATGCGTGACGACGAAGTGATTGCAGCAGCCAATGAACGCGGGGTGGCCATGGTATTCAGCGGCGTGCGCCATTTCCGGCACTGAGCCGGACACATGAGGTTACCGGCCGCATTCGGCATCGCTATCGGGCTGCTGGCAGCCGGGCTATCCCCCGGGGCCCTGGCCTTCGACTGCAGTGAGGACTCCGGCTGGCTGTCGCACAAGTGCTCGCGCATCGCCGAGGCTCTGCGCCAGGGGGCGCACGACCTTTACCTGCCACTGCATGCCCACCACGGTCGCCACACCTATTCGGCGCAGCGCGTCTCCGAATTCAACGAGGACTCCCTGGGTATCGGCTTCGGCCGCTCGGTCATCGACCCACACAACCGCTGGCTGGGTGACTGGCATGGTGTCTACCTCATGGGCTTCCGTGATTCACACTACAAGCTGCAGACCATGCTGGGCTACGCCTACCAAAGCTACCTGGGCACCGGAAAGCTGAAACTGGGACTGGGCTATACCGCCTTTCTGACCAGCCGTTCGGATATTGCCGGCGGCGTCCCCGTTCCAGCCGTGCTGCCCATGGCCTCGATCAACTACGGCCGGGCCTCGTTGATGGGTGCCTATATTCCGCGACTTTCAAGCAAGGAAGGCAACGGCGACGTGCTTTTCCTTTTCGGTCATTTCAGCTACTGAGCATCAAAACATGAAACTACTGGTCATAGGCAGCGGTGGTCGCGAGCATGCCATCGCGTGGCGGCTCACTGCATGCCCGCGCGTGCAGAAGGTCTTTGTCGCGCCCGGCAACGCCGGCAGCGCGCTGGAGCCGGGTCTGGAGAATGTGGCCATTTCCGGCAACCAGGCCCTTATCGATTTTGCACTGCGCGAAAACATCCAGCTCACCGTGGTGGGGCCGGAAGCATCGCTGGCAGAGGGTGTGGTGGATGCCTTCCGCGCCGCCGGACTGCGCATCTTCGGACCGACGCAGGCCTGCGCACAGCTGGAAAGCTCCAAGGAGTTCGCCAAGGAATTCATGCAGCGCCACGGCATCCCCACAGCAGCCTTCGGCAGCTTCACCGACCCGAAAGCCGCGCATGACTACATCGACCGCCAGGGCGCACCCATCGTGGTGAAGGCCGACGGCCTGGCCGCAGGCAAGGGCGTGGTGGTGGCCATGACTGCCGCCGATGCCCATGACGCGGTGGACCGCTTCCTGGTGGACCACACCATGGGCTCGGCCGGCAATCGCGTGGTGATCGAGGAATTCCTCGATGGCGAGGAGGCCAGTTTCATCGTCATGGCCGACGGCCGCAATGTGCTGCCCCTGGCCACCAGCCAGGACCACAAACGCCTGGGCGATGGCGACACCGGCCCCAACACCGGCGGCATGGGCGCCTACTCACCGGCCCCGGTGGTGACGCCGGCCCTGCATGCCCGCGTGGTGCGCGAAGTAATACAGCCGGTCATCAGCGGCATGGCCGCCGAAGGCCACCAGTACACCGGCTTTCTCTATGCCGGCCTGATGATCGACAAGGCCGGCAATCCGAAGGTGCTGGAATTCAACTGCCGCCTCGGTGATCCGGAAACCCAGCCCATCATGATGCGGCTGAAGAGCGATCTGGTGGAACTGGTCGAACAGGCCCTGGATGGCAAACTGGACACGGCCGAGGCCGACTGGGACCGCCGCGCCGCACTCGGGGTGGTGCTGGCGGCGCATGGCTATCCCGAAACACCCCGCAAGGGCGACGTCATCACCGGCATCCCGGCCGGCACCGAAGACTGCAAGGTATTCCACGCCGGCACCGAAGTGAAGGATGGCAAGGTGCTGGTCTCCGGCGGGCGCGTGCTGTGTGTCACCGCGCTCGGGGACTCGATCAAGCTGGCACAGCGGCGCGCCTACCAGGCAGCCGAGCAGATCGGCTTCGATGGCATGCAGTACCGGCATGACATCGGCCATCGCGCCATTGCCGCACGCAAGTCCTGACAAGACACGAATTGCGACAGGCCGGCATGAACACAGCCAACAACGCCAACACGGCGACATCGGAAATCCAGAACTACCTCACCGGCCTGCAGGATCGCATCGTGCAGGGCCTGGAAGCCCTGGATGGCAGCGCCTTTGCGCACGACCAGTGGCAGAAACCGGCCGATGCCGCACTGGGCGGCGGCGGCAACATCCGCATCCTGGAGAACAGCCGGCTGTTCGAGCGGGCCGGTGTGGCCTTCTCGCATGTGCGAGGCCGGCAGTTGCCGCCCTCGGCGACGGCAGCCCGACCGGAACTTGCCGGCCGCAGCTTCGAAGCCATGGGCGTGTCGCTGGTGCTGCACCCGCGCAATCCCTACGTGCCCACGGTACACATGAACGTGCGTTACTTCGTCGCCCATCCGAAGGCGGAAGGCACCGGCCGTGCTGATGCCCCGTCGCCGCCGATCTGGTGGTTCGGCGGCGGCATGGACCTCACGCCCTACTATGGCTTCGATGAGGATTGCCGGCACTTCCATGCCACCTGCCAGGCGGCGCTGGCACCCCACGGCAGCGACAGCCATGCGCGTTACAAACGCTGGTGCGACGAATATTTCTTCCTCAAGCACCGCGGCGAGCCGCGTGGCATCGGCGGCATCTTCTTCGATGACTTGTGCGCCCCGGACCTGGACCGCTGCTTCGCCCTGACACGCGATGTCGGCGACCACTTCCTGCCAGCCTATGCACCCATCGTGGAACGCCGCCGGGACATGCCCTACGGTGAGCGCGAGCGGGACTTCCAGGCTTACCGGCGCGGCCGCTACGTGGAATTCAATCTGGTGTTCGACCGCGGCACGCTGTTCGGCCTGCAGTCAGGCGGGCGCACCGAGTCCATCCTGATGTCCATGCCGCCGCGCGTGCAGTGGCGTTACGACTGGCATCCCGAAGCAGGCACGCCCGAAGCCGCCCTGTACGAGCACTACCTCAAGCCGCGCGACTGGGTCTAGCAGTCAGGGCACTGCAGCGCGCTTGTGTCACTGGCGCCCCTCGGGGAATCACTGCTGCAGGTTCAGAACTCGCCGGTGCCCGACGCGAGTCCGGCATCGGCTGATGCGCGGTAGTGGCGGGTGGCATCCTGTTCGCGCCCCATGCTGTCGAACAGGCGGGCGAGCGTGATGTGCGCCGCCCGCGTGGCCTGCATGGCGAGGCTCGCCTCCAGATAGCTTTGCGCCTTGCCCCACAGCTGACGCTGCACACACAGCCGGCCCAGCGTGAGCAGCAGCGGCCAGTCACGCGGCCGGTCCTTGAGCCAGCGTTCGGCATGCTCCAGGCGGGACAGGGCATCTTCATCCTGGCATTCGCCGTAGAGCAGGGCGAGTTCCGTGGACCAGCCATGCTCCAGGGCATCCTCGATGATGCGATGGGCATTGTGGCAATCACCCAGCTGCATGAAGGACCGCGCAGCCGCTGCGGCAAGCCGCGGTCGCAGGCGGTCCTGGGCCGGGATCGCGCGCCAGTGTTCCTTCAGCCTGGCCGGATCAATGGCTTTCTGCTGGAGCAGCGCGACGTGCGCATTGGCGAAAATGCCCTCCAGTGCCGAGGGCGGCAGGCCGGAATGCTTCTCCAGCAGGCGCGCAATACGCACCACTTCCTCCCAGTCCCCCAGCCCCTGCTCGGCGCGCATCAGCAGTTGCAGCGTGGCGATATGGGTGGGCCCGCCTTCATGCAGGCCGCGCAGTACCGTGCGCGCCTCGGCATAGCGCCGGTCATCGACCAGCAGTTCACCGCGGGTGGCTTCCGTTGCCTGGTGCCATTCGAGGCCAGCCGCTTCAGCACGCTCCAGCCATTGGTCACGCCGCTCGCGATTGCGCACGCGCTGGGCGGCACGCGCCGCCACCAGGCTCACCGCGGCAGCCGGGGCGCCCAGGTCATAGGCCTTGGCAGCCATCTTCTCCACCCGCGAAAAGCGGCCCTCGAACCAGGCCTGCAATGCACCCATCAAGGCGGCACTGGCCTGGTCGCTGCGCCGGCGCTCGCGAAAGGCGCGCACATAGCCGGGCAGTTGCACGGTGTGGGTAACGAGTCGGGTGAGCGCATAGGCGGCAGCGAAACCGGCGAAGGCCAGTACCACCATCATGACCAGCGACATCTCGATGCGGTAGGGGGGCAGCACGATGAGTGCATAGCCTTCCCCGGCGCGCAGCGCCAGCGACAGCAGCACGGCGAGTGCAAACGCACCGATGGCCCAGAACAGGCTCTTCATGGCTGCGATGCCTGGACGGTAACCAGGAGACGCTCAGCGCGGACGATCACGGGTAGCCTTGTAATTGCGCACGGCGTTGAGGCTGTCGGCGATGCTCGGTACCTGGATCTGCACCGCGGCGGAACTCAGCTGGCGCACGCTGGCCTGGGCCGCCTGGGTGGCCTTGGAGCGCGCATCGAACCAGCGATCCAGCCAGGCCGAGGCAGTCTTGATGTCCTCACGGAAAGTCGATTCATCGCGCGACAGCAAGCCGAGGCGCGCGTTGAGCAGCCGCAGCTTGAGGTTCTCGCGCAGGAAGAACGCCTGTCCCGGGGCCAGCAGGCCCGGCTCCGGTGCATCGCTCACCTGGATGCGGATGAGCGATTTCAGTTCATTCCAGACCTCCGCGCCAATGCGCCGCCATACGCTTTCGGCGCCCATCTGCCCGGCATCACCCGAAGCGGAATTCATTCTTTCCTCGCCCGCCAGGGGCAGCGTGTCGATCAACGCAATCACCTGGTCGATCTTCACGGCGATGCCGGCGAGGTCCAGGCTGGGCGTGGACTTGAGCCGGTCCTGGTCACGCGCGAGTATCTTGCGCAGCGGAATGAACTGCGGACGGTCGGAGCGGGCCAGCCGCTGGTCGGCGGTCTGCAGGGCGATCAGCGCCCCCTGGACATTGCCCGCCAGCTGCAGCTGCTGCGAAGCAATGGTGAGAATCTGGTCGACTTCAGCCAGCGCCCACTCGTCGCGATTGCGCGCCAGTTCCTGGTAGAGCGCCTCCAGGGCGACCTGCTGGCTCTGCGATTCGGTCAGCTTGGCATCGAGCTGCGCAATCCGGGTCTGGGCCTCGCGCACGCCCTCCTGGGCCTGGCGCGCCACCAGGCGCGCATCGCGGCTGTCCGCGTCGCTGTCCTTCAGGCGCAGCGCCAGTTCCTCGCGCAGCGCCGACATGCGCGTGTGGCTCTCGTACCACTGCCACAGCACGATGGCGAACAGCACCAGCAGCACCAGCGCCCAGGGCCGGTGCAGCCAGTCACGCCAGCTGCGGCGCGGCGGCGCGGCAGGCGTGGATTGCAACGGCGGGGTGTCCGGCTCGTTCATGACCTCATCCGATCAACAGCATGTTCTTCAGCACACATCACGCTACTGTAGCAAAAAAGTGCTGCAGCCCTGACAGCATCGCCGCATCGCCGGCTCCGGTGACCATGATCTGTTGCACGCCCAGCGAGCGCGCGCGTTCGGCTATGCGCTCGTGCACCACGAACATCGGGGTCGCGCGCAGCAGCGCCTCACCTGCCGGACCGAGCATGTCATCCAGGTTGACCAGCGCCTCGGCGGACGTCACCGTGACCGCGGCAATGCCGCCTGACTGCCAGCGCGCCAGCAGCGGCGCGGCATCGGCCTGCGGCCGCCTGCGGCGGTAACACTCGAAGTAGTCCACGTGCGCACCACGCCTGCGCAAGGTGTCGGCCAGCCATTCGCGGCCACCCTCGCCGCGCACGATCAGCACCTGCCGTCCGGCCAGCACATCAGCCTGGAACGCCGGCAGCGCGGCCAGTGCTTCGCTGTCCGCCTGGCCCTCGGGCGCAATGACGTGCGGCACGCCGCGTTCGCGCAAGGCCGCGGCGGTGGCAATGCCGACGGCCGCTACCGCAACCCGACCCAGCCATTCACGCGGGATGGCAGCATGCCCCTGCGCCACGGCGGTCGGGCTGACGAAGATGATGGAATGCGGAACGGGTCTGACTACATTTCGCCCGTTGATCCTTTGATGATGGAGCGGATCACCTGAAATTGATACTATTTCCAGGGCCGGGAAGGCGACCGGCTCACCACCCGCCTGGCTGATCAGCCTGGACAGCCCGCCGGCCTGCGCAGCAGGACGCGTGACCAGAATGCCGCGCCCGCCCAGTCCGGTCGTGCCCGGCACGCCACTCATGACAGGGCGGCGATGATGTCCCGGGCGCCCAGGGCGCACAGCTGTTCAGCCACGGTGACACCCAGTGCCTCAGGGTCCGAAGTGTGCCCGGTGCCGGAAGCGCGGATCACGCGCCGACCGTCAGGCTGCGCCACCAGGGCACGCAGTTCAAGGCTTTCACCGGCACATTCAGCGTAAGCGGCGAGCGGCAACTGGCAACTGCCGGACAGGGCACGGCTGAGCGCGCGCTCAGCCTGCACGCTGGCGGCCGTGGCCACATCATGCAAGGGTGAGAGCCAGCCGAGCAGGTCCTCGCGACCGTCAAGGCACTCAATGGCAAGCGCCCCCTGGCCCGGTGCCGGCAGGCTCTCCTCCACCGGCATGAAGGAACGGATGCGCGCCCCCAGCCCGAGGCGCTTGAGGCCGGCGGCGGCCAGCACGATGGCCTGATACTCGCCACGATCGAGCTTGCCCAGGCGCGTGTCCAGATTGCCGCGCAGCGGCTCGATGCGCAATTGCGGAAAGCGCTCGCGTATCTGCGCCTCGCGGCGCAGGCTCGAGGTGCCCACCACACTGCCCGCAGGCAGTTCTGCCAGGCTCGCCGCGACGGGCGACACCAGGCAGTCACGCGGATCTTCGCGCTCGCCGATGGCGGCAATGGCAAACCCCCCGGGCAGCACCATCGGCACGTCCTTGGCCGAGTGCACAGCGATGTCGGCGCGGCCCTCGAGCAGCGCCGCCTCGAGCTCCTTCACGAACAGGCCCTTGCCGCCGATCTTCGACAGCGACACATCAAGGATGCGGTCGCCCTGGGTGGTCATGCCAAGGATCTGCACGTCACAGTCGGGATAGAGGCGCAACAGCGCGTCGCGCACGTGGTTCGACTGCCACAGCGCCAGGCGGCTTTCGCGCGAGGCAATGATGATGCGTCCGGGAGCGTTCATGGGGCCTGAGCAGGCTGCTGTGGGAGGGCTTGTCGCGGTGGCGGCAAGTGATGAAATTCTAGCATGCGGACCTCGCCCCTTCGGCCGCCCGCGGCACATCCCTGACTCAGGCCGCCCAATGCTGCGCCAGTGCCGCCAGCATGTCGCGACCAAATTGCAGGGAACGCTCACCGCTCCAACCGGCCCTGGCATCGGGACGCTTGAAATTGTCCTTGAAAGGCATCTCCAGGGTCAGGCTGATGCAGCCGAAGCGATGGCCAATCCACTTGCTCGCCAGCTTGAGCGCGTCCTCCGAGTAGCGCGAAGGCGCGTAGCCGTGCTCCATCTGGAAGTCCGGCGCACAGCGCAGCAGCGCCTGAAGGAAGCGCACCTGCTCGTTCTTCTGCTCCGGAGTGGTGGAGGGCAGCATTTCATTGCCGGCGCAGAACACGTAGGGAATGGTCTCGTCGCCATGCACATCGACAAAGAAATCGCAGCCGGTGGCCTCGATGGCGGTGCGCACGTGCAGCACTTCGGGACTGCGTTGCTGCGAAGGGCTCACCCATTCGCGATTGAGGTTGGCGCCGGCGGCGTTCACGCGCAGGTTGCCGCGCACGCTGCCATCCGGATTCATGTTGGGCACCACGTGGAAGTCCGCGCGATCGAGCAGGGCCTGCGCCACCGGATCGGTGGCATCGAGCAGGCGCTCGATCAGGCCCTCGGCCAGCCATTCGGCCATGCTCTCACCCGGATGCTGGCGGGCGATGATCCAGCACTGGCGTTTCGGCTTGCCCGACACGCCCGATCGGGCGATGTCCACCACGTTGAGGTCACGCCCGTCCAGAGTGGATCCCAAATCGCGCACGCGCGCGAGCGGGCTCTCCCCCGCCCGCCCCAGCAGCCGCAGGTGGCGCTCCCAGTCATAAGGCTCGAAGTAGGCGTAGTAGACGCTGTCACGTTCAGGCGCATGCATGATCTCCAGCACGCCATCCTGGTAACGCGTGGGAACGCGAAACCAGTGCTCATGGTCATAACTGGCGCAGGCTTGGTAGTCAGGCCAGCCCCCGGCAAAGGTGGCCTCTGCGGCATTCAGGATGCGCAGGCGCAGGGCCTGCCCGCGCCCGCCCTGCACCCGGAAATGGAACCACTGCCGGATCTGCACCGCCGGGTCGCTCACCTCGTCCTCGCGCAGCCGCAGGTTGAACTCCCCGCCGGGCCGGGCCTCGACGAACGTGATGGAACCACTGTCAAAGCGGCTGCTTATTTTCATCTTGCGTCACCCTTGATAAAGATCAAAACTTCAGTAAAAACCGGGCCTTGTAGAACAGGCCGCGTATAATAGCGCGTCGCTTCGGCGGCAGGCAGCACGGTGCTTCCGGCAGTGCCTGGCTGGCTGGCCACGCGACTGTCGGACCACCGCATCGCATTCAAGACACCCAGGCCCACCGTCACCGCCATGCAGCTATTCACGCTCGGCCTCAATCATGAAAGCGCACCCATCGCCCTGCGCGAGCGGGTAGCGTTTGCCGCCGAGCAACTGCAGACGGCCCTGTCCGAATTCACCCGCAGCCAGCGCGTCGGCGAAGCCGCCATCCTGTCCACCTGCAATCGTACCGAGCTGTATTGCGCCGGTGGCGAGCCGCAGCGCGCCCTGGAATGGCTGGCCGAGCACCATCACATCCATACGCAGGAACTCAAGGGCCATGTCTACACCCTGGATGCGCCCGGCGCCGTGCGCCATGCCTTTCGCGTCGCCTCCGGGCTGGATTCCATGGTGCTGGGGGAACCACAGATCCTCGGCCAGATGAAGGAGGCGGTGCGCTCGGCCGAGGCTGCAGGCACCCTGGGCACCACGCTCAACCGGCTGTTCCAGCGCTCCTTCGCGGTGGCCAAGGAGGTGCGCACCAACACCGCCATCGGCGCCAATGTGGTGTCCATGGCCGCGGCTGCGGTCAGGCTGGCCCTGCGCATCTATCCCGGCCTGGAAGACCAGAAGGTGCTGTTCATCGGCGCCGGCGAGATGATCGAGCTGTGCGCCACACACTTCGCCGCACGCCATCCGCGCACGGTGGCCTTTGCCAACCGCACCCCGGAACGCGCCGAGCACCTCGCGCAGCGCTTCGGTGGCCGCGCCCTGGCCCTGCGCGACTTGCCCGAGTACCTCGCCGAATACGACATCGTGGTGTCCTCCACGGCCAGTTCCCTGCCGATCCTGGGCAAGGGCACGGTGGAGCGCGCCATCCGCGCGCGGCGCCACCGCCCGGTGTTCATGGTCGACCTGGCCGTGCCGCGCGACATCGAGCCGGAAGTGGCCGACATGGATGATGTCTTCCTCTACACCGTGGATGACCTGTCCGAACTGGTGAAGGAAGGCCTCGACTCACGCCAGTCCGCCATCGCCCAGGCCGAAGCCATCATCGAGACCCAGGTCGGCGCCTTCCTGCACTGGATGAGCTCGCGGGAAAACGTGCCGCTGATCCGCGCCCTGCGCGAATCGGCCGACGAAGCCCGCCGTGCCGAACTGGAGCGTGCGCTGAAGCTGCTGGCGCGCGGCGACGACCCGCGGGCTGTGCTGGAAGCCCTGTCGCATGGCCTCACCGCCAAGCTGATGCACGGCCCCACCCAGGCGCTGAGCGGCGCCCATGAACACACCGGAACGGGCGGCGACGAAGCCACGCGTGCCCTGCTCTCGCGCCTTTACCACCTCGATACCCCCCTGAACAGGAAGTAGCTGCGATCCGGATGCCGCATGCGGCCTTGCCGCCTGCGCGCCATCCGCTGCACCCAACAGCCACATGAACCGCCGATGAAACCAAGCATAGCCGCCAAGCTGGAACAACTCGCCTCCCGACTCACCGAGATCGACGCCCTGCTGTCCTCGCAGGAGGCGACTCGCAACATGGACCAGTACCGGCGCATCAGCAAGGAACACGCCGACCTCACCCCGGTGGTGGAACGCTTCACCGAGTTCCAGAAGGCCGGGCAGGATGTGGCCGATGCGCAGGCCATGCTGTCCGACCCGGAGATGAAGGCCTACGCCGAGGCAGAGGTCCGCGAGGGCAAGGCGCGCGTCGAGGCGCTGGAGCTGGAGCTGCAGAAGCTGCTGCTGCCCCGTGACCCCAATGACGAACGCAACATCTTCCTGGAAATCCGCGCCGGCACCGGCGGGGATGAGTCGGCACTCTTCGCCGGCGACCTGTGCCGCATGTACACGCGCTATGCCGAGCGCCAGCGCTGGCAGGTGGAGATCATTTCAGAAAGCCAGGGCGAAGTCGGCGGTTACAAGGAAATCATCCTGCGCATCATCGGCCAGGGCGCCTATTCCCGGCTGAAATTCGAATCGGGCGGCCATCGCGTGCAGCGCGTGCCCGCCACCGAAACGCAGGGTCGCATCCATACGTCGGCCTGCACCGTGGCCATCCTGCCTGAAGCCGATGAAGTGGCCGAGGTGGTGCTCAATCCGGCCGAGCTGCGCATCGACACCTTCCGCGCCTCGGGCGCCGGCGGCCAGCACATCAACAAGACCGACTCGGCCATCCGCATCACCCACCTGCCCACCGGCATCGTCGTGGAATGCCAGGACGACCGTTCACAGCACCGCAACAAGGCGCGCGCCATGTCGGTGCTGGCCGCGCGCATCATGGATCAACAGACACGCGCGCAACAGGCCAAGGAAGCCGCCACGCGCAAGTCGCTGGTGGGCTCGGGCGACCGCTCCGAACGCATCCGCACCTACAACTTCCCCCAGGGGCGCGTCACCGACCACCGCATCAACCTCACGCTGTACAAGATCGCGGCCATCTTGGATGGCGACCTCACCGAGATCACGCAGGCGCTGAATTCGGAGCATCAGGCGGAGATGCTGGCTGCGCTGAGCGACGGCGGCTGAGTCAACACGGCCATGGCCACCTGGCAGGCATTGCTGGCGGCAAGCGGGCTGGCGCGTTCGGAAGCACAGTGGCTGGCCAGCCATGTCGCCGGACGGCCTCGCAGCTGGTTGCTGGCCCACGCCGATGAGGAAGCCGAGGCCGCCGTGGCGCAGGCGGTGCGCAAGGCCTTTGCGCGCCGGTGCCATGGTGAACCAATGGCCTACATCACCGGCGAGCGCGAGTTCTACAGCCTTGCCTTCCAAGTCACACCCGCAGTGCTCATCCCGCGCCCGGAAACCGAACAACTGGTGGAACTGGCCCTGGCGCGACTGCCCCGTGGTGGCCGCCTGCTCGACATCGGCACCGGCTCCGGCGCCATCGCCATCGCGCTGGCCCATACGCGCCCGGATGCACAGGTGCTGGCCGGGGATATCTCCCCCGCGGCACTGCAGGTGGCACAGGCCAACGCGTCACGCCTCGGCGTGAACGTGGCATTTCGCCAAAGCGACGGCCTGCAGGGCTTTGCCAGCGAGTCCTTCGATGTCATCACCAGCAATCCACCCTACATTGCCGAGGGCGACCCGCACCTGGGCGAAGGCGATGTACGCTTCGAACCACGTCTGGCGCTCACCAGCGGCGCCGACGGACTGCGGCTGATACGGCAGATCGCTGCCGACGCGCGTGCCCACCTCGCTCCGGACGGCTGGCTGATGTTCGAGCATGGCCACGACCAGGGCCCGGCCTGCGCCGGCCTGCTGGCCACGCTGGGCTACACGGAGGTCGCCGACCTCGCCGATCTGGCCGGACTGCCCCGGGTTTGCCTCGGAAAATGGCCGGGGAAGGACCTGTTGGACCGGCCGCACATTTGACCGGCGCGACACGGCCGCGTACAATTCCCGACAGAATTGATCAAGTATTAAGGAGCAAGCCATGGACGTCCAGGAACGCATCAAGCAGACCGTGACCGACAACCGCGTCGTGCTGTACATGAAGGGTTCACCGCAGATGCCGCAGTGCGGCTTTTCTGCCAGCGCCTTGCAGATTTTGAAGGCCTGCGGTGTCGTTGAGATGACCACCGTGGACGTGCTGGCCGATGCGGAAGTGCGTCAGGGGATCAAGGAATTTGCCAACTGGCCCACCATTCCGCAGCTCTACATCAAGGGCGAGTTTGTCGGTGGCTCCGACATCATGCGCGAGATGTTCCAGTCCGGCGAACTGCAGAAGATACTGCAGGACTGAACTGCTCCTTCGCGAAACAGGCAGGCACCAGGCCTGCCTTGCACACCGCCGCACCACTGGCTGAGCCCCCATGCTGAAGCGCCTGCGTGGCTGGGCCCGCGCCCTCAAGGGCGACACCATGGTGCTTTACTTTGCCTTGCGCGACCCGCGTACGCCACTGGCCGCGAAACTGATCGCGATGCTCGTCGTGGCCTATGCCCTCAGCCCCATCGACCTGATTCCCGACTTCATCCCCATCCTGGGATTACTGGACGATCTCATCCTGCTGCCGCTGGGCATCGCCCTGGCGCTGCGCCTCATTCCGGCGCCGGTGATCGACGATGCCCGGGCCAGGGCTGCTGCAAAGATGCAGCGCCCGCACAACCTGCTCGCGGCTGCGGCGATCATTCTGGTGTGGCTGGCACTCGCCATGGCCTGCGGCGTGCTGCTGTGGCGCCACTGGCCGGATTGAGTCCGCACCACCTCATCGAATAACAACAGCGGGGGAGACAGCATGCTCAATGCAGACGATGTCATACAGCTCTATGAAGGCTGGAAATCGGCGCTGGCCAATGGCAACGTCAAGGCCCTGGACGTGATCTGTGACACCAACTTCCTGCAGTCCACGGCCAGCGGTGCCCTGCTCGGCCGCAGCGAATCCCTGGAGGCTGCCGCCTCCGGCGACAGCGTCTATGAATCCTGGACCAGCAGCGCGCAGCGCGTGCGCTTCTACGGGACCACCGCCATCCTCAACTGCCGCGACGAACTGCAAGTGGTCGAAGCCGGCGTGGCACGCAGCCTGCAATGGCGCTGCATGGCGGTGTTCTTCCACAAGGATGGCAACGCCTGGAAACTGGTCGGCGTGCAGGCGACACCCGTGAGCGGCACAGACAGCTGATCACATTTGGCTCATCCGCCCAATGATAACGGCACTACCCACCCCAATAAGATAATAATAAGCTTTGTCTAGACTGCCGTGAGGCGGGTGTTGGCCAGCGCCAGGCGCTCGACCAGCATGGCCATGAAAGCGCGGTCGAAACGGTTGCGACAGCCATCAGAGGCACGATCGAGGTCTTCGGTCTTGATGCGGATGACACGCGAATCGGCAATGGTGGCGACATCGGCGGAACGCTCGTTGCCGCTGCGCGAGAGGTAGGCCATCTCGCCGAAACACTCACCCGGCGTGAGCAGGTTGAGCAGCTTCTTGCGCTTGGTCACCTTCACCTCGCCCGAGGCGAGGATGCAGAAGAAATCGCCCGGATCACCGTCCTGCATGATGGTGGTGTTGGCCGGCAGGTTCTCCCAGCTGGAGATGCGCATCACCTCCCACAGCTCGGCATCGGAAAACTCGCTGAAGAAGGCCATCTCGCGCATAGTGTTGAACTTCTCGCTGTCGGCCACCTCGTCGGTGCGGTGAGACAACTGCTCGGTGCGGAAGGCCTCGGCCAGGTCGAAGGAGAACTCGCCTCAGTTGAGGTAGCGGCGGGTCTGGTCCTTCTGCATGGCCTTCCTCACGATCTTGTCCACTGCCAGGGGGATCTCGCGGCGGTGCGACGAGGGCAGCGGCGGCTCGACGCTGGCGATCTGGTACATCATGGAAAAGTTGTTCGAGGCCTGGAAGGGCAGGTGCCCTGACAGCAACTGGTACATCACCACGCCAAGCGAATAAATGTCAGTCTGGTGATTGAGCGGATGCTCCTTGATCTGCTCCGGCGACATGTAGGCCGGCGAGCCGATCCCGGACACCTGGGTGTGGTCGCCGCTCTCCAGCAGCGCCGCGCCGAAGTCGGAAATCTTGATGTCGGTCTCGCCGGTGAGCAGGATGTTGGCCGGCTTGATGTCGCGGTGGGTGACGCCCTGGCGCTGGGCAAAATCCAGCGCCCGCGTGCACTTGAAGATGATCTCGACAACCTTGTCGATGGGCAGCAGCGCTTGCGGGTCGCAGAAACGCTCCAGCGTGCCCCCGGCGATGTACTCCATGACGATGTAACTCATGTCCTCGGTGACGGCGGCATCATGGATCTGCACGATATGCGGATGCTGAAGCTTGCCCGCCAGCGACGCCTCGGTGATGAACAGCTTGCGCGTCAGGTTGCCGCCGGTGGTGGCCGTGAGCCGGCTCTCCTGCACCACCTTGATCGCGACATCGCGGTTGTTGAAGGGGTCACGGCAGAGATAAACCTCGCTGGTGGCACCTTCGCCCAGCTTGCTGACGACCTGGTACTTGCCGATATGCTCAAGCATGGGCACTGGCCAAGGTGGCAGGGGCGGCAGGGCGGCGGCGGGAGACCAGCGCCACCGCGGACTCCGGCCGGCTCACCGGTCAGCGTCCCGAGCGGCGGCGGACCGCGCGCGCTTCGCTGACGGCCTTGGCGGCAGCCTTGCGCACCTGTACGGGCGCCGTGCCACCCGTGTGCCGGCGGGCGGCTGCCGAGCCTTCCAGGGTCAGCACGCGGTAGACATCGCGGGCTATGCCGGGAGCAAACTGCTGCAAGACCTCGAGCGGCAGGTCGGCGAGGTCACAGCCGGCCTGTTCGGCATGGCGCACGGCGCGCGCCACAGCCTCATGCGCGTCGCGAAACGGCAGCCCCTTCCTCACCAGGTAATCGGCAAGGTCGGTGGCGGTGGCAAAGCCCTCTCTGGCTGCCGCGCGCATGGCTGCGGCATTGACGCCAAGGCCGGCCACCAGTTCGGCAAAGATGGCGAGGGTGTCGTGCACCGTGTCGACGGTGTCGAACAAGGGCTCCTTGTCCTCCTGGTTGTCCTTGTTGTAGGCCAGCGGCTGGGCCTTCATCAGCGTGAGCAGCCCCATCAGGTGGCCGAACACCCGCCCGCTCTTGCCGCGCGCCAGTTCCGGCACGTCCGGGTTCTTCTTCTGCGGCATGATGGACGAGCCGGTGCAGAAGCGATCAGGCAGGGTGATGAAGCCGAAGCGCGGATTGACCCACAGCACCAGTTCCTCGCACAGGCGCGACACATGCACCATGATGAGCGAGGCCGCGGCGCAGAATTCGATGGCGAAGTCACGGTCGGACACGGCGTCCAGCGAGTTGGCCGACACGGCATCGAACCCGAGTTCGCGCGCCACCAGTTCGCGGCGGATGGGAAAGGATGTCCCGGCCAACGCGGCCGAACCCAGCGGCAGCACGTTGACGCGGCGGCGGCAGTCAGACAGACGCGCATGGTCGCGACCGAACATCTCGTGATAGGCAAGCAGGTGGTGACCGAAGGTAACCGGCTGGGCCACCTGCAGGTGGGTGAACCCCGGCATGAGGGTGTCGGCGTGCTCCAGGGCCTTGGCGGCCAGGCTGCCGCGCAATTCCACCAGCAGCCCAAGCAACTGGTCGATTTCATCACGCAGCCACAGGCGGATGTCGGTGGCCACCTGGTCGTTGCGCGAGCGCCCGGTGTGCAGGCGCTTGCCGGCATCGCCCACCAGTGCGGTGAGGCGGCGCTCGATGTTGAGGTGCACGTCCTCGTCATCCAGCGACCACTCGAAACGGCCTTCGCGGATTTCGCGGCTGATCCGGCCCAGGCCCTTTTCTATCCGCGCCAGGTCGGCCCGCGTGATGATGCTGCACTGGGCCAGCATGCGCGCATGCGCGATGGAGCCGCGGATGTCCTGCTGCGCCAGTCGCTGGTCGAACTGCACCGACCCCGTATAGCGTTTGACGCGCTCGGAAACCGGCTCGCTGAAGCGGCCCGACCAGACGTTTGCCGCCTTTAGGGCGGAAGATGATTTTGCGGCCATGTGTAGAATCAACTGTGGAGTGTGCGGTGCGGTGTGAACAAAGGCTGGATGCCGTGCAGGAGCCGCGCCTGGACTCCGGAGTATACGGGCTATTCTCGGGAAATGGGAGGTAGGTGGCATGCGCACGCGGTATCCGAAAAGGGCATGCCCGCAGCCGCGCATCGGCACCACCGCCATCGGCGGCCATGCCGATGCAGCATGGCCGGATGAGTGCCCCTGCGCATGTCGCCCGGCACTGCCACGCCCCCTGCAACACCGGCAATAGCCATGACACCGATGTCGCCGATGGCACGCCCTCCGGACCCGGAGCCGCTGGTGATGCTGCCGGACTTCCGCAATCTCGGTGTCACCATGCGCATGCTGCTCATCGTCAACACCGGCCTGCTGGTAGCGGCGGCCATCCGGGCCAGAACGCTTGAAGACCTCCCCGAACAGGCCGCTGAAATCGCTGCGGTACTGGAGCCTTCGCTGCTGGCATCGATTGTCATCCTGTATGTGCTGGCGCGGCCGCTGCTGCGCCTGCCCTACTCCGTGGGCGCAGCCTGCTGCGTGGCCACCGGCCTCTTGGCCACGGCTGCAGTGCACACGGCCATGAGCCATGCCGGTCCGCTTCCAATCGGACCTGTGGGCTGGCCACTCGCCTTTGCCGCGTTCACCAGCATCGCGCTGCTGGCCTATTTCCGGCTGCTGCTGCAGGCGCTGTCGCCGGCGCTGTCCGAGGCACGCCTGCAGGCGCTGCAGGCGCGCATCCGGCCGCACTTCCTGTTCAACAGCCTGAACGCGGTGCTGTCGCTGGTGCGCTCCGACCCGCGGCGTGCCGAGAGCGCCCTGGAAAACCTGGCCGAGCTGTTTCGCACCCTGATGGCCGACAACCGCGCCCTCACCAGCCTGGGCGAGGAGATTGCACTGACGCGCAGCTACCTGGAACTGGAACAGTTGCGCCTGGGCGAGCGGCTGCACGTGGACTGGCAATTGCAGCCCCCCGTCGAAACGGCCGCAGTACCGCCGCTGATGCTGCAGCCGCTGGTCGAGAATGCGATCTACCACGGCGTCGAACCAGGGATCGCCGCGAGCAGCATCAGCATCAGCGCGCGGGTGGTGGGCGAAGGGCTGCAGCTCGTCATCACCAACCCCTATCATCCCGAACACCAGCACCGGCAAGGCAACCGCATGGCGCTGGCCAACATCGCCGAGCGCCTGCGCCTGCACTTCGATGTCGAGGCGCAAGTGCAGACGCGCATCAATGCCGGACGCTTCGAAATTGCCGTGAGCATGCCCTTCAGGACCCTGCAATGAGGAACCGGCCATGACCACCGGTGCCGCTGTGCCCCTGCGCATTGCCATCGTCGATGACGAGCAGCCGGCGCGCAACCGGCTGCGCGAGCTGCTCGCTGACTGCGCCGCAGAACTGCCCAACGAAGTGGTGCTGGAAGCGGTCAATGGCCTGCAGGCGCTGGACGGCCTCACCGAGTGCCAGCCGGACGTGGCGCTGCTCGACATCCACATGCCGGGCATGAGCGGCATCGAGCTGGCACGCCACCTGCAGCAGATGTCACGGCCGCCGGCAGTGATCTTCATCACCGCGCACGACCAGCATGCGGTGAGCGCCTTCGAAGTCAACGCCATCGACTACCTGCTCAAGCCGGTGCGCGCGGTGCGTCTGGCCGCGGCCCTGCGCAAGCACACCCCGCCAGCCCGGGCGGCCAGCGCCAGCGCCACCACCAGCACAGGCGCAGACAAGCTGGCCGGCATCGAGGCCGGGCCGCGCCAGTACCTGAGCGTGGCCGAGCGCGGCAAGGTACTGCTGGTGCCGCTGGCCGAGGTGCTGTTCCTGAAGGCCGATGCCAAGTATGTGAGCGTGCGCACGGCGACCGCCGAGCACCTCATCGAAGAATCGCTCAGCCACCTGGAAGAGGAGTTCGCCGCACAGTTCCTGCGCATCCACCGCAACTGCCTGGTGGCCAGGGCCCACCTGCGCGGGGTCGAGCGTGTGTCGGGCAGCGAAGGCGAAGGCTGGGCGGTGATCATCGAGGGATGGCCGGAAAAGCTGCCGGTCAGCCGGCGACAGTGGCCCCTGGTGAAGGAACTGGTGCGCGGCTGATTGCCTCACGGCGGGCCGGAGCCGGTCCTGCCCGCTTTCCCCTTGCACGACCGGATGTGGCGCTCAGGTTTCTCCGAGTTGCGCCAGCGGCATGGGCAGGGCGATGCCGAAGCCCTGGCCAAAGTCGACGCCGTGCTCGCGCAGGATGGCGATGGTGGCTGGCTCTTCGACCATTTCAGCCACCGTGAGCAGGCCCAGTCCGGCACAGGCCTGCGTGATGGTGCGCAGCTTCTCGACCGCTGCGGGCTTGCGCCCGAGCATGCGCACCAGCCCGCCGTCGATCTTGATGATGCGCACGCCCAGCCGGCTCAGCCCCGTCAGCGAGGTCGCCCCGCCGACCCCGAATCCGGACACGGCCATCGGGCAGTTGAGCGGCTTGAGCAGGCCGGCCGTGTCGATGAAGCCCTGGCGTTGGGCACGGATATCATTCATGGAAAATTCAAAGGACAGCCGCTCCGGCGACATGCCCGACACGATGAGCTCGTGCTTCACGTAGGCGGGAAACTGGCGGTCCCTCAGCACGCTGCCCGAGAGATTGATGCCGCAGCGCGGCAGGGCACGATTGGGCGCCAGTTCCTGCTGCACCCGGAGCCACTTGAGCACTTCGCGCACCACCCAGCGATCCAGCAAAGGCATGAGGCCGGCCTCATCCAGCACCGGCAGGAAGGTGCCGGGTGGCAGCAGCAACTGCTCCTCCTCGAGGAAGCGCACCAGGATTTCCAGGTAGCGCGGTGTTGGCAGGTTCGGGCGAAGGCGCACGATAGGCTGGCAATACAGCACGAACTGGTTGCTGCTGAAGGCGGCCATCAGGCGCTTGGCCGTGAGGCGCCCCCCCAGATCCTGGGGTGCGGACCGGTCCTGGTAAGTCCGGTCATTCATGCCTTGGCCTCCTGTCCCGATCCCCACGCCGGCCTAGTACGAGGTCAGGCCATGCCGGATGGCGAACTTCACCAGCCCGGGCAGATCGCCGATGCCGAGCTTGCGCATGATGCGGCTGCGATAGGTGTCCACGCTTTTGGGCGACAGCGCCAGCGTGGTGGCCACCTCGACCGAGGAATAGCCATCGACGATGAGTTCCAGCACCTGGCGCTCGCGCATGGACAGACTCTCCAGCGGGCTCATGCGGCGACGCTCGCGCAGGTACTGCTCGACCACGCTCCCCGAGAGCTTGGCGCTCAGGTAAGTGCGCCCGGCATGCACCACACGCACCGCCTCCACCAGTTCCTTGCCGGCCGACTCCTTCAACACATAGCCATGGGCGCCGGCACGAAACGCCTGGTAGACATGCTCGGGACTGGAGTGCATGGACAGGATCAGCACCTGCGACTCCGGACGCGCATCCAGCACCTGCTGGGTCGCCTCGATGCCGCTCAGGCCCGGCAGGCTGATGTCCATGATGACGATGTCGGCCTGCTCACGCACGGCCAGGATCACCGCCTGCGCGGCCGAATCCACACCACCGATCACCTTGATGTCTGGCTGCGCCCCGAGCAGATAGCCCACCCCGTCGCGCACCACGGCGTGGTCGTCCACCAGCAATACCCGAATGCTCATGTTGCCTTCACCTGCAGGTGTTCCCCGCTGCCATGCGCTCAGGCCTCATGGTCATCACGCGTCCACTCCAAGGCCTTGCCCGTCATCTCGACGACGATGCGGGTGCCATGTCCCGGCGCCGACTCCACCGAAAGCACCGCGCCGACGGCATCGACCCGCTCCTGCATCAGCATCAGACCCAGGCTGCGCGTGCGCGAACGGCGCTCGACATCGGTGCGGAAGCCGCGCCCGGAGTCCTCGATCACCAGGCGCAACTGTGCGGCATCGGTGGACAGGTCCACCCTGACCGACTGCGCCCCGCTGTGGCGCGCGGCATTGGCAACCGCCTCCTGCACCACGCGATACAGCGCCAACTCCACCGGCGGCGGCATGCGCCGCTCCGGTCCTCGCGTGCTCACCGCGACGGAAAACTTGCGGTCACTCTGGAAGTGGTTGGCGTAATTGTGCAGCGCCGCCACCAGGCCGTATTCCTCCAGCGTGTGCGGCCGCAGGTCTTTCAGCGCAATGCGCACCGACTCGATGGTCTCATCGACCAGTGATTTCATGCGCCCCAGCCGTGCATAGACTTGGGGCGGCACATCTGGTGGCAGTTCCGAGCGCACGATGTCCAGATTGATGCCGATGGCGGTGATGTTCTGCCCCAGCAGGTCGTGCAGGTCTCCGGCGATGGCGAAGCGTTCGGATTCCTGCGCCTGCACCAGGCGCCGCGCCATCTCCTGCATGCGTGTCGAATAGGCCGCCAGGCGCATTTCGGCATGCCGGCTTTCGGTGATGTCGCGCCCGACCGTCACCACGCTGCGGATGCTGCCCTGCTCGTCGATCTCCGGGGCGACGCGCCAGTGGAACAGGCGCCGATTGCCACTGAACTCCACGGGCAGCTCATGTTCTTCGGCAAGGCCGGTCTGCATGACGCGGCCGATGACGCCCTCCCAGCAGGCGCATTCGGCGGCGGGGAACCCCAGTTCGGCATGTGACTTGCCGATGAACTCGACGATGTCCCGGCCGGAGTAGCTGGCGGCGGCACTGATGTAGAGATGGCGGCACTCCCGGTCGAAACGCGCGACGATGTCGCCCAGGTTCTCGATAAGTGCGCGATAGTGCTCGGCCTCGGCCTGGCGGCCAGTCGCAGTCCGGCCGATGGCCACACGCGCACTGGAGGTCTGCAGGAAATCGCCCATGAAGAGAGTGTAGCGGAGTCATGGGCAAGCGCGAGGGGCGTGTGAACGCTGGCGCGCCTGCACGCGCAGGGGTTGGCTGTTGTCCACAACTATTCGCCGCTGTGCGCTGCAGACGCACGCCGAGCCAGCGCTGCCGGAGGCTGTAAAATCTGCGCACGCTCTGGACGGTCCCGGGAGGGAGAACATGACGCCGGGAGATGCCCCTGGCCCATGACTGCCGCGCATCACCGCGCCGGAGACCCCGACAATTCAAATCAGGAGCGAGAATCCGATGGACAAGGTCGTTGCTTCACCTGAACAGGCCATTGCAGACATCAAGGACGGGGCCATCGTCGCCCTGGCGGGATTCGGGCTGGCCCACCGTTTTCCCAACTCGCTGCTGTACGCCCTCAAGGACAAGGGCACGCGCGACCTGACCGTCGTGTGCAACTCGCTGGGGGCACCGGGCGAGAAGGGCCAGATGCTGGTCGAGAACAAACAGGTGAAGAAGCTGGTCGCGGCCTTCTCCAACCGCGCCGGCATGCGCACCGCCGCCGAGGACCAGATCATCGAGGGCACCCTGGAGGCGGAGATCGTGCCCCAGGGCATCCTGGTCGAGCGCTGCCGCGCCGGCGGCGCCGGCATCCCGGCCTTCTACTCGCCGGTGGGTGCCGACACCCTGCTGGCCGAGGGCAAGGACCTGCGCTACTTCAACGGCCGGCCCTACGTGCTCGAGACGGCGATCAAGCTCGACTATGCGCTGCTCTCGGCCTATCGCGCCGACCGCGCCGGGAACGTGCAGTTTCGTGGCGGCAGCCGCAACTTCAATCCGGCCTTCGCCAAGGCGGCGCGCGTGGCCATCGTCGAAGTGGACGAGATCGTCGAAATCGGCGAACTGCCGCCCGAGCAGATCGACCTGCCGGGCATCTTCATCCACCGCGTGATCAAGAACACCCATGTCATCGATGGCCGCACCCTGTCACGCGGCGGCAAGCGCCCGGCCGACCAGGCGCGCGCCTACAACGGCAAGACAGCGCTCACACGCGCCGGCATCGGCCGCAATGCCGCAAAAATCATCAAGCCCGAGAGCTATGTGAACCTGGGCACGGGGCTACCCACCCAGGTGTCCAATTACCTGGAAGGCCAGGGCGTGTGGCTGCACGCGGAGAACGGCGTGCTCGGCTACGGTGGCATGGTCACCGGCGACGGCATCGACCCGGACGTGTACAACGCCGGCGGGCAGTTCGTCTCGATGGTGCCCGGCACCTCCTTTTTCGACAGCGTCACCTCCTTCGAGATGGCGCGTGGCGGCCATATCGACACCGTGATCCTGGGGGCCTATGAAGTGGATGAGGGCGCCAATCTGGCCAACTGGAGCACCTCCACCGCCAAGCGCGGCGGCATCGGCGGCGCCATGGACCTGCTGGCGGGCAAGGCCCAGATCATCATCGTGATGGAGCACACCGACAGCAAGGGGCGGCCGAAGCTGCGCCGCGCCTGCACCTACCCGCTCACCGGCGCGCGCTGCGTCGACTGGGTGGTGACCGACCTGGCGGTACTGCACTACGTGAAGGACCACTTCGTGCTCGAGGCGATTGCCCCGGGCTTCACCGCCGAGGAAGTCATCGCGCTCACCGAAATGACCAACGTCACGCTGGCCGCCGACCTGAAGACCATGGAGTAGCCATCACCGGGTCATGCCGCCGATGCGGCACGACCCGGCCGGCCGCAGCCGCCTGCAACTGCCTGTCCCCCAGCCCCCGGGCCCCGTTGCGGGGCCTGATCCCGATCCGGAGATCCGTGCATGAACAAGGTATTCCCCTCTGCCGCCGCCGCCCTGGCCGACATGCCCGACGGCTCCATCGTCGCGCTGGGCGGCTTCGGCCAGCAGCACTGCTTTGCCACCAGCCTCATCCTGGCCCTGCGCGATCAGGGCACCAAAGACCTGTGTGTGGTGTGCAATTCCATGGGCGGCAATGACGAAATCCGCGGCCAGATCCTGGCGCAGAACGGCCAGGTGTCGCGCCTGATCACCTCCTTCTCCTCGCGCCCCGGGGTGATGACCGCCTCGGAGGAACAGATCGCCGCCGGCAAGATGAAAGCCGAACTGGTGGGCCAGGGCATCATCGTGGAACGCTGCCGCGCTGGCGGTGCCGGCCTGGCCGGTTTCTACTCCCCGGTGGGCGTGAATACCGCCATCGAAGCCGGCAAGGAAATCCGCTACTTCGACGGCAAGCGTTATGTCTTCGAGGAGGCCATCAGCGTGGACTACGCGCTGTTGCGTGCACACAAGGCGGACAAGGCCGGCAATGTGCAGTTCCGTGGCGGCAGCCAGAGCCTCAACCCGGCCTTTGCCAAGTCGGCCCGCGTTGCCGTGGTGGAAGTCGACGAGATCGTCGAGATCGGCGAGATCCCGGCCGATCAGGTGCACCTGCCCGGCATCTTCATCTCCCGGGTGGTGATGAGCACGCACAAGATCGACGTGAAAGGGCTGCAGGCCCCGCCGCGCCGTCCCAATGACAAGCCGCGCCCCTACAACGGCAAGCCCGGCCTGACCCGAGAGGACATGGCACGGCGCGCCGCCGGACTGGTGCAGGAAGGCAGCTACGTGAACCTGGGCATCGGCATCCCCACGCTGGTGTCCAACCACCTGGAAGGCCGCGACGTCTTCCTCCACTCGGAAAACGGCATTCTCGGCTACGGCAAGCTGGTATTCGGCGATGACATCGACACCGACATCTACAACGCCGGCGGCCAGTTCGTCGAAGTGGTGAAGGGCGCCTCCTACTTCGACAGCGTCACCTCCTTCGAGATGGCGCGCGGCGGCCACATCGACGCCGTGATCCTGGGCGCCTACGAAGTCGATGCCCAGGCCAATGTCGCCAACTGGAGCACCGTGCTGCCGGTCCGCCCGGACATCGGCAGCATTGGCGGCGCCATGGACCTGGTCGCCGGCGACTCCGACCTCATCATCGTCATGGAGCATCAGGACAGCAAGGGCCGGCCCAAGCTGCGTCGGCAGTGCAGCTATCCCTACACCGGTACCGGCTGCGTCAACTGGATCGTCACTGACCTGGCGCTGCTGCGCTGGGATGGCAACCAGTTCGTGCTGGAGGAAGTGGCCGCTGGCTTCACCGCCGAGGAAGTCATCGCCATGGGCGACATGCCGGTGAAGGTAAGCCCGACACTGAAAACCTTGGTTTGAAAAACGGGGCTGCGCCTGTCGCAGCACCCTGGTCGCGCCATTGTGATCAATTTATGGTACTGATATAAGCCATTATTCAGTATTCACGCCAATTGTTATCACCTTACGGGGCCTGACCGGCGCCCCGGCCTCACTCCAGCCGGCGCAAGCCCGGCATCAGCAGCACGATGGCCAGCATGATGAGCAAGGCGCTGGCCGAATAGGCCGCCAGCGCCGCGGCCGCGCCAAATTGCTCCGCCGCCGCGCCCGCCAGGAAATTGCCGATGGGCAGGCTGATCACCACGCCGGCACGCAGCCCCATCACGCGGCCGCGCATGGACTGTTCGGTATGGCCCAGGATCAGCGTGGCGATGATGGTCCAGGCAATGGCCTGGGTCAGCCCGGCCAGAAACACCAGCGCCAGCGACAGGCTGTACCAGGTCGAGACGGCAAACAGCAGCAGCGATGCCGGCCAGGCGAGCGCACTGGCCACCACCAGCCAGCCCTTGTGCCGGAAATTGCCCAGCGACACCACCCACACGCCGGCCACCAGCGCGCCCACCCCGGCCATGGCGGTGAGCATGCCGTAACCGGCCGGCCCGGTATCCAGGACATAGCGTGAGAACAAAGGCAGGAAGGCATAGCGATAGGGTGCGGCAAACAGGTTCAGCAGGAAGGCGATCAGCAGCAATGCCAGCACCGTCTGGTTGCCCCGGACGTACTTCAGGCCGCCCAGCAGGCTCTTCACCGGTGACTCCTTCGCGTCCGCCCTGTGCTGCGGTCCGCCCTTCAACAGCACCAATGCCAGCACATCGAGGAGATAGATCACCGCAATCAGCCCATAGGCACCGCCCATGCCCAGCGTCGGGATGAGCAAGCCGCCCAGCGCCGGACCGATGACCACGGTGATCTCGATGGCCACCGCGTTGAGGGCAATCGCATTGGTGAGGTGCTCCTTGCCCACCAGGTCGGGCACATAGGCCTGGCGGGTCGGGCTGTCCAGCGCCCAGGTCAGGCTGCCCAGGAGGGCCAGGGCAATGATGTGCCACAGCGCCAGCACGCCGGCCACGTACAGCACCAGCATCAGGAAGGCGGCGGCCAGGTTCACCACCGCCGCGACAATCAGCAGCAGGCGCCTGTCGATGCGGTCGGCCACCACCCCCATGAAGGGTGCGACCAGATAGCCGGCCATCTTGCTGCCGGCAACGATGCCCACCATGAGCGGAGAATCGGTGAGTTCCAGGGTCAGCCAGCCGATCACCACCATGTCGGCCCAGCGCGCCGTCGAGGACAGCACGGTGGCAATCCACAGCAGGCGGAAGCCGCGATGGCGCAGGGCCGCCAGTTGCGGCAGGGCGGCCAGGCGGGTGAGCAGGCTTTGCCTCATGGCCTGTTCAGTTTCTGGGTGAGTTCACCGGCAAGGCCAAGAAAAAACCCGCCAAGGCGGGTTCCTTGCAGCCAGCCGTGAACCCGGTTCAGACGTCGCCGCCGTTGACTTCCAGCTTGCCGTCCTCGACCTTGCCCTTGAAGATCTTTTCCTGGGCGATGGCATGCAGGCGCTCCATGTTCATCTGGAACTGAGCGGCCGGGTCCAGGTCCGCGGTATCGGGATTGACGTCTTCCAGGCAACCCAGGGTGAAGATGCAGTTGACGGGCTGGCCGTCCACCTTGATCTCGCAGGCAATGGTGCCGTCGGCATTGGTCGTGAACTGCTCGGTGCATTCGATATTCATGTCTTGCCCTTGTCTTGTAAGAGTGCCTAACAATGCGAGGGGACACATCCCCTCGCCCTCCCCTAAGTCAGGGCGCCTAACGGTAATTCTGTCAGGCGCTCTGAGTTAAGCGCGGCTGCTGAGTGGCAGCGCCGCAGACCGCGATAAGCGCCGATCCGGGATCCGGAACGCCCGGCGGAGCGGAAGTTTGGCACAATCCGGCACCCGGGGCACGCAGCTTGCCGCCCCCTGCCCCTACTGGACCGTACAGGAGACGCCATGGCCAAGACCTTCGACGAGCGCGCCAGCGAATGGGATGACGACCCGAAAAAAATCTGGCGCTCGCAGAAAACCGCCGAAGCCATGCGCCAGGCCGGCGCCATCCGTCCGGGCATGAAAGCCTTCGAATATGGCTGCGGCACCGGCCTGCTCAGTTTCGAACTGAAGGACGAGCTCGCGGCCATCACCCTCACCGACACTTCCGAGGGCATGCTCGAGGTCCTGCAGCGCAAGATTGCCGCATCCGGCGCACAACACATGCAGGCACTCAAGCACGACCTGTTGACCGAAGCTGCGCCCGCCGGATCCTTCGACCTCGCCTACTCACTGCTCACCCTGCACCACGTTCCCGATACGGACGGCGTGCTGCGCAGGCTGCGCGACCTGCTCAACCCGGGCGGCGTGCTGTGCATCGGCGACCTGGACACAGAAGACGGCTCCTTCCACGGCCCGGAGGAAAAGGTGCACCACGGCTTTGACCGCGACGCACTGGCACGACAGGCTGAAGCGGCCGGGTTCGCCAAGGTGCGTTTCGACCCGGTGTGTGAACTGAGCAAGAAGGGCCGCCAGTACCCGATGTTCCTGATGACGGCGGAGCGCGCCGGCTGATGAGGCAATGCCCGGCCTGAGCCGGGTGTTCGAAGGCAGGTCGGGTTCCTGGATCGTCCGGGCAGCAGCAGGCCTGATCAAGCGCCGCCGAGTCCCGCCGCCTTGGCCACCGGTGCCAGGCGCTTGAACTCCTCGGCCATGAAGCGGGTGAATTCCTCCGGTGTGCTGCCCCCGGGAATGGCCCCTTCGGCATCCAGACGCTGGGCCATGTCCGGCGAGCGCAACACCGCAGCGGTTTCATTGCGCAGTTTGCCGATGACCGCAGCGGGCGTCTTGGCTGGCGCGAGCAGGCCATACCAGCCGCTGATGCGGTACTCCGGCAGCCCGGCCTCAGCCGTGGTGGGCACATCCGGAAAAACCGTCGAACGCATCTCGGTCATGATGGCCAGCACATGCATCTTGCCAGTGCCGCGGAACTGCTTGGCGCCGGCAACACCAGCAAAGTAGAAGCTCACTTCGTTGGTGATCACCGCCTTCAGGGCCGGGCCGCCGCCCTGATAAGGCACATGCACGATGTCCACGCCGGCCGCCAGCTTGAAGGCTTCCGCCGCCAGTTGCGTGAAACTGCCCGGGCCGGTGGAGGCAAAGTTGTGCTTGCCCGGCTCACGCCTGAGCAGCGCGATCACCTCCTTCAGGTTGGCCGGCAATGCCGGGTTGGCCATGATCACGTAGGGCGAGGTGGCCAGCTGGGTGACCGGGGCGAAGTCACGCAAAGGGTGGTAAGGCAGGCTGCGGCCGGTGGCGGCATCCAGCACATGCGAGGGCGTGATGAGCAGCACCGTGTGACCATCCGGCGGGCTGAGGGCAACATGGCCGGCGCCGATGGCGCCGTTGCCACCACCGCGGTTCTCCACCACAAAGGTGGTGCCCAGACGCTCAGTGAGTTTCTGTGCCACCAGTCGCCCGATGATGTCGTTGGTGCCGCCGGGTGCATTGCCGATGATGATGCGCACGGTGCGCGAGGGATAGTCCTGCGCCGTTGCCGGACTGCACCACAAGCCGAGCCCGGTGCACAACATCGCCAGAACGTGGGTTGCCCTGCCTGTATGCATGGTCATGCCGCTTCCTCCTTGGTTTGATGGGCTGCGCTATTGCCTGCCGCTATTGCCTGCCACTGTTGCGTGCCGCTGTGACCTGTTCCGGTCTGCTGCCGGTGAAGGTCTTCTGCCAGGGCTGGTTCCTGCACGTACGTATTACCGTATTGATTTCCCCTGATCCGTTTCACTCGTGGCCCTGGCTGGCGGTGCGGTAGGCCCGCTCAAGCCGACACAGTATCGCGGCGCCGGGACATCAGCCAGAACACCGCGAAGCCGGCCATCAGGATGAAGGGCAGCGCGCCCCAGTTGACCGCATGCCAGCCGCTCTTTTGCAGCAGCACGCCGGAGGACATGGATGACACGGCCATGGTGGCGAAGATCATGAAATCGTTGGTGGCCTGGGTCTTGGCCCGCTCGGCGGGTGTGTGGCATTCGGTCAGCAGGGCCGAGGCGCCGATGTACATGAAGTTCCAGCCCACACCGTTGAGGAACATGGCCCACCAGAAATGGGTGAAGCCAGTGCCCAGCAGGCCCGAGCCGATGGCGAAGATATTGAGCAGCACCCCCAGCAGGATGATCTGCAGCACGCCGAAGCGGCTGATCAGCGAGCCGGTAAAAAAGGACGGCGCATACATGCCGATGACGTGCCATTCGATGACATGCACCGAGTCATTGAACTGGTGGTCATGGGCCCGCATGGCCAGCGGCGTGGAAGTCATCATCAGGTTCATGATGCCGTAGGACATCATGCCGGCCAGCGCCGCAACGATGAAATTGGGCTGGCGCATGATCTGCCTGAGCGGGCGCGTCGGGCCGCTGCGCTCCTCGACGGTCAGGCGCGGAATGTCCAGCCGCGACAGGATCAGCATGGCCATGCAGGCCACCACCGCAATCGCCATGTACGAACCCATGAAGACATGGTTGTCGATCAGCGCGCGCGAGAACTTCGCCACTTCCGGCCCCAGCACGCCACCGAGGATGCCGCCGGCCAGGGTGAAGGAAATGGCCTTGGCCTTGAAGTCGGGGCTGGCCACATCCGCCGCTGCCAGCCGGTAGTACTTGCCGAAGGCCGTGTACATGCCCATGACGAAGGTCGATGCGCAGAGCATGGCGAAGCTGCCCATGTAGATGGACCAGGCGCACAGGCCACCGCCGATCACGCCGAAGAGGGTGCCGACCTGGAACCCGGCACGCCGGCCGATGCGCGCCATCAAGAGCGATGCCGGGATGGTGGTGAAGGCCGCGCCGAACACATAGGTGGTCAGCGGCAAGGTGGCAAAGCTCTTGTTCTCGGCAAGCGCAAAACCGGCCAGACCGGTCACGGCAATCAGCGTAACCGTGGTGATCTGCAGGGTGGACTGGGTACAGAACAGCACCAGGACATTCTTGTACTGCTTCTGCATCCTGCTTCCTCCTTGTTGACCCCCTGCCTTCGATTGCCCACCAGGACCAGCAGGACAGGACGGGCATTCGGGCCAGAGCAGACCTCCCCGCCTGGTGTTGGCGGCCGGTCGCCTGTTGCCGCTTTACTCGGCGAGCTTGATGCCAGCGCCCTGAACCACCTTGCCCCAGCGTGTGGTTTCAGCAGCCACATACTTCCGGAACTGCTCCGGGCTGCTGCCCAATGCCTCGCTGCCCTGCGCATCAAGCTCGGCGACGATGGCAGGCAGCCGGGACACCTTGACGAAGGCATCGTTGAGCCGGTTCGTGATGGAAACGGGCATTCCGGGAGGGGCGAAAATGCCCAGCCAGTTGGCGTAGTCGAATTCGGGCATGTTGTGCTCGGCCACCGTGGGCACGTCGGGCATGTGCTTGGAGCGCTTGTCCCCCAGCATCGCCAGCGGCCGGACCTTGCCGGCACGCACCAGCGGCAGCGCCGCAATCAAGGTGCCGCTGGTCACATCCACGCGTCCAGCCATCAACTCGGTCAGGATGGGGCCGGTGCCCTTGAAGGGCACGAAGGTCACCTTGGTATTGGTGAGCGAATGCAGCCACTCCCCGACCAGGTGGCTGATGTCACCCACGCCGGCGGTGCCATAGTTGATCTTGCCCGGATTGGCGCGCGCATAGGCGATGTACTCGGCGAAGGTCTTGGCCGGAAAGGCATTGCTCGCCTGCAGCACCGAGGAACGCTTGCTCATCTGGGTGATGGGCGTGAGGTCCTTGACCACGTCGAAGTCGAGGTTCTTGTAGAAGGCCGGAAACACCGTGAGCGCCGCGGAATTGGACAGGATGGTGTAGCCGTCCGGCCTGGCCTTGGCGACGAAGCCCGTGCCCAGTGCCGTGCCCTGCCCCACCTTGTACTCGATCACCAGCGGCTGGCCGAGCTGTTCCGACACACGGGGCACGTAAAGGCGGGTTTCCAGGTCGATGGGGCCGCCCGAGGCAAAGGCCACGATCACGGTAACCGGTTTGTTGGGATAAGCCTGGGCAAAGGCCGGACCGGACATGGCGGCGGCGGCAAGGCAGGTTAAACCTGCGATCAATCCCTGAATTTGCATGAATATCCCCTGCTGGTCGAATGGGAGCGGCTGGCATTACAAGGCAACAGGGGGATTGCGGTCCGACCGGGATGCATTGTGCTGCCTTCGATGATGGTGGTGATTCTACTGCGACCCCATCACTCCGGCTGGATGCCTGCCGCCTTGAGCAGTGCGGTCATGCGCGGCACCTCATTTCTCACCACGGCATCGGTTTCATCGGGCGAGGTGAACAACGCCCGTCCACCCTCTTCGTTGCGCCTGAGGATCTCCGGATCCTTCACCGTTTCCGAAATGTGGGTGTGGAGCGCATTGATCACCGGTCGCGGCGTGGCGCTCGGTGCGAAATAGCCCGACCAGAAATTCATGTGCGTTCCCGGATGGATCTCGCTCATGGTCGGGGTGTTGGGCAGGCTGGCCACGCGATCGGTGGTGTACAGCGCCACGATGTGGCCCTGCCCCGACTTGAGCTTAGGCAGCGCGACATTGAGCGAGGCCACGATGGCCCCGAGTCGCCCACCCCACAGGTCGGTGAGCAGCCGCCCCGCATCAACATAGGGGACGTAGGTATGGGTGAGCTTGCCGGCCATGGCCATCATGGTATTCAGGGCCTGGTAAGTGGCGCTTTGCGAGCCCACCGGAAACTGCTCCGGGTTGCGCCGCATGCGCTCCAGGAACTGCGTGGCGCCAAGGTTGCGGTACTCGCCGCGCGTCAGCAGCAGGGCATAGGATTCGGTAAACAGCGTGATGCCGGAAAAATCCCTGACCGGATCGAAGGGCAGCGACTTCACCAGCGCAGGCGCGGTGGCGATGGAACTGGCCGAACCATAGAGGATGGTGTAGCCGTCCGGCCTGGATTTGGCTACATAGGCTGGCCCGATGGTGGCGCCACCGCCGGTGCGGTTCTCGATCAGCACCGGTTGCCCGAAGCGGGGCTGCATCTTCATGGCCAGCAATCGGGCGCTGGCATCCGATGAAGAACCCGGCCCGAAGGGCACCACGATGGTGAGCGCCTTCGAAGGAAAGCGGTCCTGGGCCACCGCGATCGAGGCCATCCCCATCACAGTCGCCGTCATGCACCACAGCAGCATTGCCCTGCGCGCCCTGCTGCCTGCCTGCACCTCATCTGACTTCTTCATGGCAACCTCCCCCCGGGAAAATACTCCAGCCAACCGTCAGCCTCCCTCACGCCCGATACGCGCCAGCGCCTGCCTGCCCTGCTGTAACCGGGCTCATTTGCGAGCGCTGAAATGCACTTCCTCGGTCGAGGCCGAGGCCAGGCTGATGGCATCGATGAAGCGATGCAGGTCCACCGCCAGGTCGAAATCGGGCAGTTGCGGCCCGCCATCCTGACTGCCCTCTGCCCGGATGGCCCTGGCGAATGCGCAATACATTTCACCAACGTTGTAGGCATTGCCCTGCGGCAGCCCCGGCGGCACATGGATGAAGTGTGGCGGCACCGGCATGGCCTGCAGCTGGTTGCCGCGCTGGGCGCCATGCAGGGTGACTTCGCACAGCTGCGGGGAGTCTTCGGCGGTGGCCACGAGCGTGCCCTCGCGGCCATAGAGTTCCATGCGATAGCCGCTGCCCGCCCAGGGCACGGCCGCCACATGCGAGGACACCACCGCGCCACCGGCGAGATGCCCGCACACCGTGATGTTGTCCGGGGAGGTGACATCGAGCATGCGCCGGGTGTCGGTCTCGTACCACTGGCGCACCTGGGTGGTGACGGCGCCGGACAGCCGGTCGAAGTCCCCGGCGACAAAACGCAGCGCATCCAGCGTGTGGCCGTTGGCGATGGTCAGGGTGTGGGCGCCGAGGGTGACGTCACGCTGCCAGGTGCGCCCGGAAGTGCGCGCCAGCACGCCCTCGCGCATCAGCCCGACCCGGCAGGCGACCAGCTCGCCGATGTGGCCGGTTGCGAGCAGTTCCTTCATGTAGCACAGCACCGGGCTCACCCGCGATTGCAGGCCCACGGCAGTGCGCACACCCCTCGCGCGCGCCAGCGCCGCCAGTTCCTCCGCTTCCGCGGTGGTGCGGCCCAGTGGCCATTCGGTGTAGACATGCTTGCCGGCTTCAATGGCGGCCCTGGTGGGCTCGTAGTGCGAAGGTACCCGCACCACCACGGCAACCGCATCGATCTCGGGCGACGCCGCCATGGCACGATAATCATGAAAGGCGAGCTTGGCGCCGTATTGTTGCCGCGCCGCCTCGGCGCTGTCCGGCTTGGTGGTGCACACCGCGGTGAGCTCGAAATCCGCGCTGTGGGGCAGCGCCGCCAGATGCGAGCGCGCCGCCCAGATGGAACCGGTACTGGCACCCACCACACCCAATCGTATCTTGCCTGCCATCATCCTTCTCCTTGCCGGTTGCCGATGCGGGAATCTTCTCTTTCGTCCCTGGACGCCCATTAGACGCCAGGGATCACGACTTGGCAAAGCCGCCGGGCTTCAAGGCGGCAGCTTCAGCCTGCGGGCTTGCGCGCATGGGGCAGCACCTCCGGATTGACCACGTTGATCGGTGTCCCCGCGGTATAGGCCGTGACCTGCTTGAAGATGTCGTTGAACTGCAGCTGGTATTCCTCGCGGGTGACATAGCCGATATGGGGCGTGCACAGGGCATTGGGCAGCGTCAGCAGCGGATGGCCGGAAGCCGGCAAGGGCTCGGCCTCATAGACATCCACGCCGGCGGCGCCGGGACGGCCGGCCTTCAACGCCTCGAAGAGCGCATCGGGCTGGATCAACCCGGCGCGGCTGGTGTTGATGAGCATGGCCGAGGGCTTCATGAGCAGCAGGTCTTCCTTGCTGACGATGCCGCGCGTGGCCGGCACCAGGCGCATGTGCAGGGAGATGGCATCGCACTCGCGGAAGAAGGCTTCCTTGCTGGCGGCGACTTCCAGCCCGTCGGCCTGGGCGCGTGCCAGCGACTGCGGCCGCGCCCACACCAGCACGCGCATGCCGAAGGCCCGGGCGTAGCCGGCCACGGCACTGGCGATGCGGCCATAGCCATACAGGCCCAGGGTATGTCCACGCAGGGTCATGCCCATGCCGGTCTGCCAGATGCCCTGCTTCAGGGCTTCGGCCTGTTGCGGGATCAGGCGGGCCACCGAGAGCAGCAGGCCCCAGGTGAGTTCGGCGGCGGCATAGCTGGGCGTGCCGGCATGCTGGTCGGAGGAGACCACGATGCCAAGGCGGGTGCAGGCGTCGATGTCGATGTGCGGGTAGACACTGCGCTGACTGATGAAGGCAAGCCGTGGCAGACGCTCCAGCAAGGGCTGGCGCAGCGCGGTGCGCTCGCGGATCAGCACCACGCAGTCGGCATCGCAGAGGCGCCGCTGCAGTTCATCCTGATCATCGGTATGGTCATTCCAGATGCTCACCCGGTGGCCTTCCAGCAGGCTGAAGCAGGGCAGGCTGCGGAGGGTGTCGAAAATGTCGTCGAGGATGGTGATGTTCATGGAGGCTTCCTTTGTGCGTGCCGGCCTGGTGTCGACGTAGTATTGTCGACACCGATTGTTGCCATCGAGGGGCTGCGTGTAAAACGATTTTATCGACTCGATTGATGCAAACAGCGCATGAACCGTAGGCCACTCGCAGACAGGAACCCTGCATCGGGCACCGCCGGATCACTGGCTGCAGAACCTTGTTCGGCGGCCCCTGCTACCATCCCCTGACAAACAATAACGACAGGAGGAGCGCCATGAAGCACATCGCATCTTCACCAGTTGCACGCATCCTGTGTGCCGGATGGCTGCTGTGCGCGGCCGGCAGCAGCCTGGCACAGGACTTCCCCACCCGACCCATCCGCTTCATCGTGCCGTATGACCCGGGCGGCAACACCACCATCCTGGCGCGCATTGCCGGGGAGCGGATGTCCCAGAGCCTGGGCCAGCAGGTGCTGGTGGACAACCGCCCCGGCGGCAACACCGTGATCGGCTCAGAACTCATGGTGCGCGCCACACCGGACGGCCACACCATCCTGCTGGTGACCAGCACCCATGTGATCAGCCCCATCCTGAATCCGAAGCTGCCCTATGACAGCGTGAAGGACTTTGCCGCCGTGGCAACGCTGGCACGCACCGACCTGATCCTGGCCGGCAGCAACACGCTGCCGGCCAGCAACCTGCAGGAGCTGGTGGCCCTGGCAAAGGCCAAACCGGGTGCGCTCAACGCCGCCTCGACCGGGACGGGCGGCATCACCCACCTGGCGAGCGAATACTTCAACATCGTCACCGGCATCAGCACGCAACATGTGCCCTACAAGGGGACGGGCCTGGTGCTCACCGACATGGTGGGCGGGCAGGTGCAGCTTTTCTTTGCGCCACCGGCGGCACTGATTCCCTTCATCAAGGCAGGCAAGCTGAAGGGCCTGGCAGTGACCACCGAGAACCGCATGACGGCGCTGCCTGGCGTGCCCACCTTTGCCGAAGCCGGCGTGCCCGCCTATGACCTGAAGAGCTGGTACGGCGTGCTGGCGCCTGCCGCCACCCCCAGACGCCTGATCGACAGGCTATCAGCAGAGATCGGCAAGGCGCTGGCACTGCCGGAGGTGCGCAAGACCATGCTGGCCCAGGACATGGAGCCCTTCATCAGCACCCCCGAGCAGTTCACGGCGCTGATGGGAACCGAGTCGGCGAAGTTCGCCCGCATCATCAAGACGGCCGGCATCAAGCTCAATGATTGAGTGCGTGGCTGAGCGGGAGCCCGGCAAAGAGCGGCTTTATTATGATCAAATTCATATACCACTCTTTTTCAATAAAGGAGCAATGAATGAATTGTGATCAACGTAATCATCACTCCTCCAGCTTGATGCCGTTCTCCTGCACAACCTTGCGCCAGCGCGCCGTCTCGGTGGCGACCGTGCGGGCGAACTGCGCCGGCGTGTTGCCCACCATCTCGGCGCCCTCGGCATCCATGCGCTTCACCAGTTCCGGCACCTTCACCGCGCGGGCAAACTCCGCGCTCAGGCGCTCGACGATGGCCGAAGGCGTGCGCGCCGGGGCGAGATAGCCGGACCAGCTGGTGTAGTCGAACTCCGGATGGCCCTGCTCGGCGATGGTCATCAGGTCGGGCATGTATTTCGAACGCTCCCCGCCCATGTTGGCAATCGCCACCACCTTGCCCGACTTCACCATCGGGATGCCAATGAACATGATGGTGGGTGAAGCGGTGATGCGCCCGGCCAGCATGTCGGCGTAGGCCGGGGCCGACCCTTTGTAGTGAATGAAAGTGGCCTTGGTGTTGGTGGCGCTGTGCAGCCAGGCACCGACGATGTGCAGGATGCCGCCACCGCCCGACGTTCCGAAGTTGATGGCCCCCGGATTGGCGCGGGCGTAGGCGACGTATTCCGGGAAGGTTTTCACGCCCAGCGAGGGATGGGCCATCAGCAGCGTGCCGCGCTTGGTGGCCTGGGACACCGGCGCAAACTCCGTCACCGGGTCATAGGGAAGTTTGTCGGCCGGAAAGAAGGCCGGGTACACGGTGAAGCCCGGCGTCACCCCCAGCAGGGTATAGCCGTCAGGCGCAGCCTTTGCGACGAAGATGGTGCCGATGGAAGCCCCCGCGCCCGGCTTGTAATCGGTGACTACCGGGCGACCGAGGCTCTCGGACAGCCGCGGCGTGTACAGCCGGGTTTCGTTGTCGAGAGACGAGCCGGCGACAAAGGGCAGCACGATGGTGATGGGCCGGGTCGGCCAGGGCGCCGTGCCCTGCCCCCAGGCCGAAGCGGAACCAATGGCCGACAGCACGCCGGCACACAGCAGGGACTTTCCGAAACTGGCCATCGCAACCTCCTCTGGCGCATGCCGCGCCTGGTGATGTTCAAACTGCTGTTGCCCCATCCGGTGACGCGTGTGACGCCTGCCCGTGCGCAAGGGTTCCGTCCTACTCCTCCAGCACGATGCTGCGATCCTGGATGATCTTGCGCCAGCGCGCCACATCCGCCGCCAGCAACTGGGTGAACTGCTCCGGCGTGCTGCCCACCGGCAAGGCGCCATCCGCCTTGAGGGTATCGAGGACATCGGGCGACTTCACCGCCTTCGCATACTCACTGCTCAGGCGGTTGACGATGGCAGCCGGGGTGCGCGCCGGCGCGACAAAACCGAACCAGCTCACCAGGTCGAAACCAGTGGCGCCCTGCTCGTGCAGGGTGGGCAGGTCCGGATAGACCGGGGTGCGCACCATGCCGGTCAGGCCCAGCGGCTTGAACTTGCCGGCAGCGACGTGCGACTTGACGAAGGGAATGCTGCTGATGCTGCCCTGGATGCGCCCGCTCAGCATGTCGGTGAGCAGCAAGGGCGAGGTCTTGTAGTGCACGAAGGTGACGCGCGCGCCGATCAGTGAATGCAGCCATTCACCCCCGACATGGTTGATCGAGCCGGCGCCACTGGTGCCCATGTTGAGCACACCCGGATTGGCCTTTGCGTGCGCCATGTACTCCTGCAGGTTGCGCACCGGCAGTGCCGGATGCACATAGAACACATAGGGCGCGCTGCTGGTGTGCGAAATGGGCGCAAAGCTTTTCTGCACGTCCCAGGCAAGATCCTTGTAGAGCAGGCCGGTGAGCACAAAGGTCGGCGTCACCAGCATCATGGTGTAGCCATTGGGCGCCGCCTTCGCAACATGGGCGTAGGCAATGGTGCCGCCTGCGCCGGGCTTGTGCTCCAGCACCACCGGCTGGCGCAGACTGTCACCCAGCTTCTGGGCATACAGTCGCGCGGTGATGTCAAACGACGCACCTGGCTGGGCCGGCACCACCAGGGTGACTGGCCTGGCGGGAAAAACCGCGGTGGACTCCTGGGCCTGGCACGCAATCGGCAAGGTGCTGCACACCATGGCACCCAGCACGGCTACACGACGCATCGACTTCATCATCTAACTCCTTCTGATGGCCCCACATATTCAAGAAACACGGGCGGGCCTGCTATTTCTTGGCCCAGCCCAGGCGCTCCGACAACAGCTTCTCGCGCTCCGAGGCCTTGCGCATCTCCGCGGTGAAATCGGCGCTGTTGCGATACCAGGCGGCAAGTTCGAACTTGTCCAGCAAGGCCGGATGTGCCGGGTCATCCATGGCCCGCTTGAAGCCGTCATGGATGCGCTGGACCACCCGGGATTCCATGCTCTTCGGCCCGGCGATGCCGACCTCCGAAGCGAGCGTGACGTTGTAGCCCTGCTCCTTTGCCGTGGGCACATTGGGGAAACTGCGGGGACGCGCCTCACCGAAGGATGAAAGAATGCGCACGCTGCCCGCGCGTACCTGGGCATTCAGGAAGAACGTGTCGACCAGCAGGTCGACATGCCCACCCAGCAGGGCGGCACTCGCATCGGGTGCGCCCTTGAAGGGCACATGCGTCAACCTTGCCCCGGATGCCTGGCCGAGCATGTCCATGATCTGGGCGCCTGCAGAGATGGAGCCGATGGTGCCGAAACTCAGCGTCTGCGGTTTTGCCCTCGCGGCATCGATCAGGTCCTTCAGCGATTGATGCGGAGATTCAGCCCGCACCATGCCGGCAAATCCGGTGCTGTAGGCACCGATGATCCAGGTGACATCGCGGAACGGGTCGAAGTTGACGGCCTGGACATGCGGCACCCGGACCCAGGGAATGTAGGTCTGTGCCAGGGTGTAGCCATCGCCGCGCTCGATACGGGCCATGGCATCGGCGCCGAAGGTGGCGCCTGCACCGGGCCGGTTCTCGATGAGGAAGCGCTGGTTGTTGAAATGCCGGACCGAGAGTTCCGCGAGGCCGCGCATGTAGAGGTCACTGAGGCTGCCGGCCGTGGTGCCGACAATGACCGTGACAGGGCGGGCCGGGTAGGCACTGGAAGACTCCTGTGCCATGACCGGACCGGGCAGGATGCCTACGCACCACACAAGCAATAGCCCACAGACACGCATCACGTGCGTTTGCATCACGCGCCTCCTTGCCTCTCGGCCCACCCCTGTAGCGGGGTTTGATATTGACCCGGACATCCTTGAGGCCATCATAGCAGTTCAACCCGGTATGGCACCGTGCCCAGCCTTCCGGTCGGCACTGCATCCGGATCAGGCCTGGGCGTCCGGACTGGCGCCAGCGCCGCCTGTCAGACCGGCAGCTTCAGCACATTGCGCGCAATGATATTGCGCTGGATTTCGTTGGTGCCACTGGCGATGGTGGATGGAAAGGTGTCGTAGTACTGCCCGAGCACATTGAGGGGATCACCGGCGAAGGTGATGCCACCGGCGTGGCCGCCGCAATTGCCAGCCGCCTCCACCAGCAGTTCACTCAAGCGCTGAAAGGTTTCGCTGCCCCAGATCTTGAGCATGGAGACATCCGGCCCCAGCGCTACGCCGCGGCGCACCAGTTCAGCGTACACCTCGTACAGGCTTGCGTGATCTTCGACATCCAGTCGCACCCGGGTCAGCCGGTCGAGAAAGACCGGATCCTCAAGCAATCTACGCTCGCGCGCCAGGCGCATCAGCCGCGTCAGCGCCTGCTGCGGGCGCTTGGGACTGCCCGAAAACAGGCGCTCGAAACCGAGCAGGGCCCTGGCCACCTTCCAGCCGCCGTGCAGCTCTCCGACCAGATTGGAGGCGGGCGTTCTGGCGCCATCGAAGAACACCTCGCAGAAGTGCGAATAGCCCGAGATATTGCGGATGGTACGGATGGTGATGCCGGGCGAGTTCAGGTCAAGCAGGAGGAAACTGATGCCGTCCTGGTTGCGACCGCCGCTGCGTGTGCGCGCCAGCATGAAGATATGCGTGGACTCTGCGCCGTAGCTGGTCCAGATCTTCTGTCCGTTGATGACGAACTCATTGCCGATCCGTTCAGCCGTCGTGCGCAGGCTGAGCAGATCCGATCCGGAATTCGGTTCGGAGTAGCCCTGACACCAGCGTTCCTCGCCGGTCAGCATCGGCGGCAGATAGCGCTCGCGCTGCTCCGGCGTGCCATGGCGGATGAGCAGGGGGCCGATCAGGTTGATGCCGTGGTCGGGTCCGCGCGAGACACCCCAGCGTTCGCGCTCTTCGATGAAGATGAGCAGTTTGGACGGCGTGAGGCCCATGCCGCCATGTTCGCGTGGCCAACTGGGTGCCATCCAGCCCTTCTGCGACAGCGTAGTGAACCAGCCGCGGATGACCTCCCAGGTCGGGTAGTAATCGAGGTGGCGCAGATCGGCGGGATAGTGCTTTTCGAAGAACAGCCGAACCTGGCCGCGAAACTGCTCATCGGTGAGGCTGTTCCAGTCAGTGTCGCGCGGCAGTTCCGCCTCAGGCATGCGGAGTCCCGCATGCGCATCGGCATCGGCCAGTGCCACGACCCCGTAGCGGCGACGATGGGCGGCCGGATTCCCCAGCCAGGCCGACAGCACCAGGGCACGCTTGAGGTACAGGCCGATATCGCAGTCATGAGTGAAGCCGATGGCCCCGTGCATCTGCACACATTCGCGCAGGATGGCCAGTGCCGCTTCGCCACTGCGTATCCTGGCACGGCTGGCTGCCGCCTCGGCTGCCGCGGCAGATTCGTAGCGGTCCACCACGCCGATGCAGGCGCGCACCACCGCCCGACTCAGCTCGCGCTGTATGTGCATGTTGACAGCGCGATGCTGCAGCGCCTGGAAAGCACCGATGGGCTGGCCGAATTGCACGCGGGTGCGCAGGTAATCCAGCGTGATGTCAAGCGCGCGATCCAGCACGCCTTGCGTCTCGGCTGCCGCCAGCACCAGGGCTTCGTTCGCAGTGCGTGACAGCACCGCAAGCCCGTGATCGGGGCCGGCGACGCGTGCAGCTGCTGCCACCGGCACCGAATGAAAGTTCAGTTTCAAGGTGACGCTGCCGTCGGCGCGCCGTTCCACCACCTGCTCCAGGCCAGCAGTATCGGCCGCCACCCAGTAAAGGCAGAGGCGTCCCGCTGCCAATGCCGACACGACATAGCCGTCACAGGATTCCCCTGGGACGACGAAGCGCTTGTGACCCTCCAGGATCCACCCGCCCTGGCTGGCCTGCGCCACACACGCTGTGTGGCCGGGCTGAATATGGGCCTCGTCCTCCTGCCAGGCCAGCGCACCGATGCTGGCCCCGCTGCCCATGGCCGGCAACAATGCGCTTTTCAGCGCATCGTTGTCACCCAGCGCGATGGCACGGGCCGCCATCGCGGCGGCAACGACTGGCTCGGGCATCAGCCGGGCAGCCAGTGGCTCCGCCACAGCGGCCATCTGCGCCAATCCCAGTCCCAGTCCGCCATGGGCCTCGGGAATCATGAGGTTCATCCAGCCCAGATCCGCCATGCGCTGCCACAGGGCACGCTCGAAGGACGGTGTCGCCTCCATGAACTGCCGCATCCGCGCCGGACTGGCCTCGCGCTCGGCGAAGGCCACGGCAGCTTCACTCAACATGCTTGTTTCGTCGTCGGAGTCGCTCATCGGGATCGTTTCCTGGCTGGATGGCTTGTACGCGGTGGCGTACTTTACTGTATACAATCCTTCGCATCGGGACCGGCCAGCAATACCCAATCAAGGCAGGGCCCGTCATCGAGCCATCCAGAGAATGGCCAGAGTCCCAGGCGCCTGGCGCCAGGAAAAGTACAAGGAGAGAAAAGTCCCATGTCCAAGCCAGCCACCAGGGCCGCTTCCTTCATTGCCATGGCCGCGGCGCTCGCTTGCGCCGCCAGCCTGACGGCTCAAGCGCAGGCCCCTGATGCCTTTCCGGTGAAACCTGTCACCATGATCGTGCCCTTCGGCCCCGGGGCGTCCACCGACAACGAGACCCGCCTGTATGCGCGCAAGCTGGGCGAACTCACCGGCGGCACTGTCCTGGTGGACTACAAACCCGGCGCGGGCACCAGCACTGGCACCCATTATGTGGCGCGGTCAGCCCCTGACGGACACACCCTGCTCGCCTTCACCAGTGGCTTCACCTCGGCTGCCGCGCTCTACAAGCAGCTGCCTTACGACCCGCTCAAGGATTTCGCCCCGGTCATCCTGATGACCAAGCGCACCATTGCACTGATCTCGCCAGTGTCGGCACCGTTTCGCAACATCCAGGAATACATCGCCTACACCCGCGCCAATCCGGGGGCGGTCAATGTCGCCACCCCCGGTTCCGGCAGCGGCCCGCACCTGAACATGGCATGGCTGCAGGGACTGATCGGCACGCGTGTCACCTATGTCCATTACAAGGGTGCAGCACCGGCCACCGTCGACCTGCTGGCCGGGCGCGTCCATGTGATCGCCACCACGCTCAACACCGCACTGCCCAACGTCAAGGCCGGCAAGCTGCGCGCCATCGCCATCGGCAATGCCGAACGCACTCCCTTGCTGCCCGATGTCGAGACCGTCATCGAGCAGGGTGTTCCCGGCTATGACTACTCCAGTCCCTTCGGCTTCATCGCGGCAGGCGGTACGCCGCCGGCGCTGGTCAACCGTATCAATGCGGAACTGGTGAAGGTCGCCAGGTCACCCGACATCACACGCACCATCGAAGCCGACGGCGGGTTGCTGGTGGCGAGTACGCCGGACCAGTTGCGCCAGTTGATCGTGCGGGAAATCGCGCTGTACAAGAGGCTGGTGCAGGAACTGGGCATCAAGCTCGAAGACTAGCCACTACCCGGGGACGCGGCGGATGCAGGGAACATGCAGAACAGCACTCGCCGCCTGGGGGCAGTGCCGCTGAGGACCACACCGGACCAGTTTGCCGACTACTTCCGCGAGGAATCCCTCCGCTACGCGCATCATCAAGGAAGCCGGCATCTAGTGTCCTGAATCGCTAATTCGATGAATAAAAAAGACCGAGAATCGCCGCCACACGGATACGGCGTTGCAAATGCTCGCAAGGTGTACAAGCTTGCTCCGCTTTGCGCCTTGTCTGGCACCGATTTCGGCCTTTTTCGCAATCCTGGAGCAGGTCTTGGTACTTAGTCATATTCAACGAACTAACGATTCAGGACACTAGCTCGTTTGAACAACAAACCCAGAGGAGAAATCCATGTCTCGCAGCAACGGAATTGAACGCAGTCTCCAGGCGCTATCGGTACTGGCACTGGCATCGGCCACCCAGATGGCTGCTGCGCAGTCGGGCTTTCCCAACAAGCCGCTGCGCCTCATCTGCGCCTACACCCCGGGCGGCTCGATAGACCTCACCGGGCGGCCGCTGGCGCAGGGCATGACCGAGTTGCTGGGCCAGCAGGTGATCTACGAGAACAAGCCGGGCGCCAATGGCAATGTCGGGGCCGCCATGGTGGCGAAGGCCGCCCCTGACGGCTACACGCTGCTGATCGCATCGACCAGCCAGCTCACCATCAATCCCAGCCTCTATCCGGACATGCCCTTCGATGTGGCCAGGGAACTGGCGCCCATCACGCTGATCTCGATGACACCGACAGCGCTGGTGCTGCACCCGTCGGTGCAGGCCAATACGCTGAAAGAGGTGCTGGCTTTTGCGCGGGCCAATCCGACGGCACTGCGCTATGCCTCGGCCGGCAATGGCAGCATCAATCATCTGGCGACCGAGCTGCTGAAAATCAACGAGAAGGTCGACATGCTGCATGTCCCCTACAAGGGCAGCGGACCGGCCCTGGCCGCGGTAGTGGCCGGCGAAGTGAACACCATGATCGCCAGCGTGCCCCCGGCCATCCCTTTCATCAAGTCCGGTCGCATCAAGGTCATCTCGCTGAGCGCCGACAAGCGCTTTCGCCTGCTGCCGGAAGTCCCGACCATAGCCGAGGCAGGCGCTCAGGGCTTCCAGGCCAGCGCCGGCATCGGCCTGCTCGCACCCGGCGGCACGCCGCGACCTGTGATCACGCGCCTCCAGACTGCGGCGGTCAAGGTGGTCAACTCGCCCGACATCGGACAGAAGCTGCTGTCCCAGGGCGTCGAACTCATCGGCAGCACGCCCGAAGAGTTTGCCGCCTTGATCAAGGAAGAATCAGCCCGATGGGACAGGGTGGTGCGCGCAGGCAACATCAAGCCGGATTGAACCGGCACTGACTTTCACCATGAACATGACCACCTCACCACTCGAGATCGCCCACGGCCTTGCTCCGCTGATCCGCGAGCAGGCAGACGCCATCGATGCCGCGCGGGAATTGCCGCGCCCCTTGTTCGAGACGCTGGCCGATGCCGGCCTGTTCCAGCTGGCACTGCCCAGATCGCTGGGCGGACTCGAGATCGCCCTGCCACGCTACCTGGAAGTGCTGGAAGCACTGGGCAAGGCCGACGCCAGCACCGCCTGGGCCATCAATCAAGGCGGTCTGTTTGCCGCCTTTGCCTCGACTCGGCTGCCGCGTGCCTGTGCTGAGGAAATCTGGGCTGGCAAACCACGTAGCGTGGTGTCCAACACCCCCATTCCTGCTGCGAAGGCGGTGGTCACCGAGGGCGGCTATCGGGTCACTGGCAGGATGGGTTTCAGCACGGGTTGCCGGCATGCTTCGTGGGTGGCGGCCTATGCGCAGATTTTCGTCGGAGACCAGCCGCGCCTGGACAGCGAAGGACGCCCCGAATTGCGCTATCTCATGGTGCCCGTGGCCGAAGCCGAGATACTCGACACCTGGCAGGTGAACGGAATGCGCGGCACCGGCACCCACCATTTCCAGGTGAAGGACGTGTTCGTGCGCGAGGAACGCAGCTTCTTTCGCAATGCGCCCCCCTCGGAATCCGGCCCGCTGTACGCCATCCTGCAGACACTGCTCTACGGGGTGGGCGATGCGGCGGTCTCACTAGGCATGGCGCGCACCTGCCTGGAAACCTTTTCCGAGCTGGCCGGATCGAAAACGCCCCGATCCATGCAGGCGCTGCTGCGTGATCAGTCCATGATCCAGGTCAACGTCGGCCAATGCGAAGCGGCGCTGCGCTCAGGCAGGGCCTTCCTTGTGGAGGCAGTGGGCAATCTCTGGGATGAAGTCACTGCCACCGGCAAAACCAGCCTGGACCGACGCGCAGAACTGCGACTGGCCATCACCCACGGCGTGCGCCTTGCCTGTCAGGCGGTGGACATCATCTACAACGCCGCAGGGGCAACTGCAGTCCTGAAGGGCAACCTGATCCAGCGCCACTTCCAGGACATGCATGTGATGACACAGCATGCCCAGGCGCGCATGGCCTATTACGAGATGGTGGGGCGCCACTGGCTGGGCCTGCCCGTTCCGGCCACCGAACTGTAGTCGCAGTGCGGTAACGGACGGGCGTGCAAACACGCCCGTCTACAATGCAATCCTGATGAGCTTCCTTTCCCACCCGCCTTTCCGGCGGCATGCCCGACCGGCATTTTTCCTGATCGTTGTCCTGACCGTGCTGGGCCCTGTTGCCACGCACATCATCATCCCGGCATTACCCGCCATGGCGGCCGGCCTCCAGACGACACCGGGTACGATACAGCAGACCATCATGCTCTATCTGATGGGCCTGGCGGTGGGACAACTGGTCTACGGCCCGCTCTCCGACCGCTATGGCCGACGGCCACTGGTGCTGGCCGGGCTCCTGCTCTTTGTGCTGGCCTGCGCATTTGCCTCCATCGCTGCCAGCATCGATGCGCTGCTGGTTGCGCGCGTCATCCAGGCATTGGGGGCCTGCAGCGGCATGGTGCTGGGGCGTGCCATTCTGCGTGATGTCAGCTCGGGCAACGAGGTGGCGCGACTCATGGCCATACTCATCACGGTGCTCGCCATCGGCCCCGCGATTGCCCCGACCATCGGCGGCTACGTGACCAGCTGGCTGGGATGGCGCGCCATCTTTGTGCTGATGGGCGGCATTGGCGCCATCACCCTGCTGGTATCGCTGCTGACACTGCCGGAAACGCATCGCAACCGCACCGTTCTGCCAGGATGGCGCCCCATGCTGGACACCCATCTGCGCCTGTTACAGATGCCCTCATTCAGGGGCAATGCCATCGGTGGTTGCTGCATCACCACCAGCCTGTACGCCTTTTTTGCCGCCTCGCCGTTCATATTCACCGAGGTACTGCAGCGACCTGTCGATGAAATAGGTTTTTATTACCTGTTCATACTGGGCAGCGCTTCGGCGGGCGGTTACTTTGCCAGCCGGCTCGCGAGACGCTTCGGAGCGAGCCCGCTGGCGCGCGCCGGCAGCTGGGTGCAGATCACCGGGGCCACGGCGCTGATGGCAGTCGACCTGTTCGGCGTGGCAGACATCCCCACGGTCGTGGGACCGGTGATGGTGATCGCTGCAGCCGCAGGCTTTGCCGGCCCCATGGCCATCGCCAGCGCCGTCAGCGCGGACCCCAAGGCCATCGGCACGGCATCGGGGCTCTATGGTTTCATGCAGATGGTGTTCGGTGCGCTGTGCACCCTGGCCGTCAGCCTGTGGCAGACGGATTCAGTCCTGCCGGTGGCCATGGTCCTGCTGCTGTCGGCCCTCGCCGGCAAAGTGGCCTTCGCACATGCCTCGAAGTGAGAGGCTAAAGGCCGGTTGAGGAGAGAGCCCCTTCCGTTGGCTTATTCGTAATCGCGTGGAAATTCCAGGACCAGCGCTTCCAGCCCTTTGTCTCCGGCCGTAATATCGAATGAGGACTCGGTCGGCTCGACCACGACCATGGAATAGATTCCCATGTCGTGGCCTTCATGGACCATGCTGCCGTTGACGACAAAGACATAGTAGCCGGCAGCACGCTTCGGGTTGGGGCCTGCCACTGTCTGCCCTGCCCCGAGACGCAGCAACTGCGCATTCATCTCATCCTCGATGGTGGCCGGATCCCAAAGAGGCTCCCACTTGGGTTCGACGCGATGCCTGAGGATGGACACCGTGGACATTTCCAGCCTGGGCGAAATCCAGTTGCGCCGCTTGCTGGGCATCAGCTTGTCGCGGAAATCGGGTTCATGCAGATAGACCGGCGCGGAGACCCCGGTAAATACCCGTAGCGATATGAAACTCAAGCCATTGGGCCCTGCCGTGATGGGCCCGTAGGCGGTGTGATGATCCTTGAATTGAACCATCAGCGACTGGATGGGCTCGTTCTTGCGACCGATGGTGCCTGAGCCGGCAGGAAAGAGCTGGAACTGGGTGGTGCCATGGAAGTGCGGATGCACGACCTCACCGGGTTCCATGTCAACCATGAGCGCCTGCGGCCCGGGTGCCTTGGCATAGGAATAGCGCGGCCCGAAAATGTCGGACACCCAATGCTTCTTGTTGTTGAACTGCGGGTACTCCTTGACGTACAGCCCGTCCAGGGCTTCGCTGCCACTCTTGGTGTAGATCATGTCTCTCTCCAATTATTCCGCTTCGACAGCGGTCTCATCTCAGGGTTCAGCCTTGATCCCGGCCTCGCGGATGATCCGTCCCCACTCCTGAAAATCTCGGTTGGCATAGGCGGTGAACTCCGCCGGGCCGAGGAATTCGACGTCCGTTCCCACCACCTTCTGGATGCGTGCAGCAACTTCCGGCTTGCCCACCACCATGCGCAGCGTCAGGGCCAGCTTGTCGACCACGGGTTTGGGCGTGCCTCCAGTGGTCGCCATGCCCACCCAGCCACCACCGACGAGCCCGGGGACGCCCTGCTCGACGAAGGTTGGCACATCCGGTGCCGTTGGCGTGCGCTTTTCCGTGCTCACGGCGATTGCACGCAGCTTGCCGGCACGCACCAGCGACATCTGGGCAAAGGAGGTGGAGAGCACGGGAACCCGGCCGGCCAGGACATCCTGGGTGGCCGGTCCCTGGCCCTTGTAGTTGATGTGCTCCATCTTGATGCCGAAAGTGAGTTTCACCTTCTCCATCACCAGGTGCCCGAGACTGCCGACTCCGGTGCTGGTGTAATTGAGTTTCCCCGGATTGGCCCTGGCATAGGCCACCAGCTGGGTGAGGTTCTGGATGGGCGCCATCTCGGGCAGCGAGTGGTTGATGCTGACCAGGGAAGTGACATTCCAGATCTGGCCCAGCATGGCAAAGTCTTTCGAGAAATCAATACTCCGGTTGACCAGGTGATAGCCGTTGGAGGCCGCACTGGAGATGATGATCAGGTTGTAGCCATCAGGGGCTGCCTTGGATACAAAGTCCTGTCCGATCATGCCCGTGGCGCCGGCGCGGTTTTCCACCACAACGGGCTGCTTCAGCAGTTCGCCCATGTCGGGGCTGACAATGCGCGCGACGACGTCAGTGGGACCTCCCGGCGCAAACGGCACCACCAGGCGGATCGGCCTGGCCGGATAATCAGCCTGCGCGAACGCGGCGCCGGCAAGGGTACTCAATCCCAGCATCAATGCTGCCCTGAACATGCTTCCTCCTGTCATCAAAAAAGGCTCATCCAGGCCCCAGCCCATCACTCGGAAAACCGGATGCCGCTTTCCTTCACCAGTTTCTGCCACACCACCGTCTCGTCCAGCAGCAGCTTGCGGAACTGCGCCGGTGTGCTGCCCACGGGTATCGCGCCGTCAGCCCGCAACACCGAGGACACATCCGGCAGTTGTGCGACTTTGGCGAAGGTGTCACTCAACTTGTCGACGATGGCGGCAGGCATTCCGACTGGCGCAGAGAAGCCTATCCAGTAGTTGTAGTCATAGCCGGGAATCCCGCTTTCAGACACCGTCGGAATATCAGGCAGATAGGTGGAACGCCGGTCGCTCGTCATGGCCAGGGCGCGCAACTTGCCGGCCTTGATGAGGGGCAGCACGCCCGAAAGAATGGCCGAGGTTATGTCCAGGCGCCCCGCCATCAGGTCGGGCAACATGGGGCCCAGGCCCTTATACGGGACAAAGGTCACTGAAGTGTTGGTGGCACTGTGTATCCACGCACCGACAAGGTGATTGGAGCTGCCCATCCCGGTGATGCCGAAACTGACCTTGCCGGGATTGGCTTTCGCGTAGACGATGTACGCGGAAGCATCCTTCGCCGCGAATGCGGGACTGGCCACCAGCACTGTGGGCTTCTTGCTCATCAGGGACAGGTGCTCGAAACTCTTCATGGTGTCGAAACCGAGGTTCTTGTAGACCATGGGAAACACCGTGAAGCCCGAGGTCACCATGAGCAGTGTGTAACCATCCGGTGCCGCTTTCGCCACATAGCCAGCACCGACTGTGCCAGTCGCGCCTGGCTTGAAATCCATGATGAAAGGCTGCCCCATCAGACCCTGCATCTTGGGCATGTACAGGCGCCCTTCGGCATCGACGGGCCCGCCCGGCGCGATGGCGGCAATCACGGTCACCGGTTTCAGCGGATAGGCATCGGCAGGTTCAGCGGCCCTCGACAAGGTCGAGGCCGACAGGGCCAGGGCGGCCAGTAATGTGCCTGCCAGGGCAGGCCAAAGGGCATTCCTCATCGTCTCTCCTTCAAAGGTGTGGTCTCGGCCACGTACCATTCATGACACTGCAGCTTCGTTCCGTCGGTTCAGGGATCGATACCCACCTTGAAACCGGCCTTCTCGATACCATGGATGCAGCAGCCCTCATCCTCGTCGGCAGAAGCGCCACTGGCACCTGCCGCACCCAGGATGTTGCCCTCGCCATCCGTGATCAGGACGGCGCCGGTCTGGGGAATGAATTTGCCCTGGCCGGTGGCTGCAAGGCTGACGAAGAACGTGGGATTGGCCTTGGCCCGCTTGCCCACCTCCCGGCTGGAAAAGCCAATCGCCACCGCCGCCCAGGCCTTGCCGAGTCCGACGTCGATGCGGAACATGCTGGCACCATCATCCCGCTGGGCAGAGATGGTGTTGCCACCATCATCGACCACCACCACACCCAGGGGCTTGGTCTTCAGTTCGTGCGACCGGGTAAAAGCGTGCCGGATGATGGTGTTGGCTTGCTCGAGCGTGAGCTTGGGCATGATTCCTCCTTGGTATTGACGCCTTCAGGCGATGATTTCTTCCTGGGGCGGATGCCTGCAGACAGGCATCCGCAATCCGGCAGGAATCAACCAGCCCAGATTGCCAGTTTAATCGCTAAGCCGGTGCGCATCCCGGTGCTAAACCGGCAGTGAAGGATGGCTGGCCGGAATCGTCGCGCGGTCCTGGTGCAAAGCCACCAGGGCATCGAGCTTCGGCCTGCCACGCCACTGCAGCAGTCCACGAAAGTCCAGCCACTGCACTGTGATGATCAAGTTCAGGTCCAGCACGGAAAACCAGCCGGGCACGAAACCTTCCGGTGCGGCGCGCTTCTCCAGCCAGTCGAGAATACTCTGCACCCGCATGTGCTCGCGCTCAAGGTAGGCGGGCTCCTTGTCCACACCACTGTGCTTGCCAAAGCGCAGCATGGTGAGCCCGCTGTTGAGCATGGTCTCGATGGCCACCAGTGCCTCGGTGTCCTCCCAGCGCTTGTCGGGGCGTACCAGCGTCTTTACCAAGGGCGGCGCTGGCGCATTCCCGGGCGCGTCCGGGTACTCGTTGAGCAGATAATCCAGGATCACATTGGATTCAAACAGCATGCGCCCATTGTCATCGAGTGCCGGTACGCGGCCACAGGGATTGATGTTGTTGCCATAGTCATTCTGCAGGCGGTCAAAAGGCATGAGCTGGTTACGATATTCCAGCCCCTTCTCGGCCAGCATCACGCGCACCTTGCGCGTATAGGGTGACAGCGGGCTCATGTATAGCGTGCGCATGGTGTCAGGCCTCTCCATCCTCGGGTTGTCCGCACGACCGCTCTTGTAGGCAACTTCCTGTATTTCAGGCGGAACGGGCGTCTAGCGTCGATTGTAGACTTGCCTGGGGCTGACGGTTCGGATGTCAGGGCGCTGCCGCCACCTTTGCCGAAGCGGCAGCGGCAATGCGCTGCCGCAGCACGCCCAGCGGGACGTTGCCCTGCATGCGCTGGCCATCCTCGAGGACGGTGGTCGGCGTGGCGCGCAAGTCGATGATCGATTGCTGGTCGGCCATGAGCGCCTCCACGGGATTGTCGCAGCCGGGGGATGCAGCAGGTGCCTGCTTGCGCAAGGTCAGGTCCAGCCAGGCTTTTGCCTTGTCGGGGGAACACCAAATGCTCTTGGACTGCTGCGCGAGGTCCGGTCTGATCAGGGGCACCATGAAGACATGAAGCGTGACATCGTCGAGTTGCTGCAAGGTTTGTTCGAACGCCTGGCAAGCCACGCAGTTGGGATCGGAAAAAACCGCAATCTGGTTTGCCCCGCTTCCATGCACGATCCTGAAGGCCCGCTCCAGCGGCAAAGACTTCCAGGAAACCCACTGGGCGCCCGCCTCCCGGGCCATCTGCGTGCCATAGTGGGCCTGGATGCGGCGCTCGAAGTTCTGCGCCAGCGTCGTCCCTGAGCGACCAAGCACTTGCGTCACCCTGTCCCGCTCGACGCCCATGAAGAATTCGGCCCCCATGATGCTGCGCGGGGTCTTCGGTGCAAACCGCATCTCGACCACATCCCCCACGCCGAGCTCACTCAAGCTTCCGGTCAACAAGGCCAGCGCCTTGGTCGACCCGTTGGCCAGTGGGTCCGGAAAATCAATGGATGCGTATCGCCACCCATCGCGCTGCTCCGCGTTTGCCACCGCCAGGTCCACCAGCATGCCCTGGGCCACGCGCACATACACACGCTCGATTTGTCCGCGTGCGAGCAAGGGATCCTTGAGCGGCGGAAGCGTGATCTCCGCGCCAGTGGGTGGAGCGCTTCCTCCTGTGCCGGACTCCACGGACAAGTCGCGTGCAGAGGGTATGCCAGCACCGCTTGGCGGCAGGTTGTCGAAAAGGCTGGTAGTGCCGCCTTCACCAAGTTTTGCCAGTACCCGGGATGCAGTGGGGCCAGTCAGCACGTCGTCTGGTGCCCTGGATGCGACGCGGTCCAAGTAGACATAACCTGCAAGGCCGGCAAAGGCACATAGCCATGCCACAAGCCCTTTTCGTCCAATCACCACGCCTCCCAGCAGGTGCTTCAGATTCCGAACTGCAATTGTAACCTTGCTTTCCGTGCCGAACTGACTTGCAGAGATCAGTTATTCGGCGCAGTCATGCTGCTCTACTCTTGAGCAGTCGCTCCCGAGGACTTGACCAAAGCCGCCCACTTGACAATCTCGTTGCGCACATGGGTAGCCGCCGCTTCCGGTGAATTGCCCACCGGTTCTGCCCCCAGTTCTAGAAACTTCTGACGGATATCGCTGCGGCTGACGGCCTTGACCAGTTCAGCATTGAGCCTGACCACAACCTCACGCGGGGTGCCCTTCGGCGCAGCGATGGCGAACCAGGACACTGCCTCGGCATTCCTGAAGCCCGATTCTGTCAGGGTGGGGACGTCCGGCAGCAGCGAAAAGCGTGAACTGCCCATGGTGGCGATGGCCCGGACCTTGCCGCTGCGGATATGTGGGAGGATGGCCGGCGGATTGTCCAGCATCATCTGTACCTGGCCCGAAAGCAGGTCCGTCGCCGCGGGCGCGGCACCCTTGTAGGCCACATGAACAATGTGGGTCCCGGTCTGGGTCTTGAACAGTTCCGCCGCCAGGTGGAAGGGAGTTCCGACACCGGCCGATGCATAGTTGAGCTTGCCGGGACTGCCCTGGGCCAGGGCCACGAATTCACGCACATTCTGGGCGGCTACCGAGGGGTTGACGACCATGACGATGGGCGAGGTAGCCAGGATGGATACGGGAATGAAATCGGTGCGCGGATCATAGGGCAGTTTCTTGAACAAACTGGCCTGTATGCCCAGCAGACTGGTGTTCCCCAGAAGCAAGGTGTAACCGTCAGGGGCTGCCTTGGCAACGTAGTCGGTGCCGGGAATGCCGGATGCCCCCGCTCGGTTGTCAACGAGGAATGGTAGCTTCAATTCATCGCCCAGGCTCTGGGCCACCAGGCGCGCAATGATGTCATTGGTTGCACCAGCGGCAAATGGCACCACGATGCGTGAGACCCGGCTTGGGTAATCCTGCGCCTGCACTACCGGCGCACCAGCCATCAGGGCTGCAATGAAGATTTTCCATATAGACAGGGTTCGCATGGGTATCCGAGGTAGAGGTCTTTGGAGGGACTGTATGGTACCAATTCCCGAAAATTTGTCAGTTGCCACAGGTGCACTACCATAGTGCCCTGAAAGACCCTTGATTTTTGGAGGCTTCAAAGCGTGTCGGACCACATTCATTTGACCGTCGCCGAAGCGACACAACTGGGCGAGCAAGCGTTGCTGGCCAGCGGCTTCGATGAGGAACAGGCGCCCATCATCACGGCCCACTTGGTGGATGCCATGTTGTGCGGTCTGCCCTTCGCCGGCCTGCCGCGCATCCTGACCATCAACGAGGATCCCCGCACCCACCTCCCCCGCACGCCTCTGCGCGTGGTGTACGAGACCAAGATCTCGGCCACCCTGGACGGAGGCAATAACGTTGGTTATTACACCGTGCTAAAGGCCACTGAACTGGCCATACAAAAGGCTCGTGAGCACGGCATCGCAGTAGTCGGCCTGTACCGAAGCCACCTGAACGGGCGCAGTGCCTATTACATGGACAAGATCGCCAGGGCAGGCTTCGTCGGCATCCACACGACCAGCGGTCCTGCGGTGGTACTGCCGCAGGGCGGTCGCAAGCCGGCCTTTGGCACCAACCCCATCGCGTTCGGCTTTCCGATGGAAGAAGATCCTTTTGTGGTCGATTTCGGGACTGCAGCCATGATGCGTGGACACGTGATACTGCATTCGCGCACTGGTGCACCGCTACCGGAAGGTGTGGCACTGGACGGCGAGGGCAATCCGACCACCGACCCCAAGGCCGTGCTGGATGGCGGCGGCATCTTTACTTTCGGCGGGCATCGGAGTTCGGCCCTGTCGTTCGGCATCCAGGCGCTGGGCCTGCTCGCCGGCGGAGCCCGCCCAAGGGGCGTCGGCAAAGATTTCTCCTTCTTTTTTGTTGTGTTCGATCCAAATCTGTTAATGCCGGCGGAAGAGTTCCGGCAGCACTTGCGCGAATTGATCGAGATGGTGCGTGCCGTGCCGCCGACAAACCCCGACGAACCCGTACGCATTCCCTCGGAAAGGGCATACCGTGATCGCAGGCGACGCATGACCGAAGGCGTTGATCTGCACAAGACCATTTATGATCAGTTGCGGGCGCTGACAGATTCAAGTCGCTAGCACCGCATGGCATGGCCTTACCGGTCTGTTGGTGCCTCTGCACCCATGGTGTGACGAATACCCTGCTCGATTCAACCTACAACTTACGGAGACCCGCGATGCCACATGCAATTCAAATTCATCAAACCGGTGGCCCAGACAGGATGCAATGGGAGGAAGTCGATGTGGGTCGCCCTGGACCTGGGCAGGTGTTAGTACGCAACACGGCTGTCGGCCTTAACTTCATCGACGTGTATCACCGCACCGGACTGTACCCCAACCCGCTGCCCTTCACGCCTGGCATGGAAGGGGCCGGTGTGGTGGAGGCGATCGGCCCGCGGGTGAAGGCGTTCAAGACAGGAGATCGCGTCGCTTATGCGAGCCCGATCGGTTCCTATGCCGAATCCTGCCTTCGCCCCGTTGACCGGCTGGTGAAAATTCCCGCTGGAATCGATGACAAGGTAGCGGCGGCGATCATGCTGAAAGGCATGACGAGCTGGTACCTTTTACGGCGTACGTACAAGGTCAGGAAGGGAGACACGATACTCGTGCATGCAGCCGCTGGCGGCGTGGGTCAGATCCTGTGCCAATGGGCAAAGTATCTGGGCGCAACCGTGATCGGCACCGTGGGCAGCAAGGACAAGGCGACACTGGCAAAGCAGTGCGGCTGCAGGCATGTCATCGTCACCCCGGGTGAGAACCTGGTTGAGCGTGTCAGGGCGATCACCAAAGGCAAGGGGGTCCCAGTAGTTTATGACGGCATTGGCAAAGACACCTTCATGGATTCCCTGGATTGCCTGGCCCCGCTTGGCTTGATGGTCAGTTTCGGAAACGCCTCAGGACCCGTGACCCAGTTCAATCCGGGCGTACTGGCACAGAAGGGATCCTTGTTCCTTACACGACCCACCCTCTTCAACTACACAGCGAAACGCGAAGATCTGCTGAAAGCAGCTAAGGAGCTATTCGCTGTAGTGAAGAAGGGGGCTGTGAAGATATCGATCAACCAGACCTACCCATTGCATGATGCCGCTCGTGCGCACAGCGACCTTGAAGGACGGCGGACTACCGGATCGACTGTGCTGTTGCCTTGACGACTCAAGCAGGATTGTCGGGGTCAGTTGCTGCATGACAACAGCAGTCTTCATGGATTTGAGGCGTGAAACAATCGGCCCCCCGTATTCGCAGCCTGGAGCGCTTGCTCTGCTGCGAACCTGGGGGAGAGAAGCCTCTGACAGAATCCCTGACAAAGCCCCCTCTTGTATGGTTAAACGGAGAATGCCTCTGTTTTTTGTAAACTACTATCAGCCCTTGCGCTTGGGCCCCGGAGCCTGGGGCGGAATGTAGCCGGAGATGCGGCAGGCATAACCTTCTATCTTCTCACCGCCCTGGAACCGCATCACATAACACATGATCACTTCATTGGTAGCAGCTAGACGAGTCAGCATGGCTCTCACCTTCGGCAGGGACTCTCCAATTGCCTTGGCAATTTCAAAGTCCATAAGCTCGCCGCGTTTTTTCAGGTGCTGAAGAATGTTTTCCAATGCAACTCCTATCAGGTGATAGCGGATAAGGAATCATGGGTGATCACCTCAATGAGAGGAAAGGACACCTTTAAGCTGATCCGGGATTTGTCCATGCCTTGAAGACCTGCTATCCATCAAGGCCATAAAAAAAGGCCCTCCGGAAACCGGAGGGCCTTTTGGATGGGGAGTCTGGCACTGACCTACTTTCGCATACGAATGCACACTA
>CANJJT010000008.1:0-79510 GCA_947474715.1 Betaproteobacteria bacterium
GGGGTTAGGGCGACAACGTTCTTCTGAGTGCCAAAAATGTTTGTGCGAGCGGGTTAAAAAGGGAGGCGGTACGCCGACCAGCAGCTAGTCCGCTTGTAAACAGTAATCTCTAGGTCTATAGTGGTAACTGCACATGGGTATTTAAACTGTAACTCAGTGTTGGATAGGCAAATCCTGTCCATTTTCTGTCCAACTGAGTTGGACGGAGCGATGTAGTGCAGTGGGTGGCGAAGAAAGGGTAGTTGGTAAGTGGTTGAATTCAAATGGGAGTCGAACCCACACAGGACCGCTAGGCAGCCCTCACTGGTTTTGAAGACCAGCCACCCCACCGGGGATGCATTCCTTCCGTTTGCTGCCACCCTGCCGGATTGCGACAGGGCAAGTTCACATTTGCGCCCAAGTGTATCCAATCCGCGGCGCAATCCCAAACCGGGCTGGTTTACGGAAATAAAACGGCGACAAGCCTGGCAGGGCCAGCGCTGATACCCCCCCTTGTCAAAGGTTCTTCGTCGATTTTCAGGAAGACGGGGCTGCGGCGCGGTTTACCTCTTATCAAAGGGGGCCGGCTCGTGAGCGCAGCGAACGCGCGGGGAAATTTTGACCCGCCGGGCTGGCGTGTCTCATGCCTTCACCCCCTGCCCGCCATCCCCAAATGGTGCAACTGCGCGACAAACCCCGCCTCGTCTTCCAGGCAGCGCAGATCCAGTCGCAGTGCGCCATCGGCGATGCGGCCGATCACCGGCACCGGCAGGCGGCGCAGCTTCTCTTCCAGACGTTTGAGATAACGCCCCTCACCCTTGCCGGCAACAGCCGGCCGTATCACCAGGCACACCGAGGGCAATGATTCCACCGGCAGTGCACCGCTGCCGATCTGGCTGGCGCCTGCCTCGATGGCAATGGTGGCGGTGTCGCCCAGCGCGGCAGCAAAGGGCGCGAGCATGCGTTCGGCCAGCACCCGCATCTCCGCCGGGGAGCGCGTCAGCAGGCGCAGCGTGGTCAGGCGCTCGCGGATACGGTCCGGGTCGCGATACAGCGCCAGCACCGCTTCCAGCGCAGCCAGCGTCATCTTGCCCACGCGCAGCGCACGCTTGAGCGGGTTCTTCTTGATGCGGGTGATGGAGGCCTTGTCGCCGATGATGAGGCCGGCCTGCGGCCCGCCCAGCAGCTTGTCCCCGCTGAAGGTCACCACCGATGCACCCCAGGCTAGCGACTGCTGTGGCAGCGGCTCGCGCGGCAGGCCCCATTTCGACATGTCCACCAGCGCCCCGGCCCCCAGATCCACCATGAAGGGAATACCGCGTTCTTTAGCCAGCGCACCCAGCTCCGCTTCCGGGACGGACTTGGTGAAGCCCTGCACCACGTAATTGCTGGTGTGCACCTTGAGGATGAGGCCGGTCTTCGGCCCGATGGCATCGGCGTAATCGGAGAGGTGCGTGCGGTTGGTGGTGCCCACCTCACGCAGCTTGCAGCCGGCGCGCGTCATGATGTCGGGCAGGCGAAAAGCGCCGCCGATCTCGATCTGCTCGCCGCGCGAGACGATGACTTCCTTGCGCGCGGCCAGCGTGTTCAGCGCCAGGAACACCGCCGCAGCATTGTTGTTGACGATGGTCGCCGCCTCGCAGCCGGTCAGTTCCTGCAGCAACGGCACCACCAGATCGTCGCGGTCGCCGCGCCCGCCATCGTCCAGGTCGTACTCGAGATTGCAGGGATTGCGCATGGCGGTGGCGGCGGCCTGCACCGCTTCTTCGGGCATCAGCGCGCGGCCCAGGTTGGTATGCAGGACCGTGCCGGTCAGGTTGAACACCGGGCGCAGGTGCGGCGCCAGCCAGGTCGCCAGGCGGGATTGCAACCTTGCGGCGATGGCTGCTTCCGACCAGTCCTCATCGGCCTTGCCAGCGCGCAATGCGGCACGCGCGTCATCGAGAATCTTCCGCAGCCCCTTCAGCACTGGCTCGCGGCCATGCTGTGCAATCTGCGGCAGGATGGCTTCGTGGGCCAGCAGGCGGTCGACGGAGGGCAGTTTCGCCAGGGATTGCACGATAAGTGCGCCGGAATTCTGGTTCAGCATGGGAGCCTGGAAGTAAGGGGGGAGCGCCATTTCGAGAGGTTCATCATGGCATGCGCCTCACGTTCAAGGAACGAATTAGACCAGAAAAAATGCCGAACACGCCTGATTGCCCTTGGCCCTTCTCACAAACCCTTTCAGTCAAGCGTGCCGAAATAGCCGCGCTTCAAAGCCCACAGCCAGAGGTAGGCCAGTTTCTCGTTGTGCAAGGCCCAGTGTCCCATGTGGGTATAGCGCGGGATCACCATCAGATGCGCACTGCTGCAACGCTCCGCGTAACGCTGGGCGATGAATCCGTCCTGGCGCTGCTCCGGCCGCTCGCCACCGGCCTTCCAGTGATGCTTGTCGTTTTCACCGACCATGAGCAGTACCTTGAGATCGCGCAAGAATGCCGGATCGGGCTCCCGGTAGTGGGCGGTGTATTCATTCAGAGGCAGACCACTGGCCTGGGCATATTGCTGCAATCGCGGCAGGTCGAGCTGGTGTGACACCACCTGCAGCTCAGGATTGAAGCCCGGTGAAAGGTGCTGGGTCAGCTCGAAGCGTTCTTCCATGCGCCCCCAGGGCGTCAGGTCCGGCTCATCCTCGTAGCCCGATGCATGGCGGTATTCCTCAACGGTACGAAAGATCATGCCCCCCAGGGGGCGTTCACCGAAGGACATGCGCGGCGCCCCGGTGGCATTGTTCCAGTCGGAGATCCAGCCATCGAAACCGCCGCTGCCCCAGCCGACAATGCCGGCCACCCGGGTCGCGGTCAGTTTCTCGTAGAGGTCCGCAGCCATGGGCCCGCCCGTGGAGTGCCCCATGACGAGGAGCTTGCTCCCCGCAAGGTTCTGCTCGACCAGCGCCGTGATGCCCTGCATGTACATCTGGTAGGTGGCCTTGAGCACCCTGTCGTGATACTCGGCCTCGACGATCTCCCGGTCGAACAGATAGACAGGTCGGCGCTCGCTGATGGGTCTGCGCCAGAGTCCTCCTGGCGACCACAAGCCTGGATAGGACGGGGTCAGGACCTTGAAGCCCTGCGCCGCCAGAACCCTGGCCAGCCCCGGCCGGCCATCCGGGGTCTGTTGAAAGTCCAGCTCATTCACGCCACCGCCATGGATCAGCACAAAAGCCCAGCCAGGCGCGGCTTCCCGGGCCGGCAGATACAGCCGCCCGTGAATATCCCACTCGTAGTCATAACGGCGAAAGCGATGGCGAACCTCGGTCTCCTCGAAGCCCACCGACGCCCAGGGCGCCTCGATGCCAGTGTAGGTAGCCCAGTCCGGCTTGAGCAGCCAGTCGCGCCCCTGCAGGCCTGACAGGATCGACTCTATGGATGGATGGATCATCTTGCCTCCTGAAGCTTTGCAGCGTGCTCGGCCGAACGCAGCCCCAACACCCCCGCCTTGACCAGCCCGCCGACATAACCCACGCGCGGTCCGCCCTCCACACCCCCGCTGGCCGATCCGGCTGCATACAGGCCGGGGATGGGGGCTTCGTGGACGTCGAGCACGCACCCGTGTTCGTTGATAGCGATCCCGCCCATGGTGTAGGTGATGCCGGCACACAAGGGAATGGCGTGAAAGGGAGGCCGCACCAGCGGCATGGGCCGGATCTTGTCGCTGCGACGCGGCGGCTGCAGCTTTTCCGTTGAGCCACCCTGCACTGCGGCGTTGTAGGCGGCAACGCTGGCCAGCAGATTCGCCTCGGGCAACCCGGCCTGGCGCGCCAACTCCGCCAGGGACGGGGCAGAAAGCAGCGTGCCGCCGCAATCGGGCACATGGGGATTGGGGGGGATGAAATCGTTTCTGCCCGGGCCGCTCCAGATGGCCTCATCGAAGAGGGCCCAGGCACCCAGCGGATCATCCTGGCGCGCAATGGTGTTGGCGATGTAGACGCCACCCTCGCCTTCATTGACGAAGCGACGCGCCTCCGAGTTGACCACCATGCCTGCCGCCGCCAGCGGATCGATCACCGGAACCGGCCACAGGATGTCATTGTCCATGGCCTCGCGGGCCAGCACGTGGCCATAGAAGCACGCCATGCCCCTGAGCCGGGCACCGGCTGCACGTGCCATCATGAGCCCATCGCCAGCACCAGTCCCCGCGCCGCGCTGCTTCAGGCGCTCCGGCCGCGGGGAGATGAACTCCCGCACCAGGTCGGCATTCGCCTGAAAACCGCCATCGGCGATCACGGTGGCCGCCGCTTCGAAGACGGTCGTGCCGCTGGCAAGCTCCACCCGCACGCCGCGGCAAACACCCGCATGCATCACCAATTCACGCGCCCGCGCGCCCCGCATCAGCTGACCGCCCTGTTGCTCCAGCGCCTTTCCCAGAACACGCAGCAGCACATCACCGCCACGCCCCTTCCAGTCCAGCCCCGGACGCACCGGACGCGGCGGTGCCAGCACCCAGTTGTGGTAGGCAGCAGGACTGATTTTCATGAAGCGCGTGCCCATGCCCTGCAGCCAGCGCACGAAGCGGCGCCCATCCAGGGCGATGGCCTGTGCGACGAGCGGACTGGCCTCGCCTGAGGTGGCTGTCGCGATGGCGGCGCTCAACACTTCGGGCTCCCCCATGATGTCGTGCAGGCAGACGTGCAGCGTGCCGCCGGTATAGCGTGAGTTGCACAAATAGCTTTCGTCAGCGCCTTTTTCAAGCACGCATACGCGCAGGCCGGACTGCCCCGCCCGCACTGCAGCGGTCAATCCGGCAATGCCGCCGCCGATGACCAGCATGTCCCAGCGGGTTTGAAGGTTCACTGTTCCTCCCAGCCTGTTCCGCCCAGGACTTCATCGGTGTGCTCGCCCAGGCGCGGCGGGGCCCGCCGCACGCTAGCCGGTGTATCAGACAGTTGCAGCGGATTGGCCAGCAGCCTGAGCGTGCCCGCAGTGGCATGCTGAAGCTCGACCAGCATTTCTCGACGAACTTCCTCGTCTTCGAACACTTCATCGAAGGTACGCACCGGTGCGTACAGCACCCCGGCCTTGCCCAGCCTGTCGTTCCAGACTTCCAGCGGCGCCCCGGCGATGATGCTGCCGATGCGCTGGTCGAGAGCCTCACGATTGGCCAGACGCGCTTCATTGGTGTGGAAGCGTGCATCGCTGGCCAGCGATGCGTCGCCCAGCGCCTGCACCAGCGCCTCCCAGAACTTGGGCTGATGCGCATAGATCAGCACCTGCCGCTGATCCGAGGAGGTGTAGGTATTGCAAGGCGCCAGCAGGTAATGGGCGTTGCCCAGTCGTGGCGGCATCTCGCCGGTGGCCATGTAGTAGGCCTCCCGCGGCAGCATGCCGAAGATCGTGGCATTGAGCATGGACAGGTCGACGCGCTGCCCTTTGCCGGTTCGCGCCCTTGCCTGCAGGGCGGTCAGTATGCCGACGACGGCGAGGATGGAGGCGAGGAAATCCGAATAGGGAAACCCGGTGCGCAATGGGCCGGAGTCCGGCGTTCCGGTGAGTTGCATGATCCCGGACAGGGCCTGTATCACCTGATCCACGGCGGGACGATCCCTATTGCGGCTGTGGGGACCGAACCCGGTCACCGAGCAATAGATCAGGCGTGGATTGATCCTGGCCAGTGCCTCGTAGCCCAGGCCGAGTTTCTCGGTGGTGCCGGGCCTGAAACTCTCCACCAGCACATCGGCTGCAGCGGCAAGCTTGATGATGGCCTCACGATCTGCCTCGGCCTTCAGGTCGGCCATGACACTGCGTTTGTTGCGATTGACGCTGAAGAAGATGTCGGCATCACCGGAGGAACCCAGGAAGGTTTCGCCGGTCTTGCGCAGCGCATCGCCTGTGGGTGGCTCCACCTTGATGACATCAGCCCCGAAGTCGCCCAGGATCATGGTGGATACCGGCCCCGCCACCAGCTGTGTCAGGTCGAGTACCCGCACGCCCGCCAATGCACCTTTCATGCCCGTCTGCTCCCGATTGCCATCATCACAGTATCGTCCCGGCGGCGCGCAAGGCGGCGATCTCCTCGGGCTCCAGCCAATCCGCCAGCGCCCGGTCAGCATTCGCGGACGTCACTTCCTGCGGCGGGGTGGGCTGCAATGCGGGCGTACGGCTGAATCTCGGTGCCGGCGCCGGCTGCACCACGCCATCGACCTCGACGAAGGTGCCGCGCTCGCGCAGATGCGGATGGGCCGGCGCCTCCGCTCGCGACAGCACCGGGGCGAAGCAGCAATCCGCGCCTTCCAGCAGGACACACCACTGGGCACGCGTTTTTTGCCTGAAGCGCGCCGCCAGCAGTTCCCGGCCCCGAGCCCAGTTCTTCGGGTCCATGTGATCACCTATGGCAGCAGGGTTCAGTTCCATCCGGCGCAGCAGTTCAGCATAGAACTGATCCTCAACCGCGGCGATCGAGACATACTCACCGTCGGCGCACTGATAGACCTGGCAGAAGTGCGATCCGCCATCGATGCTGTTGGTACCGCGCGCATCGGTCCACAGGCCCGCCGCACGCATGCCCCAGAAATAGGTTTGCAGCGAAGCCACGCCATCGACAATGGCCGCATCCACCACCTGCCCCTTGCCTGAGGTGCGCGCCTCGATGATGCCTGCCAGCAGCCCCATCGCCAGATACAGGGCGCCGCCGCCAAAATCCCCAATCACGTTCAGCGGAATGCTGGGCGCCTGTCCCGCCGGGCCATGGGCATGCACCAGGCCGGTCAGCGACACGTAGTTGAGGTCATGCGCTGCGGCTTGGGCCAAAGGTCCGCTCTGCCCCCATCCGGTCATGCGGCCGTACACCAGCCGTGCATTGCGCGCCAGGCAGGGCTCGGGGCCCAGCCCGAGGCGCTCCATCACCCCGGGCCGGAAGGTGTCTATCAGCGCATCCGCCTTGCCGGCCAGTCGGAGCAGGAAGGCGACGCCTTCGGGTGATTTCAGATCGACCGCAACCGCGCCGCGGCTGCGCAGCAAAAGGTCCAGCTTGCGCGGTCGCGCGATACCCACTTTCGCCGGCACCTTGCGTTCGATGCGCAACACCGTCGCACCCATTTCCGCCAGCAGCATCGCACACATGGGGCCCGGCCCTATGCCGCCCATTTCGACAATCCTGACGCCCTGCAATGGCCCCATGGCCTTTCCAATCCAGACAGGTGAAAGAGGCTAAAAAAACCGCGGGGATACTCCCCTCAAACTCCCCTGCTTCAGGGCGCCCAACGAACCTTAAGAACCTGTTTCATGAATCGGCTGCCCGCCTGCATCAGCGTCCGTACGACAGCGTGCGACCGAGATACAACGAAGCCAGCGCTATCAGGCCATTGAAGGCGCAGATCACCACGGACAGCGCCGCCACCGGCGGCACCAGCCCGTCATACCAGAGGATAAACAGGGTCGGACCCAGCACCGGATTGTTCACCTTGGCCAGAATCACCGAAGCATTGGTCTCGACCATGGTGAGGATCGCCAGGATCAGCATGCCGGCCAGGGTGCTGGGCATGATGAGTGGCATCATGATGCGCACAAAACTCTTCAATTCCCCCGCCCCGAACACCCGCGATGCCTCCATCAAGTCGGGACTCACCTGGGAAAAGGCAAACTTCGAGGACTGCATGGCCTGGGGCATGTAGATCGCCAGATAGGCCAGGAACAGCAGCGTGGTGGTGCCATACAGCGCGAAGGGCTTGGGCGTGAAAGCCACGATGAATGCGATGCCCATGATGATGTGCGGAATGGTCGCGGGCAGCATGGCGACATTGTCCGCCATGCGCGTCAGGATGCCTGGCCGACGTGACACGTAATACGACAGCACGGTCGCCACAGCCATGCCGAGCACGGCCACGGCCAATCCCAACTGCAGGCTGTTTTTCAGCGCATCAACGACGACCGGTTTCTCCATGAAGATGTAGGCATAGTTATAAAAACCCAGCTGCCCCCAGTTGATGTCCGGTGTCCAGAACCGCTGCAGGGAAACGAGTATGAGGGCGGCCAGGGGAAGAACGGCCGCCCCCGCGACATAGACAATCATCACGATTCTGGCCGGCGTGCGCCACACCCCCAGTGGAATGCTGGCCCTGGCAAGACCGCGCGCACCCATGGTCTGGAACCGTCGCCCGCTGAACAGCCATTGCGCCAGCAGCGCAACCTGTATCACCGACAAGGCCAGCACGCTGAGCACGATGGCTTCGGCAATTCGCGGCGGATACTCCCGCTCCACCACCACATACATGAGGTAGGAAAGCACCTTCGTCTCGGGTCGGGTGCCAAGAACGGCCGGAATGGAAAACAGGCCGATACCCGCCATCAGGATGAGGATCATGGCGCTGATAAGCGCCGGGGTGATGGCCGGCATGGAAATGCGGAAAAAGGTGCGAAAAATACCGCCACCGGATACCCGTGAGGCCTCCTCCAGCGAGGCATCCAGATTGCGCAAGGCTGCGGCCAGCGTGAGATAGGCGTAGGGCACCAGATACATGGCGGCCACAAAAATCATCCCGGCCATGGAAAAGATATTGAATGGTCCCTCGATCTCCTCCGACCCGGTGAGGTGGCGCAGAATGATGTTGACGTAACCGGTCTTGGGCGCCATCAGGAACACCCAGCCCACCGTGCCCGCCAGTGATGGCAACAGCAAGGGCACCAGCGGCACCACATCGGAGGCCCATCCAAGCCCTGCATCGGTCCGTTCCGTAAGCCATGCAAACACCGCACCGATGGCCAGGGCAATGAGGCCGCTTGCACCGACGAAGATGACCGTGTTGAGCAGCACCTTGCCCAGCCCTGGCTCCTCCATCATCTGGTTCCAGCCGGTCATGGCCAACTGGCCTTCGCCAAAGAACAGGCGAAGCACGGTCAGCCCCAGCGGAAAGGCCACCAGCAGGGCAATCAACGCTGCCGCAGCCAGTCCGATCAGGGCCAGCCACGGCACCGCCAGTCTGGCAGTCCTTGCCACTATTGCGCCTCGCCCGCTGAAGGCAGCGTGCCTTCAGTCGCTGGCAGCAGCCGCACCTTGGCCGCGGGAACATGCAAGTCCAGCTCTGGCTCATCAATCGCTGCCACCGAACTGGTGGTCCACGCCAGCAACCGGTGCTCTCCTGCGCGCAGGATGTATTCGCGATTCGGCCCCATGTTGACCTTGGTTTCCACTGAACAGCGCCAGCAATTGACCTGCGCAGTGAGCGATGCGGCGATCTCGCAGTGTTCGGGACGGAAGAACACCTCCACTTTCTGGCCTGGACTGCAGGGCCAGGCCGGTGCCGGACAGCGGGCGAGCCCGATGCTCGTCTGGACCAGCAGCTCATCCCCGTCCTGTGCGCCGACCGTACCGGGCAGAAAATTGGACGTCCCGATGAAATCGGCCACGTAGCGGGTGGCGGGTTCGTTGTAAATCTGCGTCGGCGTGCCGATCTGCACAATGCGGCCGCGATCCAGTACGGCAATGCGGTCACCTACGATCATCGCTTCGGTCTGGTCATGGGTGACATAGACTGCCGCAAAGCCCAGCTTGCGCTGCAGCAGGACCAGCTCGATACGCAGCCGCTCCCTGACCTTGGCATCCACGTTCGACAAGGGCTCATCGAAAAGGATCACCCCCTGGCGCGCCACAATGGCGCGTGCCAGGGCAATGCGCTGCTGCTGGCCACCGCTCAACTGATGGGGATAGCGATCCTTCAGGTGCAGGCAGCTTACGGTATCCAGTGCCTGTTCTACCTGCCCCGCGATCTGCCCCTTGGGCACGCCCCGCGCACGCAGCGGATAGGCGACGTTGTTGAATACCGAGAAATGCGGCCACAAGGCGTAGGACTGGAACACCATGCTGACGTTGCGCGCCTCGGGCAACACCATCTGCCTGGTGGCGCTGGAGAAGACCACCACGGAATTGATGCTGATCTCGCCGGCGTCGGGCGTCTCCAGCCCGGCAATGCTGCGCAGCAGGGTGGTTTTGCCGCAGCCACTGGGGCCGAGCAGCACCACCAGTTCCCCGGGATAGACATCAATGGACAGGTCATCCAGGGCGGCCACAGTGCCCCCCTGTGACCTGAATACCTTGCGCACATTACGCACGCTCACGGCAGGCGTGTTGTCGCCCGGCGACGAAACCGTCATGAATGCCCTCTCATACTGGACTGTTCCGGTAAATCTGGTACGGGCTTGCGGTGCGCGCCCGGAGGCTGCTCCTCAAACCCGGGCCTGCTTCAGGGCGATCCCAGCAGCTCGCGAACGCGCGCAATCTCCTGCCGCGACACGGCCTCATTGGGCGGCGTGTAGTCCTTGGGGACCGGGTAGGTGCCGGCGATATTGGGCAACGGCGATCCACCCAGGCGATTGCCGTTCTGAATCGCCTGGCCCTCGGGAGAGATCATGAAATTCAGCATGAAACGCGCCGCATTGGGCCGTGCGGCACTCGCCGAAATCCCGTTGGTGATCTGCGCACCGGTCACCTGACCGGCATCGACCGTGGCGATCGGAGCACCGGCCTTCTCCAGAGCCGGCAGCACCGAAACCGATATCGGCAGGCTCAAGGCCGCCTCGCCCGCCGCGACCAGTTGCACGGTCGGAGCGCTGGACGACTGGAAGTTGGGCCGCAAGGCCCCCAGGCGCCGCATGAAGTCATCGCCGTGCCTCTTGGCGAGATCGACATACATGCTGGAGATGGAGATCGAGGAGTTGATGCCCAGCATGGCGATCTGGCCCTTCCATTTCGGATTGGCCATGTCGGTCCACTTGGTGATCTCGCCTTTTTTCACCTTGTTGGTGTTGACCACCAGCACCGCTGGCTGGATGCTGGTCACCACATATTTTGGCGCCTTGAATTTTTCCGGGAAGCCGGCGTAGCGCGGCAGATCCGCAATCGAGGCGAATGCCTTGTCGTTGAGGTTATAAATCATGTGTTCGCCCAGGCCTATCATGTCGGCCTGCAGCTTGCCGGCATCTATTTCTGTCTGGGCCCGGATCTTGAGTGCGGTGGTGGGCGCGTTGTAGACGGTCACCGCAATGCCGAAGCGTTCCTTCATCGCCTTGACCAGGGTGTCATTGACCGCGGCGGTCTGCGCCGAATAATAGGTCACCGCACCTTCCTTGCGCGCGGCCGCTTCCAGGGCGGACAGCCCCGGCGTGGCTGCACCTGCGACGTCCCAAGGGAGTGTCAGTACGAGTGCCAGGCCAACTGCAGCCGCAGGTTGGCGAATCACTCCATGCGCTTGTGTTGATATTTTCATTTGCCACCTCCATTTCGCTTCTCTTGCGTGAGAAATCCCCGTGCGGCAACAGGTCTGCGCCCATTGTTGCGCGCAAGGATTGCGTGCACCTTGCAGGTCTGACCGGACCGGTTCGCGACTGTGCAGCTTCGCTGCCCGGCTCTATTGTCGGATCATTGTAGTGAAAGGTCGGACCACAAGCAAAGCGGGCTTCGCCTGTCCTCCATACGGATACTGCCGCACTCACCGAGATGTCCCGTCAGCAATGTCATGAGAGCGAGCCGACACCGCCACCATCGACCTGCAGACTTGCCCCGGTAATGAATCCAGCCTGCTGTGAGGCGAAGTACAGCACCGCGCTGGCCAGTTCGGAGGGCTCACCCAGGCGATGCAGGGGCAATCCGCGCACGCGCGCCTCCATGTCGTAGTTCGCCATGCTGGCCGTGGCAATGGAACCGGGGCACACCGAATTCACGGTGACGCCACTGGCCCCTACCTCGTTGGCCAGATGCTTGAGCATGCCCGTCACACCTGCCCGAAAAATGGTCGACAGGCCGTGATGCGGCATGGGTTGCTTCACGCTGGCCGAGGTGACACCGATGACCCGCCCCCAGCGACGCTCGACCAGCACCGGCACCACTTCCTGGACCAGCAGTGCTGCAGCCCACAACTGGGTTTCATAAGCGCTCCGCCAGCGTTCTTCTTCGCGCTCATCCAGGATATTCCGCAAAGGCACGGGGGGTCTTCCGGTGTTGATGACGAGGATATCGGGACCACCCAGTTCCCGGGCCGCCTCCACCAGGCGCTTCACATCTTCGCGTTTGCGCAAATCGCCCGGCACCGCACGCACCGTGGCGCCATAACTGCTTTCGAGTTCGCCTGCGTTCTCAAAGAGCAGTTCGGCACGCCGGGCGCAGATGACCACCTTCGCCCCCTCTGCCGCAAATCCTGCTGCAATGGCCTTGCCCAGGCCAGAACTTGCACCTGTGACAATAGCCGTTTTTCCCTTGATGCCAAGATCCATGTGCGTCTCCCAGAAAATCCTACGCTGTCACGTACAGCGCTTTACTCCTCCCAACCCGCCAGCAAATCACCCACTTCATCGGCCACCACCTCCAACACCATGGGGTCAATGGACTGGCGCAAGCCCATGAGCAGGGTATGCACCACATGGTGACGCCGCGCCCCCAGCACCCGCGCCTGATGGATTGCCTGACGCATCACCCCGGTCCACAGGTAATGCGCTGCCAGATGCAGGGTCATCAGCGGCGCCAGTTGCGCCGGCATGGTGTTGCCGATCGACTTTTCGTAGCGGATGCGCTGAACCTTGTAGGCCTCCGGATGAAGCTTGCCGAACAACTCGACATGCCGTGGGACCACGCCATGCATGCGTTGGTGCCAGGCCGTGATCATGCGGATTTCCGCGGAAGTCAGCTCTGATGAGTTCAGATTGATACCGGAGTGGAAGGCCTTGGAATCCGGTCCCCAGCCTTTTGGCCACTTCAGTCGCTTCTTCGGCTTCTCGCCGTCCGGCCACTGCCGCAGATAGTCGGCACTTGTTTCTGCGGCCGCGTTCATGCCCCTTGCACCAGCGGTGAGATAGGCATAGTTGAGCACGTCAAGTACCAGGGCCTTGGGAGCGCCAGCCTCCCGGGCATTGATGATCTCGTAGAGGATGCCCTTGGAATTGGCCATCGCCGTGTAGGTGTGCAAATAGAACAGGATGGTCGCGATGTCCGGCAGGACGGCACCGTCGCGCGACTTGGGCACGGTGATGAGGTGTTGCCGCGAGAGTTTGAAAGCCGAAGGCAGGTTCTCGATCAGGAAGGGCGCAAAAGGAACCAGATCCAGCCCTCCCTTGCCATGGGTATCCCGGTACCAGGCGAGGAGGTTCTTTTTTTCCTCGGCGGTAAATCGATCGCCCACTGAAAAATCCAGCCCGGTGTCAGCGAAATTGTGTTCTGCAGGCGCTACGGCCATGATGTCTCCTTGGGAATATTATTGGTCAGGATCCCTGACGCAAGCGCCTTCAGGGCGATTCATTAGAACGAGTGCAGCCGAAACAAGGAAACAATCTGCACGCCTTCCACCATTCGGCGCCTCCCCCTGCATGCCCATACACACCATGGGCATACGATGGGACGCTGGCATCCAGGTCAGTTTGCACTGATGGAAATGTTGTGCTCCGTCACCAGTCGCTTCCAGCGCTCTGTCTCGGCCGTATGGTGCTTGCGGAACTCCGCCGGCGTCGAACCGATCAGCGTGTACTCCTCGCCGAACCGTTTCACCACGTCGGGCGTGCGCACGATCTTCGCCAGTTCGGTCTGCACCCGGTTGACGATGGCCGTGGGGGTGCGCGCCGGGGCGATCATGCCCAGCCAGCTCGAATACTCCCAGTTCACGCCCTGCTCCAATGCCGTCGGCACGTCAGGCAGCAGGGAGTTGCGTTCGGTGGCGGAGACCGCCATGCCGCGCAGTTTGCCGGCCTTGATCATGGGCAGGGCTGAAGCAAAGGTGACCGGCACGATGTGGGTGCGGCCGGCGATCAGGTCGGGGTAGGACGCGCCCACCGCCTTGTAGTGCACGAAGGTGTACTTCGTGCCGGTGGCGGCCTCCAGCATCAGGCCGAGCAGGTGCTGCACGCCGCCCGCGCCGCCGGTGCCGAAATTGATGGCGCCGGGATTGGCCTTGGCATAGGCCACGAACTCCTTCATGTCCTTCACCGGCAGGGTGTTGGGGATGGAAAGGATGGCGTACTTCTTGTTGATCAGCGACACCGGATCGAAGTCCTTCACCGGGTCGTAGGAGCCGTCCTTCACTACCAGCGGCAACAGCGCATAGGCCGAGGACACCCACACCAGCGTGTAGCCATCGGGTTTCTGGCGCGAGGCGTAGGTCATGCCCACGGCCATGGTGCCGCCGGGCTTGAAGTCCATGACGAACTGCTGGCCGAAGTTGCGGCTCAGTTCATTGGAGAGGATGCGCCCCTCCATGTCCACCGACGCACCGGGCGCGAAAGGCGTGACGATGGTGACCGGCCGCGCGGGCCAGCCTGCCGCAGCGTCTGTGGCCTGCGCCGTGGCCGCGCCGGAAAACGCCATCAGAGTGGCGAGCATGCCGCCCGCCATGACTGCCTGGATCCTGCCATTCATGCTGTTCTCCTCCCTGGTTGTTCGGATGCTGCCGTTTCTGTTGCGGCCTGGCGCTCCTGCCCTTCTACTCTTTTTTGCCTGCGCGCTAATCCTCGATTTTCAATACCAGCTCGTGCCCCATGCCGGCAACCAGCCTGCGGGTCCACTCATGGCCGGCACGCGTCAGCACGGTGGCGGTGACCTGGCCCTCCAGTTTCTTCTCGCCGAGAAAGCGGAACAAGCCCTCCTCGGAGAACCAGGCCGGCAGGCAGGAAGTGCTGTCGTCCCGCTTCACCAGCATGTAGAGCGGCTGCTCCGGGTTCAGGGCATGGGTGAGCCCGACGTAAAGGGGACCGAATCCATCCAGTCCCGGATCCTGCGGTTCTTCAGTCATGGGTCAAGGTCCCATCAGCAGCATCAGGGACGCCAGCAGGACCAGCCCCAGCCCTGACGCCCCCGCCAGCCACAGCGTGCGCACCCGATTGGCCTCGATGCGCTGGATGAGCTGGGTATTCTGTTCGGCCAGGTCCTTGATCACCTGCGAGGACGCCAGCAACTGGGCGTTCAGCTCGGCCATTGCGGTGTCCATGGCCGCCATGCGGGTCTCCAGCGCAGCAATGGCCTGCGCCTCGGCCGACTTCGGCACACCCACTGGCGATTCGGCATTCGCAGGCGCCTGGGCGGCGGCAGTCTTTTGCCCGCGCCGTGCCACGGTGTCGAACAGGTTCTTTGCCCCTTCGGCCACCTTGGGGGCGTTCTTGATGACATCGGACCAGGGAACGCTTTGCAGCACGGCAAGCCAGCTGAGGGCCATTGATGCTCCGATTTCAGAAATACGGGGCACCACTATACCGCCCTGCCCGCGTCTGCCGAAGCGGCTGCACCACGCCCGCAGCGACCGGTTAGACTTCCGCCCTGCGCGCCCCCAGACATGCACAGCATGCCCCGGACGCCGTCTACCTCCTTGGCCTGAAAACAACCATGAACGAAATCCGCATCCTGTCGGCAACCGGCCTGCTCGGCTCGGGCTTTCGCGAAGACACCCTGAAGCGGGCCATGACGCTCAGCCCCGACTTCATCGGCGCCGACTCCGGCTCCACCGACCCCGGCCCCTACTACCTGGGTTCGAGCGACACCATCTTCTCGGACAAGGCCTACAAGCGCGACCTGCGCCTGATGCTGCTGGCCGCGCGTGCCGCGAAGATCCCCATGATCGTGGGCAGCGCCTGCACCGCCGGCAACGATGAGCAGCTGGCCAGGATGCTCACCATCGTGCGCGAGATCGCGCGCGAGGAGAAGCTCTCCTTCAGGATGGCCGCCATCCACTCCGAGCAGGACAAGGGCTATCTCAAACAGAAGCTGCGCGAGGGCCGCATCAGCCCGCTCGCCAACGCACCGGTCTTCAACGAGGAAGTCATCGACCGCAGCGCCCATATCGTCGGCATGTGCGGCATCGAGCCCTATATCGAAGCACTGGAGCATGGCGCCGAGGTCATCATCGCCGGGCGCTCCAGCGACACCTCCATCTACTCGGCCATGCCGGTGATGAAGGGTTTCAACCCGGCCAATGTCTGGCATGCCGCCAAGATCCTGGAGTGCGGTGCGGCCTGCGTGGTGCAGCGCAAGTACCCCGACTGCCTGTTCGTGCGGCTGAACAACGAAGCATTCATCGTCGAGCCACCCAATCCGGAATACCGCTGCGATGCCGTCAGCGTGGCCTCGCACAACCTCTACGAGAACGCCACGCCCTACGAACTGATCGAGCCCTCGGGCGTGCTGAACACCTTCAACGCGAAGTACGAGGCGGTGTCCGACCGCGCCGTGCGGGTGTCAGGCAGCACTTTCAAGTCCTCCGATCGCTACACCATCAAGCTGGAAGGCGCCGAACTGGCCGGCTACCAGAGCATCATCGTCGGCAGCGTGCGCGACCCCATCATCCTGCGCCAGCTCGATTCCTGGCTCACCGGCATGGAAAAGGCCATCCGCGAGCGGCTGCTGGCAGTGTTTGGCGCCGGCATCGAGCAACAGTACGAACTGCAGATCCGCGTGTTCGGCCGCGATGCCACCATGGGGCCGTTGGAAAGCGAAACCGGCCTGGGGCATGAGGTGGGCCTGCTGTTCCAGGTGACGGCGCAGACACAGGATCTGGCCACCGCCATCATGAAGTCGGTCAGTCACATGGCAGTTCACTATCCGGTACCGGAATGGACCGGGCTGATCACCTCCATCGCCTTTCCCTACTCCCCGGCCGAGATCAACCGCGGCGCCAGCTACCGCTTCAACATGAACCATGTCGTCGAGCCGGCCTCGCCGCTGGAGATGTTCCCCATCGAATACGAGAGCGTGTAACCATGAGCAAGCTCTGGGAAGTGACCAAACTCATCCGCAGCAAGAACGCCGGGCCTTTCGAGCTCACCTTCGACGTGATCTTCAAGGACCACGCCACCTACGAGAAGGTGCGCGATGCCGGTACCATCAACGCCGAATGGTTCGCCCGTACCTACAAACTGAAACCGGAAGTCGTGGCCATCATCAACTACGACGCCGCCAGTGCCATCAAGATCACCATTCCGCGCCCACGCATCTCCGGCGACACCAATGACTCGGATGTCTATGGCGGCCAGCAGTACGGGCCGCTGGTGAATCTGGAGGTGCCGGCCTAGGCGCTCCGCCCGGCGGAAACTGGCAACGCCATTGTGATCAGATAGGGATACTAGCCCTTTTCTTTAATGAACTGGCATAGCTATTGTTATCAAACATAAAAGCAGACTCGGCCGACCGATTTAACCCCCTTGTCAAAGGGGGCCGACGCGACGCAGTCGCGCGGGGGGATTTTGGCCAACAGGCCCCAATCCAATCTGCCGGTCATCGCAAGAGCTCAACTTGAATGCCGGGTAGTGCTGTTGCCATGCAGGCAGGGAGCCGCCGGATTACATCCCCGACATCACCCAGGCACTCGTGGCCCACAGCCATCGCAGCGGTGAAAAATCCCCCCGCTCGGCCTGACGGTCGAGTCGGCCCCCTTTGACAAGGGGGTTAACGACGCTGCGGCCCAGACCTCAGCAGCCCGCCTTCGGCCCCTGCAGCCACACCACTTTCTCTTTCACCAGTCGATCCAGTTCGCCGGCCATGCCGATGTCGGCGAGCACGGATTGAATGTCCTTGCCCGGCTTCGAAGCGACATTGCCGATCAGCATGGGCGTGCGTGACAGCTTGACGCCCGGCGCGGTGGTGGTGATGGGGCCGAAGCCTTCGTGGTCACGCGTGACAGCCAGCTTGCGCGCCACGGTGAGCGGATCCTGCATCAGTTCCACCAGGCTGGGCACGCAGCGATGCGCACCGATACCGGCTTGGGTCAGCAGGCTCACCCACTCGGTCACGCTGCGCCCGGCCAGTCGCTGCTCCAGCGCCTGCTCCAGGTCTGCGCCCTGCTTCGAGGCCAGATCAGCCAGCTCCGGGCAACGCGCCAGCTCACCTTCGCGCGCCGACAGGAAGAAGTACTGGTCACTGGCCTTGTAGATGCGGTCCAGCGGGCCGTTGCCGTTGGCTTCCTGCCCCTGGGCCTCGTTCCACTGCTTGCCCGCGTACCTCTGCAGGATGGGCGTCTGCAGCATGGTGGCGGTATAGGACAGTGCGCAATCAACGAACTGGCCCAGGCCGGTGCGCTGACGATGCAGTAGCGCCAGCGCCACGCCATAACACGCCCCCAGGCCGGTGCCGTAGTCGTTGGCGGCAAAGGGCGCGGTGGCCGGCTTGTGCGTACCGAAACGCACCTGCATGCCCGACACCGCCTGGCCGATCTGTTCGTGGCCAGGGCGTCCGGCATAGGGGCCGAGGTGGCCGAAGGTATTCATGGAGCCGTAGATGATGTCCGGGCGGCGCGCCTTGACCTGCTCATAGCCGATGCCCAGCTTCTCGGCCACGCCGGAGCGGAAGTTCTGCAGCAGCACATCGGCTTCATCCACCAGCTTCCAGAAGATGGCCAGACCTTCTTTCGTCTTCAGGTCGATCAGCACGCTGCGCTTGCCGCGGTTGATGTCGTTGTGGCGCAGCACGGTCTTGTTGTGCGGACTGTCGATCTTGACCACGTCAGCACCGAATTCGGCCAGTGTGCGCCCGCAGGTGGGGCCGGCCAGCACGATGCACAGGTCCACCACCTTCACGCCCTTCAACGCGGCGCGCAGTTCGGTTTCGCCGGCCACCGCGGCCTTGGGCTTGCGGGTGGCCAGCTCACCGAGAATTTCCGCGCGATGCTGGTCCAGCTTCGGGCGCGAACGGCGCACCGAGCCGGGCGTGAGCGACAGGCGCGCATGGACGCCGGGACCGCGGAAGGTCCCGAGTTCCGGATCGCTGTAGTCCTCGATGATCTTCGAGGCCAGCGCCTGCGGATGTTCCAGCCATTCGGCGCTGCTGTGGCAGATCACACCCTCGGAGCCGATCTCGGCCACATGGTCTTCCCATTCCTTCGCGGTGCGGGTGCGCATGATCTCGTCGAAGCGTGCTGCCAGCTCCTTGGGGCCGGCGCCGGCATCGCGCACCTTGTCCATGCCGATGGACTGGATGAAGGCCTCGAAGCGCTTGTTGTTGGCCACGTACATCAGCCAGCGCCCGTCCTTGCAGGGCAGTTGCCGGCTCCAGTTGAATTCGGGTTCCTCCTCCGGCTTGCCGTTGACCAGCAGGCCGCGCGCGCCCACCACGGTGAAGGTGGCATCAAAGAGCGGAATCTCGATGGTCTGGCCGACGCCGGAGCGCTCGCGCGCATTGAGCGCCATGGTGATGCTGACCGAGGAGAGGAAGGCGCCGTAGGCCGAGGCATAGGGCACCACGGTGTATACCGGCCGGTCTGAACCACCGTGGCCGGGACGATAGGCGCCGGTGGCCGCACCCAGCACGCCTTCCCAGGCGCGCACCTGCGCGCGTGGGTCGTCGTGGCCGAAGCCGGGCAGCGAACAGTAGATGAGTCGCGGGTTGGCCGCGGTCATGGCCGCAGCGCCCAGGCCCAGGCGGTCCATCACGCCGGGGCGGAAGTTCTCCACCACCACGTCAGCCGTGGCGATGAGTTGCTTCGCCGTGGCCAGATCGGCGGGCTTCTTCAGGTCCAGCACGATGCTGCGCTTGTTGCGGTTCCAGGTGGCATTGGCCGGGGTGTTCCAGCGCGGGCCGCCGGGCGGATCGATGCGGATCACGTCCGCGCCCTGGTCCCCCAGCAGCATGGCCGCCATGGGTCCTGCGATGTATTGGCCGAAATCGATGACGCGTACGCCGTCCAGTGCACCTGGCATGTTGACCTCCTCAAGCGGGATAGGGGCCGGCGGTGGCTTCTGGGAGCCGCTCCGCCGGGACTTCGAAGCGGCAATGCTATCAGGCTGGCGCGCCGCCATCCCCGCGCGAGGCCAAGCCCGCGCCAAACCAGTATCATCGCAGTGTCCCGAATCGCAAGTTCGTTGAATCTGATTGGGTATGCACAAGTCGACGTCCGTCGAAAAGTGCCGAAATCGGTGCCAGACAAGGCGCAAAGCGGAGCCAGCCTGGCTGGCTTGCGAGCATTGGCAACGCCGTATGGCGCCGATTTCGACACTTTTATTCGGCGAACTTGCGATTCGGGACACCAGCCTTCAGCAGGCATTCCATACAAGCACTCAAGGAGAAGCAAGATGGCAGCAGGGCAGATGGTCAAGGACAAGGTCGTGGTCGTCACGGGTTCGGGCGGCGGCATCGGGCGCGACATCGCGCTGGCGATGGCGGCGCAGGGCGCCAAGGTGGTGGTGAACGACATTGGCGCCTCGCTCACCGGCGAAGGCAAGGACATGGGCCCGGCGCAGAAGGTGGTCGAGGAGATCAAGGCGGCCGGCGGCCAGGCCGTGGCCAGCACCGACAGCGTCTCCGAGGCGGCCAGCGCCAACCGCATCATCGAGACCGCCATCGGCACCTTCGGCCGCATCGACTGCGTGATCAACAACGCCGGGATCCTGCGTGACCGCATCTTCCACAAGATGAGCACGGAAGACTTCGAGGCGGTGATCAAGGTGCACCTGCTGGGCGCCTTCTACATGAGCAAGGCCGCCGCCCTGCACTTCAAGGAGCAGGAATCGGGCAGCTTCGTGCACATGACCTCCACCTCCGGCCTGATCGGCAACTTTGGCCAGGCCAACTACTCCGCCGCCAAGCTGGGGCTGACCGCCTTCTCCAAATCCATCGCCCTGGACATGGCCAAGTTCAAGGTGCGCTCCAACTGCATCGCGCCCTTTGCCTGGAGCCGCATGACCAGCTCCATCCCCACCAGCACGCCGGCCGAAGAGGCGCGCGTGGAAAAACTCAAGCAGATGACCCCCGCCAAGATCGCCCCGCTGGCCGTGTACCTTGCCAGTGACCAGGCCGAGAAGGTGAATGCCCAGGTGTTTGCCGTTCGCAACAACGAGATTTTCCTCATGAGCCAGCCGCGCCCGGTGCGTTCGGTGCATCGTTCCGAGGGCTGGACCCCGGAGTCCATCGCCGAGCACTGCATACCGGCGCTACAGCAGTCCTTCTTCCCGCTGGACCGCTCGGGCGACGTGTTCAACTGGGACCCGATCTGATCGCCAGGCGACTGCCCAACACCCTACCCCCTCCTGCCCCCATCACGAATATCACGAAAGGGTCCAATCATGCCCGCCACCATCGCCCAGCAACTCGCCGCCCACTTCACCAGCCTCGATTACAACAAGGTGCCCGAGGCCAACCGCAAGGCGATGAAACGCCTGCTGCTGGATTACCTCGGTGTGGGCATTGCCGGCAGCCAGACCGAAAGCGGCGTGGTCGCGCGCCGCTTCGCCACGGTGCAGAAAGGGGTGACGGAATCCACGCTGGTCGGCGGCGGCGAGCGTGTGCCCATGGCGCAGGCCGCGTTTGCCAATGCCATCTCCTCGCACAGCATCGAACTGGACGACATTGACATCCTGGCGCTGTTCCACTTCAGCCCGCCGGTGTTTTCGGCGGCGCTGGCCGCGGCACAGCGCCAGGGCGCCAATGGCCGGCAGCTGATTGCGGCCCTGGCGGCCGGCTGCGAAATGATGGAGCGCCTGAGCAAGGCGGCCAACAACTCGCTGCGCAACCGCGCTTATCACACCACGCCCACCTGCGGCGTGTTCGGCGCCACCGTGGCGGCCAGTCGCATGCTGGGCCTGAATGCCGGGCAACTGGTTTCCGCCTTCGGCCTGGCCGGCGCGCAGGCCTCCGGCCTCATGGAGATGTACGGCCCGTCCATGCAGAAGCGTTTCAACCCGGGCCCCGCCGCACGTAACGGCGTCACTGCCGCGCTGATGGCCCAACTGGGCTTTACCGGCGCCGAGACCATCTTCGAGGGCGAGCGCGGCTTTCTGCGTGCCTTCACCGACCAGTCCGATGCCTCGCAACTGACCAAGGGACTCAAGCGCCCCTATCGCCTCGACATCGAGTTCAAGCCCTACTCCTGCGCCAGGCCCATCCACAATGCCATCGACTGCGCACTGGAGATCCGCGGCCGCGACAAGCCGGTGCTGGCGCAGATCGCCGCCATCGAAGTGGCGCGCCATCCGGACTGGGCGCTGTATCACCAGAACAAGTCGCCGCGCACCTACCATGAAGGCCAGGTCAGCCTGCCCTACTCCACGGCCGTGGCCTTCAAGGAAGGGGCGGCACTGCTGAAGCAGTACAGCGACAGGAAACTCAAGGACCCGGTGCTGGTTCGGCTGATGAAGGCCACCGCCATCAGCGTGGACCAGAACCTGCCGCGTGGCGTGTCCTGCCGCATGACGGTCAGGATGAAGAATGGCGCCAGTTACGTGTCCCAGGTCGACTACCCCAAGGGCTCGATCCAGAACCCCATGAGCGATGCCGAACTGCGTGCCAAGTTCGACAACCTGGCGCAGCCGGTGATCGGCAAGGCCGCCGCCAAAGTGGCCGACATGGTGGAAAACATTGAAAACTGCAAGGACGTGGGCGAGCTGATGCGCCTTACGGCCGCGCGGAAGAAACGCTGATCAAGTCCCGAATTAAGAGAATGACTCGAATACCTCCCTCTGGCGTGGGGGGGGCTCAAGACTCTTCACCAACTTCCGGGGGAAACGGGACTGCAACAGGGTTGACCCCCTTGTCAAAGGGGGCCGTTAGCGTCAGCGCCGCTTCGTGCCCCTCCTGCAAACGCCTCAGTCGCCCTTGATCCCGGTCTGCCGGATCACCCTGCCCCACTTGTCGTGATCGGCACGGATCAGTTCGACGAACTGCTCGCGCGTGGCGGGCGCGGGTTCCGCACCTTCGCCCACAAGACGCTCGCGGACATCGGCTGCCTGCAGCGCGACGTTGATCTGCTTGTTCAGGGTGTCGGCGATGGCCACCGACAGTTTCGCCGGGCCGACTACGCCGTACCAGGAGTTGGCGGTGAAGTTGGGAAAGCCCGACTCCATCACCGTGGGTACATCCGGCAGTGCCGAGGCACGCTGGTTGCCGGTGGAAGCCAGCACCACCATCTTGCCAGCCTTCACCTGCGGCATCACCGCCGGGATGGGGCTGAACATCATCTGCACCCGCCCGCCCACCAGGTCGGTGATCGCCTGCGCGCCGCCCTTGTAGCTGATGTGGGTCAGGTCGGTGGTGGTGGCGATCTTGAACAGTTCGCCCGCCAGGTGTGAGCCGGAGCCATTGCCCGATGACACGAAATTGAGTGCCCCCGGCTTGGCCTTGGCCAGGCCCACCAGTTCCTTCACATTGCGCGCCTGCACCCCGGGGTTGATCACCAGGATGTAGCTGTAAGCAGCCAGCCGGGCCACCGGCGTGAAGTCGGCGATCGGGTCATAGGTGAGTTCGGGCTTGAGCAACTTCTGGATCGGATGGCTGCTCGACATCATCAGAATGGTGTAGCCGTCGGCAGCCTGGCGTGACACATACTCGGCCCCGACATTGCCGCCGGCGCCGGCGCGATTCTCGACGATCACCGACTGCGACACCACCTCGGACAGTTTGGCACCCACCGTGCGCGCCAGCAGGTCATTGCCACCGCCGGGCGGGAAACCCACGACAAAGCGGATGGCCTTGGTCGGATAGGCCTGGGCCATCGCCTGGTGACTGGCGGCCACCAGTGGCAGCGCCACCAGGGTTCCAATCACGGCGCGGTTCAGTGCGGTTCGAGCTTGCTGTTTCATCCTGCCTCCCTCCTTGTTCTTGTTGTCAGCAATCAGATGCCGGCGGTGACGATGACTTCGTCCCCGGCCAGTTCCATCTTTGTCTTGAAGCGGTCCGAGTATTTCTGGATCTCGGCCAGTGCCGCGGCTTCCTCGGCCACTGGGCGAATGACGATTTCGGTGTTGTCCAATTGGCGCACCAGCGAGAAGGCGATGCGCGCCACCTGATTGTCCTCAAAAGTCACGCGCGGCATCACGCCCACCCAGCCCTTGAGGTAGCGCTTGTTGCTCTTGATGAAGCAGAAGCTGCCGAGGCCGTAGAAAATCGGCTTGCCCTTGTAGATCTCGATGCCCAGTGGATAGTGCTCGGCATGCGCCATCACCACATCTGCGCCGGCATCGACCGCGGCATGCGCGATCTCGCTCTGGAAGTCGAGGATGTCACCCTTGTGCCCCATGTGGTGCGAGGACACCACGATGTCGGACTTGGCGCGCAGATCGCGCAGGTCGGACTGGAGTTCGTCCATGTACTTTTTATCCACCCAGGTGTGGACCTTCGGCGGCAGGCCGGGCCGGTTGGGCGGCAGCGTGCCGTCCTTGTAGTACACCGGTTCGAAGGCGGTGTGCACCTTGATCACCGCAACACCCGGGCTGTGCTCGGTGGCCTCGTGGTGGTTGGGCCAATACTGTGAAGTGCGCTGCAGGAAGCCGAAGCGCGTGCCGTTGCGCGTCACCACCGCGGAAGCGCGCGCCGCCGCCTTGTTCGCGCCGGTGCCCACATGCGGCATGCCCAGCTTGTCCAGGCACTCGTTGGAGGCCACGATGGCCTTGTGGCCGTAATTCTGGTTGTTGGCATTGCCCACGCAGTGGAAGCCGCCATGCGTCAGCGCCGCCGCATTCTTCGTCGGCGCCCAGAAGCCGTCATAGCCAGAAATCAGGTCGGGCATCATCTGCCCGCGCGGTACCACCGGATCGTACAGGCAGCATTCCAGGTTGCCGAACACGCAATCGGCCTTGGCAAAACTGTCGCGCACGCTGCGAAACGGCACGGTGACATCCTCGACGCCTAGCAGGTTGACGTCGCCGGTGAGCATGATGGTTGAACGCATGAAACAAGCCTCCCCTCGAATGAAATTCCCTGGCCGGCGCCCTTTGAACAGGGCGGTCGTGCGTGAAAGGGCAAGAGCTTACACCAGGGGGAAACAGGGTCGGCGTGGCCCTGCTTGTTCACGAGGCCGGCACTACACCGCCAGGGTCAGTTGACCTTCAGCACGCGAGTACGCGGGTGGTCCTGACTCCAGGGCCAGGCGCGAGGAGCGCCGCAGGCCGGGTGCCTGCAAGCGATGAGCAACGACGCCATGGGGCCAGGACCCCAGCCCGCATCTCGCGCGATGAATGTGAACAGACCCTAGTCAATCACCACATTGGCCGCCTTGATGAGACGGGCGTAGCGCATTGCCTCTTCACGGAAGTAGGTCTCGAACTGTGCCGGCGTGCTCCACAGCGGCACAGCGCCGAAGCCGGTCATCTTTTCCTGGATGTCCTTGCTCTGCATGACTTTCGTGACCTCACCCGCGATGCGCACCGGCAGCTCTTTGGGCATCCCCGCCGGTCCGAAGAAGGCGAACCAGGCCGAGGACTCGAAGCCTGGCACTCCGGCCTCGGCCACAGTGGGCAGGTCCGGTGTGAGCGACACGCGTTTTGATTCAGCCACCGCCAACAGGCGCACCCTGCCGGATTTCACGTGCGGGTTAAGCGCGGGCAGGCCGACGAAGATGAGCTGGATCTGGCCGCCCGCCACATCGGCTGATGCCGGACCGGTGCCCTTGTAGGGGACGTGGACCATCTTCACGCCGGTTTCGACGCTGAACATCTCGCCTGCCAGGTGAGGCCCGGAGCCGTTGCCGGCAGAGCCGAAATGGAGTTGCCCGGGCCTTGATTTGGCGTGCGCGATCAGTTCCTTCACCGAGTTCACCGGCAGGGATGCATTCACGGCCAGAAAGTAGGGCGTGCTCGCGGTCAGGCTGATGGGCGTGAGATCCCTTGCCGCGTCATAAGGCAGCTTGGCATACAGGCTGCCATTGCTTGCCAACGAGGAGGTGCCGAGCAGCAACGTGTAGCCGTCGGGCTTGCTGCGCACAACCAGTTCAGTGCCGATCACGCCATTGCTGCCGCCGCGGTTCTCGATCAGGAACTGCTGCCCCACCGTTTCACTGAGACGCTGCGCAATCAGGCGTGCGATGAGATCGGTAGGCCCGCCAGGGGGATAGGCCACCACCACGCGCACCGTTTGGGCGGGGTAGTTCTGTGCTTGACTCATGCTGCTGTAGCCGGCGATGAATCCGGAAATTGCAATGCCAACCAGGGTCCATCGTGCCTTCATGAGTAGCCTCCACCTTAAGTGTTGTTTTGGACAGGTGTAGCGATGTGCGGGCAGTTTAGCAGGGTGTTTCAAAGATGGGCGCCTCCCCGCCCCGGCTTGCCACTTGCGTCCTGGCAGGCCGCGGCACTTCCCTGCATTGCTTCCGCTGTTCGCCTGCTGCCAGCCGGAACCGTAACGGGATGTCTGTCCTTTGGTCCTGATATGATGCATGCTCATCCGCATGACAGAATTACAGGCGCGTCATCCAAGAGCGCGCCGCGGACTGCGCAGGTACACATCATCACAGTGTGAAGGGGAGCAAGCGTGAGCACAGCAGTATCGTCCTCCTATGGCCGCATCACCGACGAAGCGGTGGCCGAAATCAACAAGACCATGGGCGTCGAGCGCCCCATGCAGCAGTTCAACACCGCGGCGAGCGAGGACACCATCCGCCATTACATGCTTGGCCTGGGTGACGACAATCCGCGCTGGACCAATCCCGGATATGCGGCCGGCACCCGCTGGGACGGCATGATCGCTCCGGCCACCTTTGTGCAAACCTGTGGCTTCCCGCGCGCACGCGGACTGCCGGGCGTACATGGCTTGTTTACCGGCATGGATTTCCACTGCCATGTGCCCATCAAGGTCGGCACGCGCATCCGCGCGACCTCCGCCCTGCACGAGATGAAGGAGCGCCACGGGAAATTCGCCGGCCGCGAATACCAGCAGACCTATGCCACGCGCTACCGCGACGATCAGGACCAGGTTCTGACCACGGTCTATTCCCACACCTTCCGCACCGAGCGCAAGAAGGTGGAAAAGGGCCGCAAGTACGCCGACATCCAGCCCCAGACCTACACCGATGCAGACCTGGTGAAAATCGAGGAAGGCTATCGGCACGAGATCGCCAGCCGCCGTGGCGCGCGCACGCTTTGCTTTGAGGACACGCAGGTGGGCGATGCCTTGTGGGACATCGTCAAGGGGCCGCTGACCATCACGGACTGCATCTGCTTCGTCTCCGGCTTTGGGTGGGTGTATGCCATGCCGCACCGGCAATGGTTCGAGTACCGCCAGCGCCATCCCGGCGTCGGCTCGAAGAACAAGCTCGGCATCTGGGATGTTCCCGAGCGCGTGCACTGGGAGGAAGACTATGCCCAGGAAATCGGCATGCCCACGGTGTACGACTATGGCCCGCAGCGCATTGGCTGGTTCGACCACGCCGTGTCCGACTGGATGGGTGATGACGCCTGGGTGCGCCGCCTGCAGGTGCAGCTGCGTGCACCCAACTTCATCGGCGATACCACCTGGATACGCGGCACGGTAAGCAAGAAGTCTGAATTCGATGGCTGCATCGAGCTGGAAATGCGTGCCGAAGACCAGCGCGGGCGTGTGACAGCGCTGGGCAGCGCCGAAGTGATCCTGCCGCGCCGCTGAATGTCCGCATCGGGGCGGGCGGTGCGAGCGACGCACGTGGCGGCCGGCCCCCGACTGGAGGAGCACCAAACATGAGCGAGACGACGCGCGGCTTCAAGCCGCTCGAGGGCATACGCGTGCTGGATTTTTCGCGCGTGCTCTCCGGACCCATGGCCACCATGGTCATGGCCGACCTGGGGGCCCACGTGATCAAGGTGGAGGACCTGGAGGGCAGCGATGTCACCCGCCACAACCCGCCCTACGTGAACGGCGAGAGCCATTACTTCCTCTCGCTCAACCGCAACAAGGAGAGCGTTGCACTCGACCTCAAGAAACCCGAGGGGCTGGAGATCGTGCGCTCGCTCGCAGCGCAGTCCGACATTGTGGTGGAGAACTTCCGTCCCGGCGTGGCCGGGCGAATCGGCATCGGCTACGAGGCCCTGTCCCGGATCAATCCCCGCCTGGTCTACTGTTCCATCTCGGGGTTTGGCCAGACCGGTCCGTGGCGTGACAAGACAGCCTTCGACCTGGTGATACAGGCGCTGACCGGCGCCGTTGCCGTGACCGGCGAGCCCGATCGCCCGCCGGTGAAAATGGGCCTGCCGCTGGCCGACGAGTTGTCCGGAATGTTCTGCACCATCTCGGCCCTGGCTGCGCTGGAGCAGCGCGAACGCACCGGCCGCGGCGCCTATCTGGACACGGCCATGTACGACGTGGGCACATCGCTGCTCGCCTACATGGCCAATGTCTACTTTGCCACCGGGGAGCAGGCACAGCGCCTGGGCTCGCGCCACCCCACCATCTATCCCTACAACGCTTTCGAGACCGGCGATGGCCACATCGTGGTGGCAGCCTTCACCCAGGTGTTCTGGCGCAAGTTCAGCAGGGTGCTGGGCCGCGAGGACCTGGCCGACAATCCACGCTACGCCACCTTTGCCGACCGTCACCGCAACCGTCCGGAACTGGGTGCCATCCTCGAAGCCATCATGCGCACCCGCACCACCGCCGAGTGGGAGGAGGCGCTGCGCGCGGGCGATGTGCCCAATGGCCCGGTGAACTCGGTGGCACAGGCCATCGAAATGGAGCAGACGCTGGCGCGCCGCATGGTGGTGGAAATGGACCATCCAGTCGCCGGTCGGCTGCGCACCCTGGGCACACCCTTCCATTTCGATTTCGAGGGCGGGGCGCAATTCCGGCCGGACTGTCGGCCCGCGCCGGTGCTGGGGCAGCACACCAGATCGGTGTTGCGCGACCTGTTGGGATACGACGAAGCCCGTATCGAGCGGCTCGCCGCGGACAAGGTCGTAGGCCTGTCGGCGGTGCCGGGCCAGACGCTGGGCACGCGTCGCGAACTGCCTGCAGCGGCTGCAACTGCAGCTGCGCCCGCCCCGGCCCCCGCGACCGCCGCGTCCAATGCACTGCCCCTGGCCGGTGTTCGCGTGATCGATCTCACGCGCATGTTTGCCGGTCCCTATGGCGCGCAGATCCTGGCCGACCTGGGTGCCGAGGTAATCAAGGTGGAAGAGCCGCGTGTGGGAGATCCGACCCGGCGCAACATCCCCTTCATCAAGGAGGAGAGCACCTATTTCATGTCGGTGAACCGCGGCAAGAAAAGCGTGGTGCTGGACCTGAAGACAGAAGGCGGGCGCAAGGCGCTGCTGGACCTGGCTGCAAAATCTGACGTCATCATTGAAAACTACCGCGTCGGCGTGATGAACCGGCTGGGCCTGTCCTATGAGGCGCTGCGCAAGGCCAACCCGCACATCCTGGTATGTGCCATTTCCGGGTATGGCCAGACCGGGCCCTTGCGCGACAAGATTTCCTTCGACCTGGTCAACCAGGCCATGGCGGGCACCATGGCCATCACCGGCGAAGAGGGCCGGCCGCCGGTGCGCATCGGCCTGCCGGTGGGAGACCTCAATGGCGGCATTTTCAGCGCGCTGGCCATCCTTGCCGCCCTCCGGGCACGCCGCTGCATCGGCAAGGGCAGCTACATGGACCTGGGTCTGCATGACATGCTGATCGCCCTGCTGGGCTATCTCGCGCAGCTTTACTTCACCACCGGCGAGTCGCCGCAGCCGGTGGGCTCGGGCCATCACCACATCGCTCCCTATGGCGCATTCGAGGCAAGCGACAACTTTTTCATCATCGCCGCCTTCTCGCAGGCATTCTGGGCCAAGTTCGCCCAGGCCATAGGCCGGCCCGAACTGGTGGGCGATCCGCGCTTTGCCACCATCGATGCGCGCAAGGACAACAAGCAGGCCTTGCACGACATCATCGAGCCCATCCTCAAGGGCGACACCGTGGATAACTGGCTCAAGCGCCTGGATGCGGCCGATGTGCCCTGCTCGCGCGTGGCCTCGGTGGGAGATGCGCTCACTTCCGAGCAAACGCTGGCACGCGAAATGGTGTTCGATTTCGAGCATTCCAGCGTGGGTCGGGTGCGATCGGTGGGTCATCCGCTCCGGGCCGATGGCAAAGTGTGGCGCACGCTGGTGCCGCCCCCCGTCCTTGGCGAGCATACCGTGGAGGTGTTATCGAGCCTGCTCGGATATTCAAGCGAGGACATTGCAAGACTGCAGGCCGCGGGCAAGTCATAGCCGCGCTGCATCAGCCGGTCGGATCGGCCTTTGTTCGACGGGCCGTGGAAAAGCGCATTCGGGACAGCGTCTTCATGCAGATGGGGCGGCCCGTTATCAGAACCGCCAGAAAGACGCGGCTACCAGCGTCCCCGTCCCTGACTTGCTTGCCCGGCACGGGCGCGCGCGATTGACGCGTTGCCACGGATCAGCTCGGTGCGAGTTACCACGCGGGTGGAAGGTGATCTCGAGAAATTATCATATTTCCGGTGAGACTCAACTACTGTTCAGCGTTTACAACGGTAATCTGATCATTCATCGTCCAGAAATCGTACAACAAGCCCACACCCAGCAGGCCCGCGGTGCACAGGTAGACGATGCCCGTCACCCACTTGCCCATGTAGAAACGATGCAGGCCCAGCAGCCCCAGGAAAGTAAGCAGGACCCAGGCAATGGTGTAATTGACCCGGCCGGCGCGAAAGCGCAGGTCCGCTTCGCGATCCATGCCGGGAATCAGGAACAGGTCGATGACCCAGCCTATCCCCAGCAAGCCCAGCGTGAAGAACCAGATCGTGCCGGTCACCGGTCGGCCGTAATAGAAACGGTGCGCGCCGGTAAAGCCGACTATCCACAGGATGTAGCCAATGGTCTTGGAGTGGGTGTCCTGGATGGTATTCAAGATGTGCAACTCCATATCTGGGGGAGTGATCCTTCTGAGAACAAGGTATCAGCAAGCGCATGGCCTGTCCCCTGTTCATTCAATCCTTCCTCAGCGCCACCCTCGGACAATCCTGGCCATTGAACCGGCGCCCCCAAACCTTTGGTCACACCAGCAAGCCCACCATCGCCGCCGTCATGCAGGTCGCCAGCGTTCCCGCGACGATGGATTTCATGCCCAGTGCCACGATTTCCTCACGGCGCTCCGGGCACATGGTCGCGAGCCCGCCAATCATGATGCCCAGGCTGCCGAAGTTGGCAAAGCCGCACAGCGCGTAAGTCATGAGCAGGCGGCTGCGGGCTGACAGGGTTTCGGGGGGCAGTTGCGCGAGTTCCAGGTAGGCCACCAGCTCATTGAGTATGGTCTTGGTGCCCAGCAGCGCGCCGCCCGCCTGCGCCTCGCTCCAGGGAATGCCTGCCAGCCAGGCCAGCGGCGCGAGCAGCCAGCCCAGCAGCAGTTGCAGCGTCACCGGCGCCCCATGGATGGCTGGCAACAGACCCAGACCCAGATTGACCAGGGTGACCAGCGCCACCAGCACCAGCAGCATGGCGATGATGTTGATCAACAGGGCCGCGCCATCCAGCGTGCCGCGCGTGATGGCATCCATGCTGCTGGTGGCCTCCGATGCCAGTGCCAGCCTGGCGTCAGTGGGGGGCCCTTCGGCCGGCACCATGATGAGTGAAATCACGATGGCTGCCGGGGCCGACAGCACGGAGGCAATCAGCAGATGTGCCACGGCATCGGGTATGGCATCCCTCAGGAAGCTCGAGTACAGAAAGAGCACCGTGCCGGCGATGGAGGCCATGCCGCCCGTCATGATGATGAAGAGCTCGCCGCGGGATACCCGCGTGAGGTAGGGGCGGATGAAGAGGGGGGCCTCGACCATGCCAACGAACACATTGGCGGCCGCAGACAGGCCCACCACGCCGCCCACCCGCATGGTTCTTTCCAGCAGCCACGCGATGGCGCGCACGATGGCCGGCAGCACGCCCCAGTAGAACAACAGCGCGGAAAGCGCGCTCATCACCAGCACCAGCGGCAGCGCACGAAAGGCCAGGACGAAGGACGAGGCGGGGTCGCTCACCGTGAAGGGAGGCTTTCCGCCGCCCAGGTAGCCGAAGACGAAAGCGGTGCCGGCCTGTGTCGCCTGCTCCAGCCAGCCAAGCACGGCGTTCAGCGTGAGAAAGGCGTCCTTGACGACGGGCAGCTTGAGAAGGAGCACCGCCAGCAGCAATTGCAACGCGAGTCCTGCAGCGACCGTGGCCCATGGAATGCGCTGCTTCGCCTCGCTGGCCAGCCACGCCAGGGAAATCAGGCCGATGAGTCCTGCGATTGCGTGCGCGATGTCTGCCATATTGCCTGCCGCTCCCCCGGTCGAAGTCTATCAGCAGACCCTGTCGCAAAGCCCGCGACGCCCGGCGCCCCGGCCAAATCTGCCCCGGCAGAATGTGAAACTGCCCATACGGAATACAATAAGCCTCAAACAACCGTCATCCGACCGCTTGAACACGGATGACGGCTGGCAGCCGGCAAGCAGGTAAAGGGGAGGCCCACGGGCTGAAGGTTGTTGCCGGCGCCCAATCAGGAATCGAATGAACTCGCACGTTCTGCTGACCCTGTGTGCTGCGCGTACCGCGTGCACCGCATCTGACGCATGTTGCGCGGCATGCCTTGTTCGCGCCGCTGCGCCGTTCACGCCCTCGCGGCGCGCCCCCCTCGCCGGCCTGAACAAGCCGGCCACCCGGATTCAGTGACCATGGTAACTGTCACGCCCGACACCCCCCGCACGCGGTCGCCGCTGACGATGCGCATGGCGATGCTGTTCTTCCTGCCGCTCATCCTCACCACCGAGCTGCACCAGGTGTCGCATTCCATCGTCCACGGCTTTCTCGCCCGTCTGGGCGACCCGACCATCACCCTGGCGGCCTTCAGCATCGCCTTCGCCTTCAACACCATGTTCAGCAGCATCATGGCCTCGGGCACGGCGGCAGGCATTTCCTACATTACCGACAAGCCCTCCTTCTGGCGGCTGGCGCGGTTCTACTTCTATATCGGCCTGGTGCCCTTTGTGTTCATCGAAGCGGTGGCGCTGACGCCGCTGGGGGACTGGCTGTTTGGCACCGTGGTCGGCGCCAGCCCCGAGGTGACGGCACTGGCCAAACCGGCCTCGGCGGTGATGGGGCTGTGGATCTTCCCCAACCAGGTGCGCAACCTGGCCACCGCGCTGTGCATGCGGCACCGGCGCACCATGCTGATCTCGCATGCCACCATCGTGCGCATCGTCTCGCAGATCCTGATGCTGCTGGTGCTCCCCTACTTCATGTCGGGGGCCGTGGCCGGGGCCACCTCGCTGGTGGGCTGCATGGCGGCCGAGGGCGTCTACCTCTATTTCGTTTCGAGGCAGTTCTACCGGCAGCTGCACGCCAGCGGCGGTGAGCAATTCACCTACCGCAGCCTGTGGCGCTTCTCCTGGCCGCTGATGATCACCCAGTCCAGCGAGAACGGCGTGGTGTTCGTCATCAACCTGTTCCTGGGGCGCCTGGCCACCCCCGACCTGGCGCTGGCCGCCTTCGGCGTGGTGAATGGACTCAAGGCGCTGATCGTGTCGCCCCTGCGCAACGTGGTGCAGACCGCCCAGGCACTGGTGCAGACCCGCGCCGACATGCACGTGATCACCCGCTTCACGCACCGGCTGACGCTGGGCTACTTCGTGCTGGTGGGCATCATGTTCTATACGCCGATGCGGGAGGTGATCCTCAACGGCATCATGGGCCTGCGCGCAGACCTTGCCGTGTATGCCATTCCGGGCGTGCAGATGGTGGCTTTCGTCGCCGTGGTGTGGGGCTACTCGTCCCTGTTCCGCGGGCTGCTGACGGCCATGCGCAGGACCGGCATCATCGCCTTCAGCGCCGGGCTGCGTTTCATCACCGTGCTGTCAGTGGGCAGCCTCACCCTGGTCACGCCCAATCTCAACGGCGCCATGGTGGGCATCGCGGCCATCGGTGCCGCCTTCCTCGCCGAGGCGCTGTTGCTGGGCTGGCAGGTCAGGAAGTACAGCGCCGCCAAGGGACCGCTGTTTCCGCGCGAGGCAGCGGCCACCGCGGTGGTTCATTAGGCAGTCCACAGAACCCGGGACATCACAGACTCAAACAACCGGCCACCGTGCAGTGAAATGGGATGCCCCCTCTTCCTCAGACGCTGTACCGCGTCAGCACCGCCTGGTCGAACTTCAACCCGAAACCGGGCTTGTCGGGCACGTCGATCATGCCGTTCTTCATCACCGGCACTTCCTCGAACAGGCCCACGGACCAGGGCATGTATTCCACGGTGAGGCCGTTGGGCACGGCGGCCACGGTGTGCACCTGCAGTTCGGGGGCGAGGTGGCTCACCACCGGCAGGTTGAAATATTCGGCCATATGGGCGATCTTCAGCCAGCCACTGACGCCACCGGAGCGCAGAATGTCCACCATGACGATGTCGATGGAGCGTGACTCGATGAGGTGGCGAAAGGGCACGCCGCCGTAGACGTACTCGCCCGCGGCGATGGGCATTTTCAATTCGGCGTTGACGCGCGCCATGCCCGGGTAGTCGTCATGCGCCACCGGGTCTTCCAACCAGTACAGGTTCACGTCCTCGACACGGCGGCCGACGTCGATGCACTGGTGCACGCTCCAGTTCTGGTTGATGTCGCACATCAGGTCCACGTCGTCACCGATGGCGGCGCGCACCGCGCGCATGCGCTCGACTTCCTGGTGCGGCCGAATGTTCATGCCCATCTGGGTCTTCATCTGGCGCCAGCCCTGCTCTTTCAGCAGGCCGGCGGTCTTGGCCATGTGGTCGGTGGGAAAGCCGCGCATCAGCGCGCCGCTGGCGTACACGGGCACGCTCTTGCGGTGCCCGCCCGCCACCTGGGCCACCGATTGCCCGGCCGCCTTGCCGCGCAGGTCCCACAGCGCGATGTCGATGGCCGCCAGCGCGGTGGTGAAGATGCCCCCGGGACCGGCGCCGCCGGCGAGATTGCGCAGCTTGGCGTTGATGGCCTCGATGCCGCGCGCATCATCGCCCATGATCATCTCGGCCAGCTTGTCCACGGCGGCCTTGAGCGCGCCGCTCAGCACATCGCCGCAGGAGGAAAAACCGATCCCCTCCAGGCCCTGGTCAGTGCCCAGTTCCAGGGTCACGTAGTCGTGCATGGGCGTGGCCATGCCGGCGGGCATGGGCGAAATCGGCTTGGCCGGTATGCGCACCAGGCGCGTCTTGACGTGGGTGATTTTCATGTTTGCTCCTCCTCTGCGTTAATACTTTCCGCACCGGACTCAGGCCGGTGATTGCGGCTCATTATGGATGCGTTATCAACAAGCAGCAGTGTAACGCGGAGAAGTCGCCCGCTGTCCGGCGTGCAAGGAATCACTCGAAGCTATGCAAGATTATTCGAGCTTTATATTGGCTGCGGCAATCACCTTCTGGAAATTGGCCATCTCTGCCTTGAGGAGCGCGGCAAACTGTTCGGGTGTGTTGATGAACGGATCCAGAGCGAGATCGGCGAGCTTTTCCCTGAATTCGGGTGCCTGCGCGATGCTCATGAAATCCGCGGATAACTTGTCGAGCAGCGCTTTGGACATGCCTGCCGGCCCGAATACCCCCGTCCAGGCATTGAGCCGGAACCCGGGCATGCCGGATTCCGTCAGGGTGGGCACCTGCGGCAGAGCCTGCAGGCGCTTGTCTCCCGAGACGGCAATGCCAATGAGCTTACCGCTCTTCACATGGGGGATGATATTGGCCGAAACACCCATGTAGACCTGTACCTGCCCCCCGAGCAAGTCCGTCATGGCCGGGCCCGATCCCTTGTAGGGCACCTGCTGCATCCTGACGCCTGCCATGAGATTCACCAGTTCCATGGCCATGTGCGTCACGTTTCCGCTTCCTGACGTGGCAAAGTTCAACTTCCCGGGTTGCGCCCTGGCCAGCGCCGTCAACTCCTTCAGGTTCGCGGCTTTCACAGTAGGGTGTACCACCAGGGCAAATTCACTGACGGACGCCGTGGCAACTGGGGTGAAATCCCGGATGGGATCAAAGGGCGTTGTGAGCAGCAGGGGTGTGAGAATGTGGCTGTTGGCCTGAAACAAAAGCGTGTAGCCGTCAGGCACAGCCTTCGCAACAGCCTCTGAACCGATGATGGTATTGCCACCGCCACGGTTGTCGATGATGACCTGCTGGCCCCAGTTCTCGGTCAGCTTCTGACCGAGCAGACGCGCCGTCGGCGTGAGTCCTCCGCCCGGCGGATAAGGCACGATGATGCGCACCGGTTTGGCGGGAAAGTTCTGCTGTGCCAGAAGAAGCCCAGGACAGACCATCAACATCAGCGCCAGCAACAAGTGGCTTGCCGCTAACAGGAATTCCGACATGTGATCTCCTCCGATCGGGCGCCAAGGTTCGGGTGACACACTTGCGCAACACGTCTGTGAAACCAGCATCCAGCAACACTGCCTGCAGGCTGCTGGCCGGCAGGCTCCACCCGGCTCAAGGCTGCAATGGCAGCCTGACCCCATGCCGGTCCATGATGGCCTGGTCCAGCACGATGTGAAAACCTGGTCCCTGGACCGGCAATCGACCGGATGCATCCGGACCCGCCAGGGGATGAAACGCCGGGTTGGTCCAGTCCAGCATTTCTATGGGCAAACTGCGTGGCAGACAGGCCATCAAATGCATGGAGTAGTGCGAAAAACGATGTGCCCCCACCGTGGCTCCAAGCGCATTGAGCACCCGCGCCGCCTCCAGAAAACGCAGCGGACCGCCGATGTACTGCACATCGATGATGAGTTTGCGCAGTCCGCCACGGGTGTAAAGCTCGTAGAGTTCTGGTGCGCTGGTGGACTTCTCCCCGGCTGCAATTGAATTGACCGGATGCGCCTTTACATTGTGGATCTTCGCATGGGACTCCGGATCCTCTATCCACAGCAGCGGCCAGGGGCATTGGTCCAGAAAGGCATTGCAGATCTCGGCCGTCCACTCAGAGCCGGTTTCCAGCGCGATGCTATGCGGTTCCGTGTAGACCTGGCGCACCGCCGCAATGCGTTCCAGATTGTCTTCAAGCGACTGGCTGACACGCATCTTCACGTAACGGTAGTGATTCGCGCGATGTTCCCTGGCCTCCTCGGTCAGTTCGGCTGCGGGCTTGTCCAGCCAGAGCGCGCTGGCATAGCATTCGAGGTTTTCGCGTCCGGACTGCCGGCCCCAGAGATCGGCACAGGGCACAGCCGCCTGCTTGCCGGCCAGATCCCAGGCTGCCAGACTCAAGGCACTGGCTGCCGCCTTGGCGGGAGCGTTGTCCGGACCCATGCTCTCCTGGATGCGCTCAATGCCGAGCAGTCCGGCAAGCGTGCTTTGGCTTGCGTCAATCAGCCTTGCGGCGATCGCCGATGACTGCTCCATGTCGGCAGCGCGCCGGTAGGAGGAATAGCCAATGCCGCGATGCCCCCTTGCATCACTTGCAAACACCAGCAGCAGGCAGGTCTCGGTAACTGCGCCTCTAGGTGTCTGTATGGGGGGCACCAATGGAACACGCAGGTTCCACAGTTCCACCTCAATGTCCTCACCTGCCATAGCCGCATTCCCTCGAAAAACGTTTAATGGCTGCCCGGGCAATCACCCGGCCTTGACGGAGCTGGCACCGGGTGAGAGTGCAACGGGATGCCCGCGAACCTCAGTGCCACTTGAACAGTTTCAGCACATTGTCGCGCAACAGCTTTTGCCGATCCGTTGCCGGAATGTGGTCGAACTGGCGCGAAATGGCTTCCCTGGAATGCGGGAAGGTGCTGTCCCCGTGCGGATAGTCGTTGGCCCACATGACATTGTCCACGCCGACCAGGTCGTAGGTGCGCACGGCGGCCATGTCGTCCATGAATGTGAGCCATACATGGTCGCGGAACTGCTGGCTGGGCAGGCGCCCGGACTTGAAAGTCTTGTTCAGCAGCACGCTGTAGCGGTGAAAGCAGTGATCCAGGCGCTGCAGGTAATTGGCCGCCCAGCCCACGTCGTTCTCCACCGACAGTATCTTGAGTTTCGGAAAGCGCTCGAACACGTCGTTGAAGATGAGGCTGGAGATGCAGTACTGCACATCCGCCGGCGCCGTGGCAAAGGTCTCGAAACGGCTGCGCACCACCCGGGTCTCGCCCTGGGAGAAGTTGTGCATGGCCAGCGGCATGTCGAGATCCTGAGCCACCGCCCATAGCGGATCGAACTCCGGACTGGCGTAGGTGACCTCGTCGCTGGAGGTCATCCCCAGCATGGCCCCGCCCAGTCCCATTTTCTTCGCCTCGTGCATGTCCTTGACAGCCGATTCGATGTCATCAGTCATCAGCACTGCCATACCCATGAAGCGCTTGGTATCGGTGTTGCAGAAATCAGCAAGCCAGCGGTTGTAGGCCTTGAAGCAGGCGTGCTTGTACTCCATGTCCTTCAAGGGCAGCATCTTCATGGCGATGGTGGCGTAGAGCACCTCGGCATCGACGCCATCCTTGATCGCGTCCTTCTTTCTCTGCACCGGATCCCAGCCACCCTTGAGACGACCAGGCGCATCCCAGCGCCTCCAGGTCTTCAGTTCCTCGGATGGCGTGCCTGCACTGGAAAGCACCGTGACATCCATGGGCTTAAGGCCTTCGATGCAGTAAAAATCGTTCTCCTTGCCATGCTCCAGATGCGGCGCACGATCCCGCAGCTTGGGATCGATGTACTCGCGCCACATTTCGGGCGGTTCGATTACGTGTGAATCTGCAGAAATCACATTACGCTCGGACATCCACGCCTCCTTTGGTATCACTTGTTCCTGCTCGCCGTCGGACGATGACATGCCGAAGACAAGCGAGCCTTAGAGTGCCTAACAATGCGAGGGGACACATCCCCTCGCGCTCCCCTATATCAGGGCGCCTGACTGCAATTCTGTTAGGCGCTCTTGTTTTTGTGCATTCCATTCTCAGCGATCTCACCGCATGCTGAGCTTGAAAGCCGTCGTGTCGATGAATACCCGTCTGCAGCCTGCAGTGCCGCAGCCAGAATGACCTTATCGAGTCACTCGGAGCGTGTCAAGGAACCGCCCAGCCCCTTCTGCTGCCGTACGCATATCGGTGTCCAAATTTAATCCACATAAATAACCCGGCGTGGGCAGCCCTCTCCAGATCAGGTCATGCCATACCCAACGCGGGTGCTCCGGGGACATGACATCAGACACTCCAATCTTGCTGCGCGTATGAGATGGGACTACCATTGCACGACTTCATCCGCTCCGTAGCACATGAGGGTGTTGCATGGTTGATTGCAACCAACCTAAATGTGCGAAGGCCATAGAGGAATGCAGCACAAGAGGATGACATTGCAGCGCCATGCTGACTCCCGCGGTCAGTGCATCTCGAAGCAAGTAACCAAGATTGGCACACCTGTGCCCGCAAGCAGCCCGGCCGGACCCGCCCGTTCGTGCCGGTTTAGCAACACAATCTCGGTCAAGGACAGCAGATGCGAGCAATCATTTCAAGGCTGGCTGTAACGCTTGCGACCTGCTCGCTCGTCGGGCTCCCCGCGATGGCCGCAGCACAGCAGGTTTATCCGTCCAAACCCATCCGACTCATCGTTCCCTATCCTCCTGGAGGGAGCACATCCACAGTGGCGCGCCTGGTCGGCCAGAAGTTGACTGAACGATGGGGGCAGCAGGTCCTGGTGGACAATCGTGGCGGCGGAAACACCATCATCGGCTCCGAAATCATGGTGAAATCGGCGCCCGATGGCTATACCATCCTTTTGGTGACCGCCACACATGTCATCAACCCCAGCCTCATCCCGCTCCCCTACGACGCGCTGAAGGACTTTGCGCCTGTTGCCACGCTGGTGGGCACGGAATACCTCATGGTGGTCAATCCATCGGTTCCGGCCAACAATCTGCAGGAATTCATCTCGCTGGCAAAATCCCGCCCAGGACAGATCAACTATGGTTCATCCGGTAGCGGCACCACCAATCATCTCGCCGGGGAATTACTGAATCTCACAGCTGGCATAAAAATGCAGCACGTGCCCTATAAAGGGGGAGGCCCCGCCCTCGCCGATTTGCTGGGCGGACAGGTTCAGATGCTGATCACGACGGTTCAGAGCCTGTTGCCGCACGTCAGGAGCGGAAAATTGAGGGCCATAGCGATGACCGGCAGCGCACGATCGCCTGCCCTCCCCCAGGTGCCCACGTTTGCGGAAGGTGGCGTGCCCGGCATCAGCATGAATTCCTGGTTCGGAATCCTGGCGCCTGCGGGCACTGCACGCGAGCTTATTGACCGGCTGTCAACTGAAGTGGCAAGAGTTCTGGTGTTGCCGGACATGAAGGAACGACTTTCCAACGAAGGAGTTGAACCCTTCATCAACTCACCCGAACAGTTCGCGGCACTGATGAAAGCGGATCTGACCCGCTTTGCCACTCTCATCAAGGCCGCCAACATCAAAATAGATCCGTGAGGACTGCCCTAAACCAACATCCCTGACGGTCACGTTCCCTGATTCGTCCTGAGTAGCTGTGCCTGGGTAACCTATGTACGCCGGCGCAACAGCCGCAGCCAGCCGAACAGCCCGAGTCCGAAGCGCCGGATGGCGATGTCGAGAATGAGCAGCAGCGCCACGATGCCGACGATCCAGGGCCAGATCTCCTGGGCGATGTGAAAGGGACGTCGCCCCTTGAGGAAAACTTCGGCCGGATCGGAGAGCGCGCCGCCGCCAGTGAGCCCGGAAAGTTCACGCAGGAGCAGCTCGTCGCTGCCCAGTTCCCGCAGTTCCTGCGCATAGGGCACCACCAGGCTGGCCACCTGCGAGCCGAGGTCGCGCTGGGCCACACGCTGCGCCATGCCCAGCAGGTACACGCCTTCCTTGCCTGCGGCGAAGCGCCCGCGGTAACGCCCCGGCCCGACCTGCTCCAGGTCGATGACACGCCGCTCGCGGTCGGGCGACACCACGCCGACCTGGGCGTCGAGGAAGTTGACGAAATTGCCTTTGGCATCCTGGGCATCGACCAGCACTTCGCCCGAGCCGTCACGGCCGGTCACCGTGGCAGTGGTGCCTGGTGCGGTGGCGCTGCGCAGCGACCAGCGCACCAGTTGCGCCCAGAAGCGGTTGTACTCGCGCCATTGCATCCACTGCCCGGCCCAGCGCGGATTGGCATCGGAGGTGAAGGCCACGGTGCGACCCAGGCCATAACGCCAGGTAGCCAGCACCGGGTCTTCCCAGTGGCTGGTCAGCACCTGCTCGGCATTGCCCTTCATGGTGGTGGCGACATAGCCATTGAGCGGCGGCATGCTGCGCCAGTCAATGTTCTGCATGGCCTCATGGCCGCGATCCAGCAGCTTGGGCCGGAACTGTTGCTCCACCGCGGTGGAGTTGGAGGCCAGTTGCGTCTCCACGGCGAAGATGCGCGGCAGCGACTGCGAGTCCTCGGTCTTGTAGAAGCGGCCACGCCCCCAGCGCGCGATGTCCCCCAGCAGCTTTTCGTCGGCGAAGCGCCCCACCGCCACCGTGGACACGGTGATCTGGTCACGTGCCATGGCCTGCACCAACGGCGGGAACTGCTCGGTGCGCATCTGCCCGTCGGAGAGGAAGATCACGTGCTTCAACACCGCCGGGCGTTTCTGCAGCACGTTGTAGGACTCGCGCAGCGCCGGAAAACCATCGGTGGCCTTGCCCGAGACGATGGAGGCGATGCCCTGGTGGATGGCCGCCTTGTTGCTCGCCTGGCGCATCGGTACCTCCCACTGCCATTCGGTGTCCCAGCTCATCACGCCGACTTCGCTGTTGTCATCGAGCAGGTCCACCACCACGTGCGCCGCCTCTTTGGCGAGGTCGAGGTAGCTGATGCGGCTGTTGCTGTTGACCCGCGTGGTCATGGAGTCGGAACGGTCGATGGACAGCACAATGGACAGGTTGGGCACGTCCACGCGCTGCTTCACCTCCATGCTCACCGGCAGCGCTTCTTCAATGGGCGTCTGGTAATAGCCGCCCAGGCCGAAACTCTGGTCGCCGCCCACCATGATCAGGCCGCCACCCTGATCGCGCACGTAATCGCGGATCAGCGCCATGCGCTGGCGGTCCAGCTGGATGGCCGAGACATTGGACAGGATGATGCCGTCGTACTTCTGCAGGCCGGCCATGTCGCGCGGAATGCCAGCGGGCTCCACCAGGGTGACATCCAGTTGCTGCGCGCGCAGCGCCGCGGCAAACGAGGCGGCATTGCCCTTGTCCTTGTCGGCCAGCAGCACCATGGGCCGCCCGTGCACCAGCACCGTGCCGATGGCGCGGTTGTTCTCGACGATGCCATCGCCGTCGGCCTCGACCGAGGCCTGGTAGACCTGCACGCCTTCCTTGTCCAGGGTCTGCCGGTAGCTGAAGATGTTGCGCCCCGGTACCAGCTTCACCGATTGCGAGCCGATGAACTGGTTATTGCGGTAGAGCGCAATGCGGCCGGTAGTGTCGCGCTGGCTCCAGGCCACCACCTTGACGTTGAAGGGCTCGCCGAATTTCACCTCGCGCGGCAGGATCAGTTCCTCGGCCACCACCTCCTGCACGCCGGCTGCGGGCGAGGCGACGTAGTGCAGGTCGGCACGCGCGTCCTTCAGCGCCTGGGCGCCGGCAAAGGCGCTGCCGGCATTCTGGCGGCCGTCGCTGGCCAGCACGATGCGGTTGGCCTGCCCGGCCGGCAGCATGGCCAGCGCCAGCTGCATGGCCTGGTAGATGTTGGTGCCCTTGGTGTTGATGGCAGCCGCGCGTTCGCCCGGCACCGCCAGCGCAGTGCGCGCGGCCAGCGGCTGCTCCACGCCGACATCGGCACCGAACACCACCACGCCATGCTGGTCGCCCGGACGCGCCGCCTTCACCGCTGCCTCCATGAAGCCCAGGGCGCGCTCGCGGGAAGCCTGGCTGACACTGTCGGAGAGATCGAGCAGGAACACCACGTTCATGCGGTCCAGCGACTGCGGCAGCGAGGGGCGGGCGAACACGCTGCACAACAGCGCGATCAAGCCGGCGCGCAACAGCAGCGCGGCGCGGTCCTCGCGGTCGCGCGGCAGGCGCGTCAGCACGCCGCCCGTCTGGCGCCGCCAGTACAGCAGTGCCTCGACCAGCAACGCCATCAGGGCCAGCACCACGAACAGCGGCCACAGCTCGCGCTCCACCGGCACGCTGCTGCCGGTGGCATTGCTGCGCCCCTGCGGCAGCGGACGCGGCGCAATGTCCGATTCCACGCTGTCCATGAGGTTGGCGGCCACCAGGCTGGTGCTGCCACGTTCGCCACTGCGGGTGGTGGCCACGGCATACACGCCCACCTCACCGGTGTCGGTGAAACTGGCCAGGCCGCGCGTGATGCGGCCATCGAGTTTGCGCCCGCCCGGGGTGCTGACCGTCATGGCATCCACCCCATGCGCCACCGGCATCACCACCGGCTGGCCGGAGGACAGTTGCAGGCTGGCATGGTCCAGCCCGCCCGGATGCAGCCAGCGCAGGGAATTCCACATGAAGAGGGGAAAGGCCACTCGCAGCGGCAGGTCTGCCTTGAACAGATCAAAGCCCAGCAGTACCGCCTTGCGGTCGCTCTCCTCCAGGGCGTACACCAGCGCGCCGCCCAGTTCGGCCTCCACCAGTGAACGCCCAGCGACCAGCGGCCGCAGGCGCATGGCGCTATCGATGGCGATCTTGGAGAAATCGACATTGCGCATCACCGGATGGCTGCGGTCCCAGTCGAGCACGGTGGGCTTGTCCACGCTGCCCAGGATGTCCACCGGCACATCGGGCGGCACGGTGTTGACCAGGATGAAGCGCCCTGGCCCCACCTTGGGCGGGGTCACCGAATCGAGCACCACGACATCGGCGCTGCCCATGCCGCCGGCGTACTGCTGTGGTGATTTCACCTCCAGCACCACTTCGGGGTCGGCGCGCAGCACCTTCTCCAGGAACAGGTTGCCGGTGCTCACCAGGGTGACGGCGATCTTGTTGGGCGGGGGCAGCACCGCCCAGGCGGTGTTGTCCACGGCGAGGTCATCGCTGGCGCTGATTTCGGCCTTGATGCGCGCCGCCCCGGCATGCCGGAACGGCAGGATCATGGAGCGCCGCACATGGCCAGCCAGTTGCACCTTGCGCTCGGCCACGGCGCGGTCCTCGACTTTCAGCACCAGGTTGAAGTTCTTCGGTTTGTCGGAGAAGTTGGCCAGTGCAAGGAAGGCCTCGTAATTGGCTGCACCCTGATAGGTGCGCCGCACCGAGATGGCGGTGATGGCGACATTGTCATCGCCCTTGCCGACGCTGGCCCAGTTGATGCGCGCGTCTGTCGCCTGAGCACTACCGCCCTGCCCCTGCTGGTTCCCCTGTCCCTCCGATTTGGCCTCGTTCCCCAGTGGCAAAGCCCCGGAGCCGTCGGTGAAGACATGGATCTCGGCATTGGCATCGTCACCGATCAAGGCACGCGCCACGCGCAGGGCATCAGCCAGACCATTGGGCAGGTCGCGTGCGCCGGCCGCCGAGATGGCATCCAGCGCCCGGCCATGGTCGCGCCCCATCTCGGTGGCGACCCGCGGCTGTATGCCCGCCTCGATCACCATCACCTGGGTGCCGGCGCGCAGGCTGCGCACCAGGCTCGCGGCGCGCGACTGCGCCTCGGCAAAGCGCGAGGGGAAGACATCGCGCGCCTTCATCGAGGCCGAGGTATCCAGGATCACCACCACCTTGCGCTCGCCCTCGCCCATCACCGTGACGGCCGGCCGCGCCAATGCCAGCGCCAGCAACATCAGGATCAGCAACTGCAGCAGGATCAGCGGATCACGTTCCAGTCGCTGGAAGAAGGAGGAGGACACGCGCTGGCGCAAGGGCAGCGCCCAAAGCAGCAGGCTGCCGACGCGGCGCTCACGCCGGCGCACGCGGATGAAGTACAAGAGCAGCAACGGCCCTGCCAGGGCGAACAGGGAGAGCGCAAGGGGATCGAGGAAATTCATGCGTGTGTCGGCCTGTTTCCGCCTTAATCCAGCAACTGGCCGCGCAAGGGACCCATGACGAACTGCTCCACCGGCATGGCCGTGCCAGCCTGCAGGTAGTGGATGCCCTGCGCCTTGCAGAAGGACTCGGCATTGCCGAGGAAGCGCGCCAGGTTGTCGGCGTAGGCGCGCCGTGTCTCGGCATCCACGCGCATCTGGCGGAACTCGCCGGTCTCCTCGTCAACCAGCCGAAAGTCGCCTTCCATGGGCGGCAGCAGTTCATCGGCGCTGAGCAGATGCACCACATGCACTTCCTGCCCGCGCTCGAGCAGACTGCGCAGGCCAGCCTCATAGCCGTCGGCGTCGAGGAGGTCGGAGATCAGGATGGCCAGGCCGGAGCCTTTGGCCCGTGCGGCGTACTGGGCCAGCGAGGCATTCAGTTGCGTCTGTCCCCCGCCCTTCACATCGGCGAGGAATTTGAACAGGGGCATCACCCGCGCCCGCCCGCGCGAGGGCGGCCAGCCTTCGGTGACACGTTCCCGCATCACGCCCAAGCCCACGCGCTCCAGGCCGGTCAGTCCGACATAGGCCAGTGACGCGGCCAGCTGCGTCGCCCATTGCAGCTTGGTCGCTCGTTCCGGCACCGACTCCGCCACCGACATCGAGGCCGAGGCATCCACCAGCAGATGCACGCACAGTTCCTCATCATCCAGATGCTGGCGCACCATCAGCCGGTCGGTGCGCTGGAAGATGTTCCAGTCGACATGGCGCAGGTCATCGCCGGTGCCATAGGGACGGTGGTCGAGAAACTCGATGCTGTTGCCCGCCTTGCGGCTACGCCGCTGCCCCGCCGTCCAGCCACGCACCGGCCGGCGCGCGCGCAGGGTCAGCCGCTCCAGCTGGGAGAGGAATTCGGGGCGCAGGAGGTCAGCGGCCGGCATGGCAATTCTCATTGTCGAAGACGCTTTGTCTCTTGCCGGCGCCAATCAGGTTTACCCCCTTGTCAAAGGGGGCCGACTCGTAAGCGCAGCGAACGAGCGGGGGGATTTTGACCAGGCGGGCGGATCGGTCTGCCTTCACCAGGCTTTGCTGCGAGTCCTGACCATGATGCTTGCTTTGCAGGCAGGGCACAGAAACCCATCCCGGGTATACACCCGATAGCGATGGGCCTGACTCAATCGCTACGGTAGAAAAATCCCCCCGCGCGACTGCGTCGCGTCGGCCCCCTTTGACAAGGGGGTAAACCATGTTGCTCCCCGGAAATCGGCGACGAGCCCTGGACAAGGCGCTGGTGCTGTCTGCAGCTGATTCAGGCAATGCCACCCTGTCACTCCTGCAATGACTTGAAGTAGTCACGGATCTGGTTGTGGTAGTCGCGCGGCACCTGCTCGCGCGCGATGGCATCTTCCATCTGCCGGCGGTACTGCCCCACTTCGCCACGGAACTGCAGTTGCGCGCCGAAGGAGCCGGGGCGGTTGCTCATCTGGGTGTCCATGCTGTTGCCGCGGCCCTTGCGCGCGCCGGAGATGGCGGCATCGTAGGGCGTGGAGCGCAGGCGTGCGGTGGGCGTGCCCTGCCCGCCGCCGCTGCCCTTCTCGGCATAGCCGCCCTCGCTGCCGAAGCGCTGCTGGTCGCCGCTCTCACCGCCACTGGCGGAACGATCACCCTGCCCGTTGTCGCGACCGCCCTGCAGCATGCGGCTGGCCATCTGCTTGTCCTCGGCCCGCTGCATCTTGCCCAGCGCCTGCTGCAGGCCCTGCATGGCGCCCTCGGCATCGCCATCCTCCAGGTTCTGCATGGCCTGCGAGACTTCGTCGCTCCATTCGGCGTTGTTCTTGCGCCCCATCTTCTCCATCTCGCGCAGCACCTGGTTGAGCCTGTTGCTGTTCATGGGCCCGCCCTTGGCGGCGGCCAGTTCCTGCGCGCGTTTGGCCATGGTGCGGTATTGCGAGCTGGCAAAGTCCGATTGCAGGTCGGGCAGCTTGTCGGCACGCTCCAGCAGCTTGAGCCGCTCGTCACCCTTCTTGGCGAAGCTGGCGAAATCGACGTTGCTCACGTCCTTGCGCGACAAGGCCTTGTCCTTGAACTCGGCGGCCTCGTTCTGCGCCTGTTGCTGGGGCTGCTCCTGCGCGCGCTGCACCTCGGGGGCAACCGTGGGCTGGCGTCGCAGCAGGTCTTCGCCCAGCAGCTTGACGCGATCGACCAGCGACACGGTGCGTTCGTCCCGGGCCTTGCCGGGGGCGGCGGCCTGCATCAAGGCCGCGGGCACAGGCAATGGCGGCAGGAATGACAGGGCGCAGAACACGCCCAGCGGCAGCAGGATCCAGCGGGCCTCGCGCGGCAGGGCACGCGGCAGGATGCGCCGCGGGTCTTCTGCCAGCGGAGCGGCGCTGGCGATGGCATCGGCAAGCTGCGCCTGTGCCATGGTCTGTTGCGGATCAGGAGCTTCACCCTGCGCTTCACCCTGCGCTTCACCCTGCGCTTCACCCTGCGCTTCACCCTGCGTATGGCCTGCCAGCGGCAGTGAATACTCAACCGCCGTGGCCAGGCGATCGTGCAGGCCCCAGGTGCGATCGGCAATGCGTGCGGCAGCCAGCGGCGAGACCTTGCGCAGGCCCAACACCACGGCACCCAGCAGCGTCGCAGTCAGCAATACGGCCAGGGCCAGGCCGCGCACGCCCTCGGATGTCACCGCCTCTTCGAGTCTGGTCCAGGCCTGCAGCGCCAGCAAGGCAGCGGCGATGACGGCACCCCAGAAGGCACCGCGCCAGGCACCACGCTCGGCGCGCCGCCAGCGCACTTCGCGCGCGACCCGGTCGAGCAATCGCTGCAACTCGGGTGGGCTGGCAGCCATGGGGGCTTAGGCCGCGGCCTGCTCGACGCCCTTGCCTTCGCGAGCCTCCACGGTGGCGAGGATCCGGTCGATCACGGCATCACTGTCCAGGCTTTCGGATTCGGCGGCGAAGTTGAGCAGCACGCGATGGCGCAGCGAGGGCATGGCCATGGCGCGGATGTCCTCGACGCTGACGTTGTAGCGCCCGCTGGTCAGCGCGCGTACCTTGGCTCCCAGCACCATGGACTGCGCGGCGCGCGGACTGGCGCCGAAACGCACATAGCGCCGCGTCACCTCGGGCGCTTCGCCCCATTGCGGGTGCGTGGACATGACGATGCGCGTGGCGTAGTCACGCACATGACTGGCAATGGGCACCTCGCGCACCAGCGATTGCGCATCCATGACCTGGGCCTCGTCCATGACCCGCTCCACCGTGGGCAGATGCGTCTGGGTGGTGCGGTCGATGATGGCGTTCAGTTCCTCCACCTGCGGATAGCCGACCTTGAGCTTGAACATGAAGCGGTCCAGTTGCGCCTCGGGCAACGGATAGGTCCCCTCCATCTCGATGGGGTTCTGCGTCGCCAGCACGAAGAAGGGCCGGGGCAGCGGGCGCGAATGGCCGCCCACGGTCACGGCCTTCTCCTGCATGCCTTCGAGCAGTGCCGATTGCGTCTTAGGCGTGGCGCGGTTCACTTCGTCGGCCAGCAGGATGTTGGCGAAGATGGGGCCGGACTGGAACTGGAAGTGCCGCCCGCCTTTTTCGTCCTCGACCATGATGTTGGTGCCGACGATGTCCGAGGGCATCAGATCGGGGGTGAACTGGATGCGCGCAAAGGACAGATGCAGGCTTTCGGCCAGCGTGCGCACCAGCAGCGTCTTGCCCAGGCCCGGTGCGCCCTCCAGCAGCACGTGCCCGCCTGCCAGCATGGCATTCAGCACTCCGGAGATGATGTCGGCGTGCCCGACGATGACTTTTTCAAGCTCGCCACGCAGTGCGCTGTAGGCACTGGTGAATGCTTCGACACGTGACTCCCGATTCAAAGGAAACTCCTTATCAGTACTGGGATGGCAGGGACGGGCTCTCTTGTGTTGACTGGTGCGGACTGGTGCTGCGGACTGTCTGAGTGGCCAATGTAGCGCAAACGGCCATCCCCGCAAAACAGTTTGCAGCCTGTTTTATTCCATGGCCGGTTTGATGTTGCATTCTGGCCAAGCAGCCAACTACAGCGCCATCATGGCACAGATATTATTATCAATAAATAGAGATATAGTCTGTCACTATTGGGTATATACAGTGATTATGATCAGGCCACTGGCGCCTTCCGGGCCGCCTCAACGCGGATGCGGCCAGCCCGGCAAACTGAAAACCGGTGCCATTTCATCGGTGTACGAGAATTGTCGCGGAACGCGGTCGGCCAGGGCCAGTGCGTAGGGCGTGGATTCGATCAGGATGGCCATGTGCTGATCGGAGAGATCGAATCCGGCCCGCCCGGCGGCGATGGCAGCGTGTGCCCGGTAGGCCTCGTCGATTTTCGCCGCGCCGTGCGGCTCGAGGTCGATGTGGGTGGCGTCACGCCCGGCCCGGCTGACCTCGGGGTGGCGCTGATGCCACGGGGTGGCCTGCTCATAGGCATGCGCGATGCGCAGCAGCATTGCCTCCTCCCAGGGCCGGCCCATGATCTGCATGCCCAGCGGCAGCCCGCTCTGGCTGAATCCGGCGCAGATGGCCAGGGCCGGCGCCCCGGTGACACTGCAGAAGGCGCCGATGCTGGGCTTCAGCCACTTGTCCACCGAGCCCAGCGCATGGTGCTGGGCCAGGCTGGGGGCCGGGCCATTGCCGACACTGATGAGGGCATCGTATCGCTGGTACACCGGCTCCAGCTCGGCCAGCATGCGGCCGCGCTCGCGCAGGGCATTGACGTAATCCGAGGCGGTGAACAGGCAGGCCGGCAGGCAGCGCGACAGGAAGTGGTGGCCATACTCACCGGTGCGCGTCTGCAGGGTCTTCTGGTGCAGCGAGAACAGTTCCGGCTCGCTCATCATGATGCGCACGGCGTAGTAGTCATTGATGGAGCGCACGCGCGTCTCCTCGACCTCGGCGCCCAGCTGGCGGAACACCTCGAGCGCGGCATCCACCGCGCCGCGCAGTTCCGCATCACAGGTCTGGTCCTCTTCGGAGAAATGCCGCAGGAAGCCGATGCGCAAGCCCTTCACGCCCTTGTCCAGCCCGGCCAGGGCCCGCGAGGGCGCCGCCGCGACGCTGGCGCGATCCCTGGCGTCGTGGCCTTCCAGCACGTCCAGCATCAGCGCGGCATCGCGCACCGTGCGCGTCATCGGCCCGACGTGGTCGCAGCTCTCCGAGAAGGGGATCACGCCGGTGCGGCTGACCCGCCCGAAGGTCGGCTTGAGACCGACGATGCCACAGAGGAAGGATGGATTGCGGATGGAACCACCGGTGTCGGTGCCCAGGGCGCCGGCCACCAGGCCCGCCGCCACCGCGGCACCCGAGCCGCTGCTCGAACCGCCGGTGAAATGGCCGGTGTTCCAGGGATTGCGGGCCGGCGGGCGAGACAGGTCGAAGGACGGGCCGCCATGGGCAAATTCGTGGGTGGCGAGCTTGCCCATGAGCACAGCCCCCGCTGCATACAATTTCGCCGTGACCGTGGCATCGTGCGTGGGGACGTAATTGGCCAGGATGCGCGACTGCGCCGTGGTGAGGATACCGGCCGTCTCGAACATGTCCTTCAGCCCAAAGGGGATGCCGTGCAGCGGCCCACGCCAGTGTCCGGCGGCGATCTCGGTCTCGGCCTGCCGTGCCTGCTGCAGCGCCAGTTCCGTGGTGCGCAACAGGAAGGCATCCAGAACGGGATTGAGCGCCTCGATGCGCTCGATGTGGGCCTGGACCAGTTCCACCGGCGACAGGCGTTTGCTGCGGATCAGTTCGCCGGCTTCGGCGATGGTGAGATAACAGAGTTCGGACATGGGCTTTCCTGGTTATTCTGCTGCGGTGATCTTGTGGTCCTGGATGATATTTCGCCAGCGTGCCAGTTCGCCCGTCATGCGTTTCCTGAACTCATCCGGGGTACTGGCCACGGCCATGCTGCCGAGTTTTTCCAGGCCCTGCCCCACCTCCGGGGAACGGGCTGCCTTGGCCAGTTCCTGGTACATGCGGTTGATGATGGCAGGCGGGGTGCCGGCTGGTGCAAACATGCCCACCCAGTTGGGATACTCCAGGTCGACGCCCTGCTCGAAGGTGGTGCGCAGTTCCGGCATCAGCCGCGAGCGGTCCGGATTGAGCGCGGCAATCGCGCGGATCTTGCCGGCCTTGATGTTGGTGAGGGCATTGAAGAGCGTGCCAGCGGCCACCTGTGTGCGTCCTGCAATCAGATCCACCTGCCCCTGGGAAACGCCCTTGTAGTGCACCGGCGTGATGGGCACGCCGATGGCGGCAGCCATGGCGGCGCACACAATGTGGGTGACGCCACCCTGTCCCGCCGTGTTGCAGTTCAACTTGCCCGGGTTGGCCTTGCCCCAGGCGATGAGGTCCTGCATGGAATGCACATTGGGCAGCGCCGCCGTGCTCACCATGACGATGGTGGAGCCACCGGTCACCTGGCTGATCGGCTCGAAACTCTTTTGCACGTTGTAAGGCAGGTCCGGATAGAAGTTCGGGTGGACCGTGAGGCCGGCATTCTGCAGCAGCAGGGTGTAACCATCAGGGGCTGCCTTGGCCACATAGGCCGTGCCGATCGTCGTGGCGGCACCGGAACGAAAGTCGAAGACAAAGGGCTGTCCGGTGCTTTCCTGCAGTTTCGGCAGGTAATGGCGAAACTCATTGTCGGTGGTGCCGCCGGCGGTGAAGGGAATCACCAGCGACACCGGTTTGGCCGGCCAGTTCGCCTGTGCCTGCGCGTTAGCGTTGCCGCCCAGGGCAGCGAAGACCGCAAGGCCTGCTGCAAGTGCCATCTTCATCGGTTCATCTCCCTGATCTCATTCAGCTGCCGTGATCTTGTGGTCCTGGATCACCTTGCGCCAGCGCGCGATCTCCACCGCCAGGCGCTTGCGGAAGACCTCCGGCGGACTACCCACAGGCGAGGTGCCCAGCTTCTCCATGCCGGCTGCCACTTCCGGCAGCCGGGTGACCCTGGCGATTTCCGTGTACAGGCGGTTGATGATGGCCGGCGGCGTGCCGGCCGGTGCGAAGAGTGCATGCCAGTTCGGGTATTCGACGTCGGTGCCCTGCTCGTAGGTGGTGCGCAGCTCGGGGAAGAGCTTCGAGCGCTCCGGATTCAGCGCGGCGATGGGCCGTATCTTGCCGGCCCTGATCTGGGGCAGCGCGGCGAACAGCGTGCCGGCCGACACCTGGGTGCGCCCGGCAATCAGGTCCACCTGCCCCTGGGACACGCCCTTGTAGTGCACCGCTGTGATGGGCACGCCGATGGCGCCGGAAAGGGCCGCGCAGAGGATATGGGTGACGCCGCCCTGCCCGGCCGTATTGCAATGCAGCTTGTCCGGATTGGACTTGCCCCAGGCGGTGAGGTCGGCGATCGAATTCACCGATGGCAGGCCGGCCACGCTCACCATGACGATGGTGGCGCCACCGCTGATTTGTGTCACCGGATCGAAACTGGTCTGGATGTTGTAGGGCAGGTCCGGATAGAAATTCGGGTGTACCGCGAAGCCGGCGTTATGCAGCAGCAACGTGTAACCATCCGGTGCCGCCTTGGCGACGTAAGCAGTGCCGATTGCAGAGGCTGCGCCGACGCGAAAATCGAACAGGAACTGCTGGCCCAGGCTTTCCTGCAGCCGCGGCTGCAGGTGCCGAAACTCGTTGTCGGCCGGCCCGCCCGAGGTGAAGGGAAACACGATGGTGATGGGTTTGGCCGGCCAGTTGGCAGGCATCGGTGCCTGCGCCGATGCGCCCGAGCACAGGGCCAGGCCTGTCAAGCCAGCTGCTAACAATGCCCTTCGTGGAAAGAACATGCTCACCTCCTTTGGTGGTTTTGTAACTGGCCGTTCTTGTCACGATGACCGCCACTCCGGCCTGCATACCATGGCCGGTCTGGCCAGGCCGGTGCTGCCTGGTGACTCCAGTGACCTAGAGCGCCTAAGGAAGCACTGAACAAGGGGGCATGCCCCCTTGCATATCCCCCATATCAGAGGGAAACGCAACGCAGGTTTCCGAAACTCCGGACTTGATCAGCGTTTCCCTAACAGAATTGCCGTTAGGCGCTCTGACTTAGGGGAGCGCGAGGGGATGTGTCCCCTCGCATAGTTAGGCACTCTTACATGGTCAGCGGCAGATGCGGCGTGACCACCCGCTCGATGCAATCCCGGTTGAGTTCCGAAATGCTGTTGCAGCCCAGATAGGCGATGGTGCGGCTGATCTCCTCGCGGTACAGCGTGAGCGCCCGCGCCGCACCGGCTTCGCCGCCGACAGTGGTGCCCCACAGCGTGGCGCGTCCCACCATCACCAGCTTGGCGCCGATGCACAGCGCCTTCACCACATCGCTGCCGCGGCGAAAACCGCTGTCGACGATGACGGTGGTCTTGTGGCCCACGGCATCGACGATCGCCGGCAGTGCTTCAATCGTCGCCATGGAGCTGTCAAAATTACGGCCGCCGTGGTTGGACACGACGACGCCATCGGCGCCGTTGGCGATGGCGAGTTCCGCATCCTTGGGCGTGAGGATGCCTTTCACCAGCAGCTTGCCCGGCCACATGTCACGCAGTACGCGCAGGTCCGACCAGGCGAGCGAATCATTCTTGGTCTTGCGCTCGGCGGTGGAGACATGGGTGAACTTCTCGGTCATGCCCTCGGGGTAGTTGGCACGCGTGGGCATGCCGCCGTTCATCCAGTACTTCATGATCACGCCGAACAGCCAGCCTGGCCGGGCCAGCACCGCCGCGGTGTTCTTGCGGTTGTAGCTGAAGGGCACGGTGTAGCCATTGCGCACGTTGTATTCACGGTTGGTGCCCACCGGGCCGTCCACGGTCACCACCAGCGCCTCGAAGCCGGCATTCTTGGCGCGCTCGACCAGGATGTGCGACAGGTTCACATCCGACCACATGTAGAGCTGAAACCAGAGCGTGCCACCCACTTCGCGCGCCACCTCCTCCATGCTGGTCTGCGAACCGGTGGCCAGAGTGAAGGGGATGCCCGCTGCCTTGGCCGCGCGAGCCAGCTCCAGTTCCCCTTTGTAGTACAGCATGCCCGCAGGGCCGGTCGGGGCGATGCCCATGGGCATCTTGTGGGTCTTGCCGAAAATCTCGACGCTCTGGTCGCGCTTGGAGACGTCCACCAGCACCTGCGTCTTCAGCTTGATCTTCTCGAACGCGGCGCGGTTGTTGCGCAGCGCCACCTCGTCTTCGGTACCGCGATCCACGAATTCGAACATCCACTTGGGCAGGCGCTTTTTCGCCATCTCGCGCAGGTCGTGGATGTTGAGTGCTTCATTCGGATTATTGTTGGCCACTGGTGCTCCCTCCTCTTGGATGTTCTTTTCCCCCGCCGCTTCGGGCGGGGCTGCTTGATTGCTTGAGGATGGCAGTGTAGCCGGAACTGCCTCCAGAGCCCCGGAGCGGCGATGCCGGGAGGAACACCCGGCATGAAAAACAGAAGGAGTCCCGCCGGATGCTTCCGGCAGGTCAAGCCGCGGGCTAAGCGCCTGGGGAGGCGGCCGCTGCGGATGCCGCCGCCAGCTCCCTGCGATAGCGGCTCAAGTCCTGCAGGGAGGCGAAACTGCGGTCGAACAGCCGCGACAGGTTGAGCAGGATCATATCGATCACCTTCTTCTCCCAGCGCGCATCAAAGCCGATCTGCTCGTTCAGCCAGCGCTCCAGCCACTCGGGATCGGGCAGGCGGGACTGCACGGTGTCCTCCGGGTAGAGCGCCTTGTTCACGTGCAGGTTGGTCGGATGCAGCGGCTTGCCGGCGCGTCCCGCCGCCGCCATCAGCATGCCGGTGCGGGCGAAGGCCGCCCGGATCGCATCGCCACCGCTCAACAGGGCACGCTGCATGTACTTGAGGTAGGCACCGCCGTGGCGGGCCTCGTCGCGCGCAATCAGGTCATAGATGCGCTTGATCACCGGCTCGGTGTGCCACTCGCCGGCACAGCGATACCAGTGGTTCAGCCGGATCTCGCCGCAGAAATGCAGCATCAGGGTTTCCATGGGCGGCGCCGGATCGAAGGGAAAACGCACCGCGTGCAGTTCGGCCTCTGTGGGCAGCAGGTCCGGGCGGAAGCGCCGCAGGTATTCCAGCAGCACCAGCGAATGCTTCTGCTCCTCAAAGAACCAGATCGAGATAAAGGCGCAGAAATCGCTGTCGGCGAGGTTGTCGCGCAGGAACATCTCGGTGGCCGGCAATGCCGACCACTCGGTGATGGCATTCATGCGGATGGTCAGCGCCTGTTCCTCGCTGAGGAGCGAGGCATCGAAGCCTGCCCAGGGGACATCCGTTTCCATATTCCAGCGCACCGCCTCGAGCGAGCGGAACAACTCCGGGTAAAGCATGGCCGGTTGTGCCGCAACAGCATCCGGCACGCCCTGATCCGATGGGGCCTGCATGTTCAAATCCTTCCTGCAATGGTTTGTCTACTGCGCCAGTCGCACTTGATGCGCCTGTTGCAGTGGTGAGGCGGCATTCTGATGCGACTCGCGCCAGCGCGCCAGTTCGGCGGTAATGTCCTCCAGCCTGCCGATGCGCACCACCTGCCCGGGCAGTCGTTTCACCCTAAGGGTACCAGCACCGCCACACCACAGGCTGATCGGGGCCGGCAAACGCTGACGCAACTCCGCTACAACTTCAATCAGGACACCGGCAGGAAAGTTCGATGAGAAGGACAGCGCCACGATATCGCTGCGCCTGGCAGCCGCGGCAGCCAGCACATCCCCCAGAGGCGTCTGAACCCCCAGGGAGGTGGTTTCCACTCCCTCCAGGCGCAACACCGCCTCGGCCATCAGCAGTCCCAGGCTGTGCGGCTCGCCAGGCAGGGTGGTTAGCAGCACACGCGGTGAGCCGGCCACTCCGCCCGGCATGCTGGCACGCAGGGCCGCCGTCAACTGCTCGGTGAACAGGTGCTCCTCATGGACTTCGATCTCGCCCCGCATCCAGGCCTCGCCCACCTGGGTCGTCAACGGCACCGCCGTGCCGGTGAGAAAACGGTACAAGCCATCACGCATGATGGCCTGCTGGAATACCGCACGCAGATCCACGCCCTGGCGCGAGCGCAACAAGGTCATGGCCTCGCTCTCCTGAACGGGGGCACAGGCATCGGCGCCGCACTTTTCCCGCAGCAGCCCGGTCAGGTCTTCCATGCTCATCCCCAGAATGCTGCCAGGCCGGAGCCCGAGGTCCATCAGGCGGCGCGCCAGCTTGAGCTTGCTCAGTTGTTCTTCGGAATACAGCCGCTCGCCGCCTGCATCCCTGGCGGGTACCGGAAAGCCGTAACGGCGCTCCCAGACCCGCAATACGTCCTTGGAGAGCCCGGTTTCCCGCTCCACCGAAGCAATGCTGAATCCCCCAGTAATAACAGGGGAATTTGCCATCATCGGCTTGCTTGGGTTGTTCATGTTTTGTCCTGGACAAAATGCTTGACACGGTCGGATTTGTCCTCGATTATCTAGCCCGAAGCATGTTTTGTCCAGGACAAATTAAATAGCAAAGGGGTGTCAAGTCAAGAAAAAGACTGACAAGCCGTCTATGTCCTGGACAACCACACTTTCAAATCGCGTCCCATCTCAGTGGGTTTATACCGCTTGCGTGGCCAATGCGGCCTTTGCGGTCCTTACGGCTTTACCTAATTGAAGGAGTCCTTCATGAATGCTCCCGAACGCCTGCTGATTGCCGACATCCAGGCCCTGCCGGACCATCGCAACATCGCTATCGACGACGTCGGCATCCGTGGCCTGCGTTACCCCATCCAGGTGGCTGGTCGTGACGGCGCCCAGACCACCGTGGCAGACCTGCAGCTGACCGTGGCCTTGCCCCCGCATGTCAAGGGCACCCACATGTCCCGCCTGGTGGATCTGATCGAAAAATGGGACCAGCCGCTGTCCGCCGGCAGCCTGCGCCTGCTGGCCACGAGTCTCCTGACCCGCCTCGAAGCCGAGCGCGGCAGCATAGAACTGACCTTCCCCTACTTCATCCGCAAGAAAGCGCCGGTCTCGGGTGTGGAAAGCCTGCTCGACTACCAGGCTGGTGCCACCGTGCAGGCCAGCGCCGACGGCTCGACGGAAGTGGTGATGAAATTGCGTACCGCCGTGACCAGCCTGTGCCCCTGCTCTCGCGAGATATCCGAGTACGGCGCACACAACCAGCGCTCGCACATCACCATCGAGGCGACCCTGGCCCCGGGCGTATCCGACATGACACTGGAGGGCCTGGCGCGCATCGCCGAGGAAGCCGCCTCCTGCGAGATCTGGGGCATGCTCAAGCGTCCCGACGAAAAGTATGTCACCGAGCGCGCCTACGACAATGCCAAGTTCGTCGAGGATCTGGTGCGTGACGTGGCGCTGGCCCTCAACGGCAACGACGCGGTATCGGCCTATCGCGTGGAAGTGGAGAACTTCGAATCCATCCACAACCACTCGGCCTACGCCCGCATCGCGCGACAGAAATAGGATGCGCATCGCCGTTGTCGGATCCGGCATCAGCGGCCTGGCGGCCGCCTGGCTGCTGTCGCAGCGTCACACCGTCACAGTGTACGAAGCGGCGTGGCGGCCGGGGGGGCACACCAATACCGTGGAGGTGACGCTGGAGGGCCGCAGCTGCGGCGTGGACACCGGCTTCCTGGTGTGCAACGAGGCCACCTACGACAACTTCATCCCCATGATGCAGATGCTGGGCGTGCCGCTGGCGCCCAGCGACATGAGCTTCAGCCTGTCGCTGGAGTCCCCCGACCTGGCCTGGTCGGGCACCAGCATTGCCACCCTGTTTGCGCAAAAGCGCAACCTGCTGCGTCCGGCCTTCCTGCACATGCTGATGGACGTGCTGCGCTTCAACCGGGCTGCCGCCCGTGCAGCACAGGCGGGGTCAGGCTGCAGCGAGGAAACCTCGCTGGGCGAATACTTGTCCCACGGCCGCTACAGTACAGAATTCCGCGACTGGTACCTGGCGCCGATGGCGGCAGCCATCTGGTCCTGTCCCACCCGCACCATGCTGGACTTCCCCTTCCTCGCCTTCGCGCGCTTCTTCCGCAATCACGGACTGCTGCAGGTGAGTAACCGGCCACAGTGGTACACCGTACCTGGCGGCGCCCGCCAGTATGTGGACAAACTGATCGAACAGTTGCGTCAGCGTGGCGGCGAGATCCACCTGAACTGCCCGGTGCAGCACGTGCAACGCAGCGCCACAGGCGTGCAGGTGCAGGCGCGACTGGGCGGCCACTTCGACGCCCTGGTGCAGGCCTGCCACAGCGATCAGGCACTGGCATTGCTTGGTGCGGACGCCAGCGCCGAAGAGCGTGACGTGCTGGCAGCCATCCCCTATCAGGGTAACCGCGCCCTGCTGCACACCGACGAAACCCTGCTGCCGGCCGACCGGCGCCTGTGGTCAGCATGGAACTACAGTGCCGGACGGGATGGCCCAGACGGGCGCCCGGTTGCCGTGCATTACCTGCTCAACCGCCTGCAGCCCCTGCCCTTCGAGCAGCCACTGATTGTGTCGCTCAACCCGCATCGGGAACCGCGTGCCGGCAGCGTGCTGCGTGAGTTCGCCTACGAGCACCCGATGTTCGTCGCCGGCGCCACGGCCGCGCAGGCACGCCTGCCGCAACTACAGGGCAGGCAACAGACCTGGTATTGCGGCGCGTGGACGCGCTACGGGTTCCACGAGGATGGCCTGCTGTCGGCCACCCGCGTCGCCGAGCAGTTCGGCATCCAGGTGCCCTGGCGCAAGCTGAAACAGGCCGACCTGCGACAGGCCGCCTGAGATGACTGGCCCGGGACAGTGGTCATGGGCGTGATACAGCACAACGCTCCAGCCGAACTGCTGACGGGTGTGGTAAAGCACCACCGCCTGCGCCCGGCCGAGCATCGTTTCAGTTACGGTGTGTTCTGCCTGCGCCTGCGACTGTCCCGGCTGGAGGAGGCTGCCAATGGGTTGTTTTCACTGAATCGCTTCAATCTGGTGAGCTTCGACTTCCGCGACCATGGCGCCCGCGACGGCAGCCACCCGCTGCAGTGGATACGCGCCCTGCTCCAGCAGGAAGGCCTGGGCTGCGCCGATGGCGAAATCTGGTTGCAGTGTTTCCCGCGTGTGCTGGGCTACGTCTTCAACCCGGTCAGTTTCTGGTTCTGCGAAGACCGCGAAGGCCGCTTGCGCGCCGTGCTGGCCGAGGTCAACAACACCTTCGGCGAAACCCATTGCTACCTCCTCACGCGCGAAGGCAATGCCCCCATCGAAGGCGAAGACACGCTGGAAACCCGCAAGGTGTTCCATGTTTCCCCCTTCCTCGAGGTGCGCGGCGGTTACCGCTTCCGCTTCAGCCACCGTCATGCCACGCGCATCGCCCGTATCGACTACCTGGATGATCAGGGCCCCGCCCTGTACACCAGCATTGCCGGGCACACCACGCCCCTGACCGCGACGCGCCTGCTGCACGCCGTGCTCAGACACCCCCTGATGACACTGGCCGTGATGGCCCGCATCCACTGGCAGGCGCTGCGCCTGTGGTGGTTGCGGGTGCCTTTCCACGGCAAACCCGTACCTCCCCTGCACAAGGTGACCCGATGAGCTCGACCTCTGAAACCTCCGTCTTCGCCAGACCGTCCGCGAACACACACAAACCCGCCCGCTGGCCTCTGGCTGCGCGACTGGTGCTGGGCCAACTGGAACGCCTCAACATCGGCGCGCTGCAGGTCGACCTGCCCGACGGCAGCAGCCGGCTGTTCGGACATGGTCCGGCCGGCGCCCTGATGCAGGTCAACGAATGGTCAGTGTTCGCGCGCGTGGCGCGCGATGGCGATATCGGGTTCGCCGAAGCCTTCCTGGACGGGCAGTTGCAGACACCCGATCTGGCCGGCCTGCTCACCCTGCTGGCCCGCAACCGCGAAGCGCTGGATACACCGCTGTACGGCAGCTGGTACGGACGCCTGGCCCATCGCCTGGTGCACCTGCTGCGCAGCAACACCCGCGCCGGCAGCCGCCGCAACATCGCGGCGCACTACGACCTGGGCAATGATTTCTACTCGCTGTGGCTGGACCCGGGCATGACCTATTCCAGCGCACTGTTCGCACATCCCGCAATGTCCCTCGAGGACGCGCAGGACGCCAAGTACGCCCGCATCCTGGACGAGCTGGCGCTGGCACCGCAAAGCCATGTGCTGGAGATCGGCTGCGGCTGGGGTGGGTTTGCCAGCCTGTGTACCAGCCACGGCCATCAACTGACCGGCGTGTCACTGTCGCAACGCCAGCTGGACTATGCTGGCAAGCGCCTGCAGCTTGCCCTCCTGACCGACCAGGCCCGGCTGGAGTACCGCGACTACCGCGACATCCGTGGCCGCTTTGACGCAGTGGCCTCCATCGAAATGGTGGAGGCTGTCGGCGAGCGGTGGTGGCCGGCCTACTTCTCGAAAATTGCCGAAGTGCTGCCCATGGGCGGGCGGGCGGTGGTGCAGTCCATCCTCATCGACGAAGCCCTGTTCGAGCGCTATCGCCGCGGCAGCGACTTCATCCAGCAGTATGTTTTCCCCGGTGGCATGCTGCCCTCCGGCCAACGCTTCAGCGAACTGGCGGGCGCAGCCGGACTGAGCGTGGCCAGGGACTTCCGCTTCGGTCCAGACTATGCCCGCACGCTGGCCCTATGGCACGAGCGTTTCCTGGCCAGCGGCGATGCGGTGCGCGCCCTGGGCTTCGACGAGCGCTTCATGCGCCTGTGGCGCTTCTATCTGGCCTACTGCGAAGCCGGTTTCAACAGCGGCTCCACCGACGTCGCACAATTCACACTCATACGCCAATGATGTGGCTGCGCGGCATGCTGCTCAGCGCCTGCCTGATGGGAACAGCAGCATGGGCTGCCACGGAAGTGCCTACGCCACCGCTGCCACCAGCCGCGCTGGAAGGAGCACCCGGTCTGCAGCCCCGTGGCCAGGGAAGCTTCCGCTGGTTCGGCTTGCACATCTATGACGCGGCACTCTGGCTGCCAGCCAGCCCGGCTGTCAGTCCGGCACCGCCAGCAGCAGCACCCGGGTTCGATATCAGCCAGCCACTGGTCCTGAGGCTGCGCTATGCTCGCACCCTCAAGGGCAGCGACATCGCCCAGCGTTCCATCGAGGAGATCGAGCGGCTCGGCCTGGGGGATGCCGCCCGGCGCGCGGGCTGGCTGGAAACCATGCGCAAACTGTTCCCCGATGTCTCACGCGGTACCACGCTGACCGGCGTCCACCTGCCCGGACGCGGCGCCCGCTTCTTCCTCGACCAGCGCCTGCTGGGCGAGGTGCCCGACGAAGCCTTCTCGCGCGCCTTCTTCGCCATCTGGCTGGATGCACGCACCAGCGCGCCGGCATTGCGCGAGGCCCTGCTGGGCAAGGCGCCGCCATGAACCCGGAACCGGACGCCGCCAGCCCCATGGACTTGCCCCCGGGGACACCCACGCGCGGGACACCTGCCATGCCCTCGGTATCCGGTGATCGGCTCGCCAAACCTGAGCTCATCGCCTATGGTCTGCTGGGACTGCCCCTGGCTGCGGCAGCCCTGCCGGTCTACGTACACCTGCCCAAGCTGTATGGCGCAGAACTGGGCATGGACCTGGCACTGCTCGGATTGATTCTGCTGCTGGTGCGACTGGCCGATGCCTTCATCGACCCCTGGCTGGGGGCCCTGGCTGATCGCCAGTCCTGGCGCACCGGCTGGATCGGCGGCGGCATGTTCCTCATGGCCACGGGGTCCATCCTGGTGTTCCACCCGCCAGGCTCCCGGGATGTGTTATGGATCTGGCTGGGACTGGCGCTGCTGCCCATGTATCTGGGCTACAGCATGGCCAGTATCCACCACCTCGCCTGGGGCAGCCTGCTGGGCAATACGCCCCACGAACGCACCCGGGTGGCCGCCTGGCGTGAAGGATTTGCCCTGATCGGCGTGGTCGCCGCGAGCGTGCTGCCGGTCGTGTTCGCCGGAAACGGCCTGTCTGCGAGCAGTGCCGGCAAGGGTCTGGCCGACTACAGCCTGCTGCTGTCAGTGCTGGCGCTGATCTGCACGCTGGTACTGGTCTGGCGAGCCCCACGGCCGGCGTTTGTACCAATGCCATCCCTTCCGGCACGGCGGCTCCGCAGTTACCTGTCTGCGCTGATACAACCGCTGCACTCGCAGGCCTTTCGCTGGCTGCTCGGTATCTTCATGCTCAACGGCATCGCCTCGGCGCTGCCTGCCACGCTGGTGCTGTTTTTCATTGCCGACGTGCTGGGACTGGCCTCGGATTCGGGCAGCTTCCTCGCCGCCTACTTCATCGCCGGAGCGGCCAGCCTGCCGCTGTGGCTGGCGCTGTCACGCCGCTGGGGCAAGCGTCGCACCTGGCTGGCATCCATGCTGCTGGCTGTCGCGGCTTTCGCCGGCGCCGCGAGCCTGGGACCCGGCGCCTATGCCGGATTCCTGCTGGTCTGCATCGCCTCGGGGGTCGCGCTCGGGGCGGACCTATCCCTCCCGCCAGCCATGCTCGCCGATCTGCTGCGCAAGGGTGGTGCGGAATCCAGCGCCGGCGCCCACGCCGGGCTGTGGAATTTCGCCACCAAGTTCAATCTGGCCCTGGCTGCCGGCATCGCCCTACCCTTCCTGCAGTGGGCTGGCTACACCCCGGGAGGCCAGACCATCGAACCACTCGTCCTGGCCTACTGTCTCATTCCCTGCGTGCTCAAGCTCGGAGCGGCTGCCCTGCTGTTTGCGGCACGTCTGCCCCTGTCCGACCCACTGACCTACCCGCTGACCGAGGGTCATGCGAGCCCTCTGAAAGATACCCTCCCATGATCAAACTATATCAACGACTCAGACTGTATGTGCTGCTCCTGCTTGCTGCTGCGCTGACCGGCTGCGCCGGCGTGGATCCGCAGGTGTATGCGCAGGAAAAACCGGCGCTCGACCTGTTCCGCTACTTCTCCGGCGACGTCGATGCCTGGGGACATTTCAGCGACCGCTCGGGCAAGGTGGTGAAGCGCTTCACCGTGGCCATCCGCGGCACGGTCGCCGGCGACACCCTCACCCTCGACGAGCGTTTCAGCTACAGCGATGGCAGCACCTCGCAGCGCGTCTGGACCATCCGCCGTAGCGCCCCCGGGCAGTACACCGGGACTGCAGGTGATGTCGTGGGCTCAGCGCGTGGGGTCACCTCGGGCAATGCCCTGCAATGGAATTACGTGCTGGCGCTGCCAGTGGACGGACGCACCTGGAACGTCGATTTCGACGACTGGATGTACCTGCAGGACGAAACGATGATGCTGAACAAATCGGTGATGAGCAAGTTCGGCATCCGGCTGGGTGAAGTGCTGCTCGCCTTTCGCAAGCGGGGCTGATCCGGCATGGCCCGGTTGAATCCCCCCATCCCGACGTTTGACGGACAGCGCATCTGGATTGCCGGTGCATCCACCGGGATAGGCGAGGCGCTGGCGAAACGCCTGCTCGCGGCAGGCGCCCGCGTGGCAGTGTCAGCCCGTTCCGCAGACGGGCTGCGCAAGGCCTTTGGCGCCGCTGGTGACCGGGCACTCATCCTGCCCGCCGATGTCACCGATCCCGCTTCGCTGCAGCAGGCAGCCGACGCCATTCTGGCGCAGTGGGGCGGCATGGACCTGGTTATCGCGATGGCGGGAACCTACAGCCAGATGCGCGCCGACAGCTTCGATCCGGAGGCCGCCCGGCGGGTGGTGGAAGTCAACCTGAATGGTGTGTTCAACCTCTTCGGGGCCGTGCACCGGCAACTGCTGCGCCAGGGCGCAGGCGGCTTTGCCATCGTCGCCAGCGTGGCTGGCTATGGCGGCCTGCCCAACAGCATGGCCTATGGCGCCACCAAGGCCGCGTGCATCAATCTCGCCCAGTCGATGTGGATGGACCTGCGCGGGCACGGCATAGCCGTCACCGTGATCAATCCGGGCTTCGTGCGCACGCCGCTGGTGGCGGCGAACCAGTTTCCCATGCCCTTCATCATCGAACCCGACGAGGCCGCAAAAAAAATCATGCAGGGGCTGGCGCGCGGGGATTTCGAGATCCACTTCCCGCGCGCATTCTCGATGCTGCTCAAGCTGATCAACCTGCTTCCGCACAGCCTGTACCTGCGGCTGGTGAAACGGGGGACCGGGATGTGAGCCTCGCCCACGATGCCGCTGTTGACTCCCTGGTGCGCTGGTTCGAGAACCTGTCACCCGAGACGGTCGCCCGCGCCGGGGCCTACTACGCCTCCGCCGCGGTGTTTCGCGACCCCTTCAATGATGTGCGTGGCGTACCGGCCATTCGCCGCATTTATGCCCACCTGTTCGAGCAGGTGCGGCGCCCGCGCTTCAAGGTCACCGGACGCTACATCGAGGAAGGCAGCGCGGTGCTGTTGTGGGACTTCAGCTTTCTCGGCACGGCCGGTGACCAGGAAACGGTCATCCGTGGCGCCAGCCACCTGCAGTTCGACCACGATGACCTGATCACCCTGCATCAGGACTACTGGGATCCGACACCGGACCTCTACCAGCGCGTGCCCCTGCTGGGACGGCTGATCGGCTGGGTGCGCCAGCGGCTGCGGGCACCACAGGACTGAGGCTGCCGTATCGGCCCTGGCCGCTTCAGGCCTGAAAGCGTACCGGATCTCCATCCCGGTCGAAGGGCACAAAGCCCCCGAACGAACCTGTCTTGATGGATTCGACCATGCGTTGCAGCACCGGCTCAGCCTCGATACTGGTGGGCGCACGACCGCCCTGGCCGGACATGCCCGCGACAAAGACGATGGTCCACGCACAGCCGGTATTGCGCGACTCCTCCACCAGTGCCTCGAAGCTGAGCAGTTCGCCGGGCAACTTGTCCACGCACATCTTCGGCACCAGGGCACCACCGATGCCGGACTGGAAGCGTGCGCGCTCCACTTCACTGGCATCAGCCAGCAGTTCCGCTTCAGCGAAAACCAGCAGCAGACGCTGCGGCTCGGGTTGAGTCTCTGCAGCTTTCAGCAAATCGTCAAAACTGGAAATATTCATGAGGCCCGCAATGATGGAGGTGGATGCCGAATCAGGCATGCATCATACGCGTCACCCACTCCGGCATGCCCGGAGTGGAATCAGACGGCTGCCTTGCGGGATGATGAACTTCAGGGTCGAAAAGTCCTTGAACAGGGTGAAGGTGAGGCATTGCATGAAGGCCGTGGTGTCGAGGTTGATGGAGTGCGCGCCAGCGGCATGGAAGTTGGGATTGCAGGAGCCGCTCACGTGCACCATGGCCGGCACGTCGAGTTCGACCATTTTTGCCTACAGGGGATACCACCAGCGATCCGACAGCGGCGGGTCGCTCCAGTGCCCGCCGGAAGGATCGGGGTTGAGGTTGCAGCCGATGAAGCCGAACTCCTCGACGCAACGCACCAGCTCGGGAATACTGTTTTTCGACGGCACGCCCGGTGACTGCGGCAAATAGCACACGCCGATAAAATTCTTCGGATACAGCCCGCACACGCGATGGATGAGCTCATTGCAATGCTCGCACCAATGGCGGCTGGTGGTCTCGTTGCCGACGTGGTGGCCCATGGCCGAGGCGCGCGGCGAAAAGATGGTGCGGTCGGTGCCCCGCTCTCGATGCATTCTCAGCTGCGCTGCCTTCCAGTCTCTGGTGGCGCTGGACGGCTTCTCGCAGACCTCGGGCATCATCGTGCTAAGCGCCACCAACAATATCCGCAACATCGACCCGCCCCTCATCCGTCCCGGCCGATTCGATCGCAGTTACCAGGTAGAACTGCCCGATGTTGATGATCGCGATGCCCTGTTCAGACTGTATGCCAGCCGCCTGCGCACCACGCAGCGGCCCGACTGCCGCCAACTGGCGCGCCTGTCCAGTGGCATGTCCCCCGCCGCCATCGCCAATGCGGTCAATACGGCAGCACTGCTGACCGCCAAGGAAGGCGCCAGTGCGGTCGGCAAAACCCACTTCCTTCGCGCGCTGGAGCAGCAGATGATGGGCGGCCCGGCCAGCGAAGGGGCTGCCGCCATCGACGCGTCCGAGCGCCGGCGCATCGCCGTGCACGAGGCCGGCCATGCGCTGGTGGCGCAGTTGCTGAAGGTTGGCGTGGTGGAGAAGGTCAGCATTCTCAAGCGTGGCAAGGCGCTGGGGGTGACCCTGGTCAAGGCGGAGAACGACCTGACGCTGCAAAGCGAACTCGAGGCGCACGCATGAGCATGATGCTCACAGGCCGCAGCGCCGAGGCGCTCCAGCTGCATAACGTGTCCACCGGCGCGGCCAACGACCTGGTTCAGTCACGCTGGCCTGCCCGAAGCCGATCGCCGCGCTGCGGGCACCGATGCCCTGCGCGAAGCACGCAGCATCCTTCAGGACAGCGAATGCGACTGCGCGAGGCTGCTGGCCACCCACCGCCACGCGCTGGAGGCGCTCACCGCTGCGTTGCTGGAGCACGAAACGGACGGTGGCCATGTCGTGGCCGGATGCCTGGCAGGCAACCCCATCCCCAGCCAGCGCTGCAGCAGGCACTGGCGACCTGAACCGCGAATTGCGTCGTGCCGGATAGATGAACCCTGCGGGCCGGGAGGCGTGCTGGAAGGGGCGAAGGGGGAGCCCAAGGCGGCCGCCCCCAGTCTGGTTGCCCAGGCAAGACCGGATGACGATGGGGCCGGTGGCTATAATCGCCCCACCTCCAGAGCGGGACATCTGCATGCCCAACATCATTGCCGAGGAAGACCGGGTCCTGCGCCTGGTCAACGTGGTCCTCGATCCTGCCACCTCGCCCGAACTGGTCGCAGCCTTCGGCGATTACGTTGCCCACGATGTTCCCGGTTTTGCCGATTGGTGCACACAACTGCGCCGTGAACTGCCTCGGCTGCATCCCTCCCGCGTGCAGGTGGCCGACTCGCAACAGGCTTTGCAGGCGGGCCTCGCCGATGCAGAAGTCGCCTTTGTCGAAAGCCTGGTCATCGGCGAGGCAGAACTGGCGCTGGCGCCCAGGCTGAGAGTCATTCAACAGTTTGGCACCCAGGTGGACAACATCGACCTGGACGCCTGCAAGCGTCGCGGCATCACCGTGCGCACGCTGCGCCGGCGCACCAACACCGCCGTGGCCGAGCACACCCTGGCGCTCATCCTCAGCCTGGCACGCAGATTCCACCAGATCTCGGGCGTGGTCACTGCCGGGCAGTTACAGGCTGCTGGCCGGCCGTTTCGCAGCTACGATCGGCGCCATGTGCCCGGCGCCAACTATGGCCGCTTCGAAGGCATCGTGCAGTTGGACGGTGCGACGCTCGGCATTCTGGGACTGGGCGAGATCGGCGCCGAGGTGGCGCAGCGTGCCCGCGCTTTCGGCATGCAGGTGCTCTACCACAAGCGCAATCGCCTCAGCGCTGCCGACGAGGCCGCGACCGGCGTGAGTTATCGCAGCCTGGAAGACCTGTTTCGGGAATCCGACTTCCTGTCCATACACCTGCCCTCCGATACAGCCTCAGCCGGCGTCGTCGATGGTCGGAGCCTGAGCCTGATCAAGCCCGGCGCCTTCCTGATCAACACCTCACGCGCCGCCGTGATCGACCGCCAGGCTTTGCTTGATTGTCTGGCGAGTGGACGGCTGGGCGGCTTGGCCATGGACGTGCACTACGAGGAACCGGTGCAGGAGCAGGACCCGTTGCTCGGACGGCCGGACGTGCTGCTGATCCCGCACACGGCGGGCGGTTCGCGCCGCAATGGCCTCGCCGACATGCAGGAGATGTTGCGTGGTATCGAGGAGGCGCTGCGGGCAGCCCCTCATCCCTAGCTGGGTGCAGCGACGCCTCAGACGCGTTCCCCGGCCATTCCTGTTCCGACTGCTCAGCGCAGCCCGAAGAAGGACAGGATGGCAACTACGACAACGACAAGCCCGACAATGTAAATGACTGAGTTCATGGATGGCCCTTTCAATCGGGCCGGACACCCTGCCCGGCTCCCCGCAACCCAGACGAGTCAGTCAAGCGGGCGAAGTCTGTAGGTTGGCAACGGCTTGTGCGGTGGGAAAAACGGCAGAACCTGAAGAGCCATTGTGATCAATTCAGAACAGTAATATCCGTCTTTAATTCGTTAAATAGAATATTGTGATCATGCCCACCGGAAATACCGTGGCTTCGACACGCGCCCCGTGGCACAGACGCACCGCACTCAGGCACCTGTCTACTTCACGGCCAGCCCGCGCTCCTGCACGACGCGCCGCCACTTCTCGTCTTCGGCCCGGATCAACGCACCGAACTGCGCTGGCGTGCTGCCCACCGGCAGCATGCCGTCGACGGCGAGCTTGTCGCGGGTGTCGGGCAAGCGGATGGCCCGCACCATTTCCTGGTTGAGCTTGTCGATGATGCCGGTGGGTAGGCCCTTCGGCCCGGCAATGCCGTACCAGCCATCCACCTCGTAGGTCGGGAAGCCCGACTCCTGCAGCGTGGGCACATCCGGCAAAGGCCCCAGCCGCTTAGGCGATGTCACCGCAATGGGCCGCACCAGGCCCTGCGCCGCGGGCGCATTTGCCGTTGGTACCGAAGAGAACATCATCTCGATATGGCCACCGGCCACATCGGTCATGGCCTGGGCATTGCCCTTGTAGGGCACGTGGGTCATGTTGCCTGCCCTGGCCAGCAGCGCCAGCCACTCGCCTGCCAGGTGGATCACGCCCCCCGTGCCCGATGAGCCGAAGCGCACCGGGTTGCTGCGGGCATAGGTAATCAGTTCCTGCACCGTGCGCACCGGCAGTTTCGCGTTCACCGACAGCACATAGGCATTGCTGGTGAGTTGGGTGACCGGTGAGAAATCGCGCACGATGTCGTAAGGCATGCGGTTGCCTTCCAGCGCCGAATTCACCGAGTGGCTGATGATGAGCATCACCACCGTATGGCCATCCGCCGGGGACTTGGCCACCTGATCCATGCCGATGGTGCCGGTGGCGCCGGGACGGTTGTCGATGAGGGCCGGCACGCCCCAGGTCTCGCTCATGCGCGTGGTCACCAGCCGGCCGACGATATCGAGCACCCCGCCTGCGGCAAAGGGGATGACCAAGCGTATTGCCCGTGCAGGATATCCCGGGGCTGGATCCTTTTGCGCCAGCGCCTGCTGTGCGCAGCACAAGCTGCCGCAGCACAGGGCGGCAGCCGCCAACAGGGAACGCGCAGGGACTCCCCTGCGCATGACATTGCTGTTGTTCATCAATCCTCCTTTGCACTGCACTTGCGCCTGCCCTCTGCAGGAGCAGGTCGACCTTCTTTGCGAGGTGAATGACCGTGACACGCGCGGCTGGCGCCATCCTAACCCAGTCGACCTTCGCCGTCATGGCAGGCGCTCCACGGGGGCTGCCACGGACCTACGTGACCACCAGCGCCCCGACCCGCCGCGCCACTGACCGGCGCCCCTCCGGGCTGGTCATCAGCACCAGCGTGTGACCACCTGCGATGCGCGCATCGTCCGCGGGGTTGAACGACCACTGACCGCCCGAACACATCGCCATGAGGATGTACTCGCGGCTGCGCGGCACGATCTCACCCACGCTGCCGCCGGCAAAGCCCGCCGGCACGCTGACCTGCTCCACCCGCATGGAGCCGTCGGCACGCAGCATCTCGTCCAGAAAGCTCACCACGTGCGGCCGGATCATCGACGAGGCAATGCGCATGCCACCGGTGTAATCCGGTGACACGATGTCATCTGCACCGACGCGGCGGATCTTCTCAATGTAGTTGACCTCGTGGCAGCGCGCCACCACGCGCACCGACGGATTCAACTGCTTGGCCGACAGGGTAATCACCAGGTTCTTCGCATCATCGCCGGTCACGGCAAACACGCCGGCGGCGTGATGCAACCCGGCCTCCAGCAAGAGCTCGTCGTCGCTGGCGTCGCCGTGCAGGTACAGGGTGTCGCTGTAACGTTCGCGATAGGCGTCGATGTGGGCCTGGTTGGTGTCGATCACCACATAGTCGTGCCCGGTCATGGCCAGTTCATGCGCCACATTGCTGCCAACCCGCCCGGTACCGCAGACGATGTAGTGCTGCTTTAGTTCCGACATGCGCTTGCGCATATTGCGCCTCCTCAGGACGATATCGAGTTCTCCGGACACCAGCGACATGGTCATCTTGGCCAGCGTGTAATAGACGGTGCCGATGCCGCCAGCGCCGATGAACACCGTGAACAGCCGGCCCACGGCGCTGTGAGATACATCCACCACTTCTGAATAGCCGATGGTGGCGATGGTGATGAAGCTCATGTAGAAGCAGTCGAGCAGTGAATACTGCACGCCGCCGATCAGGCGGTAACCGATGGTGCCAATGGCATGCAACAGCACCAGCATCGCCAGCGGACCGCCGTAGGTAAGGTAGAAGGATCGCAGTAGCGTGGGCATGGAGGGCTCGTAACGTGCACCTGGCCGGGCCGGCCCCGGCAGTCACGCCTACAGGGAGCTTAGGGGTTGCCGGGGCGATGCGCTTGATTCAGGTCAAGGAAGCCGGACAGCCCTGCCCGGCGTTGTTCATGGGCCGCCCATTCATCCCAGCTTGTCCCAGAAGGCGATCATCTGCTGGCGCATCTTCTCGTCCGGGATGCGACCGCGCGCGGCGTTCAGGTTGTCCAGGGCGTACTCGGGCCGGTCGGTGCCGGGCATGACCACGTTCACCGCCGGATGCCCGAGCAGGAACTTGAGGAAGAACTGCGCCCAGTTGGCACAGTCGATGTCCTTGGCGAAGGCCGGCAGTTCATGCCCGCGCGCCTTGGCGAACAGGCGGCCGCGCCCGAATGGCAGGTTGATGATGGCGGCCATGCCCAGGTCGCGCGCCAGCGGCAGGATGCGCTCCTCGGCGTTGCGGTTGTCCAGCGCGTAGTCGATCTGGATGAAGTCGAGCTTCTCGCGCCGCATGATGCGCTCGTACTCCTCGTAGGTGTTGTCGAAGGAGGTGGTGATGCCGACATAGCGCACCTTGCCCTCGTCGCGGAGGCGGCGGATGGTGCGCAGGTGGGTGCTGGTGTCGCGGATGTTGTGCACCTGCAATAGGTCGATGCGGTCCACGCCCATGTCGGTGAAGGAACGCAACACACTGTCGATGCCGGCCTGCTCCCCGGTGGTGCTGATCTTGGTGGCGATGAAGGCACGGTTGCGCACCGGGGCGCCGATGCGCTTGAAAATCTCGCCCAGGTTCTGCTCCGCCCGGCCATAGGTGGGCGAGGTGTCGATGAGGGTGCCGCCATTGGCGAGGAAGGCGCGCACGCTGTCGACCAGGTTGGGAAACTTGGCGTCGGCGGTCTGGATTTCATAGACCACGGCGGTGCCCACGCCCACCACCGGCAGCAGTTCGCCGGAGGACGGAATGGGCCGGCGCAGCACCAGCGCCTCCGCCGCCAGCGCCGCACCCACTGGCCCCAGCAGGCTACCCGCCACACCAGCACCCGCCAGGCCGCCGGCCAGCCTGAGGAATTCGGCGCGGGTCAGTTTCATCCCGCCATTATTGCCATTGCCTGTAGTCATGCCTGTCTCCTGTGTCTTGTGACGGGCAGGCCGCATGGCGCCCTGCCCTGCCGATGTCGATTCAATCCCGGCCCTGCGGCGATTCTGCCTGCGCCCCTTGCGCCTGGGCAAGCTTCGATTGCATGCCACCCAGCCTCAGCAGCAGCACACCCCAGAGGGCCGCAATGGGCACCGCCACCCAGGCGATGCCCGGCAGGTCCAGGCCGATGTTGCGCAAGCCCGTGTACACCCAGCCGCTGGCGGCATCGCCGCCGCGGAACACCGCGGTGTCGATGAAGCTCTTCGACTTGTATTTCTGTTCACGCGTCACGACGGTAAACAGCGTCTCGCGCGCCGGATTGGCCAGCGCGAACTCGGTGGCCCGCTTGAGGGACTGGAAGGCGATCACCACAATCAGCAGCGGCGCCAGCGCCAGCGCGGCAAAGCCGGCCATGGTGACCGCGGCGAGCAGGGCCAGGGCCACGCCCGCCCCCCAGCGCAGCAGCACGCGCCCGGTGAACGCCAGTTGCACCATCAGCGTGATCACGCCCACTGACAGGTCGATCAGCGCAAACACCCGCGTGCGCTCGGCCGGACTGTCAAAGGCGCCGGCGACGATGGAGGCCTGCTGGAAATAGAGGAAGGTGTTGGTCAGCGACAGCAGCAGCACATGCACGCAGATGAGCAGCAGGTAGGGCGACTTCATCACCTCCACCAGCCCGGCCATCATGCCGCCGCCCACCGCCTGGTCTGCACCGCCCCCGCCCTGCGCGGTCGCAGCCTGTACCGATACAGCCATGGGCGTGCGCATCAGCCCGCGCGCGCACTGGGTGGCCGCCTCCAGCAGCAGGGCCGACACCAGCAGCAGGTTCACCGGCCCCAGCGGCACGGCCAGCGCGGCGGTCAGCGAGGGCCCGGCCAGCGCACCAGCGGTGCCGCCCGCGGCGATGAAGCCGAACAGGCGCTTGCCCTGCGCGAAGCTGAACAGGTCCGACATGAAACCCCAGAACACCGTCACCACGAACAGGTTGAACACGCTCACCCACATGAACAGGGCACGTGCCACATAGACACGCCCCTCATCCATCTGCAGCAAGGCCCAGAAGCCCAGCAGGGTGAGGATGAAGAAACGATAGACCCAGGGGATGAAGCGCTTGCGCGGCAGCCGCGCCACCAGTGCACCGAAGGCCGGCATGGCAACCAGCATGACCAGGAAGGTGCCGGTGAACAGCCATTGCAGATTGGCCACACCGGCGGCCACGCCCATTTCGTCGCGCAGCGGACGCAGGATGTAGTACGAAGACAGCAGGCAGAAGAAATAGACGAAGGCCCACAGCAGTGCCTTCACTTCATCCGGACGGACTTTGACCACCCGCTCCAGTCTTTGTATCCACCAGTTGTCCATGCCCACCCCCCGGTGCCCTGATGCCAGCTGCAAGCGCCGGCACGCCGCCCGGGACGGGCTGGCGCAGCGGCACTTTAACGTATCCGGCCGGCCCGGGCTTCCAGCCGCTCAGGCCGCCCGCAGGGAATCCACGATGTCCATGCGCGCCGCCCGCAGCGCCGGCAGGAAGCCGCCGATCAGGCCCATGCCCAGGGCAAACAACAGCGTGTTGAAAACGATGCCTGGGGTCAGGGTGAAACTGAAAGACAGGTCGGCGAAGGTCTGGAAATTGGTGGTGGAAAACGAGGCGAACTGCATGAAGGAGGCAAAGCCCAGCCCCGCCACCCCGCCGATCAGCCCCAACAGCAGCGCCTCGGCGACAAAGGCCACCAGCACGCTGGAGCGGCGGAAACCCAGCGCGCGCAGCGTGCCGATCTCCCCCACCCGGCTGGACACCGAGGCATACATGGTGATCATCGCGCCGATCATGGCACCGATGGAGAAGATCACCGTCAGCGTCATGCCCAGGATGTTGATGAACACCGACAGCGCGCGCGACTGGTCGCTGTAGAAGATCTGCTCGCGCTTCACCTCGTTGGTGAGGCGCGGGTCCGTGTCGATGTCGGCCTTGAACTGGTCGAACAGGCTGGTGTCGGCCAGGCGCACCACCATGGAGGAATAGGCGGTGCGGCGAAAGGCCTGCAGCAACTGGTCGGCATCACCCCAGATCTCCGAATCGAAGCCGCTGCCGCCGCCATCAAAGACGCCGACCACGGTCCAGTCGCGCTGGGCGAAGCGCAGCGTATTGCCGATAGCCACTCCCGCGAAGCCGCGCGCGATGCCGCTGCCGACCATGATCTCGGTGGAACCGGGGCGGAAGCTGCGCCCCTGCAGCATGCGGATCTGCGGGCGCAGCGCCAGGCCGACCTCGGATGCGCCGCGGATGATCACGTTGGACGGCTTGGCCGCACCGGTCTTCTTCAGCGAGATCAGCACCACCGTCTCCTTGGACACCAGGCGCGAACCGTCAGGCCGTGAAGCCACCGCCGGGTGCGTCTCGATGATGTTGGCCTGGTTGCGCGTGATGCCGCTCTGGATCTCCGTCTGCGCACCCTTGCGGATGGCCACCACATTGTCGATCTCGCCGGTGGTGACCAGGGTCTTCTTCAGTCCCGCATCCAGCATCAGCACCGTGGCAAACACGAACACCACCAGCGCCAGACCGCCTGCGGTGAGCAGCGTGGTCAGCCGGCGCGTCCACAGGTTGCGCGCGATATAGGCCAGCGGGATGGCGGTGTGGGCAGGCATCTCAGTGAATGTCAGTGATCACAATATGCTTATTGACTTAATAATAATATGTACTACTGTTTTAAATTGATTATATTCATATGAACGACACTTCCCGCCTGGTGCCCAGGTCTGCAAACCGGGAAGACAGCTTGGGCGGGGACCGGCATCACTTGCCCTCCAGTTCCCTGACGCGCTGCTTCAGTGCCCGCTCCTCATCCCAGCGTGCCGTGTCATCACGGATGATGGAGACGATCCCGGTCACATTGCCATCGGCGCCGTACAGCATGGACACGGTGAAGGCGATGGACAGCGCTCCGCCATCCTTGCGCACTGCCGGCACGCGCAGCACCTCCGCACCGTAACGCGTCTGCCCGGTGGCCATGGTCTTGTGGTAGCCCTCCCAATGCCGCTGGCGCAGGCGCTCCGGGATGATGATGTCCAGCGTCTGCCCCATCGCCTCGCCCGCCGTGAAGCCGAAGATGCGCTCGGCCGCGGCGTTCCACAGGACGATATTGCCGGCCGCATTGGCCACCACGATGGCATCGCCGGCCGTGGTCACCAGTTGCTCAAGATCGATGGTCGCTGTCATGACCTCATCGCCTCATGTCCATGCATCGAGCGTCTATCCACGGGCCCGCAGCCCGTCGACGATGCGCACCCGTGCCGAATTGAAGGCCGGCATCAAGGCCGCCGACACCCCCACCGCCAGGGCACAGCCGGCCTGCAGCAGCAATGTGTCTGCGGACACATGAAACACCGGGAACACCCCCGCCGCCTGCTTGAAGGCCTCCGCCGCCGGCGCCGTCAGCGCCATGCCCAGAGCGCCGCCGATGCCGGCGATGGCGAAAGACTCGCCGAAGATCAGCATCACCAGAAAACCCGGCCCGAAGCCCAGCGCCTTCAGGGTGGCGTATTCCGAGATGCGTTCGCGCGCGCTCATGGCCATGGTATTGGCCATCACCGCCATGATGATGAGGATCACCACATAGGACACCAGCCGGATCGCGGCAATGATCTGGTCGGACATGGCGACAAAACCGAGCTGGAAAGCCTGCTCGCTTTCGGTCAGGGTCTCGGCCAGGGAATTGGTGAACAGGCCGTCGACTGCGCGCGAGACACTGGCCGCATCGTCACCATTGCGGATGCCCACCACGAACACACCAACAAAATCGGCGCGCCGCGGCGCGGTCTTGCGGATGGTCTCGTTCAGGTAGTCGTAGTGGAACATCATCTGGCGCGTGACCTTGCTGCTGTCGGCGCCGTCGAAGATGCCGCGCACGGTGAACTCCCAGGTGCCGGCGTAGATGGTGCCGCGAATCGGCATGGGATCGCCCACCTTCAGCTGGTACTGATCAGCCAGCTGTCGCCCGATCAGCGCGCCCTTGCGATCGCGCTGCCAGGCCTGGCGCTCCTCCGGCGTCAGGATGAACTCCGGATAGAGGTCCATGTAGTTGTCGGACACGGCGAACTGCGGAAAGAAATTCTTCGGCTCCTGGTACACCCCGCCAAACCAGTTGGACCAGGCCACGCTGTCCACGCCCTCCAGGCCGCGGATGCGCGCGCCGTAGCTCGCCGGCAGGAAGAAGGCGAGCGAGATGGCATTGCGCGTCACCAGACGGCTGTTCGAAGCCGCCTCGGCGCCCGCATACCAGGCCGTCACCACCGTCTGCAACAGCCCGAAGGCCAGCACCGCAATGGTCAGCCCGGTCACTGTCAGCAGCGTGCGCAGCCGATGGCGGAAGGCATTGCGGAAGATGAGGTTGAGGAGGAACACGGGGGAATAGCCTGGTTCAGCGTGCCGGTGGCGCCGAAGCGCAGGCAAGCCCGGACGGCCGCGGGTTTACCCCCTTGTCAAAGGGGGCCGACTCGTGAGCGCAGCGAACGAGCGGGGGGATTTTGACCAGCCAGACTGGTCTCCTGCCTTTCTCCTGACTTTGCCATGAGCCGTGCACATGGTCATTGCCTTGCAGGTGGAAGCGTCGTGAGAGCCACGTCAGGGCATCGGCTCGGCAATGGTTGGCACGAGACAAGGGCAGCGGTCTGAAAATCCCCCCGCGCGACTGCGTCGCGTCGGCCCCCTTTGACAAGGGGGTAAACCGCCCGGCGCTCCACGAATCGGGAACAACGTCCCTGAAAAGCTTCTGCCGTATGGGCGCGCCCGCAACACAGAAATCAGCCATCATTGATCTCGCCCTTGTCCAGGTGGATCAGCTTCTTCGCTGCATGGGCTGCATTGGCATCGTGGGTGACCATGATGATGGTCTTGCCCAGTTCGCTGTTGAGCCGCTGCATCATGGCGAGGATGTCCGCGGCGGACACCCGGTCGAGGTCACCGGTGGGTTCGTCGGCAACGATGAGACGCGGATCCGAGACGATGGCCCGCGCGATGGCCACACGCTGCTGCTGGCCACCCGACAGTTCATTGGGATAGTGCTGCATGCGGTCAGCCAGGCCCACTGCCTCCAGCGTGAGCTCGGCGCGTGCGCGACGTTCCGCGCGGGACAGGCTGGTGAGCATCAGCGGCAGTTCGACGTTCTCGCGCGCCGTCAGCACCGGCATGAGGTTGTAGAACTGGAAGATGAAGCCGACATTGGCGGCACGCCAGTCGGCCAGCTCGGATTCGCCCAGAGTGGTGATGTCCACGCCGCCCACACGCAACACCCCGGCGTCGGGCTTGTCGATGCCGGCGATGAGGTTGAGCAGGGTGCTCTTGCCCGAGCCCGAAGGCCCCATCAGCGCGGTGAAGTCCCCGGCCTGGATGTCCAGGCTGATGTCGGAGAGCACCGGCACCAACTGGTCGCCGCGCCGGTAAGCCTTGGCGAGATGGCGAATCTCCACCAGGGGCGCCTCGGCGGCGCCGGGAGCGGCCGCCGCTGCCTGGATGCCGCCACCGCCCTGTGCTTCCTGCTGGCCTGACCCCGAAGCCATCTGACCGATCACTTCTTGGCCGTCGTCACAGCGGCGCCGTCATGCAGCTTGGTCGAGGGATTGAGCACCACCTTGTCGCCCGCCTTCACCCCCTCCACCTGCAACAGCTCGCCCACCTTGTTGCCGGTCTTCACCTCGACGCTGCTGACGCGCCCGTCCTTCACCACGTAGACGAGCTTGCGCCCATCGCGCTCGACCAGCGCGGCCGGCTGGATGGCAGTCACCGGCTTGCGTTCTTCGGGAGGCACGGCCTTTTCCAGCAGCGCCAGCTTGGCGCTCATGTCGGGCATCACGCGCGGATCGCGGTCGATGAAGCGCACCTTCACCGTGACCGTGGCCTTGGAACGGTCCACCGTCGGCACGATGCGCGCCACTTCACCGGCCAGGCGCACATCGGGCAGTGCATCGAGCTGGATCTCGCAGGGCTGGCCCACTTTGACCTTGCCGATGTTCGATTCGGACACGTCCGCCTCGACTTCCAGCGTGCTCATGTCGGCAATGCTGACCACCGCGCCCTTGCTGTTCACCGCCGCCGAAAACGGCGTGATGTTATCCCCGACATTGGCATTCTTGGTGAGCACCATGCCATCGAAGGGCGCGCGGATCTCGGTCTGCTCCACCGCCACCTCGGCGACACGGCGCGCTGCCTCGGCTGATGCAATCGCCGCCCGGCTGCTCGCCAGCACCGCCCGCGCCTTCTCCACCCGTGCCACATCGGCGTCGTTCTGCGAGGGGGCGATGTATTGCTGGGCCAGCAGTTCCTTCGAGCGCTTCAGCTGCGCCTCGGCATCGCGCAGCTCGGCGCTGGCCTGGTCCATGCCGGCCCTGGCCACATTCACCTGGGCTGCGGCCTGCGCCAGCGAAGCGCGCACGTCCCGGCTTTCCAGCCGCGCGATCACCTCGCCCGCCTTCACCTGGCTGCCCTCGAGAACGCCCAGCCATTCCAGCCGCCCCTGCGCCTTGGAAGACAGCGCCGCGCTGCGCTGCGGCACCACATAGCCCGAGGCGTTGAGAATGGTGTAGTTCTGCGAGGGCCAGGCGCTGACCACGCTCACAGACTCGACGGCCTGAGGTGCAGCGAAGCGCATCCAGGCAAAGGCACCTGCGGCGGCGATGGCCAGCGCAATGAGCACCAGGCGCAGACGCCAGCGCGGTTTGACAGCGGGCGCGGCTCCCGAGCGGTCGATGCGCAACCGGGAGAGGTCAGTATTCGTCATGAAGCGATCTTTCGGTGTTCCGTCCGGAATGCGTATTTTTGCAGGTCTGGGGGCCAAGCCCGCATAAATTCGTGATTCATGCGTCATTCAGCGCAAAAACACCGGGACATCGCGGAACAGGTGCATCGGCACCGGGACGTCGACACAGGGACGTCGACACAAGGAGTGCAGCAAAAGGACAAGCGAGGACAGCGGAACCCGCCGGCAAGAGCGGCGCATGCATTGCCGGCGGGTGCGCCATGGTCCTGCCGGACCGTCTGGTCCCTGGCAGGTCAGCACCCTGCCCCAGCCGGCCCGAACGAGCCAGCCAATCAGGGGCGACGCCCTACTCGGACAGCTTGATGTTGGCCGACTTGACCACCTTGCCGAAGCGGGCATGGTCGGACTTCAGGATGGCGGCAAACTGGGCAGGCGTAGTGATGTAGGGCTCCACGCCCAGATTGGCCAGTTGCTGGATGGCATCGGGCTGGCGCTGGATGCGGGTGATTTCCGCGCCGATCTTGCCGATGATGTCCGCGGGCGTGCCAGCGGGCGCCAGCATGCCGAACCAGTTGGTCGCATCGTAGCCCGGCAGCCCCGCCTCGGCAAAGGTGGGCAAATCGGGCAGCGCCGGCGCACGCGCATCACCGGCAATGGCGATGGCGCGGATCTTTCCCGTCTTGATGTGGGGCAGCAGGTTGATCAGGTTGCTGAAGGTCATCTGGATCTGCCCGCCCATGAGATCGGTCATCACCGGACCGCCGCCCTTGTAAGGCACGTACTGGATCTTCACATCGGCCATCAGGAAGAACAGTTCGTTCACCAGGTGCTGGATGCCGCCGGAACCCACCGAGGCGGAATTGAGCTGGCCCGGCTGCGCCTTGGCCAGCGCAATCACCTCCTTGAGATTGTTGGCCGGCAGTTTCGGGTTGACCGCCAGCAGGTAGTTGCTGCGGATCACCATGCTGATCGGGGCAAAATCGCGAAAGGCATCGTAAGGCAGGTTGGACGCCAGGTGCGGGTTGATCACGTGGCTGGCCGTGACCATGATCAGGCTGTGCCCGTCGGCCGGCGAGCGCACCAGCGCCTCGGATCCGATCACCGTATTGCCGCCCGGCCGGGTATCCAGCAGCACCTGCTGGCCCCAGGTCTCGGTCATCTTCTGGGTGAACACCCGCGCTACGGCGCTGGTGCTGCCCCCGGCCGCGTACGGCAGGATGACACGCATCGGCTTGTTGGGAAATTGCTGCGCCGTCTGGGCACTGACGCCCTGGATCCCGCCTGCGCCGGCCGCAGCCAGCAATGCACCCATCAGCAACCGCCGTGCGCGCGTGTTCGAGTGCAATGACATGGTTCTTCTCCTTGATCGTTCTCGTTATTGTATGAGTGGTTCCGCACCGGCATTCGCTGGCGATGCATCGATTTCCGCATATTGCGAGGTTTACCCCCTTGTCAAAGGGGGCCGACTCGTGAGCGCAGCGAACGAGCGGGGGGATTTTCAACAACCGTGCTGGTCAGTCCACACAGCCAGACCTGCCTGCCAGGCTTCAAGCATGATCGGGCATACCGGCACGATCTGAACCAGTCGGGCATGAGTCTCGTTGGCCAAAATCCCCCCGCTGGCCTGCGGCCAGTCGGCCCCCTTTGACAAGGCTCTTCACCGATTTCCGGGGAGCTCATTTTTTCTCCCAAGCCGACAATCGCACCTGCCTTGCCCCCCTGAATGCGCTTTTTCCTTGCCTTGCACAAGGCAGCCA
>CANJJT010000009.1:0-77521 GCA_947474715.1 Betaproteobacteria bacterium
CTTGGAGGCAGTCAACATGGATTCCCGCCTGCGCGGGAATGACGCCGGAGATCGATGGCTTTCGTCAAAACCCATGGCTGCCTTGTGCAAGGCAAGGAAAAAGCGCATTCAGGGGGGCAAGGCAGGTGCGATTGTCGGCTTGGGAGAAATAATGCGCTCCCCGCAAATCGGTGAAGAACCTTTGACAAGGGGGTAAACCTCGTCGCCTTCCCCGGATCAGCATGAATCTATGATAATAATCAGTTCGTTTATCCAATAATGACCTGCATTACTGTCTTGAAATGATCATTATTTCATTCCCAGCCGTGCAGCCTCCTCCCCCATCACCAGCGCCACATGGCCGATGTGGCCGCGTGCCAGCGCGGCGGCAAAGGCGGCGCGGATGTCGTGCAGGGCGAAGACGTCGGTGGTCTCCGGACGGATCAGACCCTTGGTGGCCCAGTCCCCAAGCTGGTCGAACAGCAATCGCACTTGCGCTTCGAAGCGCTCGCGCGCATCGAACTTGTAATAGCCCATGTACAGGCCACGCACCGAGATGTTCTTCACCAGCAGCAGGTTGGCCGGAATCTTCGGGATGCTGCCGCCGGCAAAGCCGATGGGCACGATGCGGCCTTCGGGGCGCAGGCAGCGCAGTGATTCGAGGAAGAGATCACCGCCCACCGGATCGAGCACAGCATCCACCCCCCGCCCATTGGTGAGGGCCATCACCGTGTCGCGCAGGGCTGCGGCATCCGAGGGAATGGCGTGCTTCGCGCCATGGGCGAGCGCCCAGGCGCGCTTGGCCTCGGTACTCGCCGTGGCGATGCTCTCGGCACCGAGGATGCGTGCGATCTCGATGGCGGCCGTGCCCACACCACCGGCCGCGCCGTGCACCAGCAGCGTCTGCCCTGGCTGCAGGTCTAGTTGCTGCGGCCAGGTCAGCGCCGCCAGCACTGAGTTGTAGGCAGTGCTGAAGGTGATGGCGGCGCAGAAACTCACGGCATCGGGGATGGCATAGGCATTGCCCTCGGGGGCGACCACGTACTCGGCGAAGGCGCCCAGTTCCAGCGAGGCCAGCACCCGGTCGCCCGGTCTGAAGCGCGTCGCCCCCTCGCCCACCGCATCGATGTAGCCCGATGCATGGGTACCCGGGATGAAGGGAAAGGCCGGCCGGCGCTGGTACTTGCCCTGCACCAGGAGCGAGGCCGAAAAGCTGACTGCCGCGGCCTGCACGCGGATGCGCACCTCACCGGGTCCGCATTCAGGCACGGGGGCCTCCCCTGCCACCAGTTGTTCCGGTGGCGTCCAGTCATTGATGACGATGGCGCGCATGGTTTTCATGGTTTGTCCTCAGCCGGCCAGCCGTTTGGCCAGCACGCGGATGTTTGCCTGCTGCTCCAGCGCCGCCAGCGATTCGAAGGCGGCAGCCGCACGATCCTCGCTGATGCCGCGCCGCGCACAGCTCATGAACTTCAGGCGCAGCTCGGACAGTGCCAGCGGCAGGTCGGGGTGCCCCTTGGCTTCATCGGCATAACGGGAAATGCTGCTGCCATCGCGGAAGTTCACCGTCACCAGTCCGGGGTAGACGCCATTGCGGTACTCGATGGCTGGATCGACGCTGGTGGTGACACGCTCCAGCAGCGAGCGCACCCGGGACTCTTCCACGCGCGCCTCGCTGAACTGGTCCATGCCGCAATCCCCGTCGATGGCGGCCACGGCGAGACAGTACTCCATGCTGAATTTGGCCTGCGCCGGCGAGGCCGGGCGGTGATGGACGAGGATGTCGGGCACCAGGCCGTTCATGGTGCAGGTCATGGACGCGATACTGGCGGCATCGAAGCGATATTCCTCGCGCAGGGCCAGCAGCGCATCAAGTGCCGAATGGGTGCAGCCGCAGCAGGCGTAGCGCTTGATGCCCACGCCCGAGGCCATGATCTCCAGCGGCTGGTCGAGGCCAAAGTGCAGGCCGGTGAGGTCGGGTGTCTCGGCACCGCCGAAGACATCGATGAAACCACGCTCGCCATCGAGCACATCCGGGTCGGCGGTGTGGCCTTCGGCGGCCAGCAGCGCGGCGATCACACCATTGCGTGCGGCAAAACCTGCATGCAGGGGTTTCACCATGGAACCAAAGTTCTTGCGGATGCCCGAGGCGCTGGAGGCGGCAATGCCCATGGTGTTGCGGGCACGGTCGCTGTCGAAGCCGAGCAGGCGCGCCGCAGCCGCCGCGGCCGCCAGCGTGCCCAGGGTGGCGGTGGCATGCCAGCCCGCGGCGTAGTGCGAGGGATTGAGGTGGCGGCCCAGGCGAGCCCCCACCTCCAGACCGGCCACGTAGGCCGTGACGATGTCGGCGCCCGTCGAACCCTGGCGCTCGCCCAGGGCGAACAGCACCGACATCAGATTCACCGAAGGGTGGCCGATCATGGGTGGTGAGGAGTCGTCGTAATCCATGGCATGCCCGGCCGTGGCATTCACCAGCGCCGCGGCGGCCGGCGGCAGGCGCAGGGACTGGCCCAGCACCTGGGCGATCGGCGTCCCGCCATCGGCAGCGGCCATGCGCCGCACGGGCTCTGCCTCCTCGGTCACCGAGCCGGCGAGGCAGCAGCCCACGGCATCCAGCAGCGACGCCTTGGCGCGTTCAACCCCGGCCGCAGGAATGTCTTCGTAGCGCAGGGCTTCGATGAATTGCCCGAGGGACTGGGTGATCCGGCGATCTCGCGCTGCAGTCATGCTCAGACTCCGTCTTTGCCTGTGTTGTGAAGGGACACCGCCGGTTGCTTGCGGATGATCAGCGCATCCACCGCCAGCATGCGCCCGCCATTGCAGATCACCGGATTCACGTCGATGGCTTCGATGAGGCCTGCCTGGTCGGCTGCCAGCTGCGACAGCCGCACCACCATGTCCGCGAGCTTGGCGCGGTCAACCGGTGGCATGCCGCGAAAGCCATCCAGCAATGCCTTGCCCTGCAACCCGGCGATCATGGCCAGCGCTTCGTCGCGCGATACCGGTGCGAGGCCGATGCGGACATCCTTCAGCGCCTCCACGAAAATGCCGCCCAGGCCCACCATGACGATGGGACCGAATAGCGGATCGGTCTTGCTGCCGAGCATGATTTCCACGCCGGCGGGCACCATGGGCTGCACCAGCACCCCGGTGATGTCCTGCCTTGCGACCACCGTCAGTGCATTGGCCATGACCTGCGCAAAAGCCGCTTCGACTTCCCCGGCATTGCGCAGGTTGAGCCGGACCACGCCGGCCTCGGTCTTGTGCAGGATTTTCGGGGACTCGACCTTCAGCACCACGGGAAATCCCGCATGCTGCGCCGCGTGGGCAGCCTCGGCCGCTGACTGCACCAGCACATCGCCCACCACCGGCAGACCGTAATCGGAGAGCACCTGCTTTGCCTCCCGCTCAACCAGGGCCGTCTGCCCTTGCAGCTGCAATTTCGCCCTGGCCGATGCCGCAGCACCGTGCAGATCAATGCCACGTACGCCCGCCGCAGCCCCCTGCGCCGCGCGGCGGCTCCAGGCCGCGATCGCGTGAAAGCAGGTATCCAGCGAGTGAAACAGCGCAATGTTCGGATGCTGTTCGGTCTCCACGCCGCCGGCACCGCCCAGCCAGCCGCTCATCCAGGCCACGCACAGCAGCTTGCCATGCTGCGCGCAGGCATCGGCCAGCTGCGACATGCGCGCCACGGTGTTGCCCCCGACGCTGGTGGAAGGAAAAATGACGATGCCGATGTCGGGATCGGAAGCCAGGGCGCGCCCGCATTCGGTGAGCAGTTCGGGCTGGTTGCCCACCGCAGCCGTGACATCGCAGGGATTGCGCGGCGTGCCATAGGGCGGCAGGATGGTGCGGATCGCTTCAATCACCGGCGGCGAAGGCTGCGGTACCGGCACACCATGAAAGGCCGCGTGGTCTGTGGCCGATACCGCCGCGCCGCCTGATACAGCGACAATGCCAGCCCCAGGCGCGATGCACGCGCCAGCCTTGCTGAAGAATGCGGCAGTCTCGATGGCCGCCTCGACACTCCTCACCTGCACCATATGCCCGCGTGCGAAGGCGGCCTGCCAGGCCTCGGCGGCACCGGCCAGCGAGCCGGAATGCGAAGCCGCAGCCTGGGCGCCTTCTTCGCTCACGCCGAGCTTGCACACCACCACGGGCTTGCCCAGTCCATGCGCGATCTCGCCGGCACGGATCAGTCCATGGGGATCGGACAGTCCCTCGAACACGCAGACAATGGCCTTGCAATCGGGCAACTGCGCAAAGTAGGCAATGCAGTCGGCCGGCCCCACATCGCATGCATTGCCACCGGCGACCAGGTGGGTGAAGGACACGCCGCGAAATGCCGCCTGCGCCATGGCGAAGCCCACCGCGCCGGACTGGCTGATGATGGCAATGCCGCCGGGACGATAGCCATCGGTCTTCACCGCACCGGTGGCAAAAGTGACCTCGGCCCGGCTCCTGAAGCTCAGGAAGCCCATGCAGTTGGGTCCGACGATGCGCATGCCCGACTCACGCGCAATGGCCGAGAGCCGCTCCTGCTGCGCAATGCGCTCGGGCAATCCCGATTCGGAATAGCCCGAGGCATAGATGACCACGCCATTGACACCGGCTGCGGCGCATTCACGCGCCGCTTCCTCCACGCCTTCGCGCGGCACGGCAATCACCACGCAGTCGAGTTTCTCCGGCACCTCGGCCACGCTGCGATAACAACGCACACCCTTGATGTCGTCGTACTTGCGGTTGATGAGGAAGACCTCGCCATCGAAGTTCTGCAGGTGTGCATGCGTCTTGGCGCCAAAGGACGCAGCATTGGGCGAAGCCCCGTAGATGCCGATGCTACGGGGCGAGAACAGCCGGTCGAGTTGCGCGAAATCGTGGGGCTCGCGTTGTGCTTTCATGACTTTCATGATGCGATCAACAGCGCCAGGGCCCGCTCGCGCAGCAGCTTGCGGTCCAGCTTGGACGTATTCATGCTCGCGATCATGGGGAATTCCTTCACGTGCACGAAGCGCGCCGGCACCTTGTAGCGTGCCATGCGCTCGGTGCAGTGCTCGCGCAGGGCCGCCTCGTCCACCGGCGCGCCGCTGGCGCTGGTGTAGAAGGCCACCACGGTGGTGCGGCTCTGGTGATCGACGCCGACCACATAGCAAAGGTCAACACCGGCATGCTCGCGCACGTAGGTTTCGATCTCCATGGGGTTCACCAGGAAGCCGGAGAGCCGCAACGCATCGCCGATGCGCGTAAGGAAGGTCCAGCTGTTATCCGCCTCGTCCATGAAGCCGAGGTCGCCGGTGCGGAACCAGCCGTCTTCGGTGAAAGCTTTCCTGGTCGCCTCCGGATCGTTGAGGTAGTGGCTGAACACGCTGGGGCCCTTGATTTCGACTTCGCCCTGCCCGCGCTTGTCCATGAGTTGGCCGGTCTCCTGGTCACGCACACGCACGGCAGCGCCACGCCCCAGCGACACCGGCACACCGCCGCCGACGGCGCGCTGCTCCGGTTCGTCGCTGTCCGGGCGGCGCGAGAACAGCGCCTGCACTTCGGAGGAGCCATAGGCGCTGATGAGATGGAAGCCGCGCTCGCGCGACAGCCCTGCCAGCTCAGGCGCGCGGCTGCCGCAGATGAGCTTGATGCCGGGGAAGGGAATGGGGGGCGTCTCGTGCGCGTACAAGCGCCGGATCATTTCATCGGTGGCGCCCATCAGGGTGACGCCATACTGGCGGATCAGGCGTGCCGATTCGGCCGCATCGAAGCTGTGGTGCAGCGCCATGGGCGTGCCGCTGAACATGGCGGACACGGTCTGCACGAAGCCGTAAGTGCCGCAGAACGGTACCACCTGCAGGGTGCGTGCGCCGTGCTCACCCTGGCCGAACTCGCGCGCCACATCGAGCGCGAAAGGCGGGATGGTGTGCTGCACATGCACCACCAGTTTGGGACGGCTGGTGGTGCCCGAGGTGGTGAACAGCAGGCAGGGGGTGTCCGGCGTGGCGGCATCGCCGCCCTGGTCGCCGGGCTCGGTCGCTTCCAGGCTGGCATATTCAGTGAGCTGCTGGGGGAAACCTGCATGCGAGCCGGCCGGCTCGTCGTCCTGCTCCGTGTAGAGCACCAGATGTTTCAGTGCGGGGAGGTCCTCCACCACCTGATGCAGCACATGGACGAAGTCGATGCCGCGGTAACCCGGCCAGTACACCACCGCCTTGGTGCCGGACCGGTACAGGATGTCTTTCAGTTCGCCGCTGCGAAAGCGCGTGTTGGTGGCCAGCGCGATGGCGCCGATGCGCGCCAGCGCAAAAAAGCACACCAGCCAGGCCGGCGTATTGGGCAACCACAGCGACACCACATCGCCCTGCCCTATACCCAGCTTGCGAAAGCCCGCTGCGACCCGGCCGATGCGCGCATCAAACTCGTTCCAGGTAATGGTGTTGCCCTCGTACCAGAAGGCAGGCGCATCGGGCTGACGCGTGCGCACGGCGTCCAGGGCGGCATTCAGGGTCTGCTTCACGTCGGTGTTCCTTGCACGAACTTCGGACAAGGCACCATTTTATGTGGTTCTTCGCCGAGCCCCAGGGATCGCAGGTTTACCCTCTTGTCAAAGGGGGGCCGACTCGTGAGCGCAGCGAACGAGCGGGGGGAATTTTCACCAGACGAGCGGATGTGCGTGCCTTTAGCGTTCCTTGCTGTGAGTCCTGATCATGATGGTTGCCTTGCAGGCAGAGGCAATGAGATGAGCCCGTTGGCCAAAATCCCCCCGCTCGGCCTGACGGCCAAGTCGGCCCCTTTTGACAAGGGGGTTAACAGCCGCGGCCTGCCCGAATTGACGCAGCCGGCCACTACACCCGCTCGAACAGCACGTCCTGCGCGCCTTCCCACAGCACCCGGCGGCCGAGTTCACGCAACTGCTCGCGTCCTTCGGTGATGGTGAGGAAATGGTTGCCGGCCAGTTGCCCCATCTTGCTGGAGAAACTGCAGGCTCCGTAGGCGAGGATGAATTCGGTTTCGCTGTAGCCGCCCGGGTAGAACAGCAGGTCGCCCGGGGCGGGATGGCTGGTGTGGTTCTCGAATTCCACGCCCAGCTTCCAGTCCCCCAGCGGCACCCACACCGCCTCGCCGCTCCAGCGCACGTGGATGAGCTTCTGGCGATAGGGCAAGAGCTTGAGGAAGGCGGCCACCGTGAGCGGCGCATCCGGGTGTGTCTCGCCGATGAAATTCAGGCCGCCGGCGGTGATGCGGATGCGTGTCGTCGCATTGACTGGGGCGTTCATGAGCCGGGCTGTCCTATCCATTTGTCCACGGTGGGCGCCTGCCAGGCGGCCAGCGCATCGAGCAGTGCTCCGGGTTGCGATTGCATGATGATCATGTCGCGGTGCTCGGCCTTCATGAAGCCCTGCCCCACTGCCATATCCAGCATGGCGCGCAGCGGCTGGTAGAAGCCGCCCACATCCAGCGCGGCGCAGGGCTTTATGTGGTCACCCAGTTGCGTCAGGGTGGCTGCCTCCAGCAATTCCTCCAGGGTGCCCAGGCCACCGGGCAGTGCGATGAAGGCATCGGCCAATTCGCCCATGCGCGCCTTGCGCTCGCGCATGTTGGCGGCCACTTCATGGCGCGTGAGGCCCTGATGCATGTGGCCCCGCTCGTGCAGGCGGCGGTTGATCACCCCGACCACGCTGCCGCCATCGGCCAGCGCGGCATCTGCCACCACGCCCATCAGTCCCTTGGTGGTGCCGCCATAGACCAGCGTCAAGCCGCGCGCGGCGATTTCGCGGCCCAAAGCCGCGGCCGCCTCCTTGTATGCAGGTGCCACGCCGAAATTCGAACCACAAAATACCGCAATCGCTTTCATCAATTTTTCATGCCTTATTCCTGTCATCCCGGGCAGGTCCTGCAACCGCCTCCCCCTCACTCCTCACGCCTCACGCCTCACGCGCCCCCTACCCCATGGCCATGTCGTTCTTCCTCTGCGTCCAGCCGGTCATGCGCGCCTCGACGAAGGAAGATATCGCATAAAGCGACACGCCAAGCAGCGCCAGGATGAACAGCCCGGCGAACACCAGGGTCACATCGAAATTGCCGCTGGCGATCATCATGACATTGCCGATGCCCTTGTTGGCCGCCACCGTCTCGGACAGCACCGAGCCGACGAAGGCCAGGGTGATAGCGATCTTCAGTGAGGCGAAGAAGTACGGCAGCGCGCGCGGCAGGCCGACGTTCCACAGCACATCCCACTTACTGGCGCCCAGCACTTTCAGCACATCCTCCAGTTCCGGCTCCGTGGTGGCCAAGCCGGTGGCCACGTTCACCACCACCGGGAAGATGCTGATCACCATGGCCGTGAGGATGGCGGGCACCGTGCCCGAACCGAACCACACCACGAAAATCGGTACCACCGCCACCTTGGGGATGCTGGAGAAACCCACCAGCAGCGGATAGGCCACGTCATAGGCCAGCTTCGAGGAACCAATGACGATGCCGATGATCACGCCGGTCAGCACGCCCAGGCCGAATCCCACCAGCGTGGTGTACAACGTCTGCACGGTGTGCGGCCACAGGAGCGGCATCTTCTGCACCAGCATCAGCCCGATGCGACTGGGGCGCGGCAGCACCAGGTCGGAAATGCCCAGAGACAGGCAGGCCACTTCCCACACCAGAAAGAAGCACAGCAACACCAGCCCGGACAGCACCCTTTGCCTTGCATTGGTCGAGAGCTTCATGATGCCACCTCCGCAACGGATGATTCGGTTGCCACTTCATCGCCATCCTGGCGTGCCTTGGCGATGCGCATGCGCAACTGCTGCACCAGCGCCGCGAACTCCGGCGCATAGCTCATTTCAAGCGTGCGCGGACGATCGAAGGGGACGGCACGGTCCTCGAGGATGCGGCCGGGACGCGCGCTCATGATGCAGATGCGGTTGGCGAGGTAGGCCGATTCACGCAGGTCATGGGTGACCAGCAGCACCGTGGGCCGCTTGGCAATCCACAAGTGCTGCATGATCTCCCACAGTTCCTCGCGCGTGAACTGGTCCAGCGCGCCAAAGGGCTCATCGAGCAACAGCAGTTGCGGCTCATGGATGAGCGCACGGCACAGCGACGCCCTCTGCAGCATGCCCCCGGAAAGCTGCCAGGGTCGCTTGCTGCCGAAGCCCTTCAAGCCGACCTGCGCCAGCAGCGCCTCGGCCCGGTCGGCAAATTCGCCCTTCTTCTTGCGCTGGTATTCCTCGCGGAAGGGCCGCACGATCTTCAGCGGGATCATGACGTTCTCGCGGATGGTCAGCCAGGGCAGCATGGTGGGGTTCTGGAAGGCCAGGCCAATGCGTATGCCCTGGGTGCCTGCCGCGCCCATCTCCCGCCCCCCGACCAGCACGCCGCCGGAGGTAGGCCCGAGTAACCCGGCGGCAAGCTTGAGGATGGTGGACTTGCCGCAGCCGCTGGGCCCCACCAGCGCGACGAAGTCACCCTCGCCCACCCGCAGGTTGGTGTGGTCCAGCGCCAGTGTCGATGTCTCGGTGGCGCCGTAGCGCATCGTGACATCGGACAGATCGACAACGGTTTTCTCCATGGCTGTTTCCGTTCCTTGAATGGGTCTTGCGTCCTGGGGCCTGGCTCAGGCCATCCGCAATATGGCGGCCACCGGTCCGCCACCGGGTGGCCCCTGGTGTTCAGCGCCGCCGGACACGTACAGCGCCGGCTGACCGACGATGGAGGCGAGCACCGCGCTCACCGCAGCGCGCGCATGTCGCGTGGCATTGATGTCCGAATCATTGAGCATGGTGTGGCGGGCTCCCCGCACCACGCCGTCAGGGCTGGCCTCGGCCTTGGCCAGCAGGTTCACCAGCCGTGCAGACAGGACCGCGGTATCACGTTCCGGGTCGAGGCCGAAGGACTCGCGCAGCATGCGGCGAATGCTGGCGGCATCGATGGCGTCCTGCATCTGGGTATGGGCGATGCGGCAAGGCGAGCTGCTGCCCGCGGCCTCGCCCAGCACGATGACCACATTGGCATCCAGCTCGATGCCGGCCGAGGCCGAGGCACGCGCTGAATGCAACGACCAGTCATTCAGCACCGCCGCATCGGACAGTCTTCCTTCCTCCACCTCGCCCAGCGCCAGCGCCACGCCAAGAGAGGAGGCGCCGCGGGAATAGCCCATGGATTCGTAGGTCTCGTGCGTGACCGTGTCGCAGCCCCGCCTGGCGGCCGCCTGCATCTTGGCCGAGGTCAGCAGCGGGCATTTCACCTGAACGAAATGCACGTCTTCGCGGGCGCCGATGCCGGCATCGGCCATGGCTTCTCGCACCGCCTGCGCCGTGGCATCGATCTGCGCCATGCGGCCGATGTCCTCGGGGGCGAAGTCGCGCGTGTGGGCGACACCGATGACCAGGCGCTTTTCTCCTTGAGGTGTTGCGCTGTCCGGCGATGCGGCGCGCCGAGTGAACACCGTGAAATGCGGCGAGAGCACGCCCTCGGTGCCGCCGGACATCACCAGCGCCACGCGCTTGCCCGCCTCATCGGCGGTGCACCCCAGGTGCGGCGCAAGGAAGTGGCACCAGACGATGCTGGCGAGTTCCCGCGTGTAATCGTTGACGCAGCCATTGCCTTCGGTCTTGCCCATCACGGCGATGATGTCCCGGGGCACCAGCGCGCCCTCATCGATCAATGCCTGCACGCCCGAAAGATCGGCTGGCCCGCGACAGGCCACGCGGAACACCTCGACGTGCTGCGTCGCTCCCATCATGTGGCGGCGTCCTGTCCATCGAACACGCTGTCCACCAGGGGCAGCGCATTGGCGGGCACGCCAGCAGGCGTGTTGAGGATGGCGCTCATGCTGTGCTCGGTGTTGCGCGGCCGCGGCGCGGGCATCTTCTGCACCGACTTCACCGAGCGGCCCCAGCCGGCGGCATCGGCCACCAGCGCGCCATCGCGCATGACAAAGCGTCCGCGCACCAGGGTATGAATGGGATAGCCCTGCACCGCGCGTCCGTTCCAGGGCGTGATCTTGCTGATGGACTGCAGGCGGTTCTGCGACAGCACGCCGCGCTTGTCCATGTCGACAATGGCGATGTCCGCATGCGCCCCCGGGGCGATCACCCCTTTGGTGCCGTACAGGCCCCAGGCCTTGGCCGGCGCCGCCGCACTCCAGCGCACGTAATCCATGAGCGTGGCACGCTGGCGGTTCACCTCGGTGAGCATGATGGCCATCTGCGTTTCCACGCCAGGGAAGCCGCAGTCACAGTCCCAGATGCTCTCGCGCGTTTTCTCCTCGGGGGTGTGCGGCGCATGGTCGGTGGCGATCATGTCGAGCGTGCCATCGAGCAGCGCATCCCACAGCGGCTGGTTGTGGCGCGCCTCGCGGATGGGCGGGTTGAGCCGCATGATGCCGCCCAGCTTCAGCATGTGGTCGGTGTTGAGCAGCAGGTATTGCGGGCAGGTCTCGGCGGTGACATCCACGCCGCGGCGCTTGGCCTCGCGCAGCAGGTAGAGCGAATCCGCAGCGCTGTGATGGGCGATGTGCACGCGGGCCCCAGTCCATTCGGCCAGGACCAGCACGCGACCAATGGCCTCGATCTCGGCCACCGCCGGGCGCGAGGCCAGGTGCGCCATGGCGTCGATGCGGCCGGCGGCCTGCAGGCGCTGCTCGCGGCGGAACAGGATGGAGGAATTTTCCGCGTGCACGACGGTGCGTATGCCCAGGGGCGCGAGCTTCTCGAAGCCTTCGAGCAGCGCACCGTCGCTGGGCGCGGGCAGATTGCCAAAGGTGTTGCCAACAAAGGCCTTGAAGCTGGTGACGCCGGCCTCCAGCAGTTCCTCCAGACAGTCGATGCTGTCATCACCCAGCAGGCCATGGATTCCGAAATCGACATAGGAGGATTCAGCGGCCTTCTGCTTCAGGCGCAGCGCCTCCACCGTGCCGGTGGGCGGCTTGGTGTTGGGCATCTCGAATACGGTGGTGACCCCGCCACAGGCGGCGGCGGCCGAACCGCTCTTCCAGGTTTCCTTGTGCGGATAGCCCGGGTCGCGGAAATGCACGTGGCTGTCGATGGCCCCGGGCAGCAGGTACAGGCCGTCGGCACGCATCTCGGCGCGGGCCGGGGGCATCACGTCGTCATGGCCGACGGCGACGATGCGCTCGCCGGCGATGGCAACGGAGGCCTCGATGATCTGGTCGGGTGACACCACGCGGGCGCCGCGGATCACCAGATCGATTTCAGTGTTCATGTTGTCCTTTCAAAGCATGGCCCAGCCGCCATCGACCGGTAGGTCCACACCAGTGATCTGGCGTGAGGCATCGCTGGCGAGGAACAGACAGGCATTAGCGACGTCGGAGTCCAGGGTGACCCGGCGCAGCGCATAGTCGGCGGCGTGGCGGGTCATGGCCTCCTCCAGGCTGATGCCCAGGGTGCGGGCCATGTTGGCGCAGACCTTTTCGCGGAAACGCGGGCCGTCCACCATGCCCGGGGCCACGCAATTGACGTTGATGTTGTGCGGCCCCGCCTCCAGGGCGAAGCTCTTGGTGATGCCGCGCAGGCCCCACTTGGAGGCCGAATAGGCCATGCGCCCGGCGCGGCCGCGCATGCCGAAGGTGCCGCCGACATTGACGACCTTGCCGGATTGCTGCGCGATCATCGCCGGCAGCACCGCACGCATGGTGTTGAAACTGCCCTTCATGTTGAGATCGATGATCTGATCAAATTCTTCCGGTGTGGTCTCCCAGCCGGTCTTGCCGATGGGCCCGGAGCCCCCCGCGACATTGACCAGGACGTCGATGCGACCGAAGGACTCCAGCGCAGCCTTCGCCAGTGCATCGCATTCGGCACTCACCGTCATGTCGCAGGCAGCCACGATGGCGTGCACCCCGAGGGCACGCGCCTCCTCCGCCACCGGATCGATGGCCGCCGTGTCCCGGCCGGCCAGCACCAGGTCAGCGCCCTCGGCGGCAAAGGCCAGTGTGACCGCCCGACCCATGCCCTTGGCCGGACCGGTGATCACGACAACCCTGCCTTTCAATTGCAGATCCACATCAGCCCTTTCAGAACAGCTTGGTGGGGCGCTCGGCCTTGGCCGGCAGGAAGCGGCGATCGAAGACTTCATTCGGCGCCGGCGTGCGCGGCAGCGCATTGGCTTCCACCACGATGCCGATGGAGCGCTTCAGGCGCCCGTCATCGATGTCGCCCAGGCCCAGCCGGGCCGTTTCCGGATGATTCATGTCGTTGCGCAGGGTGTGCATGAGCTTTTCCCTCTCCACGTCACCTTTGAGCAGCGCTTCGCGCTTGAGCACCGAAGCCATGCCCGAATCCGGGTCGGCAATCACATCGCGGATGCCACGATTGAGCGCCTTCACGAAGCCGCCGACGGCCTTGGGGTTGTCCTTGATGAATGAAGGCGAGAAGAAGATGGTGTTGGAGTAGAGATCCATGCCATGGTCACCGTAGCGGATGAAGCGCAGTTCCTTGGCCGGGTCCAGACCCATGGCCTTGGCGCTGAAAGTCACCGTGGTGACGAAGCCGAAAGCGGCATCCACCTGGCCACGCATCAGCATTTGCTCGCGCAGATTGGGAGCCATGTTGGAAATGCTGACTTTCGGTACCGCTATGCCGGTGAGCTTGGCGAAGGCCGGGAACAGCTTCAAGGCGGAGTCATTGGCCGGCCCGCCTATCGTACGGCCTTCCAGGTCCTTGGGGACTTTGATGGGACTGTCCTGCTTCACGACGATGACGAAGGGCGTGGCGTTGTACATCATGAACACACCCACAGGGGCTTCGCCAGGTCGCTTAGCCGCCAGGTCGATGATGGTATTGAGGTCGCCGAAGCCGGCCTGGTAAGCACCGGAGGCCACCTTGGGAATCGAGGCGGAGGAGCCCTCTCCCTGGTCGAGTTCCACGTCCAGTCCCTCGGCCTTGAAGTAACCCTTGTCCTGGGCGAGGAAGAACCAGGCCTGGGCGCCTTCGTACTTCCAGTTGAGAACCATCTTGACCTTAGTCTGCGCGTTGGCGCTCAAGGGCAGCATCAGGGACAGCAGACACAGGGCGAACACTCTTTGCATGCGCTTCATGGACTTTCCTTTACACAGGTTGAACAGAAAGGGGACCGGCGACTTGGGTGCCGTGCTTGAAAACGGCCAGACGGGTGGACTGCTCGAGAATGGCCTGGGGTGCGCTGTATGCATCGAGCACAACGAGATCTGCAGTACATCCTTCGCCAATGCCGTAATTCTTCAAACGCAGCATGCGCGCAGCGTTGATGGTCGCCATGGACCAGATTTTTTCCAGCCGGTCATCGGTAAGCTGGAAGGTGATCTGCGCCAGCAGCAGCATGGCCTTGAGCGGGTCGGCATCGCCGAAGCGAACGAAGGGATCACGCAGGTTGTCCGTACCGCAGGCGATATTGACGCCGGCCTCCATCAACTCATGCACGCGGGTCAGTCGCATGCGTGTCGGCAGCACGCATACGGAAAGGTCGGCGGCTTTCACGCGATCAATGGTCTGCGCCGCCAGCGCATCGCTGACCTGCGCAAGGGATGCGATGTGTGACACCGCGACCCTGCCCTGCCAGCCCTGGGCGATGGTCTTCTCGGCCACATAGGGCAAGGTGAATACATCGGCCGTGTCGGCGTTGTCGAGGTGATAGTCAATGTCGCCATCGTGCGCAGCGGCGAGGGCAAATGTTTCGTCAACCTGCGCCTCGGGACGCGATGGCCACAGGCCAGCGTTGATGTTGCCGCCCACGATCCTGATGCCCTGCGTGAGAGAGGCGGCGACGTGCGATCCGGCACCGTCCTCGAGCGTCCCGGCCGTGTCGAACCAGCCCTCCTGTGGAAAGGCGACCAACTGCACGGTCATTACATTGGCCATGTCGCGTGCCGCCTGCTGCAGCCCATTCATCGCGCGGAACCCGACGCTGCGGTCCACCTCACAATTGCTGCGCAGCGCAACGGTGCCGTGCTTCAGGCTCATCTGCATCGCACGCCGACCGCGATCGGCCACATCGGCCACAGTGAAACCCGCCTTGATCGCGCGAATTGCGCGGATTGCCTCCTCCAGGGTGCGCGCCGATCCCTGCCCACGCTCGCTGGTGAGGCATTTGTCCAGGTGCACATGCGGATCGACAAACCCTGGCGAAACCAGCCGGCCCTGCGCATCCCAGCCGGACACCACCCCGTCTGCATCATCCTCGGCGCGAACCGAGACAATCGTTGCCCCATCGATGCCAATGCGCCACCGGCCCTCGCTGGCGGGCAGGCTGACGTTTCGGATGAACCAGGGTGTATTCACGGTGTCACGGTGCGTAGTTGCATTCGGGCCAGGGCGTTCAAATTGCCGGTCAGTTCGCTGGCAGCCTGAGCATGCGCTCGGCCCTTGGCGGCAAAGCGGCACGGCTGAACACTTCGCTGACTGCAGGCAGGCGTTGCAGGTTGTAGCTCTGCGCCACCTGACCGATGGCATTGGTCATGCGCGTGTCCTTGACATCGCCCAAGCCCAACTCCGCGCTCTCGGCAGTAAGTACCGAACTCTTCAGCACGTAGATGAGGCGGCGCTTCTCGATGTCCTTGTTGAGCAAGGGCTCGTTGGCCGCAAGGTTGTCGATACAGGCGTCGATTCGGGCCACACATTCCTTGACGGCCGTGTTGACGGCCTTGACCAGGCCGCCGACGGCCTTGGGGTTTTCCTTAAGCAGCTTGCTGGAGACCAGCACGCCGTTGCTGTACAGGTCGAGGCCATGGTCGTTGTAGAAGATCCAGCGAATGTCCTTGTCCGGGTCGACATTCATCGCAACCAGGTTCATGTAGCTGGTCGCCGAAAACACGGCCGATGCAGCCACCTGGCCCTGCAGCAACATCTGCTCCTGCAGGTTGGGGGCCATGTTGATCCAGGTGATCTTCTTCTCGTCGAGTCCGTTCTTCCTGGCCAGCGCCGGAAAGATGGACAATGCCGCAGCGCCGGCCGGAGAACCCAGGGTTTTCCCCTCCAGGTCCTTCAGCGTCTTGATGGTGCTGCCGGCCTTGGTAATGAGTGCGAACGGCGCCTGGTTGTAGACCATGTAGACCATGACCGGCGCCTCTCCCGGTTTGGTCGATGCGTTCTGGATGATGGCGTTCATGTCACCAATGCCGGCCTGGTAACTCCCGGACATCACGCGTGTCACGGACGCAGCCGAGCCGTTGCCCTGATCAATCTCCACGTCCAGGCCCTCGGCCTTGAACAAGCCCTTGTCCTTGGCCCAGTAGAACCAGGCATGCACGCCCTGGATCTTCCAGTCCAGCGTGAACTTGATCTTGGTTGGTGCGGTCTGGGCCAGCGCATTGCCCGCGCCCAGACAGAGCGACAGCGCAAATCCGCTTGCAAACGTCAATCTTCGCAGGGAGGTAGGGCAACTTGAGACGGTCATGGTCAAACTCCTTTGGCGGGCAGGGATAGGGCTAAGGCCTGGGCGGTGGACACAAACCCATGCAGTTTTTCCACCAGGTAATGGATGGCGCGGCTTACGTACGCCGGCGACGGCGTCGAGCAGGCGTCCTTCAGCAAAACGCAGTCGTAGCCGAGGAAGCCGGCGTCCTGCAGGGTCGAGAACACGCAGCGGTCGGTGTTGACCCCGGCAAACAGCAATGTGGTGATGCCCTGCTGGCGCAGCAGGCTGTCCAGTTCGTTGTCCCAGAAACCGCTCAGGCGGTGCTTGTAGACGGTGATGTCGGACGTAGCGACAGGGAATTCCTCGATGAGTTGAGCGCCCCAGTCACCCGGCACCACGGCGCGGCCCTTGTCCACGGGCGAGCGCTCGGCGTAACCGGGTGTGTCTTGCGAATCGCGCAGGTTGTATTTGGATTTGAAGAACAGCGTCGGACTGAGATTGAGCCGATCCGGACGCACACCCCAGTTGAGCCAGACCACGGTACCGCCGGCCTTACGCCAGGCCGGCAGCAGCTTCGCAATGACCGGAATGGGCTTGCGCATGGGGCGCACATCGATGCCCTTCTGGCCGAACCAGCCCTCGGGGTGGCAGAAGTCGTTCTGCATGTCCACCACCAGCAGGGCGCTGGCGGCCACGTCGATCTGCAGGGGCAGCGGATCAGCGGCGAAGCGCACCGGCCGTGAACGCCGCGGCTTGCGCACCAGGCTGACGCCGGCGGCATCCAGCGTCCAGGCATTGTGCGGGACCGGACCGTAAGCAGCGTCTCCCTGTTTTGGTGCGACAGACGGGGTTCGCACACGAATTGGCTTCACGCTGGTGCGTGTTTGTGCGGTTTTGGACATTTTTCGTTTCATGCCCCTTTCCAATGCACGGTGCGTGCCGGAATGTGATCTGAAGAAATGCTTTTGATGCTTTATTGCGTTGCCGGAACGGCAACGCTGATGAAGTGGCTTGCGGTCCCCGCTGACAGTCCGGGGGAACGCTGCCAGGAAAATCAGGTGGCGGGCGCGTTACGGCAGTGGATGCGGAACACATGTGCCTCGGGGTCGGCCAGCACCACCTGCCAGGCGCCGTAGTGGGTGCGATAGGCCGGCTTCACCACCGCCCCACCCAGCTCGACGGTGCGCAGCGCCAGTGCCTCGACTTCCTCGGGACGTGATACGTCAAAGGTCGGATAGGCGGTCACCGGGGCCTCACCCCGGAACTGGCGGCCTGCCAGACCCAGCAGTTCGTAGGCAGCATGGGCATTGAAGCCCAGTTCCACGCCGCCCGCGTCAAGCACACGGTAGATGGCGGTGCGCCGGGCGGCAATCTCGGGAAAGCCGAACAGGCTGCTGTAGAACTCGCACAGGCGAGCGATATTCGCACCGAACAGGTTGAGATTGCCCAGGCGCGCACCTTCCTGGAGCGCTTGGCTCACGGCACCTGCCTGGTGAGCGACGGGCTGGCCGGACTGGCCGTGCGCGCCCCAGTGGTGTGGGCATGCATCTGTGCAATGTGCTCTCCGGCGGTACAGGGCGGATGGGTAGGCGCCTCCCCTTGGACGAGGCAGGACGGCAGGCACTCGATGCGCGAGTCGTATTCGGGATCATAGAAGCAGGCCATCGAATAACGATCGACAGCACCGGAGTTGTTGCGCACCCGATGCATGTTGGATTGGTAACGGCCGTTGGTCCAGCGCGCCATCATTTCCCCGATGTTGATCACGAAGCTGCCTTTCAGCGGCGGCCCCGCTATCCACTCCCCGGCGACATTGCGCACCTCCAGCCCGCCGACATCGTCCTGCGCCAGGAGGGTGATGCCGCCCCAGTCGGTGTGCGCGCCGGCCCCCAGCAGATTGCTGCCGACCGCGGGCTGGGGCGGATAGCGCAGCAGCCGCACGGTGGCCATGGGCTGGCCATAGAAGGCGAGGAAATAGTCCGGGGGCAGATCGAGCGACTCGGCCAGCCCGACAAGGATGCGATTACCGAGGGAGGTCACCGCGCCGATATAGGCCATCAGCGGCGACACGATGCCCGGCAACGAGGCCGGCCACTGGCTGGGCCCATAGGTGGGGAGCCTGCGCAGGGCATAGGGATGCGATGGTCCGGGATCCGGCCCGTAGCGGAAGCTCTCCTTGTGGTCGGCCGGCGAGCCATCATCCAGTATCTGCGTGCCCGGCGGCTCATAGCCGCGCTTGGCCGGGGACTTGGCCTGCAGCAGCGTCAGCTTTTCCGCCTGGGGCAGGTCAAACAGTGCGCGGCTGGCGAGGAAGGCCGCCTCCACCGTGGCCTCGGCCACGCCGTGGTTGACGACATAGAAGAACCCGGTGTCGATGCAGGCCCTGCGCATGTCGGCCGCGCAGCCGGCCGACCTGAGGTCTATCACCGGCAGTTCCGTGACCACCCGCGGTGGCGTATAGGGAATCATGCAGTCTCCTTGGGTTACGGACCGTGCACAGGCTCAGAAACGGAAATTGCGCTCGGCTCGCGGCGGCAGAAAGGCCGGGTTGAACACCTCCTGGACCGTGGGTGTGCGCGGCAATTCGAAGGTGGCGCGGACCTGCTCGATGGAGCGGGTCATGCGCTCGGCATTGATGGCGCCAAAGCCGACTTCGCGCGCTTCCGCATGGGTCATTTCCACCTGCATGGTTCGCAAAAGCAGTTCCTTCTCGATGTCGCGCTTGAGCAGGGGCTCACGCCGCATCAGCGCATCGATGGCCGCGTCCGGATTGGCCACGGTGTCGGCCACGCCGCGGTTCACCGCCCGCACCAGCCCCCTCACCACTTCCGGGTTGGACTGCGCCAGATCGCGCGATACCACCAGGGCGTTGCCATACAGGTTCACGCCGTACTGGGAGTAGCGGATCCAGTTGAGGTCCTTGTCCGGATCCATGCCCAGGGACTTGGAGGCCATGGCGATGGTGCTGATGAAGCCCGCCACCGCATCCACCTGCCCTCGCGCCATCATCTGTTCGAGCAGGTTGGCCGATGCATTGATGATGCGCACCTTGCCGGCATCGAAGCCTTCCTTCTCGGCCACCAGCTGCAACAGCTTGAGCGTGGCCGATCCTGCGGGGGCCGCCAGCGTACGCCCTTCCAGGTCCCTCGGGCGCACGATGCCGCTGGTCTTTTTCGAGGCGATGGAGAATGGCGGCTCGCTATAGATCATGTAGACGCCCACCGGCGCCTCCTTCGGCCGGGTGGCCGAGAGCTGGATCACCGAATTGATGTCGCCGAAGCCGACCTGGTAGGAACCCCGTGCAACGTCGGCCACCGCGGCGCCCGAGCCCTTGCCCTGGTCCATCTGCAGTTCGATGCCCTCGGCCTTGAAGTAGCCGCGATCCTGGGCCAGAAAGAAGATGCCCTGCGGGCCTTGATAGGTCCAGTTGAGCACCATCCTGAGCTTGGTCTGGGCGAACACCGTGACAGGGACCGCCCATAGCATCAGGGTGGCCAGCAGCGCGGAGATAAGCGGAAAAACTCGGCGAGGCGTCATGAGTGGTCTCCAGGAAAGAAAGCGAAGGGGTGGCCGGACCGCGCGGATACCGGCCTGCGCCATGCCTGCGATCCGGGGCGGCGGTGCCCCCCCCATTTGGTGCAGACAAGGCGGAAGACCAGCACATTGTGGTGCGCGATGCATGGAATAGGTCCGGTGGACGGGTCATGCAGACGCTGCACGCAGACAACGTGCCCGCCGGTGCGCTCCGCCCATGCTGAATCACGGCCACCACGTTGCCGATGCGGCATCATTCATGCTTCGCCAGAGGGAATCCGGCTGGAGTCACCCATGAACCATCTACGCTTCCTGCGCTACATCGATGAGATTGCCCGCTGCGGCTCCATCCGCCAGGCGGCCGAGCGACTGCACATTGCGCCTTCGGCCGTGAACCGGCGGCTGCAGGACATCGAGGCCGAACTGGGCACGCCCATTTTCGAGCGGCTGCCCCGCGGCATGCGCCTCACGGCCGCCGGGGAACTCTTCATCGGCTACGTGCGCAGCCGCTCGGCCGAACTGGACCAAGTACGCTCGCGCATCGAGGAATTGCAGGGACTGCGGCGCGGCACGGTGCGCGTGGCCGTGAGCCAGGCGCTGGCCCCGGCCTTCCTGCCCGGGGTGATGGCCTCCTTTCGCAAGCAGCATCCGCTGGTGGACTTCCGCGTCGACGTGGCTGACCACGTGCGCGCCCTCGCCGCCTTGCGCGCCTTCGAAACCGACATTGCCCTGGTGCTGGGACTGAGTCCCGACCCGGACCTGGACATCACGGTGCATTCGGAGCAGAAACTGCTCGCGGTCATGCATCGCAGCCATCCACTGGCGCAGAAACCGGGATTGCGGCTGCGCGACTGCGCGGACTATCCGCTGGTGCTGTCCAATCCGGACACGGCAGGCCGGCAGTTGCTGGAGCGGTTTCTCACGCGCAGTTCAATGAAGCTGCGGCCGGTGGTGGAGAGCAACAGCTTCGAGCTGCTGCGCAACTGCGTGTACCACGAGCAGGCCATCACCTTCCAGATCGCCATCGGTGCGGTGACCGATGGCGGGCGGCTGGTATCCCGGGAGATCGAGGATCGCGGCTTCCCGCGCAGCCAGCTGGTGCTGGCCCACCTGGCAGGGCGCCAGTTGCCGGTGATCGCCCATGCCTTCAGTGAACACCTGCAGCAGGCGCTGGCCGGAACCAGCGGATGATCGACTCCCCGCTTGCTGTCCACCTGCCTGCCAATGGCTACTGCATGGAGTGCAGGCCGATCATGTTGCCCTCGGGGTCATAGACCAGCGAGATGAATCCGAACTCGCCGATATCCATCTTGCTGCGCTCGACCTGGCCGCCGGCCCCGGCCACCCGCGCCTCCTCCACTGCACAATCGTCGCACTGAAAGTAGATGATGGTGCTATTGCCGCCGGCCGGATAGCCTTCCATGCACACCAGCGCGCCTGAAGATCCATGGCGAGTCTGCTCCATCGGGAAGGACCACATCTGCAGCTCGGGCACGGGTGTATCGAGCCGCGTCAGGCCCAACTTGAACACGGCCTCGTAAAAGGCCCTGGCGCGCACAATGTCATCAACGTAGATCTCGAACCAGCCAACGGGATTTTTCATGCTGACATGCCTTCCTGTGGAGTAACGGTGCGCGCCCGCGCAGCCTCATTCGCCCGCGTCGATGCCTTCGGTGATGATGACACCTGCGGACTTCAGCCGCTCCAGTTCGCCGGCCATGCCAATTTCGGCCAGCACGCTTTCGGCGTCGGAGCCCGGCCTGGTGGACGGATACCCCGGAATCAGTGGCGTGCCCGACAGCTTGGGCGAAGGGCCGGTGGTGGTCACCGGACCCGCCACGGGATGGTCGCGCGTGATGCTCATGCCGCGCTTCACCACCAGCAGGTCCTGCATCAGCTTTTCGCTGTTCTCGACCACGGCGTGCGCGCCGATACCCGAGTTGTTGAGCAGGATCACCCAGTCGGCGACGTTTTGCTTGCGCAACTGCTGTTCCAGCGCCTGCTCGAGCGCGCTGCCGGACAGGCCAGCCAGGTCACCCAGATCCGGGCTGCCCTTGAGGTCCTGCGGCCGTGCACCAACGAAGACCCAGCCATCGGCAGCCTGGTAGGCGCGATGCAGCGGGCCGCTGCCCAGCACATCCTGGCCGCGCGGCTCATTCCACTGCTTGCCGGCGTAGCCCGTGATGAGGCCGGACTGCAGCATGGTCGCAGTGTAGGCCAGCGCCGTGTCCACATGCTGGCCACGGCCGGTGCGACGCGCCTCCAGCAATGCCAGGGCCACGGCATAGGCACCAGAGAGGCCGGTGCCATAGTCATTGGCCGGGAACGGCTGGGTCAGCGGACGATGGCCGCCGTAGCGCAATTGCATGCCCGAGACGGCCTGGCCGATCTGCTCGTGGCCGGGACGCCCGGCGAACGGCCCCATCTGGCCGAAGGTGTTGAGCGAGGCATAGACAATCGACGGTTTGCGCTGTTTCACCTGCTCGTAGCCGATGCCCAGGCGCACCGCAGCGTCCTTGCGGTAGTTCTGCAACACCACGTCGCACTGGTCGATCAGCTTGTAAAGGATCTCGCGCCCCTCGTCGGTCTTCAGGTCGAGCAGCACGCTGCGCTTGCCGCGGTTGACGTCGAAGTGGAAGCGCAGCGGATTGCGGCGCGGGTCGTCGATCTTGATGACATCGGCGCCGAACTCGGCCAGCGTGCGACCGCAGGCGGGGCCGGCAAGGATGATGCACAGGTCCAGCACCTTCACGCCCTGCATGGCAGCGCGCAGCGCCGGTTCGCCACCGGGGAGGCTGGCCGGCGATGCGCCGGCGGCCAGCTCGGCCAGGATCTCCTCACGGTGCTGGTCGGGCGTCGGGCGCGGGCGGCGCACCGAACCGGGCGTGTCGGACAGGCGCGCATTGATGCCGGGCCCCTTGAATTTGCCCAGCACCGGGTCTTCGAACTCGCCAATGATGCCGGTGGCCAGTGCCTGCGGATGCTCCAGCCATTCGGCGCTGGTGTGGCAGGTCACGCACTCGGTGCCGATCTGCTCGCAGAAGGCTTCCCACTCGAGCGCCGTCTTCGACTTGAACAGCTCGCCCACCTTCTGCGTCAGCTCCTCGGGTGACAGATTGGCGGCAATCCACTGGTCGGCGCCGGTGGCCTTGAGGAATTCCGGATGACGCATGTTGTTGGCGACGTACATCACCCAGCGGCCGTCCTGACACTCGACCTGGCGGCTCCAGTTGAAGGATGCCGGCACTTCCGGATGGCGGTGCACCTTCATGCCGCGCGCCCCCATGGCGGTGAAGGTGGCATCGAACAGCGGCATCTCGATGCGCTGGCCGGTGCCGGAACGCGAGCGCGCCGACAGCGCGAAAGCCACGCTCACCGCGGTGAGGAAGGCGGCGTAGGCGGAGCCGAACGGAATGGCGGTGTAGATGGGGCGCCCGGTGCCCGCGTCCGGGTTGGGCTTGTAGGTGGAGGTGGCCGCACCGACCACACCCTCCCAGGCGCGCACGTTGGCGCGCGGATCATCGGAACCGAAGCCCGGCAGCGAACAGTAGATGAGGCGGCGGTTGGCCTTCATCATTTTCTCGTGGCCCAGACCCAGGCGGTCCATCACGCCGGGGCGGAAATTCTCGACCAGAATGTCGGCCGAGGCAATCAGGTCCTTGGCGATCTTGCGGTCATTGCGCTTTTTCAGGTTGAGCACAATGCTGCGCTTGTTGCGGTTCCAGGTGGCATTGGCCGGGGTGTCCCAGCGCGGGCCGCCGGGCGGGTCGATGCGGATCACGTCCGCACCGTGGTCCCCCAACAACATGGCCGCCATGGGCCCTGCCATATACTGGCCGAAATCGATGACTCGCAGTCCGTTGAGTGCGCCGGGCATTTGCTTACCTCCTAGAAATTATTATCATATTTACCTACTACGAACTATGCCTATTACGTTCTGAACGCTATTGTGATCAGCTACCGCTTTCCAGATCAATATTACCCTCGCGCACCAGATTCTTCCAGCGTGCCAGTTCATCGACAAGGAAGCGCTTGAAATCTTCCGGTGTGGTGCCCATGGGTTCACCCCCTGTTTTCGTCAATGTAGACATGATCTCATCGGAGCGGAGCGCAGCATTGAATTCGCGGTTAAGGCGGTTGACGATTGCAGGCGGAGTCTTTGCAGGTGCAATGAAGCCGATCCAGTTCAGCGCGTCGTAACCAGTGACGCCCTGCTCTGCAAAGCTGGGCAGATCGGGCATGGCGGCGCTGCGCTTGGCCGAAGTGATACCGATGATGCGCACCTTACCCGCCGCACCCAGCGGCTTGGCAAGCTGGATGCTGTTGAGCGAGCCTTGTATCTGCCCGCCCAGGACATCGGCGATCACCTGTGAGCCGCCCTTGTAGTGAATGAAGGTAGCCTTGGTCTTGGTGAGCAAGTGCAGCCAGGCGGAGGCCAGATGGTTGAAGGCGCCTGCCCCGGTTGTCCCCACATTGATCTTGCCCGGGTTTGCGCGCGCATAGGCGATGTATTCCTGGACCGACTTCACCGCAAAGGAGGGATTGACCATGAGCACATAGGCATCGCTACTGGTGAGGGAAATCGGCGCAAAGCTCTCGATGGGATCAAAGGGCAAGGTCTTGTATTGCAGCGGGGCGGTGGTGAAGGACGGCGATATGAGGCCGATCACATAACCGTCGGGTGCCGCCTTGGCAATAAAGCTGGACGCAATGGTGGTGCCCGCGCCGGGCTTGAAGTCCACAAGTACACTGTGTTTCATGTTCTCCGAAAGCTTCCGGGCAAAAAGCCGTGCGTAGACTTCAAGCGAAGCCCCCGGCAGATTGCCCACCACCATGGTGATGGTCTTGGCCGGATACGCTTCCTGCGCTGCGGCCGGGAGCACCATGAGTGCCGATGCTACGAGCACCAATACCTTTATTGCATGCATGCCTTCCTCCTTGTCGTCACGGGGTCAGGCGACCCCAATGTCTTGAGTTGTCTTGGTAACGACAGCACATCGCCTGTCATTCAACTTTCTTTCCCTGCCGCCCAAAACTGACCAGCCCCGCCCAATACATCCACAGGCGCGAGGCATCCTCGGTGTGCACATCATATTTGGTGACATAGGTGAGCCTGCCATCGCGCCCGATGCGAAAGGTCGAGAGGCAGGCCGGGATATGGCCATTGCGGGTGCTGGTACTGCGCACAGGCGCGCCATTCACGTGGGCTGCGATCAGCATGCGGCCGGAGGGATCGATGGCAAATGTGCGACAGTGCAGGCCACGCGTGTCGATATGCTGGATCAGCACGGGCGCACCCGTCCGCTGATTGATGGCGAATACGGCCAGGGTGTTTTCCCCACCAGCAAAGAAGCGCCTGCCCTCAAACTCCGTGGTGCCGTTTGCGCGGTTGGCCGTGTAGACAAAGCGCCCGCTGGGATGCACCCGGATGGGCCCGACGATCTGCGACGGAGCAACATTCTTGCGGCGCGCCAGGGTGTCCCGCACAAAAAGCGGCTCGGCGCAGGGCACATCGCCATCAAGGCGATACATGTGCAGTTGATTCTGCAGTTCCAGCGATACGTAAATCCAGGGTTTTTCCGGATGAAAATCCAGATGCCGCGGCCCGAAGCCGATGCCGCCGTTCGGGGCCACCACGCACCGGTTGGCCAGCAAGCCATTGACGTAGCGGAACACCTGCAGACCGCCCGATTCGCCCGGCCTGTCCTTGCCAGCGCGATGACCGCGCGAAACGATGATGGCGTTCCTGCCAGAAGGAGCAATGCGCACCTGATGCGGATAATGACCCACATCCAGGTCGACAGGTTGCGGAACAGCGTCGCCAACGCTGCCGTCGGCGACGATGCGATGCACCGTGGCATAGGGCGCGTTGTAGGCCACCACAACGTGCCGGCCACCGCGATCCAGGGTCAGGTGAATGGGCCGTGCCGGCAGCTCGACCAGAGGCCCATGCGGCGACAGTGCGCCCGTCTTGGCATCGATGCGCAGCGACTGCAAATGGTTGTGCAACCCGGTGACGCCGGGAAAACCTTCGCTGGTGCCCACATATAGGAAGCGCCCGCGCGGATCCGGCCACGCATAGTGGATGTTCTGCGGCAGAAGCACCGAGTCCTTGCGCACCAACGTGCCACTCGCCACATCCGGCTTGTAATGCACCAGTTCCGGACCGATGCCGGCATACAGGGCCAGCCCCGCCTCAGCCTTGATTGGGTGGATAGCCGACTTTCTGCTCACCACCCTTTGCGGCGCCCTTGTCCTTCGAGTGCTCATGCCGCAGCGGCTTCGCGGCGCTGCGTCTGGCGTTCCTGATGGACAGCATTGCGCAGCACCTTGCCCGGCAGCGCGCCGGTGTGCACGCCCTGCTCCAGCAGCACCTGGCCATTGACGATGGTGAAGTGGACGCCCGCTGCCATCTCCTTCATGCGCCAGGCCCCGGCCGGAAAGTCATAGACCTTCTCCTGGGGTAGCGACTCGATCGTGTCCGGATCGAAGATGACAATGTCCGCGGCCATGCCCGGCTGCAGCACACCGCGATCGTAGATGCCAAAACCCAGCGCCAGATCCATGGTAAGGCGCTTCACCGCCTGCTCAAGCGTCATGATTCTGGCCTGGCGCACCCAGTAGCCCAGCAACAGGCTGCTGTAACCATAGCCACCACGAAACTCCACATGCGCGCCACTGTCTGACAGGCCGATGTAGGCATACGGATAATTGAGTATCTTCGACATGACTTCCTTGTCGAAGCCGCGGATGCCGCGCTCAAACTCGGTGTCGAGGTCTTCTTCCAGCGCCAGGTCGAAGAAGGCATCCAGGATGCCCTTGCCCTGCGCCTCGGCCAGCTCACGAATGGATTTACCCTCGAATGCCTTGTTCTTCGCCAGCTTGGCTTTCACCACCCACACCGAGTCAGGCCAGTTTTTCGCCACAATGTGGGTGCCAGGAACCTCCTTGGTCCATAGCACTGCCTCGTCGTGCAGCTTGCGGCGCACTTCGGGATCGGCATAGGCGCGCTTCTTTTCCTCATCGGTGGCAAGCAGAATGGGATGCCAGCTTGGAATGCCCCGGAAAACCTGGCAATTGTGCAGGGTGAATTTTTCGGCCAGGCGGATAGGACTTACGCAAGGGTAGGCGCGGATGCCCTTGGCAACCGACTCCTCGATGATCTCGATCAATGCCTTCCAGGCATCGGGCCGCTTCACCAGGTGAGCCAGCTGGTTGTAGATGACCTGGCGTCCGGTCGCCTCCGAAAGACGGCTCATGAGGCGATTTTTTTCCTCGGCATCCTTACCCGAGGCAGCCTGGATGACACCCGTCCCCATCTCGCCCAGCACATCGCTCAGGGCGAACAGTTCCGCCTCATCTGCCCACAGCGAGGGAATCATCACGCCCTGCGGATCATAGTGGCCGGTACTCATGGAAAAAGACAGCCCCAGGGCGCCCGCCTCCATGCCCTCGCGCACCAGCGCGCGCATCTGCTCGATCTCGACTGGAGTCGCGGTGCGCTTCTGACTCTCGGCGCCCATCACGTAATGGCGCACCGGGCTGTGGCCGATCAGCGTGCCCACGTTTACGCCCAGACGCTTCTCGATGCTGTCCATGTAATCGCCAATGGAATGCCAGTTCACCTCCACAGTGTCCAGGGTCTGCATTGGAATCGCTTCAACATAGGAGAGAAACTCCTTGGCGCGGCGGTCGTCACCCTTGCGCACCGGCGCCAGACCCAGCGAACAATTGCCGATGATCACCGACGTAGCCCCGTGATAGCAGGAGAAGGTGCACAGGGGGTCCCACACCACCTGGGCATCGAAGTGGCAGTGCGAGTCGATGAAGCCAGGTGCTACTACCAAACCCTGAGCGTCAATCACCCGTTTGGCGTCACTGCGGAGGCGACCGATCTCGGCGATCCTGCCATTGCGCACACCCACGTCGGCGTTGAATGCCGGCATGCCGGTGCCATCCACCACGCGGGCGTTCCTGATCAGCAAATCGTATGTCATGCGCCTCTCCTTCTTGTCTTGTCATCGCTTCGTGCTTGCGGATACGCAAGGTCTGATGTGCCCCGCCGTGTTCTTACGGATCTGCAGTCTGCGACTCGTTCTTGCCACTGGGGATTCACCGCTTATTGCTGCCGGCTTGTTCTTGCCGCGTGGTTACCTAAACTAATTCAGCTTCTCAAAGGCTTGAAAGAGCGGCAAATTCGTCCGTATCTCTCCGTCGTCGATAAGCAAATTATTATCAAATCTGCATCTTTCTACTTATCAAAAAAGGGACAGCAAATATAATATTGTCATCCTTAGACTGACTCACCGCGCGCCAGACGGGCCGCGATGGTGTCTACCAGGCGGCGTCCGATGCTGATGGTGATGGGCCGGTTGGGCAGCGCATCGGCGGCGAACCAGCGCGCCTCCTCGATCTCCACGCCATCCGGGGTGACGGGGCCGCCGGCGTAGTGCGCGGTGAAAGCCACCATCAGTGAATGCGGGAAGGGCCAGGGCTGGCTGCCGAAGTAGCGGATATTGTCGATCTCGATGCCGACCTCCTCGCGCACCTCGCGCTTGGCCGTGTCTTCCAGTTCCTCGCCCGGCTCGACGAAGCCCGCCAAGGCACTGAAACGGTTGGCATCGGCGCCGACGCGGCGGGCCAGCAGTAGCTCGCGGCCCTTCAGCACCAGCACCATCACAGCCGGCGCCACCGGCGGATACACCGACAGGCGGCAGGGGCGGCAGACGCGTGCGCGCTCGTCGCTGCGGATCTCGGTCGGTTGGCCGCAGCGGCCGCAGAAGCGGTAGTTGCGATCCCATTCCTTGATCTGGAAGGCACGCCCGGCGAGCACCGCCATCGGCTCCTCGATGATGCCAAAGAGATTGCGCAGGCCTTCCATGGCCACCAGACCCGGCAGTTGCGCGCCGGCGGCCAGTTCCGCGGCAAAGCAATGCTGGCCGTTGTAGGTCCCCAGGTAGTGGCGGGTCTCGACCACCAGGCCGAGTTCCTCCGGCGACTCGGCCATGGGCAGCACGCCTTCCTGTTCGCCACGGATGACCGCCATCTTGCCGCCGATGAAAGCGAACCAGATGGCCGGACCGGCAAAATTCTCCGGCGGCGTGAGCGAAGGAATATAGATCGGACGTGACTGCGTCATGGGGCACCTGCCGCTCAAAATTCGTTGAAATGGGCCGGCTTGTAATTGTTCTGCTTGCCGGTACCGGATGATAACGCCTTCGGGCGGCTTCCTTTTCTGGCAGGGCTGGTGCAGCGGCCTGGCGCGGTATGCTCTTACCGGGGAGGCTTTTTCGATCGCCGGAGCAGCTCAGGCAATCTGCGCGCGCCCAGGGCAGCCGGAATCGACAATCCCCCGATCAGGTAGATCGCAACATCTTTCCCCAGCCACTCGGCCAGGAAGGCGTGATACAGGGCTGCAGCAAGCACGAGGAAGGCGACATACCCCGCGATCATGGTCAATTGATCACGCTCAAGCATGCCTGATCCTCTTCCCGGTTTTCTTTCCTGGTTGTTGTGCCACCTGCGGGTCGGGGGTGAATGGTGCTGACGGGGAGGTGTTTTGCATGATCAGTATTCTTCAAAAAGAATCGGCAGCCGCTTCGAGGGACGTGATTCTGACAGGGATTGAGTTATACGATGCAAACCACAAAGCACAAAGGGGAACCGGAAGCACCCACCCTGCCTCGCGGCATAATGCTGGCTCAACGCCGTGCTCACCCGCAAGCCACGGCCCCATCCGCAAAGAGGACACCATGATCGAAGGCTTTCACACCGTCCGCGACGGCACCCGGCTGTATTACCGCATCGACGATTTCACCGACCCGTGGAAGCCGGCGAAGACGGTGCTCTTCATCCACGGCTTTGGCGAATCCACCGAAGCCTGGCGCGCCTGGGTGCCCTACTTCGCGCGCCATTACCGCGTGCTGCGCTACGACATCCGCGGCTTCGGCCAGTCCACACCCATGTCGGCCGAGCACCCATGGTCGATCGAGGAAGTGATGGACGACATCAACAGCCTGCTCGACCACCTCAACATCGACTGCGCCCATGTCATCGGCGGCAAGAGCGGCGGCACCATCGCCATGAAGTACGCCGCGGAATTTCCGAAGCGGGTGAGCAAACTCGGCTTGTCCACCGCGCCGATCAAAGGCCCCTACACCGCAGGCTGGCTGGAGATCATCGAGTCGCGCGGTGTGCAGGCCTGGGCCAGCGAAACCATGCCGGGGCGCTTCGGCACGGCGCTGCCGCCCCAGGCCATCGCCTGGTGGACCGAACTCATGGCGAAGACGCCCAAGTCCACGCTGCAAAGCTATCTGCGCTGGGTGCCCGCGGTGGACATCACCGCCGACCTGCCACGCATCGAATGCCCGGCGCTGGTGATGATCGGCGACAACGGCCCGCTGCACCAGGTCGAGGAAATTGCCGCCTGGCAGAAGACCATCCGGCACTCGGAACTGGAAGTGATCCCCGGCGATGGCTGGCATGCGGGTGGTGCGCGGCCAGACCTGTGCGCGCCAATGACGGCGGCGTTTTTTCGGCGCGGCGAATAGGTAATTCCGTCCCACATCACGCTGTAGAAAGAGCCGGATGTGAGGGCGATGGGCAACGCCTGAATGTGCCGCTTCATCCAGGCCAACCGGCAGTTTTCATACAGTAGCGGCAACACCACACCAGTCATTCCGGGGCAACGAAGACAACAAGACACTGATTCAATTGAACTTTAAATTTCCGCACCCAAATCGCTTGACGAAATGCGTTTACTGTATAAACATACAGTCATGCGCTCCTTCCAGCGCAAAGGCCTCCCCAGGGTCTACCTCCATCAAGGTAACGGAAAGGAATCAACATGCTGCCCCAAAAACAGAAATGCCTCGCCATCAACAGCCTCGGCCTGTATTGCGGTTGCCAGGCGCTGTCCAACGGACGCTGCCACCAGCACAGCCCATTTCTGGCCACGCCGGCCGCGCCGGTACGCAGGCCGACCACACGCCCATCCCGCGACCTGCGCACCAGCTTCAGCGTGTGGCGTGAACTGTTCGGCTCGGACTTCGGCCGGACCATGCGCCAGACGCCGATCGCCTACAGCCTCTGATCCATCGTTTCGGTGAGGGGCATGCGGCCGGCCCCTGCCGGATCAGCGGCCTCTCCTGTCCGCCACGTCGTTCCAGGTCACGTATGAGGCAGCCGCCCTCCTGATCGCGATTGATGGGTGCATGAACCGGCCCGCCAGAGCTCACCGGTGGTCGCCATAGAAACACCCGCGGCTGCGCGTATACTTCGCCGGCCCATGACGTCCCCTCCCCCCACGACGACCGAGACCAACACAGCCAAGACCCGCAAACCAATCTTCTACGGCTGGTGGATGGTTTCCGCCTGCCTAGTGGTGGCCATTGTGGGCTGGGCACTGGGCGTGTTCGGCATCGGTGTCTACATCCACGCGCTGACCACCGAACGCGGCTTCTCCATCAGCCTGGTATCCATTGCCATCACGGCCGGCCAGCTGGTGCATGCCGCTTCACTCATGACGGTGGGCAGCAGCACCGCCCGCCACGGCCCGCGCCCGGTGATCGCGGCCGGCGGCCTGCTGATGGCAGCAACGGCCATCGCACTGGCCTGGACCACGCAAGCCTGGCAGGTGTTTGGCGCCTTCATCCTGCTGGGACTGGGCCGCGCCTGCCTCTCCACCACCTCGATCAGCAACACACTCGCCCCCTGGTTCGAGCGGCATCAAGGTCGGGTGGTGTCCCTGGCCCTGATGGGCGCCAGCGTAGCCGGCATGATCGGCACACCGCTCTTGATGCTGGGCATCGCCAGCCAGGGCTTCAGCCACACCATGTTGATGGCCGCGGCCTTCTCGCTGCTGAGCTTGTTGCCACTGGCCTTCTTCGTGCTGCGCCATCGTCCCCAGGACATGGGCCTGCTGCCCGATGGCGAGCCGCCGCTGATCGCCACCCTGGGCGCAACGGCCCTGGCGCCCGTCCGCAAGTGGAGCCGCACCGAAGCCATGGCCACACGCCAGTTCCGCACCGTGGTGATCGGCTTCGGCCTGGCGCTCATGGTGCAGAGCGGCTTTCTCGTCCACCACGTCACCATGGTGTTTCCGGTGCTGGGTGCGGGCGGCGCCGCACTGGCGGTGTCGGCCGCGGCAATGTCGGCCTTCCTCGGCCGCGTGGCGCTGGCGCGCTACGCCGACCGCGTCGATGTGCGGCTGGTGTCAGGCGGGGTGCTGCTGCTCTCGACGTTTTCCCTGAGCGCGCTGGCCCTGCTCCCCACCCAAGCGGGGCTGCTGGCCGCCAGCATCGCCTACGGCCTCACCATCGGCAACGTCACCACCCTGCCCCCCATCGTCATGCGCCGCGAGTTCGGCGCCGCCTCCTTCGGCGCCGTCTTCGGCGCCAGCGCCTCCATGACACAGGTGTTCAATGCCTTCGGCCCGGGCTTGTTCGGCGTGCTGCGCGATTGGTTCGGCAGTTACGCGCCCGGGTTGCTGCTGGCAGCCGTGCTCAATCTGCTGGCGGCGGGGCTGGTGGTGTGGGGCGGGAGGAAGCCGCTGGGCGATCGGGTGGAGACTGCCGCAATCAATCCGGATTGAAGGGTTGGACTCCTGCCGCCTTCGTCTGGAAGTGCAGTCTCGCAATGCTCAAGCTGCCCCAGGTGCACATCTCATGCTCCTTGGTCCGAGAGCGTAAGCGCAGGCTGTCCATCTGCTCGAACGCCTGGAGATAAACGCCAAGGATTTTCAGATCAACTACCAGCGCAAATTCACCGCCTTCAATGAACTGAAGCAATCCCTCAGCGGCGCACTCGAAGCAGCACTACACCACGCCAGTCTTGCGCAGCGCTTCGATCGCCTGGACGTCGTAACCCAGGTCGCGCAGCACTTCATCAGTGTTCGTCCCCGCCTTCACCGGAGGCGTGCGCACCTCGACGGGCGCTTTGGACAGCTTGTAGGACGCTGTGGGAACGGCCAATGCCACGCCCAGCTCCGGGTCGTGCGGAAAACGATGAAAGTAAGCGCGGTGCAGCACCTGTGGATGCGCCATGGCCTGGTAGAGATCGCGCACTGCCGTGGCGGCCACCCCCGCGGCAGAGATGATGTCCTCCCATTCCAAGGCGGTTCTTGCCGCCAGGGTGGTTTCGATCTCGGCGTGCAAGGCGGGGTAATTCCGGAGTGCGGCTTCCGGTGTGGCAAAGCGCGGATCGAGCGGGATGTCCTCACGGTCCATGGCCTTCCACAACTTCTGCCGGCGCGGCTCGGTGGTGGCGGCGATGGCCAGGGTGCCCTCGCGGCAACGGAAGGTGTTGGAGACATAGCGGCCGTCACCATTGCCGCGCTGCCGGGCGTAATTGCCCATGACATCGGCTTCGCAGAAATCCGCCCCGGCCAGGGACATGGCAGTCTCTAGCATGGCGACGTCGATGTACTGACCTTCCCCTGTGAGCGCACGGTGGTAGAGCGCGGACACAATGGCCAGCGCCGCCGCATAGCCGCTGGCGTAATCGGCCATCAGAAAGCCCGCCTTCATCGGCCCGGTCTGTGGCGTACCTGAGAGGCTCATGAGGCCGCTGGCCGCCTGTATGGCCGTGTCCACGGCGGCACGGCGGTTGGCGGGGCCGGTCTGGCCGAAGCCGGTGATGGAGCAGAAGATGAGGCGCGGATTGGCCGGCGCGAGGTCCTCGTAGGCCAGGCCATAGCGCTGCATGCCGCCCACCATGAGGTTCTCCACGATGACATCGGCGCCGCGGGCGAGCTGCCTGAAGATGGTCTGCCCCTCGGGTGCGGCGATGTTGAGGGTCATGGACCGCTTGTTGGAGGCCTGCGCCAGAAAACTCGGGCTCATGCCCCGTTTGGCCAGCGGTATGCGGTCAGCTCCGACAAAACGCATGCTGTCAGGTTCCCCGGGTTTTTCGATGGTGAGCACATCGGCTCCACGCAGGGCCAGCTGATAGGTGGCAAAAGGCGCCGCCACCTGGCGCGTGATGGCCAGCACCTTGATGCCTTCGAACAATGGCTTCGCTTTCACGCAGCTGTCTCCTGCGCCGTCATGCCTGGGCTCTGCCAGCGAGTTGCGCGCGCACCAGCGCAAAGGCCGCTTCCACCCGACCATTGCCTGGGAACGCTTCCAGGATGGCCAGCAACACTTCGGTATTCGGCCCCATCAGCGGTTCGGCCAGGTCGAAGAATTTTTCCCTGCGCTCGGCCGCGGTGAGTGGCCGACCGGGATGGCCACGCCCGAGGGGCACATCTTCTTCGATGACTTCGCCCGTGTCGAGGCGCACATCCACCGCGGCGTTGTACATCTTGCGGCCCTTGACCGGCACGATTTCGATGCAGTGCATGAGGCGCTGGATTTCCGCCGACTGGATGACCGATTCATGAAAATCGCCCATGCGGGTGCCACGCCCCGTGAGCCCCACCGCCACACAGAAGGGAATGCTGAAACGCGCCTCGTGGCTGGTGGCGGGTATGAGCTTGCGTCCGGCCAGCAGTGGCCCCACGTACACGCGCACCTGCTCGATGCGGCGGCTGCCGACTTTCTCGTGCAGGGCACGGGCCGCATCGATGGTGGGATGGATGCCGTGCTGGCAGGGATAGGCCTTGGTGGAATTGCGCAGCAGTTCCCAACTCGCGCCGAAGTCAGGCTGGGCCACCTGCGCGAAGCCGTCCTGGATGAGCGCGGCGGCAATGCCGCCCTCGCCGAGTATGCCAGGATTGGCCTGGATGCCGCTCTGTGCCAGTTCCACCGAGATCACGGCATCGAAAGCGACCTTGCCCACCTGATAGGGCTTCATCATGCTGCCCGCACCCACGGCAAAACCCGCGGTTTGCCCTGCGCCCAGCGCCAGCGCATGGGCGGTGCGCTCGGCATTCAAGCCCTGCAGCACGGCGCAAGCGGCCGTGGCTGACAGCCGCCCCATCAGCGACACGGCGTTGAAGCCCCGGTCGTGCATGGCATGGCCCAGGCGCCGCCCGGCGAGCTTCGCCCCGACCTCGAAGCCGGCGATAAAGGCCCGACACAGTTGCGCGTCGTCCACCTTGCCATTGCGCCTGAGGCTGGCCAGCACGGCCGCCCAGGTAGGCGCGCTGAAGTGCACATCGGTCCAGATGTGGGTGTCATCAAAGTCCATGGAATGCGAAGCGGTGCCATGCACCATGGCGGTAAAGGCTGGTGTACGCCATTCGCCAGTGAGTAGTGGCGCATCGCCCTCTCCGGAAAGACTGGGGCCACTGTTGGCCACGGCCCGGGTGACCGGCTCATGCAGGCCGCCCAGGACGCAGCCGAACCAGTCCACCAGGGTGTCGCGTGCCGCGGTGATGACTTCGGCCGGGAACCGAGTGGTCGCTGTCTGTGCGGCCCAGCGGGCGGCCACCCAGGCCGGGCCAGCGCCATCGTCAATCGCCAGTTTTGCACCCTCTCCGTGATCTGCGCTCATGCCCTGCCTTCCGTCCCTTGTCGTTCGCCATGCTCTGAGAAGCCGTATGCTTCAAAGCAGCTTCACAGGGGTGTCGGGGATATTTCCCCGGGGTTTTCAGAGTTTCCTGGGTTCGATTGCGTGTGCCCCATTCCGGGGACGCCAACCTTACTCTTCGATCTTGATGCCGTTATCGCGCACCACTTTCGCCCAGCGCTCGGACTCGGAGCGGATCAGTGCGCCAAATTGCGCCGGCGTGCCGCCCACCGGTGATGCACCGGCCGATTCCAGGCCGCTCGCCACGTCGGGCATTTTTGCAATGCGTGCCAGTGAACTGGACAGACGCTCGATCACGGCAGGCGGTGTCTTGGCGGGGGCGACGACACCCAGCCAGTTGGCGAAGTCGAACCCGGGCAAGCCACGCTCGTGCGGAGAAGGCAGGTTCGGGAAGAGCGAGGAACGCTCCCTGCCCAGCACGGCCAGGAGCTTCAGCTTGCCTGCCTTGATGGGCGGCACCGAGGCGGAGAGAAACTGCAGGCCCACATCGAGCCGGTCGCCCATGAGGTCGAGGGTGATGCCCGCTGTGCCCTTGTAATGCACGAAGGTGATCTTGCCGTCGATCATGCCGTTCATCCACGCCCCCACCAGGTGGGTGATGCTGCCCGCGCCGGCCGTGCCCCAGGTCAGCTTGCCCGGATTGGCCTTCACATAGGACACGTACTCACCGAAATCCTTGGCCGGGAAGGAGGGCCGCGCCAGCATGGACTGCGGTTGCGCGCTCATCTGCGACAAAGGAGCGAAGTCCCGGATGGAATCCACATCCAGGTTGGGATAAAGGGAGTTGATGGTGGTGAAGGTGCCGGTCACCGTGAGGATGGTGTAGCCATCGGGCGCAGCCTTGCCGACGTGGCGCGTGCCGATGGTGGTACCGGCACCCGGCTTGTAATCAGTAACGAACTGCTGCCCCAGCATGGTGGAGAGTTTTCCCGAATAGATGCGCGCCTCGGCATCGGTAGGCCCGCCGGCGGCAAAGGGCACGATGACGGTGACCGGCTTGGAAGGATAGGTCGACGTGCCTTGTGCGAGGGCCAGCAGCGGCGCTGCAGCCAGCCCGGCGGCCAGTGTGATTCGAGACACCTTCATGGAATCCTCCTTATTGAATGATCGAATTATTTTTCTTCAGTAGTCTCTGCATATACCTCAGACCGCAGCCTGCGCTTCCTTGATCGACACGCGCCAGTGGATGCGGTCCTCTTCCGGCGGATAGTCGCCAGCGGCCTTGTGGTAGGAGCAGCGGTTGTCCCAAATGACGATGTCGCCCTTTTGCCACTTGTGGGTGTACTGGGTGCCCTTCGGGATCATGTAGGCGGCCAGTTCATCGATGAGTTCGTTGCTCTCGACCGGGTCCATGCCATCGATGTGGGATATTTTTACGGCATCGAAATACAGCACCGGACGGCCGGTCTCGCGGTGCCGTCCGATCAGCGAATGCCGCACCGGCTGGCGCGCACCGAAGTCTTCCTTGGTCAGCAGGGTGTTGTATTCCTTGCGGCGCCCGCCGTAGATGTAGACGCCATAACGGCCCTCGATGCGCTTGCGCAGCGCCTCGGGCAGTGAATCGTGCGCGGTGTACATGCTGGCGAAATAGGTGTCACCGCCGTGGCTGGGAATGGCCAGGGCATAAAGCTGGGTCGCCTTGAAGGGCTCTTCATCGTAGTTACCGTCGGTGTGGAAGCCGCTGGCGCCACGACGATAGATCTTGTTGTTCAGTTGCCCGTCGGGGCCGAACTTGTTGACCCCGAGCAGCGTGATCTCCTCATGGTCAGGATGGCGGGTGCTCTTCGAGGGATGCTCGGCCAGTCGGCCGAAGCGGCGGCTGTAGGCGAGAAAGTCCTGTGTCGTGAGCGACTGGCCGCGCACGGCGATGACGTTGTGGTCGAGCCATGCCTGATAGATCCTGCGGAACGCCGCCTCGTCCATCGTCCTCACATCGACATCGGTGATCTCGGCACCGATGCCATCACCCAGACAGCGTATCTCCATCACTTCCCCCGTTTCATGCCGACTGGTGCCGGCGGAGCCATTGCAGCCATGCCCCCTGCCCGCACCTGATTATTGTTCGACCTTGATGTTGGCCGCCTTGATGATCTTTTCGTAATTGGCCATGTCCGCCTTCATCACGGCACCGAACTCCTCCGATGACGCAGCAAACGGAACGGCACCCTGGTTGAGAATGCTGTCCCTGACATCGGGCATGGCCAGGATGCGGGCGATCTCGGCGGCATAGCGGTCGGTCATGGGCTTGCCCAATCCGGCCGGTGCCAGGATCCCCTGCCAGAACGCACCGTTGAAGCCAGCCACCCCACCTTCAGCGAAGGTCGGCACCTGCGGCATGGTCGGCGCACGGTTTGCCCCCGAGATGGCGATGCCACGCAACTTTCCGGAAGTGACATGCGGTGAGAGGTTGATGGGATTGGAAAACATCAGATCCACCTGACCGCCCAGCACATCGGTCATGGCCGGGCCGCCGCCCTTGTAGGAAATGTTCTGCATGCGGATGCCGACCATGCTGCTGAACAGCTCTGCCGCCAGGTGGGGCGGGCTGCCGGTGCTCGAGGTGGCGTAGTTGAGGCGTCCCGGTTTGGATTTCGCCAGTGCAATCAGGTCTTTCAGATTGTTCACGGGCAGGCCGGGATAGGCGGCCACGATGGTCTCCACCTTGTTCATCGGCGCGATGGGGGTAAAGTCCCTGATCGGGTCATAGCGCACCGGTTGCAGCAGCGGCGCGATGATGTGGGTGCTGGTGACCAGCATGATGGTGTAGCCATCGGGCGCGGCACGTGCTACCGCATCGGCACCGATGGTGGTATTGCCTCCGGGCTGGTTGATCACCAGCACCTGCTGGCCCCAGCTTTCCACCAGCTTCTGGCTGAGTATGCGTGCCGACACGGAGGTGGCGCCGCCCGGTGCATAGGGCAGCACGAAGCGGATGGGCTTGGCGGGGAAACCCTGCAGGTCGGCAGCCATGGCCATGGATGGCAGCACGGCAAGGCAGAGCCCTGAAACCAGTCTGGCCAGTGCGCCGGAGGCAGGCATGAGATACCCGTTCAGCGCCGGCCCGCACGATGTCGACATGACAGCCACTCCCAAAATTTGGAGCGGCGATTCTACAGTCCCCTGCGGTACCGCCTGGGGGTGCGACCGCTACAGACCAAACCCCTCCCCCGCGCCCAGCAAGGTCGCCACCCCCAGAATCGCGAAGATCGCCGCGGCAATCGAATGCACCAGTTTCATCGGGATGCGCCCGGCCAGCCGGTCGCCCATGAACACCGCCGGCACGTCGGCGATGAGCATGCCCAGTGTGGTGCCGATCACCACCAGCACCGGTGTGGCGTAGTGCGCCGCCATGGCCACGGTGGCGATCTGGGTCTTGTCGCCCATCTCGGCGAGGAAGAAGGTGATGAGCGTGGCGCCGAAGACACCGAAGCGCTGCGCCACGTTCGCTTCCTCGTCCTCGATCTTGTCGGGGATCAGCGTCCAGGCCGCCATGGCGATGAAGGAGATGCCCAGCACCCAGCGCAGCAATTCGGGCGTGATGGTGGCCGTAATCCAGGCTCCGAGCGCACCGGCCAGGCCGTGGTTGACCAGCGTGGCCACCAGGATGCCCAGAATGATGGGCAGGGGCTTCTTGAAGCGCGCAGCGAGGATGAAGGCGAGCAACTGGGTCTTGTCGCCGATTTCGGCCAGGGCCACGACGCCGGTTGAAACGAACAATGATTCCATCAGGGACTCCAGGGCCGGAAGGATGACGATCGACTGCCACGCATCCCCGACCCTGTGGGTCTGTGGCAGACAAAGGTCTTGCCAGGCACGCAGCCGCTTGCACCATGGCCTTGCGGCCAAGCATGTTGATGCAAGCCTCTTGCTGGCGAAGAGCGGCTACTCCCCAATCACCAAATCATCATAACAGACGGGCCAGCTCAGCCTTGCCTGGCTGCACCAAGTCCGCCCTGCGCGCACGGCCTGCATGCCACAATAGCCTCCGTTGAACCGATTTCCCTGGATTCCATGAAAGTTTCCGCCCCGTGATCCCGTTGTCGATGATCCCGCTAGCCCTGCCTTCCGTACTGCGTCGCTGCCTTTGCATCCTCGGCCTGCTCATCGCCCATGCGCTGCTCCCGGTGCAAGCCGCGCCGGCTGACATCGGCGTGGTGCTGCTGCATGGCAAGTGGGGCACGCCCAACCAGATGCAAGCGCTCAGCCGTGATCTCGAAGCCAGGGGATACCGAACCAGTACACCCGAGATGACCTGGTCGGGCAAGCGACTGTACGACCGGGATTACGCCGCGGCACTGAAGGAGATCGAAACCGCGGTCAGGGACTTGCGCGCCAGGGGCATCAAACGAGTGGTCGTGGCCGGGCAGAGCCTGGGCGCCAATGGTGCCGCCGCCTACGCCGCCTCCGGGCTGGACCTGGATGGCCTGGTCCTCATGGCGCCAGGCCACTTTCCCGATCGCGGCATGGGTGGCAAGCCGCTGCAGGACAGCCTGGAACGGGCACGCGCCATGGTGGCCGCCGGCCAGGGCGAGGCGCCGGGCACCTTCCTCGATTTCAACCAGGGCAGACAAAGGCAATTGAGCCTGAAGGCAGCGGTGTATGTCTCCTTCTTCGAGCCGGAAGGCCTGGGCGCCATGACCCGCAACGTCCCCCGCTTCGTCAAACCCCTGCCGCTGCTGCTTGCCATCGGCACGCAGGATGTTTTCCATCCCTATTCCAAGGCCATGTTCGATTCGGCACCGGCGCATCCGCTCAGCCACTATGCCTCGCTGGAGGCTGACCACCTGGGACTGCCCAACCTGGTATCTGCGGAAATGCTGAAGTGGCTGGATCGGATCGACAGCCAGGCGGCGCGGCCCTGATACCGGGTCTGCCGCCGGCCCGGTCAGAATTGGGGCTGCGCCCGCGCGCCACGCCGCGCGATGGCAAACAGCAGCGCAGCCAGGACGAAACCGGCCACCGGCAGCCATTCCAGTAAAGCGCGCACCGAGGGCTCGCCATGCAGTTGCAGCGCTACGAGGCCGATGCGCAAGGCCGCCGCCAGCGCCAGCATGGAGAAAAGCCCACCCGAGGCCAGGCCTTCCCGCCCGCTGCGCCCGAGCGCCAGCGCCGCACCGAAGGCCGCCAGCAGGACGGCCGCCCAGCTCGCCCCCGCGACAAACTGCGCTGTGGCATAAGCCCCCAGCGTGCCCGACAGGCCGGCCGCCAGCACCGCCACACCGCCCACGGCCGCACCGGCCGTCAACACGCGATACTCGCCCCAGCGGGTGACCGCCAGGCTGATCGGCAGCACACACAGGTTGAAGCCCACCCAGAACACCGGCATCAGCCATTCCAGGTCGGCCGGTGTGGCATGGCGCAGATAGCCCGGCGCCGAGTTGAGCGAGAAATGCACCTGGAAGGCCATGCCGGCCAGCGCCATGGCAGCCAGGAATATCGGCAGACCCCCCAGACGTGGCAGCGGTGGTGAAACCGTGGAGGCCGTGGACACATGGGCCTGCACCTGCCCGGCCAGGTGCCGCTCCGCCCACACCAGCCCCCAGGCCGCCACCGCCACCGCAATCGCGGCCAGTGCGAATGGCAAGCGGGCATCCACGCCGCGCAAGGCCACGGTGAGATAAGGCGACAGCGCGCCGGCCAGTCCCAGGCCGAACAGCCACAGCGAGGCGATGGCCGGCGTGTCGGACACCTTCGCATACTTGCCGATCAGCATCAGCGGCGGCGCGCGCAGCGCCGAGGACGTGAGGGTCCACACCAGCGTCACCGCCAGGAACACCACCGGATTGCCGCCCGGCGCCACCAGCGGCAGGGCGAGAAAGGCCAATGCAGAGACCAAACTTATCAATGCCATCTGCAGGCCCAGCCGCCCCATCACCTTCGACACGGCATCGGCACGCGCGCCCATCCACCAGTCGGCCACCAGGAACACCAGCTGGTCGGCCAGCAATATCCACACGATGGCCGATCGGGGCAGACCCGATGCCACCGCCAGTTGCGGCAGGAAGATCACATACACCGTCCAGGACAGCGTGAAGAACAACTGCAGCAGCGCAAAGTAGAGGCCGGTACGGAACATGTCCATCCTCAAACGGGAAAGAAAAGGCGGGCGAGGCAGTGTAGCGCCTTGGCGTCCCGGCATGGCCCCGGGTGCCAGGAAACGTCCATCGCGCAGGTTACACTCGCCCCTTCCCCGGCTCGACCCCGATGTCACCTCAGGAAAATGTCAGGACCCACGCCATGCTAATGATTGTGATTGTGATTGGCATCATCGCCATCGCCTTGCTCGCCACCGCTGCGATGAGCCCGGACCATTTCCGCATCGAGCGCAGCACGCGCGTGGCGGCAGCACCGGGCCAGGCCTACGCGCTGATCAATGATTTCCGCCACTGGCCGCAATGGTCACCGTGGGAGAACAAGGACCCGGCCATGAAGAAGACGCTGAGCGGCGCTGCCGCTGGTCGTGGCTCCATCTACGAATGGGAAGGCAACAACCAGGTCGGCAAAGGTCGCATGGAGATCAGCGACAGCGCCCCCGATGCGCGCGTGCTGATCAAACTGGATTTCTACAAGCCCTTCGAGGCACACAACACCACTGAGTTCACCATCGCGGCCGATGGCCAGGGCAGCCGCGTCACCTGGGCCATGTATGGACCCCAGCCCTTCATGGCGCGCCTGATGGGCCTTTTCTTCAGCATGGAGAAGATGGTCGGCCCCGACTTCGAAGCGGGGCTGGCGAAGCTGGCCGCCGCTGCGGAAAAATAATGGCAGGATGACCGGTCCCGCCTTGCCCGGCGGCGAACACTGAATAACAGACACCGAACAACGAATCACAGAACACCAGAACACAACAGGAGGAAGACATGCAATTCGAAACCATCCGCGTCGACATCAAGGACTACATCGCCGTGGTCACCATGGCCAACCCGCCGGTCAATGCCATGAGCCTGCGCATGCAGGCCGAGCTGACCCGCGCCTTCGACAGCTTCAGCGACCGCGATGAAGTGCGCGTGGTGGTACTCACCGGCGAAGGCAAGACCTTCTGCGCCGGCGCCGACATGAAACACAAGGCGAGCAGCGTGCCGGAACCCGGTGACCGCTGGGCCGAGCGCCGCAGCTGGCGCGAATGCACCTACTCGGTCATGGAATGCAAGAAGCCGGTGATCTGTGCCATCAACGGCCCCGCCCTGGGCGCTGGCCTGGGTCTCGTCGCCTCCTGCGACATCCTGATCGCCTCGGAGACGGCGGAACTGCGGCTGCCCGAAATCAACGTCGGGCTGCTGGGTGGCGCGCGCCGCTCCATGCGCCTGTTCGGCCACTCCAAGGTGCGCCGCATGATGTTCACCGGCCGTGGCGTGAAGGCAGCCGAACTGGACAAGCTCGGTGTGGTGGAGGCGGTGCTGCCGCCCGACCAGCTCATGGAAGGCGCTATGGAGATCGCCCGCGAGATCGCCGCCAAGAGCCCCGTCGCCATCCGCCTGGCCAAGCAAGGCGTCAACACCATCGAGGAGATGAGCGTGCGCGACGGCTACCGCTTCGAGCAGGACATGACTGCGGAGCTGAGCCGCTACGAGGATTCGAAAGAAGCCATGCGCGCCTTCGTCGAGAAGCGCCCGCCGGTGTTCAAGAACCGCTGAGCCAATCATGCTGCACAAGAACAGCGCCGACTTTCCGGAAATCGCCGCGCTCGAAGCCACCGCGCGCATCCACCGCTCGCACTGCCACGAGGGCGAAATGGTCTGGCGCATATGGGGCCAGGGCACGCCCCTGGTGCTCATGCACGGGGGCCACGGCTCCTGGCTGCACTGGGTGCACAACATCCCGGCGTTCTCCGATGAGCGCATGGTGCTGGCGCCGGACCTGCCCGGACACGGGGAATCGGCCCTGCCCGCCGACGAGTTGTCGGCCGATCACAACGCCGAAATCTGCCTCGCCGGCCTGCGTGAAATCATCGGTGACGCGCCCTTCGATACCGTGGGTTTCTCCTATGGCGGGGTGATAGCCGGGCACACTGCCGCGCTGGCGCAAAGTCAGGCGCGGCACTTCGTGATGGTGGGCACCGGGGGCCTGGGCCTCACCCGCGGCGACAAGAAGGACATGATCAACTGGAAGCACATGAGCGACCCGGTAGCACGCGTCGCCGCGCACCGCCACAACCTCAATGTGCTCATGCTGCGCGGCGAGATCGATGAACTGGCGCTGTACATCCAGTGCACCACCCTGCCGCAGGGCCGGGTTCCCGCCAAAAAGATCGCATTCGACAACACGCTCGCCAGACTGTTGCCGGTCATGCACGCCCAACCCACCGCCATCTGGGGCGAGCACGACGCCACCGTGGGCAGCTACATGCACGAGCGCGAAGCCATGCTCGGCGCCCTGCCCCGTCCGGTGCCCATCCACATCATCGAGGCGGTCGGACACTGGGTGCAATACGAAGCGGCCGAAGAATTCAATGCGCTGCTGCGGGAGGTGCTGGCCCAACCGGGGCATTGACCCGGTTCGCAGCGGACACGCCGTCCCATGTCACCATACAGGGACAATCAAAGGTAACGGCTTTCCCGCATCGGGGGCGCCTTCAGGCAGGCTACTCCGGCTGGATGCCCGCGATCTTCGCCGCCTGGGCCCAGGTCCGCGACTGGTTCTCCAGCGTCTTCTGCAATTCTTCGGGCTTGTTCGCCAGCACCATGAAGCCTGCCTTGGTGCTGGCCTCCCTGGTTTCCGGGCTGTGCATCGCCGCCCACGAATACCGGTAAAGACGGTCGATCAAGGGCTTGGACAACCGGCCCGGCCCCATCAGGGAGAAATAGGAATTGTCCATGTTCCTGATCCCGAGTTCGGAGAAGGCAGGCACTTCAGGCAGTTCGGGTGCCCGCTTGTCGCCGGTCACGCCGAGAACCTTCATCTTCCCCGCCTTCGCCTGGGAAACGGCATTACCCAGGTTGGGCCAGGACAATTGCACCTCGTTCCTCAGGGTGGCGAGGATGTAGTCCGCACCGCTCTTGTAGGCCACCGGCAGGATGTCCAGCTTCAACTGGTTCCTGATCATTTCCGTGTACAGGTAGCCCAGCCCGCTGCCCAGGTGCCCGTAGGAAAGCTTGCCCGGATTGGCACGCGCATGGGCCACCATTTCCCCGAAGTTCTTCCAGGGCGCATCCGCGGGTGAGCCCAGGGCAGCCGCGTATTCGACCAGAGCGGAAATGGCGGTCAGGTCGGTCAGCGGATCGAAGGGCACGCTGCGGTTGAACAACCTGACGCTGGCGAGGTTGGACGCGCCCATCAGCAGGAGATAGCCGTCGGGTTCGGCCTTCGCGACGAAATCCATGCCTGACAGTCCCCCGCCTCCCGGCCGGTTGTCCACCAGCACGGGTTGCTTTACTTCCTTGGCCAGCCCGGGGGAGAAAATCCGCGCGAGGACATCAGAGCCGCCTCCAGGAGAAGTCGGAACGATGATGCGAATCGGTTTTGAGGGAAATTCCTGTGCCTGCACGGACTGCATCAGGACACCTGCAATAACCAGGGAAAACATGAACTTCATATCCCGCTCCTCTCAACTAAAATCCGGTTGGTCGTCCGATAAATCCCCGCCTGCGATCTTTCCGAATGCTCCAGGTGCGTCCCCAGGCGTGTGCAGGCGCTGTGGATGTGCAGACGCAAGGCTTGCACCGCCAGCTCCGACTTGCCACCCTCGATGGCATCCAGGATCAGGCAATGCTCGCGCCACGGGCCCAGGCCCTGCTCGCTGTAGCCTTCGACGCGCCGCTTGAGAATTACCCGGTCGAAGATGGCGGCCAGCACGTTGCCCAGATAGCGGTTGCCAGTGGCACCCGCCAGCGTGAGGTGAAAACACCGGTCTTCCTGCAGTCGCTCGGCGGTGATGTTCTTCTGGATGAGTTCCTTGTAACGCCGGTTGATCGCCTTCAGTTCCTTGAGCGTTGCTTTGGGAACGCCACGGCGCATGGTCTCCTGCAAGGCGAAGGCCTCCAGCGCCTCGCGGGTCTCGTACAGCTCGCGCGCCTCGGCGGCATCGATCTGGGCCACGAAGAAGCCGCGGTTCTGGATGCGCGTGACATAGCCTTCCTGGTAGAGGCGCTCCAGGGCCTCGCGCACCGGCGTGCGAGACACGCCCAGCATCTCGGCCAGCGACTGGTGGGTGAGCTTGTGCCCCGGCCGCAGATGGTTCGAGAGGATGGCAGCCTTGATGGCGTCGTAGGTGGATTGCACGCGCGCCAGCGCCGGCCCGTCGTCGCCCGCGCCGCCTGCATCATCACCCGGCGCCTGTGCGGGCCCGGGATTCCGGGCCCCGCCCCGCCCCGCCATCATGTGCGCCCAGCCCGCATTCACTCGACCTTGAGTCCCAGCTTGCGGATCAGGTTGGACCATTGTTCGACGTCCTTGCTGATGCGCCGGGAAAACTCCTCACGTGTATCGCCCACCGCATCCATGCCGTTGTTACGCGCCCAATCGCGCATTTCCGGCCCATGCAGCACGGCAACGGATGCCCGGTGAACTGCGGTCAGGATGCTCTCCGGTGTCTTGATCGGTGCAAGCAGGCCATACCAGATGCCCAGGTCGTAATCTGGCAGGCCGGTCTCGCTGGCCGTCGGCAGTTCCGGCCAGAAGCCGGCGCGCTTCGCTGTGGAAACAGCCAACGCCCGCACCTTGCCTGAGCTTGCCAGCGGCTTGCTGCTGGTGATCGTCAGTATGGCGAAGTCGATTTCATTGGCCAGCAGCGCCGTGGCCACCGGCCCGCCGCCCTTGTAGGGCACATGCTCGGCCTGAACGCCCGCCATGGCCAGGAACAACTCGGTTGCCAGATGCAAGGAGCTGCCCAGGCCGGGAGTGCCGTAGTTGAGCTTTTTCGGACTCTGTCTAGCCAGTGCAATCAGTTCTGACACCGACTTGGGGGCCATCTGGCTGTTCACCAGGATCACCGCCGGGTAGGTCACGATCGTGGTTAGCGGCGCGAGGTCGCGCTTCACCTCATAAGTCGGGTTCTTCTTCAGCAGCCCGTCGGTGATGATGGCGGCACTGTGGAACAGCAGCGTATAGCCATCGGGGGCGGCCTTGATCACCCATTCGGTGCCGACAGCGCCACCGGCCCCTGCCCGGTTCTCGATGATGACCGACTGGCCGGTATTCGCCGACATCTGCTGGGCAAAGGTGCGCGACAGCGCATCGCTCGCGCCGGCCGGTGCAAACGGCACTACCAGCCGCACCAGCCGCGCCGGATAGTCCGCAGCCTGGACCATGCCCGGCACCCCCGACAACATGCACAGCAGTCCTGTCCCGATACTTCTTGCGAAACTTGCTTTTGCAGAAAACATGCTTCCTCCTTTGATGTCAGAACCACCCAGTGTCACGACCGGCTTTTCACCAGCGCATCCACAGCCAGCACACCACCCTGGCCCGGCATCACGAATACCGGGTTGAGTTCGATCTCCTGCATCGATGAATCACATTGCGCGAATCGTGCCGCAAGCCCCAGGGCCGCATCGACGAGCGCTCCGGCGTCCGCCGCCGGCTTGCCACGGAAGCCCTTGAGCAGCGTGGACAGCTTCAGACGGGCGACCAGTGCGATCACCTGTCCGCGCGTGACCGGCATGGCCAGATAGCCGAGGTCGCGGAACAACTCCACCGCGATGCCCCCGGTGCCGATCGCCAGCACAGGCCCGAAATCGGGATTGCGAATGATGGAGAGCACCGCTTCGACGCCGCCGGGCACCATCTCCTGCACCAGCACCCCCGCATCGGGTTTGCCCAGGCGCTGGCGCACCGTCGCCGCCGCACCCGCCACATCGGCCGCGGATGCCACATTCAGCAGCACCAATCCCAACTCGGTCTTGTGATCGGAATCCGCGGGCAGCGCCTTCACGACCACCGGGAACTGCAGGCCGGCGCAGGCCGAGACTGCGTCATCCGAAGACCGCAGGATGCGCCAGCCCGGCATGCCGATGCCCGCATCCGCGAGGAAGGTGGCGGTTTCCTCCCAGGTACGCGGCACACTGCTGCCCCTGGCCATGCCTGCCGGTCTGCCTTCCGGAGTGCCTGACGGTTCGCCAGCGGCACGTGCCAGCAGCTCGCGCCCCTTGTACAGCCAGTTGAGGTAACGGGCTGCCTCGGCGGCATCGCGCGCCGCCAGCACGCCCGCCCCGAGGAAGTCGCGCCGGACTTCCGGCGCCAGGCGATCGCCGAGGAAGGTGAGCACCACCGGCACCTGTTTCTCACGCGCGAGAGTCTTGAAAGCCTCGGCTTTTTCCACGACCTCGATCGGACCGCGGTTGGCGAACTGGATGATGAGAGCCTCGGTGTTCGGATCATCGGTGATGAGATGCAGGCTCTTGTCGAACATCGCCGGATCTGAGAGCACCATGGCGGTCAGGTCGGTGGGATTATCAGCCTGCCCGAAAGCCGGGAGCACCTGCTTCAACTGCGACACGGTTTCAGCTTCGAAGGTCGCCAGCGGTATGCCGTGCGCCTCGCACAGGTCCGCAGTCAGCGCGCGCGTGCCACCGGGCACACTGAACACCGAAACACCGCCGGTGGCGCCATGCCGCGGCGGCAGCGGACAGAAGGTGAACACTTCGGCCGCCTCGATGAGGTCAGTGAGGCTGTCCACCTGGATCACCCCGGCCTGGTCGAGCACGTCGCGATACACCGCATAGCTCGAGGCAATCTTGCCGGTGTGCGAGGCGGCAGCTGCCTGGCCGATGGCGCTGTTGCCCGACTTGAGCGCCACCAGCTGGATGCCGCGCGCGCGCGCGCGCGCGGCCAGTGGCAGCAGCCGCGCACCATCGTTCAGACCCTCGATGAAAAGCAGCACCACCTTCACGTCATCCTGCCCGATGATCCATTCCAGATAATCGAGCACGTTCATGACCGTCTCGTTGCCCACGCTCACCACATAGGCGCAGCCCACCCCGTTCTCCTGCAGATGGCGGGCAATGGAACCGGTGATCGCGCCGCTCTGGCCCAGGATGGCAATGGGCGCATGGTGCAGGTGTTCGCGGCGCGCTGCCGAGCCGAAGGTGAGGAGCACGCGGCTCTTCACCGACCACACACCCTCGCAGTTGGGCCCGACGATGGGCATGCCGGTGCCGTGCGCCGCCTGCGCCAGCTGTGCCGCCAGTTCACGCCCGCCCTCCACTTCCTCGAAGCCCGAAGTGAACACGATGCACGAACCCATGCCCTTGCGTGCGCAGGCGGCCACGGTGTCGACCACCTCTTCGGCTGCCACCATCACCAGGGCCACATCGGCCGGCTCGGGCAGCGATTCGATGTCCGGATAGCAGCGCACGCCGCCCAGTTCCTGGTATTTTGGATTGATCGGGTAGATCTTTCCGGCAAAGCCGCTCTTTTGCAGGATGGCCAGCGGCGCGCCATTCAACTTGTGGGCGTTGCCCGACACCCCGATCAGGGCCACCGAGCGGGCACGGAAGATCCGGTCCAGCCGGCTGGAAAGGGATGAAACGCTACTGGCCTTGTCTTGCATCGTGGTTCCTGTCAGTCATTGATCCGGTCATCGCCATGATGGCGGCCGGATCAATGCGGTGCGCCGGCAAACTTAGAGCGTCTGACAGCATTGCCGTCAGGCGCCCTGACTTAGGGGAGTGCGAGGGGATGTGTCCCCTCGCTTTGTCAGGCGCTCTCAATCCCCGAGCGCCGTGCTGGCCGCGAGCACGTCGGCCTCGTCCATCTTCAGCAGGCCGCGCAGCACCTCGTCGGTGTGTTCGCCCAGGAGCGGCGGCGGACGGCGAATGTCCCCACCGCAGTTGCTGAAGCGGAACGGCACGCCCAGCTGGTGCAATTCGCCGCCCTCGTAAGGCATGGTCTGCACCATGCCGGGTGAGATCTGCTTCAGGTCTTCCAGCGCCGTGGGCAGGTCGTTCACCGGGGCGGCGGGTACATCGGCCGCATCCAGGATCTCCAGCCACTCACGCGTGGTTTTCGCACCCATGCAGCGATTGATCTCCGGGATCAGCTCGGCGCGGTTCTTCACCCGCAGCTGGTTGGTGGCAAAGCGCGCATCGGCGGTGAGCTGCGGCTGGCCGATGGCATTGCAGAACTCGCGGTAGGTCTTGTTGGTGCCTGCGCCCACCACCACATAGCCATCAGAGCTGGTAAAGGCCTGGTAGGGCACCAGCTGCGGATGGCCCGAGCCGATCGGCTCCACCTTCGCCTTGCCATCGAGCACGGCCACCGAATAATTGATCAGCAGGCTCATGGTGGCATCGAGCATGGCCACGCTGACCTCCTGGCCTTCCCCGGTGCGCTCGCGGTCATAGAGCGCGGTGAGGATGGCCGTTGCCATGTAGATGCCACCGCCGAAATCGGCCATGGACACGCCCTGGCGCAGGGGATCTGTTGACCCCTCCATGCCGGTGATGCGCATCACCCCCGAGCGCGCCTGCACCGCGACATCCATGCCTGGCTTGGACGCCATGCTGCCTTCAGTGCCATAAGCGGAGATGTTGGCGTAGATGATCCGGGGATTGACCTTGCGCATGCTTTCATAATCCAGACCCAGGCGTTTGGTGACACCGGGCCGGAAATTCTGCACCACGACATCGGCCCATTCCGCGAGCTTGAGCATGGCCGCCTTGCCTTCAGCCGATTTCAACTCCAGGCAGACACTGCGCTTGTTTCGATTGATGGCAAGGAAGTAATCCCCGCCTACCCGCGGCATGTCCTTGGTGAACTTGTCGCTGACATTCATGAAGCGCGTCGAGTCCCCTCGACCGGGCTTCTCGATCTTGATCACGTCACAGCCGAGATCCGCCAGCACCATGGTGCAGTAGGGCCCGGCCACCGTGTGGGTGAGATCGAGCACCTTCAAGCCTTCGAGGGGTTTGCGCATGGCAGCCTTCCTCAGGACTGCAGCGACACGTCGCGCGAGGGCAGGCGCACCAAGGCCGTGCCATTGCAGTTCTTCTCGCCACGCTGGTTGGTGCCCCACCATTCGATCTCGACCAGCGCGTCCTTGCCTTCCTTGCTCTTTTCGATGACCTGGCCGGTGAGCTTGGTCAGATCGCCCACCAGATTGGGCTTGGTCACGCGGCCGCCGAACTTGCGCACGAAACCATGGTCGCCCATCCAGTTGGTGACCAGGTGCGCGCCCCAGTTGGTTCGCTGCCAGCCCTGGTCGTAGGCGCCGGGCATGCCAATCTCTTGGGCGATCTCCACATCGAAGTGCCCGGCGGCCGGGTGCATGGGAATGTTCATGGTGGGCGAGTAATAGACATTGGCCGGATGGCGGTCGCGCTCGGCAAACGCCATTTTCATCACGTTATAGACCGTACGCCGGCCGGAGTAGAAGCCGACGATGTCCACCAGCGTGAGCGGCCCCTTGTACAGCACCGGCAGCGGATCGCCGATGTTGGTGTCCTCCCAGTAGCGCGGCTCGGCGCCGCGGCGGTATTCATCACGGTAGGCTGCGGCGATCTCCTCGAGATCCTCGTCGGAGTAGCGGTGCGGCGCGTCCTTGGTATTAGGGCGGTCAAACTTGAAGCCGGCGCCAGTGCGAGCGCGCGGCACGCGCAGGGTGTCGTTCTCGACGCGGCAGACCAGCTCGCCCTGCTGATTGGTGAACAGCACTTCGCCCACCTGGTTGACGAAGCGCGAAACGGCCTTGCCCTCCTTGACCTTCACGTCGATCACCCGGGCGCGCGCAGTGATGGTATCGCCGGCATACACCGGCTTGAAGTGTTCCCAGCGCGAGCCGGCATAGATCCACTGGATGCCGGGCAAGCCCGGGGCGATAATGGCGCTGTCGATGGTGAACAGGAACGTGGGCGGGGCGATCACGTTGCCCCAAATGGTGCGGCGTGCATAGGACAGGTCGCAGAACAGCGGGTTGTCATCGCCCACGCTGTAATTGGTCCAGCGCCGGATGTCATGCAGCGAAATCGGCTCGTAAAGGGATGGCATGTGCACATCGCGGCGCAGCCAGACGCCGATCAATTCGCGCGCCTTATCGATCTGCTCGTCGGTGAGCTGGGGAAAGGCCTGGTCGCCCTTGAGAAGTTTGGGAGCGACCTTCTCCTGCTTGGTATTGTTTGACATCGTGGATCCCTGTTGTGGTTGAGTGATGAGCCGTATCGTCCTGGTGGCTGAGGAACACTGGCCGTGGCAGTGCTTGCGTGACACCCTGGTGGACTTTGAGCGCCTAACAATGCGAGCGGACACATCCCCTCGCGCTCCCCTAATTCAGGGCGCCTAACGGCAATTCTGTTAGGCGCTCTGAGTCTGCCCAAAGCCGCCCTGGCATGGCTTACTTTGCATGCAATCTTGCATGACATGCTAGCATACGTCATCGTCCCGCAACGCTGCGGCTCGGGCACAATCCGGCTGCAGCAGCCCGGATGGCTGTACGAGGTCCGGAAAATACCGCACGCCAAACAAGGAGGAAACCGCATGTCACTTACACGTGATCTTGGCGCCTTTGTCGCCGGCGTCCGCTTCGAGGATCTGCCCCCCGAAGCCGTGCAATCCATCATGACCGCTTTTGCCGACACCATCAGTGTGGCTATCGCAGGCGCGCGCGAGGAGGCGCCGCTCATCGTGGCGCGCGCCCTCGCCTCCCGTGGCGACGAGAGCACGCTGCTCACCGGCGGGCGGGCCGCCGCGGTGGATGCGGCCCTCGTCAACGGCACCGCCGCCCACGCGCTCGACTACGACGACGTGGCACAACAGGGCGGCCATCCCAGTGCGCCGCTGGTGGCCGCCATTCTGGCCGAGGGCGAGGCGCTGGGCGCCAGCGGCAAGCAGATGCTGACTGCCTATGCGGCCGGCTACGAGGTGTTCGCCGACCTCGCGCGGCGCGATCAGGACCAGCACCACAGCAAGGGCTGGCACCCCACGGGCATTTTCGGGGCCATCGGCGCCGCCGCTGCCTGCGCCAGCCTGCGCGGGCTCGATGGCACGCGTGCGGCCATGGCCCTGGGCATTGCAGCTTCGCAATCCGGGGGCCTGATGGCCAACTTTGGCAGCATGACCAAACCTTTCCATGCCGGCCGCGCCGCACAGTCCGGGGTGCTGAGTGCGCGACTGGCCGCCGAAGGCTTCACTGCGTCTGTCGATGCGCTCGAGGCGAGCCCCGGCTTCCTTGCGGCCGTATCGCCCGCGGGCAAGGTCGACGTGGAATCCCCGACGCGGGCCGGCAAGCCCTGGCAGATCTGCTCCAGCAACCGGTTGGCCATCAAGAAGTACCCGGTATGCTTCTGTTCGCACCGGGCGCTGGACGGCATGCTCGATCTGCTCAAGAGCCATCCGATCAAGCCCGCGGATGTTGACAAAATCATTGTGCGCCTGAGCCGGCGCAACGCCAGCATCCTGCGCAGCCATCAGCCGCAGACCGGACTGGAGGGCAAGTTCAGCATGGAATTCGCCATGGCCTCCGCGCTGGTGGCAGGTCGCGCTGGTCTTCGCGAATTGACTGACGACTTTGTCCAGCGGCCCGAAGTGCAAAGCCTGGTGCAGCGCGTACAGACCGAGCCCGATGACCGCGATGATCCTCAGCGTCCGGGCTTTGCCCTGCATGACCAGGTCACCGTGCACCTGCGCGATGGCCGCACCCTGGACAGCGGCCCCATCACCAACATCCGCGGCGACCCCGCACTTCCGCTGCAGCGCGACGAGGTCTGGGCCAAATTCGAGGACTGCCTTCAGATCGGCAATCCCAGGCTCACACCGCGCCCGCTGTTCGACATGGTCATGAGCCTGGACCGACTGCCCGCGGCGCGCGATCTCATGCGCCAGCTGACCGGATGAAATCGATTGCGCATGAGGAGGGACTGAACAAGCGGGCTAGGCCCCCTAGTGTCTCCCCCAATTCAGAGCAAGCACTGCCTACCCTTTCCACACAATCGGAACACATTCAGTGTTTCCATAACAACCAGAAGCGCGCACGGGTCAGCACAATCGGCATCCGGCGCCAGGTGGTCGAAAAAAACAACACGATCCGAGAGGAGTGAGCGCAGGAAGCGCCTACCGCATGGACTTTGCACCCACACAGACACAGCAGGACGTCCGCCGCGCCATCGACGTCATCTGCGCACGCTTCCCACTTGATTTCTGGCGCGAGAGCGACCGCAGCGGCGCCTTCCCACACGAACTGCACCAGGCGCTGGCCGCCGACGGCTGGCTGGGCATCTGCATGCCCGAGGAACATGGCGGGGCCAACCTGGGGGTGGCCGAGGCGGCGGTGATGATGCAGGCCATCGCCGAATCCGGCGCCGGCATGTCCGGCGCCTCGGCCGTGCACATGAACATCTTCGGCCTGCATCCGGTGGTGAAGTTCGGCACGCCGGCGCAGCAGCGGCGCATGTTGCCCCCGCTCATCCAGGGCCGCGAGAAGGCTTGCTTCGGCGTCACCGAGCCCGATGCCGGCCTGAACACCCTGCGCCTGCGCACCCGCGCGGTGCGCGATGGCGACTGCTACGTCGTCTCCGGTGCCAAGGTATGGATCTCCACCGCGCAGGTGGCGCACAAGATCCTGCTGCTTGCGCGCACGGCCGAGTACGACCCGGCCCGGCCAGCCCAGGGACTCAGCCTGTTCTACACCGACCTCGACCGCAACACCGCCGACGTGCGCGAAATCGACAAGATGGCGCGCGCAGCGGTGGACTCCAACGAAATCCGCTTCGATCGCATGCGGGTGCCGGCCGCCGACCTGATCGGGGAGGAAGGCCGCGGCTTCCAGGCCATCTTCCACGGCTTCAACCCGGAACGCATCCTGATCGCCGCGGAAGCCATCGGCATCGGCAAGTGTGCGCTGCGCCTGGCCTCGGCCTACGCCAAGCAACGCATCGTGTTCGACCGGCCCATCGGCCGCAACCAGGGCATACAGCATCCACTGGCCGAGCGCTGGATGGAACTGGAAGCGGCCGAACTCATGGTGCGACGCGCCGCCTGGCGCTACGACCGCGGGGAACCGGCGGCAGCCGACGCCAATGCCGCCAAATACCTGGCTGCGGAAGCCGGCTTTCGCGCCTGCGAAACGGCGGTGCTCACCCATGGCGGTTTCGGCTATGCGAAGGACTTCCACGTCGAGCGATTGTTTCGAGAGAGCATGCTGCCGCGCATTGCCCCGGTCAGCCGCGAGCTGATCCTGTCCTACATTGCCGAACGTGTTCTGGGCCAGGAGAAGTCATACTGATGTGAAATTCGGCCAGGGCAGATCGTTTCATGCGAAACCAACAACAACCAGGAGAAGCCATGAATCACATCACTCACGCCACGTTGGGCGCAGCCGCCGCACTATTGGCGATATCCCTGGCGGACACGGCATCGGCGCAACAATATCCCGCCCGCACAGTGCGCGTCGTCACCCCCTATGCCCCCGGCGGCAGCACCGACATCCTTGCCCGGCTGCTTTCGGCCAGGCTTACCGACACATGGAAACAGCAAGTTGTGGTGGACAATCGCCCCGGAGGCAACACCATTATCGGCAGCGAACACGTGGCCCGCTCCCCGGCCGACGGTTACACACTGATGCTGCAGACCAGCGGCCATGTAATCAATCCGAGCCTGCTGAAGACACCCTACGACGCCATCCGGGATTTCACCGGCGTTGGCACGGTGGCGGTCGGTGAATTCCTCCTGGTCACCCATCCATCGGTCGCTGCCAATTCGGTGCAGGAATTCATCGCACTCGCACGCAGCAAACCCGGTCAGATCAATTATGCGTCCTCCGGTGCCGGCTCCTCCACGCATATGGCCAGCGAATACTTCAACATCGTGGGGAACGTGCAACTGTCTCATGTGCACTACAAAGGTGGCGGGCCGGCATTGAACGACCTGCTGGGCGGCCAGGTACAGGTCACGATCAGTGTGCCCTTGGCCTTCGTGTCCCATGTGCGGGGCGGCAAGCTGAAGGCGCTGGCAGTCACGGGAGCCAACCGGATGTCAGCCCTGCCTCAGGTGCCCACCTTTGCGGAAGCCGGCCTACCGGCTTACGATGCCAGCAATTGGTATGGCATCTTTGCACCAACCGGACTACCGCGTCCGATTGTGGAGCGTTGGTCGAGTGAATTGGCCAGGATCCTGTCGCTACAGGACGTGCGGGACAGCTTGATCAGCCAGGGCATGGATCCCCTGATCCGGACACCGGAGCAATTCACCGAGATGATGAAAACCGACCTGGCCAAGTATGCGCGCATCATCAAGACTGCCGGCATCAAGCTCGAAAACAACTGAAGGTGAAATCAGGCACCCTTAGAACCTGGTTCATCATGAGCCACGAGTACGTTGCGGATCATGATGAAACAAGTTCTTAGTGCCTGACAATGCGAGGGGACACATCCCCTCGCGCGCGCCCTGATGCAGCACGCATGATTCATTGTCCAATCCACCGCAGAGTAAAGCCATGTCATACAGCGCTCATACCGAATTGGACCGATCCGACGTCTTCATCCTGGGGGTTGACCTCGACGGGGTGTGCGCTGATTTCTACGCGGGCATCCGCCCCATCGCAGCAGAGTGGCTGGGCGTGGCGCCGGCCAGCCTCATCGACGAGGTCAGCTACGGCCTGACCGAATGGGGCCTGGATGCCGCCCCCGGTGGCTATCTGGACTTCCACAAATTCGCCGTCACCCAGCGCGACCTGTTCAAGAAACTGCAGCCCATCGCCGGCTGCCCGCAGGTGCTGCGCCGACTGTCCAAGGAAGACGTGCGCATCCGCGTCATCACCCACCGCCTGTTCATCAAGTACTTTCACAAGCAGGCCATCTCGCAGACCATCGACTGGCTCGACTACCACGACATCCCCTACTGGGACCTGTGCTTCATGCAGCACAAGACCCATGTCGGCGCCAACCTCTACATCGAGGATTCCGAGAAGCACGTGAAGGAATACCGCCGCGCCGGCAATGAAGTCATCATCTTCACCAACTCCACCAACCGACACCTGGATGGCCTGCGCGCCCATTCATGGGCCGACGTGGAAGCCATCGTGATGGACCGCTACGAGGCCTGGAGGAAGGCGCGCTGAGCAGCCCATTCGGTCGGTTACACTGCCACACCCGACCGGAGCCGCCGCCAGCAGAGCGGGGCCAGGCTGGACCCATCTTGAGGGAGGAGCACCCGCATGTACGATCTCGTCATCCGCAATGGCACCGTCGTGGACGGTTCAGGCCTGCCGCGCTATCGCGCCGACGTGGCCATCTCGGGCGATCGCATCGCCGCCATCGGCCGCATCCATGAAAAGGGCCGCGAGGAAATTGACGCCACCGGCCAGGTGGTCTCGCCCGGCTTCATCGACGGCCACACCCACATGGACGCGCAGGTGTTCTGGGACCCCCTCGGCAGCTGCGCCTGCTGGCATGGCATCACCTCGGTGGTCATGGGCAACTGCGGCTTCACCCTGGCACCTGGCTCCGAGGCGCAGCGCGCGCTCATCCTGAAGAACATCATCGACGCCGAGGACATCCCGGCCGCAGCCATCGAATCGGCAGTGCGCTGGAACTGGACCAGCTTCGGCGATTACCTGGGCGTGCTCGACACGCTGCCCAAGGCCATCAATTACTCGATGCACGTCGGCCATTCGGCGCTGCGCACCCATGTCATGGGCGAGCGCGCCTTCAGCGACAAGGCCGGCGCCGATGACCTGCGCGCCATGGAGAAGCATCTGCTCGCGGCCCTGGATGCCGGCGCGGTGGGCTTTTCCACCTCGGTGAACGAAGGCCATCGCACCCCCGACGGCGGCCATGTCGCCTCCTACTACGCCGCCTGGGACGAGATTCGCCACCTGGTCAACACCGTGGGCAAACACGGACGCGGTCATTTCGAGCTGGCACGTGAAGTCGAGACCCGCTCCGCCGACCCGGCCGTGCGTGCCGTTTTCGACAAGCGCCTGCTGGACCTTGCCGTCGAGAGCGGCGTACCCACCAGTTTCGGCGTGCCCCCGGGCGGCCATGGCGCGCAGCCACATCTGGACCTGCTCGATGCCACCGCCGCTGCCGGCGGTCGCATGTTCGGCCAGACCCATCCGCGCGGGGTGTCGCACATCCTGTCCTTCCGCTCGCGCACCCAGTTCGACAACCTGCCCGAATGGAAGAAGTTTCGTGCCCAGCCGCTGGAAGCCCAGCGCCGCGCCCTGGCCGACCCCGCGTACAAACAGCGCCTCGTCGACGAGGCCTGGAACGGTCAGTACACGGTTACCGCTGGCCAGCCGCGCAAACCCGACTTCGACAACATGTTCGTGGTGCAAAGCGCCCAGGGCGACAACCCCACCCTGGCCGAGGTGGCGAAGCAGCGTAACAAGGACCCGGTCGCAGTCATGCTCGACCTGGCCCTGGAAACCGACTTCCACCAGCTGTTCATGCAGTTCGACGCACGCACCCGCCCGGCCAACGACGAAGAGACGCTGCGCGCCCTGCGCCATCCACGCACGGTGATGACCTTCTCCGACTCCGGCGCCCATGTGAACCTCATCATGGACACATCCATCCATACCCACCTGCTTGCCTACTGGGTGCGCCACAAGCGCGCCTTCACGCTGGAGGAAGGCGTGCGCATGATCACCATGACCCCGGCCATGACCTGGGGCTTCACCGGCCGCGGCCTGGTGCGCGAAGGCTACATCGCCGACCTCAACATCTTCGATCCGGACACCGTCGCCCCGGGCATGCCCGAGGTGGTGTCGGACCTGCCCACCGGCGCGCAGCGCCTGAAGCAGAAATCCGTGGGTATCCTGGCCACGGTCATTGGTGGCAAGAAGACCTTCGTCAATGGCGAGCACACCGGCGCCCTGGCCGGCCGCATGCTGCGTTCCGGAGTGGGTGGCATCCAGTAGGCATTATGATCAAATACAGACGGTAGCTACGGTCATTATTAGATAAACGGGGGATTTATGATCACCCGTTTATCTTTTTTTGGCTTTCTGCAGGCTGCCTGACCAGACCTCAGCCCTTGCCCGGCAGGATATCGCGCCCCTTGGCCATGGCCTTCTGTTCGGACACCAGGTCGTTGAAGCGGCGCTTCTCCAGCTCCTCGCGGTCAAGCATGGCGGCCTGATCGGCGCGGATCACGCGGTTCACCATCTTCTTGATCGCGCCCACCACCTGCGGGTCGTGCTGGTTGATCTGCGCCGCCATCTCGGCGGCCGCCTGTTCCAGTTGCTCGCGCGGCACCACCTTGTTCACCAGCCCCATCTGCAGGGCTTCAGCCGCCATCACGCGGCGTGAGGTAAACAGCAGTTCCTTGGTGCGCATCGGACCGATCAGCTCGTACATGCGGCTCGCGCGCAGCGTGATGGCGCCGATCTTCGCGTGGGTGTCCTGCAGGATGGCGTCCTCGCTGGCAATGACGATGTCGCAGGACATCATGATGGTCATGCCGCCGGTGATGGCCCAGCCGGCCACCGCAGCGATGGTGGGCTTGCTGCAGTACTCCAGCGCGCTGAAGGCCTCGGTACGGCGCTCCTCGAAATCCGGCGGCACCGGGGTCTTGTCGCGAAAGTCGCGCCCGCTGGAGAAATTGCCGCCCTTGCCCATGATAATGATGGTCTTCACCGTGTCATCGGCCTCCAGTTCGGCAATGGCCTGGCGCAGTTCGTAGAAGCTGGTGATGTTGAGCGCATTCTTCACTTCCGGCCGGTTGAGCACGATCCAGCCGGTGCCGTTATCGCGGCGCAATTCCATGGTGGTGTAGGGCATGTTCATTCCTCAAAAAGATGCATGGGTTAACCCCCTTGTCAAAGGGGGCCGACTGGCCGCAGGCCAGCGGGGGGATTTTCGATACGCACGCATGACTAAAATCCCCCCGCGCGGCTGCGCCGCGTCGGCCCCCTTTGACAAGGGGGTAAACCAGCGCCTTGGCGATGCTTTTGCCGATGCCTCCCCGAAACGGACATCATTCATCAACCACCTGCTACTTGCTGGGCAGGTTGAGCACCCGCTTGGCGATGATGTCGCGGTGGATCTCGCTGGTGCCGGCGCCGATGGTCACCGCGCGCATCACCAGGAAGGGCGTAAGTGCATCCACGCGTTTGCCCTCGCTGTTGGCCTCGGTCACCGTGAGGCCCAGCTCGCCCGAGGACTCCAGCAGGCATTCGGTGATGCGCTGGTTGGTCTCGGCCGAAAGCAGTTGCAGCACGGACAAATCCGCGCCCAGGGTCTCGCCGCGGCACAGCATGTCGGCAAAGTGCACGTAGGTGGATTTCAGGTCGGCCAGGTCCAGCGCCAATTCGGTGTAACGCTCGACAAAGCCCGCATCTGCAAAGAGGCCCCGCTCCACCGCCAGCGCCTCCAGGCGCTTGAAGGCGAACTCGGCGCGGCGCGGGCTGCCGGTGTTGATGCGCTCGAAGCCCATCAGACTGCGCGACACGGTCCAGCCATCGTGCAGCTTGCCCACCACATTGGTGAGCGGCGTGCGCACATTGTCGAGGATGATCTCGCAGTACTCGGTGGTGCCGGAGATGTTGCGGATGCCGCGCACCGTCACCCCGGGCGAGGACAGGTCGAGCAAGATGAAGCTGATGCCATCCTGCTTCTTCTTCACCTCCTTGTTCGAGCGTGCCAGCAGGTAGAGGTGGGTGGAATCCAGACCGCTGGAAGTCCAGATCTTGCGACCGTTCAGCACGATGCTGTCGCCCTCGACGCGCGCCTCCAGGCTGAGGCTGGCCAGATCCGAGCCGGCATTCGGCTCGGAATAGCCTTGGCACCAGACATCGTCATAACGCAGGATGCGCGGCAGCAGGTTCTTTTTCTGATCTTCGGAGCCATGGCTGATCAGCATCGGCCCCAGTTGCACCGTGCCCGCTTCGCCAAGGAACTGGCGCGCCACGCCCCAGCGGCTCTGCTCGTCCATGAAGATCAGCAGCTTCTGCGGCCCCAGGCCCATGCCACCGAATTCGGCCGGCCAATGCGGCGCGCTCCAGCCCTTCGCCACCAGCTTCATCAGCCAGGGTTTGATGAGCTCGAAGTGCGGCCGGTTGGTGAGAAAGCGCAGTTCCTCGGGATAGTTTTCCTCGAAGAACTGGCGCACCTCCAGGCGGAAGACTTCGTCGTCCATGCCGTTCCAGTCTTTCACTGCATTCACCGGGGCATTCATGCCACGACCTCCTTCAATGCCAGGCGCGCATAACGCCGGCGGTGGATCACCGCGCCGCCCAGCCAGGCCGAGAGCGTCACCGCGCGCTTGAGATAGAGGCCGACATCGCACTCGTCGGCAAAGCCCATGGCGCCGTGCATCTGCACCGCGCCGCGGGTGATTTTCAGGCTGGCATCGGAGCAGCGCGCCTTGACGCGACTGGCCCAGGCCCCGCGCTCATCGGCGGCGATGGCCGGGTCCTGCAGGACCATCACGGCTTCGTCCAGTGCATGCCGGCACAGGCGCTGCTGGATATAGAGATTGGCCGCCTGGTGCTGCAGCGCCTGGAAGCTGCCGATGGCACGACCGAACTGCACGCGCGTCTTGAGGTAATCGACGGTGATCTCCAGCACCCGCGTCGACAGGCCCAGCAGTTCAGCCGAAGTCATGATCAGGGCTTCGTCGTAGGCACGCATCAATGCGCGCGCGGCCACCTCGCCGCGGGCAAGAATATCCGCAGCCGGCACCTGCACACCATCGAGGATGAGCGTCGCCACCGGCCGGCCGTCGGGCAGTTGCTCGGCAGCAACACGGCTGCCCGCAGTGCCTGCACGCACCCAGCACAGCACCAGCCCGTCGCCAGCCCTGGCCGAGACCACGTAGCCATCCGCACCGATACCGCCCACCACCAGCACCTTGGTGCCGCTGAGGCGCAGCCCCGCGGCCACCGGCTCGGCCAGCATATCCACCTGCAGCGGATCGCAGTCCTGCACGTGTTCGCGCCAGGCCAGGGCCGGGACCAGCGTGCCGCCCGCCAGCACCGGCAACAGTGCCTGCTTCAACGCCTCGTTGTCACCGTAGAGGATGGCGCCACCGGCCAGCACCACCGAGGCGGTGACCGGCTCCGGGAACAGTGCGCGGCCCATGGCCTCGCTGATCACCGCCATGTCGGCACAGCCCAGGCCCAGCCCGCCCTGGGATTCGGGAATCAGCGCGCCCAGCCAGCCCAGTCCGGCCAGTTCGGCCCACACGGCTTTGTCGTAACCAGGCTGTTCGCCGCGCAACGCGCGCGATCGTTTGAGGTGGGCATCCTGGCCGGCATAATGCGCGGCGCTATCGCGCAGCAGTGCCAGCCGCTCGCGCAGTTCGCCTGCGTCGTCGGCGTCGCCTGCGTCGTGGTTCGCGGGTTCAAGGGAATTCGGATCAGTCATGGCTACCTGGAAGATTGGATTAAGGGGCCCGGACCTACGGGCGTTCGACACTGCCTGCTGGGCCGCTACAAGGGTTCGTCCCGAGCGTTCTTGCTGCGCTCGTCTCCTGTTCGCCCAGGGCTGGACACGAGCCCGTTGCAGCAGAAAAAGCAGGCTCTAGTTACACCATCGCCAGAGCGGCTGTCAATTTCCCGCCCCGGTCCTGCAGTGATACCATCGCCGCAAAAGAGAACGCCGTTTTATTTTGACATGAACCGGGCGCAAGGCGTCGCGCGACAGTTCGCTCGCCAATCCGTGGCGTGCACACAAAGGAGAAGCCATGTTCACAGTACAAGCCCTTTCGCGGGCCTGCCGTCCGCTGTTGCTGGGTGCACTGGTGGCACCCCTCCTCACGAACGCGGCCTGGTCGCAAAAGCCCGCTGCCGAAGAGCCCTATCCCAACCGGCCGGTGCGCCTCATCGTCACCTTCGCCGCCGGCGGTGGCGGCGACATCCTGGCGCGCCTGTTTGCCCAGAAGCTGACCGATCGCTGGGGCCAGCAGGTGCTGGTGGACAATCGCGCGGGCGCCGGCGGCGTCATCGGCGCTGACATGGCCGCCAAGTCCCCGCCCAATGGCTACACCTATGTGCTGGTCTCGAGCAGCCACACCGTGCACCCGGCCATGCAATCGAAGCTCCCCTACGACACCATCGCCGATTTCTCGCCGGTGACCATCCTCGCCTCGCTCTCCTACATGATGGTGGCCACGCCCAGCCTGCCGGCAAAAAACGTGGCCGAACTGGTCAGCGTCGCCAAGGCCAAGCCCAGCGCCATCACCTACGCCTCCATCGGCAGCGGCTCGACCTCACACCTGGCCGCTGAAGTGTTCAGGAGCCAGGCCGGCGTCGACCTGCTGCATGTGCCCTACAAAGGCACGGCGCAGTCGCTCACCGCCATCCTGGCCGGCGAAGTCGGCATCGGTTTCTTTTCGGCCGCATCGGCCGAGCCGCATATCCGCAGTGGCCGCATCAAGGCGCTGGCCATCAGCGGCAGCAAGCGCGTGGCCACCTTCCCTGACGTGCCCACGGTGGCCGAAGCCGGCGTGAAGGGCTATGACTTCACCTCCTGGCTGGGCATACTCGCCCCCGCCCGCACACCGCGCCCCATCATCGACAAGGTGCACGGCGACCTCACCGCCATCCTCGCCCAGCCGGAGATCCGCAAGCAGCTGATCGACTCGGGCTACGACCCTGAAGGCACGCCGCCGGATGCCTTCGGCAAGATACTGCGCTCGGAAATGGAAAAATGGGCCAAGGTGGTCAAGGCCTCCGGCGCCAAGGCCGAATAGGCCCACCGCTGTTTTTCCAGGCAGTCACCCCTCACCGGCCGGTGCCCAGTCCGGCTGCGGCCGGCCCATTTGATCAAGGAAACATCCATGCAGGAAATCGCTGAAGGCCGTGTGCGTCTGGGCTTCGCAGAGGCCACCGAACTGGGCACGCAGGCCTGCGTGCGCATCGGCTATGCGCCGGAGGACGCGCGCGTCATCGCCAACCACGTGGTGGATGCCGCGCTGTGCGGCTATGAATACTCGGGCCTCGCCAAGATCCTCAACATCATCGACAGCCGCAAGTTCGCCAACCCGCGCACGCCCATCAGGACGCTGCGCGAAACCGGCGTGTCGCTGATGCTGGATGGCGGCAACAATGTCGGCATGCTGGCCTTGTACCGCGCCGCCGAAGCCGCCATCGCGAAGGCCGAGGCCCACGGCATGGCAATGGTGGGCATCAACAACACCTGGATGAGCGGACGCAGCGCGCATTACGTCGAGCTGATCGGCCGCGCCGGCCTGGTCGCCATCCACAGCGTCAGCGCCTCGCATCAGGTGGCCCCGCATGGCGGCGCCCGTCCCACCATGGGCACCAACCCCATCGCCTTCGCCTTTCCCGGCGATCCGGATCCGCTGGTCATCGACATGGGCACTTCGGCCTTCATGGGCACCGACCTGAAGTTCCGCCAGCGCCTGGGCATCCCGCTGCCCGAAGGCGTGGCCATCGACGCCAAGGGCCTGCCCACGCGCGATGCCACCGCCGCGCAACTGGGCGCCATCCTGCCCTTTGGCGGACACAAGGGTTTTGCGCTGGCGCTCGCCATGGATGCCCTGGGCGTGATGGCAGGCTCCGGCTACCGCCCGGACAAGACCGATGCCTACATCTTCGTGGTGATGAAGCCCGACCTGCTCATGCCCATGGCCGACTTCAAGCAGCACCTGGCCGAGACCATCGCACGCATCAAGGCCACGCCGCTGCAGCCCGGCTTCGACGAAATCCGCATTCCGTCGGAGCGCTCCTACCGCGAGCGGTGCCGCAACCTGCCCGTCGGCATCGACATCGACCGCCGCATCCATGACGCGCTGAAGACTGTTGCGGAACAGGGCCTGCCCCCGGGCAAGGGCCCGGCCGCAGCCTGACCAGAGCCACCCTGCTGAACCCGAGGAAAACCAACATGGCCCAGATCCTTTCGCACATCCGCGTGCTCGACATCACCCGCTACGTCGCCGGCCCCTGGGCCAGCCAGATCCTCGCCGACATGGGCGCCGAGGTGATCAAGATCGAGCGCCCCGGCGAAGGCGATGTGGTACGCAACTTCGGACCGCCCTTTGCGAAATGCGCCGATGGCAGCGAGAGCCGCGAAAGCTCGCACTTCCTCGGCCTCAACCGCGGCAAGAAATCGGTGACCGTGGACATCTCCACCCCGGAAGGCCAGGATCTGGTGCGGCAGATCGCCGCCAGCTGCGATGTACTGATCGAGAACAACCTGGTCGGCGTGCTGAACAAGTTCGGCCTCGGCTATGAGCGCATCAAGGCCATCCGCCCGGACATCATCTACTGCGCGCTGAGCGGCTTCGGCCAGGACGGCCCCTACCGCGACCGCGCCGGCTTCGACCCCATCATCCAGGCCATGGGCGGGCTGATGAGCATCAACGGCGAGCCCGACGGTCCGCCCACGCGCGCCGGCATCGCCGTGTCCGACATCATGTCCGGCATGTACTCGGCCACCGCCATCCTGGGCGCACTGAACCACCGCCAGATCTCCGGCCAGGGCCAGTTCATCGACATCGCCCTGCTCGACAGCCTGGTGGCCACACTGGGCTCGGAGAACATGCGCTACCTCATCCTCGGCGAAGTGCCCAAACGCATGGGCAGCACCAGCCGCAACCTCACCCCCACCCAGGTGTTCCACTGCAAGGAAGGCTCGCTCTCGCTGGCGGTGGCCAATGACGGCCAGTTCGCCAAGCTGATGAAGGTCATGGGCCGGCCCGAAGTCGCAGAAGATCCGAAGTTCGCGAAGAATTCGGCACGCGGAAAGAACAGGGCTGAACTGCTGCCCCTGCTCGAAGCCATATTCCTCACCCGCACGGCAAAGGAATGGGCCGAACTGATCGGCGCCGCGGCCATCCCCTGCGGCCAGGTCAACGACATCAAGGCGGTATTCGAAGACCCGCAGGTGAAACACCGCGGCCTGCGCGTCGAACTCGACCACGCGCAACTGGGCAAGACCCCGGTGGTGGCGAGCCCCATGCGCTTCTCCGCCACGCCGGTGCAGTACAAAGGCGCCGCACCACTGCTCGGCCAGCACACCCAGGAAGTGCTGCGCGATCTGCTCAAGCTGGATGAAGCGACCTGCAAGCGGCTGGCGGAGAAGGGTGTGATCTGAGGAGGCAGGCAAGCATGGCAGGGCCAGCGGTGTAAACCGCCTAGTCAATGGTTCTTCGCTGATTGCCGGGGACAACACCCTGGCGGCGGGCCAGCGCAGGCGCCGGTTTACCCCCTTGTCAAAGGTTCTTCGTCAAATTCCGGGGAGACGTGGCTGCGGCGCGGTTGACCCCCTTGTCAAAGGGGGCCGAATCGTGAGCGCAGCGAACGAGCGGGGGGATTTTCTCCCGCTGCCTTTTATCGTTCGCCAGTCATGACCGGATGCGGGCCCTGAGTGTCCTCCGGTGCTTCCCCTCTGCAAGGCAACAGCCGTGTGCAGGGTTCATGCAATGTCGGCGAAAGGCCATGAGACCACCCTGCTTGGCCAAAATCCCCCCGCTCGGCTTCGCCGAGTCGGCCCCCTTTGACAAGGGGGTAAATCCCGGCCTGCCAGGCTTGCCTTCTCCGCAAAGGCAGCAGATTCATTATTATTATCAGATTAAAACAGCAATCATTGTCATCATTAGCCAAAATAACTAATTGTAATCACCCATTCCGCCTGAACGCCTCCATCGAAAAGGCCTTCACCGGCGCCGAGAAGGCATCCGGCTGTTCGATCGGCGCCACGTGTCCGGCATCAGCCAGGTCGAGGTACTTCGCCATGCGGATGGCGTCGGCCAGTGACTTTCAATCGGAAGCGCATCAGGCCGCCTCCTGTTCCAGCACTTCACCATCGGGACCAAGCACCGGCAAGGGCGCTGTTACGGCATCGTAGCCATACACCCAGTCGGGCTCGGCCTTTTCCTTCACCGGTCCCTCGGCCTTGTCCGGGTCGACACGCATCCAGTTGCGTTTGTTCTTGTTCGACAGACTCTGGATGCGGGCGACGCGCGGACGCCGCGCCGCCTCGTAACGCCGGAAGGCAGCCGGCCAGCTTTCTGGGGGCATGCCCTCGAAGCAGCGCGCCAGCAGCATGCCGTCCTCGATGGCGCTGGCGGCGCCTTGCGCCATATAGGGCGTCATGGGATGGCAGGCATCGCCCAGCAGGTAGACCCGCCCGATGCCCCATACCGGCTGCGGGTCACGGTCATGGATGGGCCACTTGTGCGAACTCGGACAGGCGGCCAGCACCTGGCGCACTTCGGGGTGAAAGTCCCTGAAAGCCTCGCGCAGTTCCGCCATGTCACCCTGCAGCGACCAGGATTCCAGATCCGGTTTTGCCGAAGGTACGCTGGTGGTGAAGTAGACCTCATCCCTGGCGCGGGTGACGTAGTAAATGACGATGTGGCGGTCCTTGCCCCACCACTTGGTGGAGACATCGCCAATGTCGAGGCCACCCAGCAGCGCAGCGGGAAAGGTGGAGCGATAGGCGATGCGCCCGGTGAAGCGCGGCGCCTCATCGCCGAAAAGCTGCTTCCTTGCCACCGAGTGGACGCCATCGGCGGCCACCAGGGCGCCGGCTCGCACCGTGCTGCCATCGGTGAAATACAGAGTCACCCCGGCGGCGTCCTGCTCGAAGCGCAGCAGCTTTTTCCCCAGGTGTATGCGTTCCGCCGGCACGCACGAGGCCAACGCTGCATGGAGGTCACCCCGGTGCATCATCAGGTGCGGTGCGCCGAACTTCTGCTCCACCGCGGACATGTCGAATTCCGATTCGATGAAGCCGGTGTCGAAATTGCGATGGCGGCGCGCTCGATGCTGGAAGGCGGTCTGGCGCAGGCGTTCCTCCAGCCCCAGCTGGCGCAGCACCTTCATGGCATTGGCGGACATCTGGATGCCCGCGCCGATGCGCAGGAACTGCTCTGCCTGCTCATACACCTGCACCGGCACGCCGCGCTGATGTAAGGCCGCGGCAGCCGCCAGGCCGCCCATGCCGGCGCCGATGATGGCGATGTGATGGCTCATGCTTTCCTCCTCAAGTATTCGTTGCAGGCTGTCCCGGCGCACCGTTCAGCCTCCGTCCAGCCTCAGTCCAGTAGCTGTATCTTCAAGCGCCGGTAATCCTCGACCAGCTGCGCCGCCTCGCTGCGCAGGCTCGTGCTGAACTGCTCCAGGGTGCCGGTCCAGGGCTCGTAGCCCTGGCTCTCCACCATGGTCTTCATCTCCTCGCTGGCGGCGGCCTTCGCATAGGCCTCGCGCAGGCGCCGCTGCATGGGCGCAGGGGTGGGCGTGGGCACGAAGACGGCATTCCAGTTGGCCGCCTGCACCGCCGGCAGGCCCAGCTCACGGAAGGTGGGCAGCTCGGGCAGCGCGGTGGAGCGCTGCTGCGAGGTGATGGCGAGCACGCGGATCTGCGGGCTTTTCATGCGCACCTTCACCGTGCTCAGCGTGGCGAAATAGACCTGGATCTCCCCCGCCAGCAAGGCTGCCGCCGTGGGATCACCGCCCTTGAAGGGAATGCCCACCATGTCCACCCCGGCCGCCTGCTTGAAGCGCTCGGCGCTCAGAGTGCTGCCGGCTGCAGCACCGAGGCCGCCGTAGTTGAGTTTGCCCGGATGGGCCTTCGCATGCGCGATGAATTCGGCCACGGTCTTCGCCGGCACAGAGACATGGATCATCATGCCGTAATAGGTCTGCCCCATCACGCCGATGGGCGCGAGGTCCTCGGGCTTGTAGCCAGGGTCGCGGTAGGCAATCGAGTTACCCACCATGGAAGGATTGGCGAGCAGCATGGAGTAACCCAGCGGCTGGGTGCGGATCACGTCGCGCACGGCGAGCAGGCCGCCCGCCCCGCCCTTGCTTTCGACGATGACTTGCTGCCCGAGCTGCTCGGTGAGCCTGGCGGCAATGTGCCGGCCGTGCTGGTCGGCCGAGGCCCCTGGCGCGAACATGGTGACCAGGCGCAAGGGGCGCACCGCATAGTCCTGCGCCCAGGCTTGCGAGCCTGGCATGCACCCCATACCCGCCAGTATTCCCGCCGCTGCGCATCCTCGCGCAAGGCGCGATCCCGTCCTGTCCATGCTGCCTCCTTTGTCCTGCTGCGGTCTTTGGACGCTGTGTCGCCGGTGACGTCTCCGGCGTGGCGCTCTGTCGCGCTGCATCCTGTGCCTGTGGTGCCTGACCGGCATGCACCGGGCCGACTCGGCCGGGGCAATATATCGCAAAACGGCGTTGCCCCGATGGAGTTTACCCCCTTGTCAAAGGGGGCCGACTCGTGAGCGCAGCGAACGAGCGGGGGGATTTTCGTGACGCAGCCTTGTCAGCGGACCCAACATCAATCGAGTAATGCTCTGGATGTCTTCAGTCTGTCTCTGTGGCCTGAGGAAAGGAAGGTAAATCAGCCCGGTTGGCCAAAATTCCCCCGCTGGCCTTCGGCCTCACTTACGTGGATTAGGGCCCCCTTTAACCAGGGGGGTTAACACCAAACCCGACCTCCGGCCTGGATGCGGCCGTCGCTAAGACCAGAGGTTGGGCACCACGCTGCTGGCGTAGCCGTAGACGAAGTCCTTCATCACACCGCTGGCCGGGTCGATGACATGCCGGCTGACTCGGCCGATGTTGCTGCCATAGACATGGATGCTGATGGCCGTTTCGTGGGGCGAGTCATTGGCCACTTCATGCACGTCACCGATCTCCGGTGACACGGCGGTGGTCTGCCCGGGGAGCAGCACGCCGCTGCTGGTGACGTGATAGCTGCCGTCGGGACTGCGCGCATAGGTGGTCTCGCGCTCGCGCCCGCGCAGGCCGCCCACCAGTCCCCAGCTGAGATGGTCATGCACCGGGGTCTTCTGCCCCGGCCCCCAGACAAAGCTCACCACGGACAGCCGGCTCAGTGGATCGGCATACAGCAGGTACTGCTGGTAGAACTGCGGATGGGGCTGCGCGAAGGCCTCCGACAGCCAGTCATCCCGGGACACCAGCGCCGCCAGCAACGGCAGTCCCTGCTCCATGACGGTCTTCTCCGAGGAATAGCTCGCCACCAGGCGCGTCATGCTCTGGATGAAGACCCGCAGTCTTTCGATATTGGCAGCCGCCACGTCCCTCTCCCTGCTCATTGGTCAGAGCAGCCATGATGAAAGGATGACGCTCGGCCACCTTGATCCTGGTCAATGCGGATGCAGCCGAATCCGGACCGCTTTCAGCCGGGCAGCAGATTGCGCGCCGCCAGGCCTTCGCGGACGAAGTGTTCGAACAATTCCTGCTGATGGGCGACATCGCGCGTTTCCATCTGCATGATGACTTCGGTCATGCCCACCGGCACATGCAGTTCGCCGCGGCGATGCTCGATGTGGCGGATGTTCATGCCATGCGCAGCCACCACGCCCAGCAACGCGGCCAGCCGCCCCGGCGTATCGGGGATGGTGACGGCGATGCTCATCAGCCGCCCGCTGGAGGCGAGGCCGTAATCAATGGAACGCCCGACCAGGGTCATGTCGGCGTTGCCGCCGCTCACCACGATGACCACCGCCTCATCGGCACGCACTGCAATCTTCTGCCGCATCAGTGCCGCCAGGCCGACCACGCCCGCGCCCTCGCCGATGGTGCGGGTGCGCTCGAGCAGCCGCACCATGGCTTCGGCGATGGCGTTGTCGTCCACGGTGACGATCTCGTCGACATGGCGGGCGATCACCTGGCGCGTCAGCTCGCCCGGGCGCTTCACCATGATGCCGTCAGCAATGGTGTGGGCTACCGGCCGGATCTCGTCCAGCCCGCCATCGGCGAGGAAATGCCGCCACGGCGCCACCGACTCGGCCTGCACGCCGATGATGCGCACTTCGGGCCGCTGCAGCTTGATCGCCAGGGCAATGCCGCTGAGGAGGCCGCCCCCGCCCAGGGGCACGATCACGGTGCCCACCAAGGGTAGCGATTCGAGTATCTCCAGCCCGACACTGGCCTGGCCGGCGATCACGTCGCGATCGTCGTAGGGGTGGATGAAGGCCAGGCCTTGTTCTGCTGCGAGGCGGTCGGCTTCCAGCTTGGCTTCTTCCAGCGACTGGCCGTGCAGGATGACCGTCGCGCCCATGCCCTTGCAGGACTCGACCTTGGTGAGCGGCGCATTCAGCGGCATCACCACGGTGGCGGGTAGCCCGGCCACCGCTGCCGCGTGCGCCACGCCCTGCGCATGGTTGCCGGCCGAGGCGGCGATCACGCCGCGCGGACGGCCGGTGGCCAGCAGGCGGTCCACCTTGTGGCTGGCCCCGCGCAGCTTGAAGGAGCCGGTGCGCTGCAGGTTCTCCAGCTTGAGGTACACATTACAATCGAGCTCCCGCGACAGCGGATCGTTGCTCCATAGCGGCGTGACCAGGATGGCGCCAGCAATACGCCCGCGCGCGCGCCGCAGTTCGTCCAGCGTCAATGAGAACCCGGGGTTCATGTCTGCGGTCTCGCTTTCATGAGCCAGTAGACCGCGAAAGGCGTGTGACACGCAAGCCTTCGGGCACAGACGCAAAATTCTTGATTGGGTCGTAGGGCAGATTCTTGTAGCTGGCCGGGTTGAGTACCATGGAGTTCATGGTCGCGAATGCCAGTGTGTCGTCATCCGGTGTTGCTTTCTAAGCGATCTCCGTGCCGGTGTGATGGTGATGGCACCGGAACGGTTATCGACCAGCACCGACTGACCCAGCAACTCGGTGAGCTTGTTCGCCCCGGCGCGGCGATAGGGTCGGACCCGCCAGGGAGATAGGGAATGACCAGTCGCAAGAGTCGATTGGAATGTTCCTGAGCGAACTCGCCCCGGGCTTGTTGTCGACGATGATGGGTTGATCGAGCAGGCCCGACATTTTCGCGTGCAGCCGCGCCTCCAGGCCGTTGGAGCCGCCCGCCGCGATGGGCACAACCAGCAGGAACGGCATCAAGGTGTACGCTGCAGCCAGATCCTGGGCCTGGGCCCCGCACGACAGTGCCAGCACTGCGGTACACAAGCGAACAATGCCACTGCCGCATGGTTTTTCTCCTGTCAATTCTTGCTTCAAGCTGTGTCGTCAATGGAAAGCGGAAAATCCTCCGGCTTGATCCCAAGTTCATCGACCAACTTGCGATAGCGTGGACTATCGACCGCGAGGAACTGCGCGGGGCTGCTCCCCACCGGAATGCCGCCCTCGGCCTCGAGGCGCTTGGCGATATCCGGTGACTGAGGTCTTGACCATTTCTGCGTTGAGTCGCACGAGGATAACGGGTGGAAGGTGCGCTGGGGCGAGGTAGCCGGCACCTGCCATTAGGGCCGCCCTATCATCGATCCGCTTGGCCGCCCAGCCATCAGCGGCCTTCAATCACCGGATCGACGGCAGCCATGTCATCGCGGCACGACGGCGCCGCTCGAAAGTCTCAATCTCGTGCATGTGCTGCAAGGTCACACCAACATCATCCAGCCCTTTCAGCAAACGCTCCTTGCGGGTGGCGTCGATGTCGAAGCGGTACTGCGTCCCGTCGGGTGCGGTAACCGTCTGAGCCTCCAGGTCGACCTGCATGCTCACACCGGGTGCGGCCCGCAACTGGCGCCACAGGGCATGCACCACTATCGGTGGCAGCACGACAGGCAATACGCCATTTTGCATGCAGTTGGCGGCGAACACGTCGCCGAAGCTCTCCGCAATCAGCACCCGGATGCCGTAATCCAGCACGGCATAGGCCGCGCTCTCGCGCGATGAGCCACAGCCGAAGTCGGCGCCGGCAACCAGGATGGCCGCCTCCCGGTAAGCCGGGTGATTGAGCACGAACTCATGCCGTGGTTGGCCGCTCTCGTCGAACCTGAGATCGTGCAGAAAAACCCTGGCATTGTCAGGCTCCCCGGCGCGGCGGCGCAGGCGCTGGAAACGCACCGGCACAATCATGCCGGTGTCGATCTTGGCAATGTCAAGCGGTGCGGCTGCCGCGGTCACTCTGGTTATCGGACTCAACATGCCACCTGGCGCGCGCGCCATTCCCCTGTCAGTGAGTATACGGTCACATCTGCAGGAACCTGTTCCATTAGGAACGCGTTGCCTGCACCACCACAACACACCCTGCAGGCCTCAGCGTGCGGCATTACAGGGAGCGAACATCGGTGAGCCGGCCGGTCACGGCCGCCGCCGCGGCCATCGCCGGACTCATGATATGCGTCAGTGCACCCGGCCCCTGGCGCCCCTCGAAGTTGCGGTTGGTAGTCGAGGCGCAGCGATCGCCCGGGGCTACCAGATCGCCATTGGAGCCGCAGCACATTGAACAGCCCGGATCCCGCCATTCAAAGCCGGCTTCTCGAAACACCCGATCCAGCCCTTCGGCCTCTGCCTGTCGCTTGACTGCGGAAGACCCGGGCACCACCATGGCATGCACAACGGCACGCCGGCCGCGCAGCACCTGTGCCGCAGCCCGCAAGTCCTCCATGCGCGCGTTGGTGCAGGATCCGATGAAAACGCGATCCACCGCAATCTGCGCCAGCGGCGTCCCCGGCACCAGGCGCATGTAGTCCAATGCGCGCTCGATCCGCCGGCGCCGCTCACTGTCACCGATGGCGGCCGGGTCGGGAACGACGCCGGTGATGGGCAGGGCATCCTCGGGGCTGGTGCCCCAGCTCACCATGGGCGCCAGACTGGCCGCATCCAGTGTCAGCTCCCGGTCATACACTGCGTCCGCATCGGAAGGCAGCGTGCGCCAGTAGGCCAGCGCACTGTCCCACTCGCTTCCTTCAGGCGCATGGGTGCGGCCGGCCAGATAGGCGTAGGTCGTATCGTCCGGCGCCATGATGCCGATGCGGGCACCGGCTTCAATCGACATATTGCATATCGTCAGGCGGCCTTCAATCGACATGCCGGCAATCGTCGATCCGCTATATTCGATGGCGTGTCCTACCGCACCGCCGATGCCGATTCTGGCGATGATGGCGAGAATAACGTCCTTGGCCGACACATGCCGCGGCAATCGGCCATGGATGGCAATCCGCATGGCGCGGGGTTTTGTCTGCCACAGGGTCTGGGTGGCCAGCACATGCCGCAGTTGATTGGACTGGCCGATGGGAATGGCCAGCGCGCCCAGCGCTCCATGGGTGGCGGTGTGGGAATCGCTACAGATGATGGACATGCCTGGCAGTGTCAGTCCTAGTTCGGGGCCGACCACATGCGATATGCCCTGACGGCTGTCATGCATGCCGATGTGGGCGATGCCGAACTCACGGGTATTCTCATCGAGCATCTCCACCACACGGCGGATCTCCGGGTTGGCAATGCCCGCGAAGCCTGCGGCGCGATTCACGGTGGGCAGATAATGATCCGTGATCGCCAGAATCTGCTCCGGCTTGCGAACCTTGCGGCCTTCGGCACGCAACTCGTCGAAGGCGAGAAACGTACCGCCTTCGTGAATCAGGTTCAGATCCACCGACAGCAGCTCTTCGCCTCCCGGGCGCGGCACGATGACATGCGTGTCCCAGATCTTGTCCAGGATGGTGCGGGGTGAATTCATCATGGTGTTGGGTGGTGAGGCTCGGCGCAACGAACTGTCAATCAGCCTTGGCACCTGACTCACGCACCACTTTCGCCCACTTTACGACCTCCGCCTTAATGTAATCGGAGAACTGCGTCGGTGTGCTGCTCAGGGGGTCTAAACCCAGCGTCTGATAGCGATCCAGCACATCCCGCTGCTGGTTGGCGCGCTCGATCTCAGCATTGATCTTGTTGACAATGGGCATGGGCGTCCCGGGTGAGGTCAGCAACCCATACCATGTGATGGCCTCGTAACCCGGCACGCCGCCCTGTGCAAGGGTTGGCAGATCGGGGGCCAGTGGCGTGCGCTGGGCGCTGGTGACACCGATGATCTTCAGCTTGCCGCTGCGCACGTGCGGCAAGCCGGAGGGCAGGCTGCTCGCCAGCAGTTGCAACTGCCCGCTGAGCGAGGCAACCGTCGATGCCCCGCTGCCGTTGTACGGCACATGCGTCAACTGTATGCCGGTCATCGATGCAAACAGCACGGTTGCCAAATGGGCTGTCGTGCCGGTTCCGGGCGAACCATAGGTCACTTGCCCGGGTTTGGCCCTGGCGAATGCAATCAGCTCCTGCACCGAATTGATCGGCACCGATGGATGCGCGATGATCATGCTGGGGGTGCCAGCCACCAGGCTGATTGCCGTGACATCCTTCACCGGATCGTAGGCAAGCTTTTCATACAGGCTGACGCTGATGGCATGCCCCGAGGAGACCATGATCAGCAGATAGCCGTTCGGCGTGGCCTTGGCGACTTGCTCGGTGGCGATGTTGCCGCCCGCCCCGGGGCGGTTCTCCACAATCACGCTCTGGCCCCAGGCATTGCCGAACTTCTGCGCCATCAGGCGCGCGGTGATGTCTACACCACCGCCCGGAGCATAGCCGACCAGGATCCGTACCGTCCTGTTGGGGTAGTTGAGCGAAGAATCCACTTGAGCCAAAGCTGCACCGGATGCCGCCATTCCGCACAGCGCGAGCGATAGGGCAATGCTGCTTGTCTTGCAGGCCATGGTCATTGCTGTTTCCTTTGCCAGATAGAGCTCCAAATGCGAGAACGTCGGATCAGCGATAGGAAAAACGATCCCGCTCCTTTGCCCGAGCAACCGCCTGTCGCCGATTGCATCGCCTCAACGTCGAACCTGCAGCATCGAGTTCGCGAATAGTTTGCCCCCATGCCGCACGATTGGCAATCGCGGCGACATCGCGGTGAATCCCATACCCCGCCCCCCGCAATGGCGTGCAAGTGCCGAGCAAGGCCTTTGCTGAGGTGGTGGAGCACGAAACTGGCACGCCCTGGATAACGGCGGAACCGTTGAAAGCGATGATCGACCAGAAGGCCGATATCGGCGTGCTCGATAGCCGCAGCTACGCGAAACGCCACACCAACAACATCCCCACCGCCATCAGTGTGCCGGGGCAGAGCTGGTATATCCCTTTGCCAATCTGCTGCCCTCGAACAGGACGATGCTGCTGAACTGCTGCGAGTGCACGCGCAACGCCTTCGGCGCGCAATCGCTGATCAATGTCAGCGTGCCTAACCGGGTGGCGTCACTGAAGAACGGCACCCCGGTCCGGGCGCCGGCCGGGTATCCGGTGCTGAAGGGCTAGACGACCCGCGCGCGCGGTGTCGGCAGCCAGCTGGTGCAGGATACCGAGCGCCATGCCGCCACTTGGCGCGCGGGCTTGGTTCTGGTCGATTACGACGGCGTGCGCGCGGTGGTGGCCGCGCACTGGCTGAAGCAGATGGGCTGAAAGGTCGCAGAGCTGACTCTTGACATTAAAGTGCTCTGCACACAGACCGGCCCCTGAGTGCCGCAGGTGCCGGGGCGGGCAGGCGTCACCCCGTCGTTGATCACGACCACATCCTTCCAGCAGCGCCTGCAGTCAGACAGAGTCACCATGATTGACGTGGATTGGAGCCGCGACTACTACACCGGGCATATTCCCGGTGCGTGGTATGGCATCCGCACGCGGCTCGACACCTTCCTGCCGCAACTGCCGGCTGCGGATGCGCTGATGTTCACCCCGGGCGCCGGAGTGCTGGCACAGCTGGCTGCCGATTACGCAAAGTCACTGACCAAAGCGCAGGCGTTCGCACACGATGGCGGCACCGCGGTCTGGCGCCCGGCTGGCCTGCCCCTGGAACAGGGTGCCACGCGCATGGCCACGCCCGCTGAAGACCTGCGCCTGCGCGCGCGAGCAATCCGACGACACCACCAAAGCCATGCAGGACGATATGGCCTGGAAGGGCGAAATGGTCAACCCGATGGCCACCGATGATGACCGGCTATTCAGCAAAAGAATGGATTCACCCTGATTTTTCACCAGCCGCCAAAGGACAGCCCGCCGTTGACGCTGATGGTCTGCCCGGTCACCTGCGAGGCTTCGTTCGAGGCGAGAAAGGCGGCCACCCGCGCGACTTCGGTGGCCGAGGGCGCCGCGCCAAAGGGGAAGCGCGACAGGGCCTTGGAGAAGATCGCCTTGGCGTGGCTGGGCTTGTTGAGGTTCTCCTCGTAGCGTGTGGTGTCCGATGTCAGTGTCAGCGCCACGCAGTTGACGCGGATTTTCCAGCGGGAAAACTCCTTGGCCAGAGTCTTGGTCATGAGGATCACCGCCGCGCCGGAAGCCCCGATCAGGGCCTCCCCTGGAGTCGGGAAACGCGCCGCATCGGTGGCCACCAGCACAATGGCGCCGCTGCTCCTCGCGCGCATGCCCGGCAGTACCGCGTGCATGGGATAGATGCGTGGCAGGACACGGCCTTCAATGGCCTTCATCATGTCCTCCGGCTTGTAGTCATGAAACAGGGTGGGGCCCGGCCGCGTGCTGCCGCCGCTGGTGACCAGGATGTCGATGCCGCCCAGGCGCTGCTCCACGGCGGCCACCACCCGCGCGATCTCGTCGTACTTCGAAGCATCGCCCGCCTCGAAGATGGCCTTGTGGCCGGCATCCTCGAACCGCTTCAGGGCCTGCTGCCCCGCGTCAGCGTCCCGTCCGTTCAATGCAATGGTGGCGCCACGGCCCGCCAGCTCTTCGGCCACACGATATCCTACGCTCGAGGAGGAGCCGGTGATCAGCGCCACCTTTCCCTTCAGTGAACGCGCGTCCATCGGTGTCTCTGTTGTCATAAGGATTCTCCTTTGTCTGTGTTATTGCCGTGAAGCGCCCGGCAGCCCGTTTCAGTTCAACCCGATCTTCCCGCCTCATCACCCTGCAGCGGCACTCACTTCGATCACCGTGCGCTGCAACAGCTCGATGCCCCCCGGCTCGATTGTGACGGGCTCCTTGGGCCCCATCGCGCCGCACCGGTGCAGTTCGGCCACCGCCACATCGATGTCATCCTCACGCAGGCCGATGTGGTCCAGTCCGATGCAGGGTGTGGCCGGCGCCAAGGGAGGCAGCACATCCGCCGATGTTTCGGCAATCCCCGATGGCTACCTCAAATTCCTCCACCCGTGGCCAGGTCAAACTCCTCCACCCCTGGCAGCGGGACGTGGGAACTTTATTCGGTTGAGTCGTGCCTGGCAATGTGAATCGGTGAGAGAGCCTTTGAGCTTTGAGCCTTTGAGATGCGGCAGCAACCAGCCCGTCAGCATCCGGCTGATACACTTTGCACCAAATATTCAAGCCCCAGCCTGACACGCGGCAAGTGGCGCAGGCAGCATTCATGAGGAGGAAAAATCGATGAGCAAAGCACGACGCATCGCCCTGGCCGCGCTGGGCAGCATGACCACCATTGCCACACTGGCCAGCCCGGCCGCCTGGGCCCAGGGCAGCACCGCCGCGTTTCCGAACCGCGCCATCCGCGTCATCGTCAACTATCCGCCGGGCGGCCCCACCGACCTCACCGCCCGCACCATCGCGCCAAAGATGGGCGAACTGCTGGGCCAGCAGGTGATTGTCGACAATC
>CANJJT010000010.1:0-74138 GCA_947474715.1 Betaproteobacteria bacterium
CCCTGATTTATGTACGCGGAAAAGGCATCGTTCTGGACGAGCCATCGGTTGTCGCCATACGCCAGGAAGGCGGACCCAGCGGCAAGAAGACCATACAGGCCGTGGGCAAGGAAGCCAAGATGATGCTGGGCAAGACGCCAGGCAACATCACCGCCATCCGCCCGATGAAGGATGGCGTGATCGCCGACTTCACCGTCACCGAACAGATGCTGAAGCAGTTCATCAAGAAGGTGCACGTGTCACGCCTGCTCTCACCCAGTCCGCGCATCATCATCTGCGTGCCCTGCGGCTCCACCCAGGTCGAACGTCGTGCCATCCGCGAATCAGCCATCGGCGCCGGCGCTTCGCAGGTCTACCTCATCGAGGAACCCATGGCCGCGGCCATCGGCGCGGACATGCCCGTGGCCGATGCCACTGGCTCCATGGTGGTGGACATCGGCGGGGGCACCACCGAAGTGGGTGTGATCTCGCTGGGCGGCATGGTGTATGCCGGCAGCGTGCGCGTCGGCGGCGACAAGTTCGACGAAGCCATCATCAACTACATCCGGCGCAACTACGGCATGCTGATCGGCGAAACCACCGCCGAGATGATCAAGAAGGCAATCGGCTCGGCATTCCCCGGCTCCGAAGTAAAGGAGATGGAAGTGAAGGGACGCAACCTCGCCGAGGGCATCCCGCGCAGCTTCACGATTTCCTCGAACGAAATTCTGGAAGCACTGACCGAACCGCTGAACCAGATCGTGAGCGCAGTGAAGTCGGCGCTGGAGCAGACACCGCCTGAACTGGGGGCCGACATCGCCGAAAAAGGCATGGTGCTTACCGGCGGCGGCGCGCTGCTGCGCGACCTCGACCGGCTGCTGATGGAAGAAACCGGCCTGCCGGTGATCGTGGCCGACGACCCGCTCACCTGCGTGGTGCGCGGCTCCGGAAAGGCGCTGGAGAAAATGGACAAACTGGGCTCGATCTTCACCAACGACTGACAGGACAGGCGCCAGCTGCCATCATCCACACAGTGGAACCAGCACTACGGGCAAGGGACAAACGTGGGCCATACAAAAAATAGAATGACGCCCTCCACCACCCCGCGCGGACAGCCCGTGACCGCCCGACCCTGATGGAATTCCAGCCACAACCCTTCTTCCACCGTGGTCCCGCCCCGCTCGTCCGCCTGACCTTCTTCATCGCGATCGCGGTGATGCTGATGGTGCTCGATGCGCGCTTTCACGCCCTTGAGGCGGTACGCAGCGCCCTCGGCGTGTTGGTCTACCCCCTACAAAGGCTTACCCTGGCACCGGTCGACGCCTTCAATGGCATTGCCGGCTACTTCTCCAGCCAGAGCAGCCTGCAGCGCGAAAACGATGCCATGCAGAGCAAGCTGCTGCAGTCGGCCAAGGACACACTCACCCTGGAAACACTGGCCTCCGAGAACGACAACCTGCGCCGCCTGCTGGAAGCACGCCAGCGCTCGCCACGCCCGGCCGTCATGGCGGAAATCCTGTTTCAGGGCCGCGATCCGTTCTCGCGCAAGGTGGTGATCGACAAGGGCACCGGCACCGACATCTTGGCCGGCCAGGCGGTGATGGACGACACCGGGGTCATCGGCCAGGTGACGCGTGTGTTTCCCATGCTCGCGGAAGTCACGCTGATCACCGACAAGGAACAGGCAACCCCGGTGCAGGTGGTTCGCAACGGCCTGCGCGCCATTGCCTATGGCGATGGCGCCGCGCTGGACCTGCGCTTCATGGCCGCCAATGCCGACATCCAGAACGGCGACGTGCTGGTGACCTCGGGCATGGATGGCATCTACCCACCAGGCTTGCCCGTGGCCAAGGTGACGCGTGTCGAGCGCGACCAGGCCTATGCCTTTGCCAAGATCCAGTGCGTGCCCATTGCCGGCACCGACAAGCACCGGCAGGTGCTGGTGCTGGCGCTGGCCGCCGACGTGCCGCCGCCGCCCGACGCTGAAACGGCTGTCCAGAAGGGTGCCAAGGGTAGCGCCCGACGCTCGCGGGCCCGCCAGGCAGCGGGGGGTGGCTGATGTACCACGAAACCCGTCCCCAGCGCATCCTGCTGCCGGCCAATCCGCTGTTCGTAGCGGCCACCCTGGTGGCCGCGCTGTCCTTCAATCTCATGCCCTGGCGCAACACCCTCGGCCTGCCCGACCTGATGGCGCTGGTGCTGGCATTCTGGTGCGTGCACCAGCCCCGACGCATCAGCGTGGGCACCGCCTGGCTGTTGGGCATCGTCATGGACATCGCCAACGGCGCGCTCCTCGGCCAGCATGCCTTTGCCTACTGCATCATGGCCTTCGCCGGTAACGCGCTGTCGCGGCGCCTGCTGTGGTTCCCGGTGTGGCCGCAGGCCCTGCAGGTGCTGCTGTTGCTGCTGGGCACGCAGCTGCTCATGCTGGGCGTGCGCATGATCTCTGGCAGCCCCTTTCCAGGGGTGCTGTTTTTCGCCAGCAGCTTCATTTCAGCCCTGCTTTGGCCATTTGTCACCCTGGTGCTGCTGGCACCGCAACGCCGTCCCGAGATGGTCGATGAGAACAGGCCGATCTGAGATGGCGCCCCTGGCCCCGCCGCCCCCACGCATGGCATCGGCCGGCGAAAGACCCCCATGAGCGTCGGCGAGTATCGCAACACCGAGCGCGAGCTGCAGCGCTTCCAGGTGCGGGTGGGGCTGGCCGGTGGGCTGGTGATGGGAGCCTTCCTCATCCTGTTCCTGCGTTTTGCCTATCTGCAGGTGCTGCGCCATGACTACTACCACACCAAGGCCGAGGACAACCGCATCTCGGTGGTGCCCATCACCCCCAACCGCGGCAACATCGTCGACCGCAACGGTGTGGTTCTGGCGCGCAATTACTCCGCCTACACGCTGGAAATCTCGCCCGCCAAGGTAGGCGACCTGGAACGCACCATCTCCGAACTTGCGCAGGTCATCGACATCCGCCCGAGCGACCGCAACCGTTTTCGCCGCTTGATGATCGAAGCCAAGGGCGCCGATACCCTGCCCATACGCACCCGCCTCAGCGACGAGGAAGTGGCGCGTTTTGCCGCGCAGCGCTACCGATTCCCTGGCGTGGACATCCGCGCCCGGCTGTTCCGCCAGTACCCCTACGCCGACCGTGCCTCGCATGCACTGGGCTACATCGGGCGCATCAATGAGCGTGATGTCGGCTGGATCGAGGAACAGGGCCTGACCTCCAACTACAAGGGCAGCGACCACATCGGCAAGACCGGCATCGAACAAAGCTACGAGCTCGAGCTGCACGGCACCACCGGGTACGAGCAGGTGGAGGTCGATGCCGGCGGTCGCGGCGTGCGCACCCTTTCGCGCACCCCGCCCACCTCGGGCAACAACCTCATCCTCACCCTGGACATGGGCCTGCAGGAAGTGGTGGAAACCGCCTTCGGCAACCGCCGCGGTGCGCTGATCGCCATCGAACCCGCCACCGGCGGCATCCTGGCCTTCATCTCCAAGCCTGGCTTCGACCCCAACCTGTTCGTCGATGGCATCGACCCGGTGGCCTGGAAGGAACTGAACGAGTCACTGGACCGGCCGCTCAACAACCGCGCCCTCACCGGCATCTATCCGCCCGGCTCCACCTTCAAGCCCTTCATGGCGCTGGCCGCGCTCGAGTCTGGCAAACGCACGGCCTCGCAGGCGATCGCCGATCCGGGCCACTTCGACTTCGGCGGCCGGCGCTTCCGCGACGACAAGGTCGGCGGCCATGGCATGGTGGACATGTACAAGTCCATCGTGGTGTCCTGCGACACCTACTATTACGTCCTCGGCAACGACATGGGCATCGACGGCATCTCGCGCTTCATGGGGCAGTTCGGCCTGGGCTCGCCCACCGGCATCGACATCCGCGGCGAATCCTCAGGCGTGCTGCCCTCCCAGGAATGGAAGCTGAAGCGCTTCCGCCGTCCCGAACAGCAAAAGTGGTACGCCGGCGAAACCATCTCGGTGGCCATCGGCCAGGGCTACAACGCCTACACGATGCTGCAGCTCGCGCAGGCCATGGCAACCCTGGCCAACAATGGCGTGATGTACCGGCCGCATCTGGTGAAGTACGTGGAGAACGTCAACACCGGGAAACGGCGCATGGTCGAACCGCAGCCGATCAAGACCATCCCGCTCAAGCAGGAGAACATCGACATCATCAAGCGCGCCATGGCCGGGGTGAACCTGGAGGGCACCGGAGCGCGCGCCTTTGCCAAGGCCGAGTACACCAGCGCCGGCAAGACCGGCACGTCCCAGGTGATCGCCATCAAGGCCGGCGAGAAGTACATCGAGTCGCGCGTGGCCGAGCGCCACCGCGACCACGCCCTGTTCATCGCCTTTGCGCCAGTGGAAAGCCCGAAGATCGCACTGGCCGTGCTGGTGGAGAACGGCGGCTTCGGCGCCGCCGCGGCAGCCCCCATCGCGCGCCTGGTGCTCGACTACTATCTGCTCGGCAAGAAGCCTGCAAAACCTGCCGAGGCCGACGAGGGGGCATCCAACGGTGGTTGACCGCATGCTCCGCCGCATCGCTGACCCCATAGACGGAACGCTGTTTGGCATCGTCATGGGCCTGGTGACGCTCGGGTTTATCACGCTGTACAGCGCCAGTTACGAAACACCCTCTCGGGTAATAGCCCAGGGCGGCAACCTGCTTTTCGCCATGGTGGTGATGTGGGTGGCTGCGCAGATTTCGCCGCAGCTGCTGATGCGCCTTGCTCCGCCCCTTTACATCATGGGCGTGCTGCTGCTGCTGGGAGTGACGCTGTTCGGTGACATCCGCAACGGCGCGCGGCGCTGGCTCAACCTCGGAATCACCAGCGTGCAGCCCTCGGAGATCATGAAGATTGCCATGCCGCTGATGCTGGCTTGGTATTTCCACAAGCGCGAAGCCGTGCTGCGCTACTACGACTACATCGTCGCCGCAGTCATCCTGGCCATCCCGGTGGGCCTGATCGCCAAGCAGCCCGACCTGGGCACCGCGCTGCTGGTGGCGGCTGCCGGCTTCTACGTCATCTTCCTCGCCGGGCTGTCCTGGAAGGTCATCATCGGCATGGTACTGGCGGGCCTGGCCAGTGCGCCGTTGCTGTGGGGCACCCTGCACGATTACCAGCGCCGGCGCATCCTCACTCTCATCGACCCGACCGAGGATCCGCTCGGCTCCGGGTACCACATCATCCAGTCGACCATCGCCATCGGCTCCGGCGGCATCATCGGCAAGGGCTGGCTCAACGGCACCCAGACGCACCTGGAGTTCATCCCGGAGCGCCACACCGACTTCATCTTCGCCGTGTTCTCCGAGGAATTCGGGCTCATCGGCAACAGCCTGCTGCTGGTGCTCTACCTGGCGCTGATCGCGCGCGGACTGATGATGGCAGCCAGCGCACCGACCTTCTTCGCGCGCCTGCTGGCCGGCTCCATCATCCTCATCTTCTTCACCTACGCCTTCGTCAACATGGGCATGGTGAGCGGCATCCTGCCGGTGGTGGGCGTGCCCCTGCCGCTGGTATCGTACGGCGGCACGGCACTGGTAACGCTGTTCTTCGGCCTGGGCATCCTGATGAGCATGCACAGGCACCGCAAGCTGGTCCAGACCTGATCACGCCAAGGAGGGAAACAATGACAATGGCCAGGACATTCCCCCGCCCGTCGGCCAGCCCGGCATGGCTGATTGCACTGCCTGCCGCCCTGCTCGCGGGCTGCGGCGGACTGGGCCCGCGCATGATCGTCGATCCGTCCGCGCAGTCAGCAACAGGATCGGCGACGGCCACCAGGCCAGCCACGGCATCACCGGCAACGGCCAGCCGCTCCGGCGGCTATTACAAGGATGACGGCCCCGGCGAGAATCCGCCTGACCTCACCGCCATACGCGAGCCCGAACCACGCATCGAGCCGCTGCACCGCTTCGCCAACCGTCCCTACAACGTGTTCGGGGTCGGCTACACCCCGCAGGTCGCGCTGCAACCGCATCGCGAACGCGGCCTGGGCAGCTGGTATGGCCGCAAGTTCCACGGCCAGAAGACCTCCAGCGGGGAAATCTATGACATGTACGGCATGACCGCCGCACACCCGACCCTGCCCATCCCCAGCTACGCTCGGGTCACCAATGTCGGCAACGGCAACAGCGTCGTCGTGCGCGTCAACGACCGCGGGCCCTTTCATCCGGGGCGCATCATCGATCTGTCCTATGCCGCCGCCTGGAAACTCGGCTACGTGACTGCCGGCAGCACGCCAGTGGAAGTGGAATTGTTCACCCCGGAACTGATTGCCGCACAGGCCGCCACGCGCCGCAATCCGGCAGCCACGGCCGTGGCACAGACCCGCCCGGCCTCTGCGGCGACGCTTGCCGCGGCCAAGCCGCCCGCGGCAAGCACCGCAACCACGGTGACAGCGATGGCCATGGTGCCGCCACCGGAGGCACGGGTGATAGCCGCCGCCAGGCCCGCTCCGCCAGCCCAGACCCTGCCGATGGAAGTGCGTCCCGCCGGGGTGTTCCTGCAACTGGCCGCCTTCTCCGCGCGCGACAATGCCGAAGCCTTTCGCGCGCGCCTGACGGGCCAGCTTGGCTCGCTCGCCGAGGGTATCGAGATTTTTCAACGCGACGGCCTGTACCGACTGCATGTCGGCCCCTATCGCGACCGCGGCGAGGCCGGCGGCATCGCCGAGCGCCTGCGCAGTGAACTGCAACTCAGTCCGATGATCGTGGTGCGCTGAGATGAGGCGGGCACCTGTGCCTTCACTCACCCGACATCCCTCCCCCCCATGCCCCCTGTCGAGCACGGCGGCCTACGGACTGCTGGCAGCGTCACTGGTCCTGCTGCTGGCGGGCTGCAGCGAGGTGCCAGTCCAGCGCGCACCGGATGCCCCGGGCTACGGCCATCGCCCACCGCCGATACAGACCGCCCAGATCCTGCGCCGTCCTGGCGGTTTCTACACCGACGACGGCCCCGACGGCCCGGTGCCCGCCAGCCTCGCCAGCCAGGCTGATGCCGTGCCGCAGGCCGAACCGCTGCATGCCGGCGCCAATGAGCCCTATTCGGTATTCGGCCGCGACTATGCACCGCTCAGGTCCGCCGGCGGCTACAAGCGCCAGGGCACCGCTTCGTGGTACGGCCGCAAGTTCCACGGCCAGCGCACCGTCAGCGGCGAGGTCTACGACATGTATGCCATGACGGCCGCCCATCCAACGCTCCCCATCCCCAGTTATGCACGCATCACCAACCTGGAAAACAACCGCAGCGCTGTGGTCCGCATCAACGATCGCGGGCCCTTCGGGTCCGGGCGCATCATGGATGTGTCCTATGCCGTGGCACTGAAGCTCGGCTTTGCCGAAACCGCACTGGCGCCGGTGGAAGTGGAAGGCATCGCCACGGGCGGCGAACTGCTGGTCGGAGCGCCGGTGCCGGTGCCGGCGCCATCACCGGCCAGCCCCGGCTTGAATGCCAATGCTGGTGCCAGGCCTGCTGCAACCGTACCCGCCGCCACGGCAGCCGCGCCGCGCGACGAGGCCGCCCTCATCGTATCGGCCAGCGACCGGCGCGGTATCTTCCTGCAGCTGGGGGCCTTCGGTTCGCGCGGCAATGCCGAGAACTTCCGCGACCGGCTGGCACGCCAGCTCGATTGGCTGGCCCGCCACCTGGAGATCGAATTGCGCGCCAACCTCAACCGCGTCCAGCTCGGGCCCTACGCCACCCGCGCCGAAGCCAACGGCGTCGCCGAGAAAATACGTGGCGCCGTGGACATCAAGCCCATCGTGGTGGTGCGCTGATGCGCCGGCGCACCCTGGGCATCCTGGCGATACTGGGTCTGGCCGGCTGCGGCGGCCTGCTGGTCTCCTGCGCGGGCATGGGCAGCGGCCCGTTTGCCTATTACGACGAGACCAAGCCGCACCGGGCCCGCGAAGGCTTTCGCAACAACTACGCCGACCTCGGCACACCGGATTTCTGGAAATGGCAGAGGGAACGCATCCAGGCCGGCAAGCCGCCCCCCCCGCAGGAAACCACCCCACGCACCGAACCGGACGTCCCCTTCCTCAAGGCCAATGCCACCGAACCCACGCTCACCTGGATCGGCCATTCCACGCTGCTGCTCCAGGTAGGAACCTACAACATCCTCACCGACCCGCATCTTTCCGCACGCGCTTCGCCGGTCAGCTTCTACGGCCCCCGGCGCATGGCGGCACCGGGGCTGGATTTCTCGCAGTTGCCGCGCATCGACATCGTGTTGATCTCGCACAATCACTACGACCACCTCGACTCGACCACCGTACGCCAACTGGCCGCTCAGGAAGGCGGTTCGCCCATGTTCGTGGTGCCCCTGGGGCTGGAAAAATGGATGCGCGACATGGGCGTGGACAATGTTGTGGAACTGGACTGGTGGGACCGCGTCGGCAAGGGCAGCCTCGACATCCACCTGGTGCCGGTGCAGCACTGGAGCCAGCGCACACTGTGGGACCGCAACAAGACGCTGTGGGGCGGCTTCTATGTGCGCCACCACAGCATGAGCTTCCTGTTTGCCGGCGACACCGGCTACTCGCAGGACTTCGCCGACATCCGGAAGCGCCTGGGGGCCCCGGACATCGCCGCCATCCCGGTGGGCGCCTACGAACCACGCTGGTTCATGGGCGTGCAGCATGTCGATCCAGCCGAAGCGGTGAAGATCCATCAGGACCTGGGGGCACGTTACTCGGTGGGCATGCACTGGGGCGTGTTCGAACTGGCGGACGAATCACTCGACGAGCCGCCCCGGGCGCTATCGGTGGCCAGGGTCGAGGCCGGCGTGCCGGCTGACCGCTTTTTCGTGATGAAGCTGGGCGAGACGCGGCGCCTGGGCCCGATGCTGCGGCAGCGCGAACCTGCGCCCCCGGCGCCCTAGCGGCGCGCAGAAAACCGATTCCAGCGAAGCAGGCCTGGCAGCGATAACTGAGTCACAGCAAGGCCTGATAAAGGGACGAAAATCTGCCCGCTTGGGGAAAATCCCCCCGCTGGCCTGCGGCCAGTCGGCCCCCTTTGACAAGGGGGTTAACACCGCCTGTCTTGCCGAGGTTGCTTCCCGAAAAATCAGCAAAGCGCCTTGGACAAGGGAGTCAGCCAGCTACAGCTTTTCCGGCAGTTCCAGCGCAGTCCATTCCATGTAACGCTGGGGATTGCCGCGGATATCCAGAAAGGCCGGCAGCGCAGCTTCCTTGTTGGCCACGGCCACGCTCAGGGTATAAGCCGGCCCAGCCTCCCAGTCCTTCGGCAGCACGTCACGGAATTTCTCCTGGAAACGATCCATGCCGAGCTGCCATTCGGCGTTCTTGTCCCCATGCGACTGATGGAACAGCAGGATCCAGCGGCTCACCCCCACCTTCAGTCCGGCCAGATGGGCACGGAAGGCAAAGTCCGCGTCATACAGGTGAAATCCGTCGAACTGTTCCTGGTCAAAACGGACCTGCTCGGCCGCCTCGCGCCGCGCCGCGATGAACAGGCCGTCCAGGCCCTGTATCTGTGGCATCGGCTTGTCATGGAAATCGAACATGTAGAGCGTGTAGCTGTCCTTGTCCTCGTCTTTCTGCAGCACCTGGCCAAACAGCAGCGGCTGCCCGGCCGTCCCCCAGTAACCATCGACCATGCGCGAAGTACCCGCCACCCCGAAGACGTCGTATTGCTCGAAATCGGCCAGCAGGCGCTGGCCGAAATCGGCCTGCATGATCTCGATGTCGTCGTGGCAGAACACCAGCAGCTCGCCGCGGCTCATCTCGATGCCCCGGTTATAGGCCGCCGTCAGCGACTTTGCGTTGCGCGCGCGCACCACCTCATACGTAATGCCGGTGACGCAGCGCGCGATGTTGCCGCAGAGGGCATCGAAGCGCTCGTCGTTGATGCTGCAGATGATGAAGGACAGGCGGGGACGTTCCACCTTCGCCTGCCTGCCCGTCAACTGCCTGAACAGATTCCCCAGCACTACGCCCCTCCCGGCGATGGGCTTGCAGCGGACGGCATGCTATTCCTTGAAGCCGATGGCCTTGATGATGGGCCCCCACTTGCCCTGCTCGGCGAGCACGAACTTGCGGAATTCCTCGGGGCTGGAAGGAATCGGCACGGCAGAGACCTTGGCAAAGCTCTCGGCAACCGATGCCTGCTTGAGCGTCGCCACGGCCGCACCATGGATGCGCTGCTGGATCGCCTGCGGTATTGCAGCGGCGCCCACCAGTCCGTACCAGTTGTCAGAGTTCACTTTGGGCAGGCCCAGCTCGGCCGTGCTCGGCACATCCGGCAGGGCCGATGCGCGTGAACCGCTGGTCACGACGATGGACCTGATCTTGCCGGCACGGATGTGGGCCAGCACCACCGGCACGTCCAGCACCACCAGTTGCACCTGGTTGCCCAGCAGGTCGGTCACCGCCGGCGCCGCGCCCTTGTAGGGCACATGCACCATGTCCACGCCGGCTTCGAACTTGAGCAGCTCGCCGGCCAGGTGGGTGATGGTGCCGCCGCCGGCCGAACCAAAGCTCACCTTGCCCGGATTGGCCTTCAGGTAGGCAATCAGTTCCTTGAGGTTGTTGGCCGGCACCGAGGGATGCACGGCCAGCACCTCAGGCACCTTCACCACGGTGGTGATGAGGGCCAGATCCTTCAACGGGTCATAGGGCATCTGGCTTTGCGCAAAGGGCGCAATGGCCACCGCCGAACCGCTGTTGAGTGCCAGTGTGTAGCCATCCGGTGACGCCTTGGCCGCCTGGTCCACCCCCAGGGTGCCGCCTACGCCACCCTTGTTCTCGATCAGCACCGGCTGCTTGAGCAGGTTGTTCATGCCCTGGCCGAGCTCGCGCGCAAACAGGTCGGCGGGACCGCCGGCCGGGAAAGGCACGATGAGTTTGATCGGCTTGACCGGATAGGTCTGCGCCTGTGCTGCACCAGCCAGTAGCAGGCCGGCGGCAATGACTGCCGTGCTGAAACGTTTCATGGATTCCTCCTCAGGAACACTGCATAGGCGTCATGCACCGCCAGGGCGGCGCTGAGCGGATGGAACAGACTGGCGTGATTCAAGAGTGCCTGACAATGCGAGGGGACACATCCCCTCGCGCTCGCCTAAGAAGCAAGATTAGCACGCGAGGCACAGGCGACCGGACTGCCTGGCCAGTGCCGGATCAGCGAAAAACCACTTCACCGCGCAGCACGCCCTCGAAGGCTGCCAGGCCCTGGGACTTGTCCGCGACGCGGACCTGAAAAACCTTTGGCGGCCCCGCCTCGGCACTGCCGTGCGCTGTCAGCTGCGCGGCGAACTTCTCCTCGAAGCGCAGTGCATGACGGCGCCAGGCCTCGCCCTTGTCGCCATGCGACTGGTGGTAGATAAGCAGGTCATGGCAGATACCCACCCGCAAACCTTTCAGAAAAGCGCGGTAGGAGAAATCCAGGTCGTACAGGTGGAATGCGTCGAACACGGTTTCATCGAAGCGCAGGGCTTCGGCCACATCGCGCCGCGCCGCGATGAACAGGCCGTCGATGGCCTGCACCGACACAGCCGGAACCCCAGCGCCGTGCTGACAGAACACGTTCAGCACATAGCCACCACCATCGCCATCGCGCCCGGCCGGCTGCAGCACCTGGCCGTGGATCGAGGGCGTGCCGGCGCTGATCCAGTGGCTGTCCTTGAGGCAGGTGGTACCCGCCACGCCCAGCACATCGCTGACTGTGAAATGCGCCTGCAGGCGCGCCCCGACATCGGCCTGCAGGAACTCGATGTCGTCGTGGCAGAAGATGACGAACTGGCCGCGGCTCTGCGCCAACCCGCGGTTGTAGCCCTCCGCGAGGGAACGGGCGTCCGGGATGCGGATGAGTTCCCAGCGCTCGCCTTGCATGCAGGCCTGCAGATTGGCGCTGACGCGCGCAAACCGCGCATCGTCGACGCTGCAGATCACAAAGGAAAACCGCAGCTTCTGTGGCGTCCGCGCCCCTGATGGGGATTGTTTTCCCTGCAACAGACCGCGCAGCATTGCGAGCAGCACCGGCATTCTCCCGACTGACCAAACTGCGCGGGAGTATAAGCGGGCGCTACGGGCAGCCAGCCAGCAGTGGCGGGTGCGGCGCTTTCCGCGCCGAATGAATCAGCGCCGAGGGATCAGGGCAGGCGCGATGCCGGTACCGCCGCGCCGCCGGTACGAGCACCCGCGCCAGCATCCGTACGTGCGCGCAGGTCGATCACGCATTGTTCACCCGGCGAACATTCCGGAAATCCGCCGAAGAATCGGGCAGAAGCTGGCGAAACATGGCTTGCTCGTGACAGGAAATGGCAGCCGGATGATGGGTGCATTCCCCCTCTGTGGATGCCCCGGCCGGAGCCGGGAAAGCAGCACCCCGCTGCTATAATCACGCTTCATTTCCGATTGATTTTTCAATGACAAGTTCACTCGCGATGCCCCGTCTGCGCGCTGCTGAATACAAGCTCCGGAACGCCCCTGTTCGTTCCCGTCCGATTCGCTCCAGCCTGCACCGATTGCTGCGCGGCGCCCTGATTGCCGGCCTGTGCGTGCTGGCCCCACTGATGCCGGCACGCGCCGTCGAAGCGCCGGCACCGCCCCCCATCGCCGCCCGATCCTGGCTGCTGCTGGACCCGGCCTCGGGACAGATGCTGGCCAGCCAGTCGCCTGATGAACGCCTCGAGCCCGCCTCGCTCACCAAGCTGATGACCGCCTATGTGGTGTTCGTGGCGCTGCGCGACAAGAAGATCCGCCTCGACCAGGCGGTGAACGTGTCGCCGAAAGCCTGGAAGACCGGCGGCTCGCGCATGTTCATCGACCCGAAGAAACCGGTGATCGTGGAAGACCTGATCCGCGGCATGATCGTGCAATCAGGCAACGATGCCTGCGTGGCGCTGGCCGAGGCGGTGGCAGGCTCCGAGGAAGTTTTCGTCGAACTGATGAACCGCGAGGCGGCACGCCTGGGCATGAAGGGCACCAGCTTCATGAACTCCACCGGGCTGCCCGACCCCAAGCACTACACCACTGCACGCGATCTGGGCATGCTCGCCACGGCGCTGATCCGGGACTTCCCGCAGGAATACAAGTACTACTCGCAGCGCGAGTTCCGCTACAACAACATCACCCAGCCCAACCGCAACCGCCTGCTGTTCCTCGACCCCAACGTCGATGGCGTGAAAACCGGCCACACCGACAATGCCGGCTACTGCCTGATCGCCTCGGCCGTGCGCGGACCGCGCCGCCTGATCAGCGTGCTGCTGGGTGCAAGTTCCGACAGCCTGCGTGCGCAGGAAAGCCAGAAACTGCTCAACTACGGCTTCCAGCTCTTCGACAGCGTGCGCGTGTATGCCAAGGGAACATCAGTGAGCACGCTCAAGGTGTTCAAAGGCAGCGAGCGCCAGCTGAACGTGGGCGTGCCCGAAGACCTCGTCGTCTCCGTGCCCAAGGGCGCCGGCGACAAGGTCAAGGCCGAGTTCCTCGCCAAGGAACCGCTGATCGCCCCCATCGCCGCCGGCCAGAACGTCGGCTCCATCCGCGTGGTGCTCGATGGCCGGCAGATCGGCGAATATCCGGTGGTGGCGCTCAACGCGATCCCCGTGGCGGGCATCATCGGGCGCACCGTGGACACCATCCGCATGTGGTTTGATTGAACCGGGCCACGGCTTCCCGGCCAGACCCAACGGATATTATGATCATATCCAGACGCCCATTATCATGCTCATTGAATGAATGGAGGCATTGTGATCAAAGCACTCACCAATGACCAGGTCCCCGATCCGTTCCTGCCAGGCGCTGTGAGATGAGCCAGCCTGCCACACAGAAGACGGTGTACCTGAATGGCGAGTACCTGCCACTGGAAGAGGCGCGCATCCCGGTGCTGGACCGTGGCTTCATCTTCGGCGACGGCATCTACGAATTTATCCCGGTCTTCGGGCGCATCCCCTTTCGCATGCACGAGCACTACCAGCGCCTGGAGCGCTCGCTCGCTGCAGTGCGCATCCCCAATCCCTTCGACGAAGCCGGATTTGCCGCCATCGTGGCGAGGCTGATGGACAGCCATCCCTGGGAGAACCAGGGCATCTACGTGCACATCACCCGCGGCGTGGCGCCGCGCGACCACAGCTTTCCGAAGGACATCCGGCCTACCGTCTTCATCATGGCCAATCCACTCGCGCTGCCCACGCCGGCCCAGATCAGTGAAGGCCTGTCAGTCTCGGTGCGCGAGGACATCCGCTGGCTGCTCTGCGACATCAAGGCGATTTCCCTGCTCGGCCACTGCATGCTGCGCACCGAAGCCACCGATGAGGGCAATGCCGAGGTGGTGCTCACTCGCAACGGCTTCCTCACCGAGGCCTCCTCCAGCAACGTGCTGGTGGTCAAGGATGGCACGGTGCTATGCCCGCCCAAGAATCACCTCATCCTCCCGGGCATCACCTACGACGTGGTGCTGGAACTGTTGCACGAGCATGGCTTCAAACATGAAGTTCGACCGGTGACGGTGGCCGAACTGCGCAGTGCCGACGAGGTCTGGATCACCTCCTCCACCAAGGACGTGCTGGCCATCACGCGCATGGACGGCCAACCCGTAGGCTCAGGCAGGCCCGGACCGCTACTCCAGCGCATCCGGCCGCTGTTCACCGCGCTCAAGGCAAGACTGGCCGCGACCGGAGGCTTGCCGGCCCGCGCCTGAAGGTCGGGTTCGGCAGCAAACTTTCAACCATTGACGCCCCACAGACAATACAAGGCAAGCGGCCATGTCCGACACCCCCACATCCGATGACGGCGCCCCGCCCGGGGAACTGAAAACCACGCTGCTCGAATTCCCCTGCGACTTCCCCATCAAGATCATGGGCAAGACCCAGCCCGGCTTCGCCCAGACCATCCTCGATGTGGTGCGGCGCCACGCGCCGGATTTCGACCCGGCCACGGTGGAAATGCGCCCCAGCCGCGAAAAGACCTATCTCAGCATCACCGCCACCTTCCAGGCGCAATCGCAGGTACAGATCGACAACCTCTATCGCGAACTGTGCGACCACCCCATGGTGTCCATCGTCCTGTAGTTGCATCAAGTCAGGACAGGCAAGCACACGGCATCAGGCATGCCCCGTCTGTCGCGGGAATCCGTCCGGCCCTGGCGACGCACAGGCGCTGCGGCCAGACCCCGGGCGTAAAATGAAACTCACCATGGAATTCCCCGCCGTCCCGGCAGTCATACCGGGAACCTCTCTCCCCCCTCCGGTCAGCGGTGCGGGGTTTGATACTTTCCCCACCCCTGCGGGCGGGGGTGGCCCGGCCTGCCATGTGCGCACGCTCGGGCTGATGGACTACCAGCCCGTATGGCAGGCGATGCAGGACTACACCGCAGCGCGAACCGCGCAGACCACGGATGAATTGTGGATCGTCGAGCATCCTGCCGTGTACACCGTGGGACTCGCCGGACGCGAAGCACATTATCCGAAGACGGCCAGCCGCATTCCGGTGATTCGCATCGACCGCGGCGGGCAGATCACCTATCACGGCCCCGGCCAGGTGGTGGTGTATGCCCTGGTGGACCTGGTGCGGCGCGCCATCAAGGTGCGCGAGATGGTCTGCCTGCTCGAACAGGCCGCCATCGATGAACTGGCGGCGCACGGCATCGGCGGCCTGCGCCGCGCAGGCGCGCCTGGTGTCTATGTCGATGGCGCCAAGATCGCCGCCCTCGGCCTCAAGGTGAAACGCCAGGGCTGCTATCACGGTATCAGCCTCAACGTGGACATGGACCTCACGCCCTTCAATGCCATCGACCCCTGCGGCTATCCCGGACTGCCGGTCACCAGCCTCGCGCAACTGGGCGTCACCTCGCGCCCCGCTGCCGTGGCGCAATCACTGGCGCGCCGCATCGTCGCGGCGCTGGACAAGGCGCCAACTGCGCAGGCCGGCACAGCCTGTGCCACCAGTACATCCCCGTCCCACCTTTCCCCTGCGGTGTGAACATGAAATCCTCAGAACTCGACGCACTCGACCCGGAACAGAAAAAAGCGCTGCAGAAAGGCGCCCTCAAGACCAACAAGATCCCGATCAAGATCATCCCGGTGGAGCGCCTGCGCAAGCCCGAGTGGATACGCGTCAAGGCGGCCTCGGCCAACTCGCGCTTCCACGACATCAAGCGCATCCTGCGCGACAACAAGCTGCACACCGTGTGCGAGGAAGCCTCCTGCCCCAACATCGGCGAATGCTTCGGCAAGGGCACCGCCACCTTCATGATCATGGGTGACATCTGCACCCGCCGCTGCCCGTTCTGCGACGTCGCTCACGGCAAGCCCAAACCGCTGGATGCCGAGGAACCGCTGCACCTGGCGCAGACCATCGCCAAGCTCAAGCTCTCCTACGTCGTCATCACCAGCGTCGACCGCGACGACCAGAAGGACGGTGGCGCCGGCCATTTCGTCGAATGCATCCGCGCCGTGCGCGAGCATTCACCGTCCACCACCATCGAAGTGCTGGTGCCGGATTTCCGCGGCCGCCTCGACCGAGCCCTGGATGTGCTGCAAGCCGCGCCGCCCGATGTCATGAACCACAACCTGGAAACCGTGCCACGCCTGTATCGCGCTGCGCGTCCCGGCGGCGACTACGCGCACTCGCTCAAGCTGCTCAAGGCCTTCAAGGAACGGCACCCCGGTGTGCCCACCAAGTCCGGCCTGATGGTCGGCCTGGGGGAGACGGATGAGGAAATACTCGAAGTCATGCGCGACCTGCGAGCCCATAACGTCGACATGCTCACCATCGGCCAATACCTGCAGCCCTCCGTACACCACCTGCCGGTGCTGCGCTACGTCGATCCGTCGGTGTTCCGCATGTGGGAATCCGAAGCGAAGACCATGGGCTTCATGCACGCCGCCGTCGGCGCCATGGTGCGCTCCTCCTACCACGCCGACCAGCAGGCGCATCAGGCCGGCGTGTCCCCTGTGGGGATGCCTCGCGCAACGTAGGGGGCAAACCTGGCAGGGGTGCGTTATTGCCCCCGTGTGTCCAGTACGCTGCGTCGAATTCCGGGGAAGCCGCGTGTTTACCCCCTTGTCAAAGGGGGCCGACTCGCGCGTCGCGCGAGCGGGGGGATTTTGGCCAACCAGACTCATCCCCGACTTGATCAGATCGTGCCGGTAATCCCGATCATGCTTGTAGCCTGGCAGGCAGGTCTGACTTTGTGGACCGAGCTGCACGGTCGTTGAAAATCCCCCCGCGCGACTGCGTCGCGTCGGCCCCCTTTGACAAGGGGGTTAACACCCATGAGCCATGCCAGAAAAAAAGCCGGGATAAGCCCGGCTTTTCTGCTGTAACACCGACCCATCAGGCGTAGGAGCGCAGCCGTTCGGAGAAACGCGCCAGCGGCGCGATGCCGCTTTGCTCGGCACGATGGCACCAGTCCTGCAACTGCGCCACCAGCTGTTCCTTGGAAGCCATGGAGCGGCTCCACAGCTCGGTCAGCTCGCCGCGCATGGCTACCAGCTTCTGCAGCGTCGGTGACGGGGCCAGTGCAACGGCGAGCTCTTCGCGCTCGGTCTGGCTGAGCAGCGACTCGTCGCGACGCAGCGAGGATTTGAGTGAATCCAGGCGCTCGGCCTCCAGCGGGGCGCTCTGGCGCAGCCGCTGCAACTCCTCGCCCATGGCCTGCTTGAGCGACACCGCGTAATGCGCCAGCACGTCGTAGCGGTTGCGGATCACCGCCTCCAGCAAACCGGCATCCACCGACGCCTTGGGATCGGCAATGCGCGGGACCGGCGCCACATGCTTCACCTTGCACAGGCCCAGGGCCTGCAGGATCTGGATGTACACCCAGCCGATGTCGAACTCGTACCATTTGCTGGAGAACTTCGCCGAGGTAGCATGCGCGTGGTGGTTGTTGTGCAGTTCCTCGCCACCGATGAGGATGCCGATCGGCACGATGTTGGTGCTGGTGTCCGGCGTGTGCTGGTTGCGATAGCCGTAGTAGTGGCCCACGCCGTTGATGACACCGGCCGCCCAGAAGGGAATCCAGATGATCTGCGTGCCCAGGATCAGCAGGCCCGGGATGAAGCCGAACAGCACCACGTTGATCAGGCCCATGGTGACGATGCCGTGGACCATGAAGCGTGAATAGACATTGCGCTCGAGCCAGTCATCGGGCGTACCCGAGCCGTAGCGCTCGATGGTCTCGGGGTTCTTCTTTTCCTTGACGTAGAGCAGCACGCCGCCGAACAGCACCTGGTTGATGCCGTAGAACATCGGGCTGTGCGGATCTTCGGCGGTTTCGCACTTGGCGTGGTGCTTGCGGTGCACCGCCACCCATTCGCGCGTCACCATGCCCGTGGTCATCCACAGCCAGAGGCGGAAAAAGTGGCTCGGTATGGCGTGCAGTTCCATGGCGCGGTGTGCCTGGGCACGGTGCAGGAACAGCGTGACGGCACTGATGGTGATGTGCGTGAGCCCCAGGGCCACCAGCACAAAGCCCCACCAGGGCAGGTCAAACACGCCAAAAAACAGGAAATTCCAGTCCATAAATATTCTCCCCGAATTGAATCGGCAGGGGGCCCAGTATATCCCCCCCGGGGTGCGATCCCCACCTGCAGCGCAACATAAATACCCTGCTCAAAAACTCGGAAATACCTTAAGAATCAGTGGGAATCTGGCTCAGCTTCGGTCGTCGATGGCGCGAGGCGAACTGCCGCGCCCGGAGGCATCACCCGGTCCGGCTTCTGGCGGCGAAGCGGTCCCGCCCTCCCGCTCCACTTCGAACTGGCCTTCGATCACCACCGGTTCATGATCGGAGGCTTCGCCAGACTGTCGTGCAGCAGGGGAGCGCGGGAAAAAACGCCGCCACGCCACCCACGAGCCCACCAGCACCACGGCAAACACCGCGATCCACCAGGCGATGAACAGACCCACCAGGCCGACGATGGCCATGGTGGCAACCAGGATGAACTGAAGCAGGGATTTGAGCATGTGGGAACTTGAAAGGTTAGGACAGTCGCAATCGATGGCAGTTCAGGCTGGCTCCGGAAGGGCGCACTGCAGCAACGCATTCTACCTACGCAAATTGGCGGCGTTTCCTATAGAAGGCAACCGGGTGCTGCAGCTAGTATCACTCATCCCGTCGCGCGCGCCGTAGCGGCCATGAGAATCGTGAGTGGATAGTTGAATACCGACTGCATCAGCAAGGGAAAGGAAGCCGAAAAGGGGCTTGATGCAAGGCAGGGGTGGCGATTCCAGCGCACGCCCGTGGCACTGGCACGGATGCCAAGCACCCTGCGGTATCATCCCCGCCAGCCCTGGGTCCGGCCGGGCGCAGGGAAAAACCAAAGGCAAAAGGAGGGGTACCGATGCGTTCACTCATTCGCCCTGTGTCATTTAGCACCATGTCACGTCGAACCGCCTGCGCTGCACTCACCGCAGCCGCCGCAAGCCTGACCTCCGCCAGTGGCCTCGCCCAGGGCATCGGTGACTGGCCCAACCGGCCGGTCAGCTGGATCATTGCCACCTCGCCCGGTGGCGGCGTGGATTTCGAGTCGCGCCTGTATTCGCAAAAGCTCAACGAGGCGTTCGGCAAGCCCTTCGTGCTCGATTACAAACCCGGCGCCGGCTCGACCATCGGCGCGGCCTACGTCTCCAAGGCGGCACCGGATGGCTACACCATCCTGTCGATGACGCCCAGCCACACCATCTCGCCGCTGGTCTACGCGACGCTGCCCTACAACCTGGACCGCGACTTCTCGCACATCTCGCTCACCAGCAAGCGGCCCAGCCTGTTCCTGGTGCACCCGTCCTTCCCGGCGAAGGACTTCAAGCAATACGTCGCCCTCGCGCGCCAGAACCCGGACAAGTACAACATCGGCACCTCCGGCGCCGGCACCATCGGTCACCTGGCGCTCGAATGGCTGCACAGCCTGGTGGGCGCCAAGGTCACCTACGTCAACTTCAAGGGCGGCGGCCCCTCCTACACCGCGCTCATCTCCGGGCAGCTCGATGGCGTGATCGGCAGCCCCGCGGCCATGATCCCGCACATCAAGTCAGGCAAGGCACGCGCACTGGTCACTACCACTTCCGAGCGGCTCAAGGTGCTGCCCGACCTGCCCACCGTGCAGGAAGAGGGCTACGCCGGTTATGACTACGCCCAGTGGATAGGCGTGGTGGCCCCGGCCAGGACACCCGTTGCGATCCGCGAGCGCCTGAGCGCCGAGCTGGCCAAGATCGTGAAGATGCCCGACGTCTACGCCAAGGTCGCCGACGACGGCACCATCATGATCGGCAGCAGCCCGGAGTACCTGCGCAAGTACATCAGCGATGAGGCCGCGCGCTGGCGCAAGGTGGTCAACGACTCGGGCATCAAGCTGGCCGAGTAGCGCAGCAGGAACGCAGCATCAGCGCAAGACAAGGGCTGCCCGCCAGCCCCACAAGAACACTCCAGAGAGGAACGCCATGAAACTCGAATCCGTCTACGACTTTCGCATCGCCCCCGCCCCGGCCCGCGTCTACAGCGGCAAGGACGCCCTGGGCAATCTGCCCGCGGAACTGAAGCGCCAGCGCGCCAAGCGCGCCTTCATCCTGTGCGGCCAGTCGGTCTCCAAAAAGACCGACATCATCACGCGCATGAAGGCGCTGCTGGGTGAGGCCTTTGCCGGCATCTACGACCAGATGAAAAAGGACACCCCCATCGACGACATCATGGCCGCGCGCGAACTGGCCCGCGCCTGCCAGGCCGACATCCTCATCGCCGTGGGCGGCGGCAGCGCCATGCAGGGCGGGCGGGTGCTTGCCATCATGCTGGCCGAGAAAGGCGCCCCCGAGGAGCTGTGCACCCAGTACCCGGAATTCGGCAATGCCATCAGTCCCAAGCTGCTGGAGAAGAAACTGCCCATCATCAATGTGCTCACCGTGCCCAACTCCGCGCAGAACCGCGGCGGCTCGCCGGTCAAGAAGGGCGACTACCGCCTGGAGTTCTTCGACCCCAAGACCCGGCCGGTCGCCCTCATCTGGGATGCCGATGCGCTCATGACCGCGCCGGACTCGATGATGCGCAACACCGCCTGCTCACTCCTTTGGCGGGCCAGCATGGACCTGGGCTACAAGCGCGCCAATACCCTCGCCCAGTACAACCGCCGCAACGTGCTCGACATCGCCCGCGGTGCCGTTCCGCGCATGCTCACCGACCCCGGTGCGCGCATCGAAATGTGTGTGGCCTCCTACCTGCAGAACCGTGAGGCCGATGACGGCGGTACGCGCACCAACCACTGGGCCGGGCGCGTGGTGTATGCCTTTGCCACCTCCATCTTCAACAAGTTCGAGCACGTCGGCCAGGGCGAAGCCCGTGCCGCCCTCACGCCCACGGTACTGCGCCGCATGGGCGGACGCGACCCCGAATGCATGTGCCGCATCGCCGAAGCCTGGGGCCTGTGGAAGGAAGGCGACCCCGCCGACCAGGCCCACCTGCGCCTGGCCGACGAACTGGAACGCCAGTTCAATGCGCTCAAGATGCCGAAGACACTCGGCGACATCAAGGTGCCCCGCGACGCCGCCGCCGCGTTGCTGGAAAATTCCCTGCGCAACTTCAACGCCGACCCCAAGCGCGAGTTCGTCAAGGAACGCGAGTTCCTGAAAGAAGTGCTGGAAGCTTGCTGGTAGGCGTTGCTACACCGGCAAGCTGGACAGGTCCGCTCGCATCCGTGGACGGAAAAAGCGGACCGGCACAAGGGTAATGCCCCCCGCAAGGGTGGGCGTGCCGTCTCCCGGTGGTTGGGTTCCTCAGCGATTTCCCCGGGACACTGAGGCAGCAAACCTGGCAGGGTCGGCAAGCCCCCCCCCTGTCAAAGGCGCTTCACCACATTCCGGGGACCCAGGCTGTGAACCAGCCAGTTCCATGCGCATGCCTGGCTCTGACGGCCTGTCTGGCAGAAGGCCTGGCTTGTTCAATGGCCCGGGATGAGGCATTGCCGTCCAGGCCGGGACCACAACGGATCGTTTCGCCCGGGACAAACGGCGCGCGCAACCGCTAAACCACCTTGTCCTTGCGCAGTTGCGCCAGGGTCGCGTCATCCATGCCCAGCAGCGACTTCAGCACTTCGTCGGTGTGTTGCCCGATGGAGGGCGGCGCCTGGTAGTCGGTGATGGGGGTTTCCGACAGGCGGATGGGGCTGCGCAGCAGCGGCACGGTGCCGGTGGCCGAGTTCGGATGCGGGGCATGCACGATGGGGTCGCGCGTTTTCACATGCGGGTCGCTGAAGGTGCGGTCCACGGTGTACACGGCCGCCGCGATCACGTTGTTCGCCGCAAAGTCGTCCACCCATTCCTGCATGCCGCGGGTGGCCAGCGACTCGAGGATGGCCTTCTGCAGGAAGGGCTTGTTCTGCAGGCGGTTGGCGCGCTTCGAGTAACGCTCGTCGCCGCACAGGTCCTCGCGGCCAATCACTTTGAGGAAGCGCTGGAACTGGTGGTCCATGCCGGCCGAGATGAACAGCATGCCGTCCTTGCAGGGGAACACGTCCGAGGGGAAGGAGGCGGGCGTGCTGTTGCCCTGGCGGATGGGCACGTCGCCCGAGATGAGATAGGCGGTGGCGCGATGCGACAGGCCGGCGATCTGTGAATCGAGCAGGCACATGTCGATGTACTGGCCGGGGCCGTTGTTCAGGTTGCGGTGGTACAGCGCGCTGATGATGGCCACCGAGGTAAACAGGCTGGTGATGGTGTCCGACACCACGAAGCCGGTGCGCTGGGGCGGGCCGTCGGCCTGGCCGGTGAGGCTCATCAGGCCGCTCATGGCCTGGAAGCAGCCGTCCAGGCCGGGACGTTCGGCATAGGGGCCGGACTGGCCGAAGCCGGTGATGGACGCATAGATGATGCGCGGGTTGACCTTCTTGATGTTCTCGTAATCCAGGCCATGGCGCGCCAGGTCGCCGGCCTTGTAGTTCTCGATCAGCACATCACACACCGCGGCCAGCTTGCGGATGATGTCCTGGCCGGCCGGGGTGGCCAGGTCCACGGTGATGCCCTTCTTGTTGCGGTTGGCGGCGAGGTAGTAGCTCGAGTCGCGCGTGGGCTTGCCATCGGCGCCCTTGAGGAAGGGCGGCCCGTAGTTGCGCATGTCATCGCCCTCGCCGGGACGCTCCACCTTGATCACTTCGGCGCCGAGGTCGGCCAGCGTCTGGGCGCAATAGGGGCCGGCAAAAATTCGGCTCATGTCGAGGACACGGATGCCGCTCAGTGGCTTGTTCACGTCAGTTCTCCTGCAGTCGATGGCTGTGATGAACCGGGGTAGCCACTCGCGGCTGTCCTCCGGCAAAGGCGTCTGGCTTGCGTCAAGGGCGCAATTGTCTCGCAATTCAGCGGCGACACGCTGGCGGGCCCGTCGGCAGGATGGTCGCGGATGTGAACCAGGTCACAGGCACGCCGGGCGATTTTGCGTCACGATAGGCCTGCGTCGAACCGTCCGCGGTGACGCGCCATGGCTTGCCGTCACCCGTCACGCTGCACACAGCCCCTAAAATGAACCCCTCGGTGCCAGACTCACACCATCCGTCCTTCGAGACCTGACCATGAACCAGCCCTGGACCAATACCCAAACCCGTCGCTCCCGCCGGCTCATCATCGCCGGCAGCGTCATCGCCATGCTGGCCCTGATGTGGATACTGCTGGGCGCCCTGTGGCTGCCCGCGCTGGTCAAGCGTGAAGCACCGAAGGCCCTGGAGGCTACCGGGCACAAACTCAGCATCGGCGCTTTCAGCTTCAACCCGGTGACGCTGACGGTGCGCGCCAGCGACATCGCGCTGGCCGATGGCGCCGGCAAGCCGGTGTTCAGCCTGGCCGGCCTGGTTGCCGATCTCGAGTGGCGCTCACTGCTGCGCTTTGGCGCGGTGTTGTCCGAACTGCGCCTCACCCGGCCGGCCCTGTTCGTGGACATCGACCCGGAAGGTCGCGTCAACCTGGCCGCCCTGTCCAGGCCGGAGGCCGCCGAGAAGAAACCCGCAGGCGGCCTGCCGCGTTTCATCATCGGCCAGTTCGCCATCGAGGAAGGCTCGATCGCCTTTGCCGACCGCCGCGAAGGCTACGAGAACCGCGTCGACAATTTCGGCATCACCCTGAGCAATGTCTCCAGCCTGCAGGGCAACAGTGGCAAGCTCAAGCTGGGTGCCCACACCACCGATGGCGCGCAACTGGACTGGGAAGGTGACCTGTCCCTGCAGCCGATTGCCGCCAGCGGCACGCTGAAGCTCGCCGGCTTTCCACTGCCCTCGCTGATGCCCTATCTCGACACCGCGCTGGCCGGGCGCATCTCCGCCGGCAGTGCCGAGGCCACGCTGCCGCACCGCTTCAGCCTCGTCGAAGGTCGGCCCCAGCTCACCGTGGAAAATGCCAGTGCCGCCGTCACCGGTCTCGCCGTGTCCCTGCCGGGCAGCGGCAAGGGGGCGGATGCAGGTGCACCGGTGAAACTCACGCGCTTCGGCATGGAAGGCGTGAACGTGGACCTGCTGAAGCGGCTGGTCACCATACAGAAGGCCGACCTGAACGAACCGGTGATCGCGCTTACCCGCCGCGCCGATGGCGTCATCGACCTCACCGACATTCTGGCCAGACGCGCGCCGCCCAAGGACACGCCACCGCCGGGTGAACCCTGGACGGTCAGCCTGGACCAGTTCACCCTGGAAGGCGGACGCGTGGGTTTTCGTGATAACGCCCTGCGCCTCGCGCTCGCACTGGACGGCATCGCGGCCTCACTCAAGGATGTCAGCACCACCGGGGACAAGCCGGCTGGCTTCGAACTGACCGCGGCACTGCGGGACGCAACCGGCAAGGCAGCCGGCACGCTGAGCGCCAGGGGCGAGACGATCGCCGCCACCTCCACGTTCAAGGCCAGGCTAGGCCTGGAGGGCGTGGCGCTGGCGCTGATGCAGCCCATGCTGGAAAACCATGCGCGCGTGCGCATCGCCTCGGGCACGGCGTCGCTGGGCGGGGACGTCGAGATGAGTGAGGGCAAAGGTCTGCGATTTGCCGGCGAGGCCGGCATCGCCGACGTCGTGGTGCACGATGCCAGCGCAGAGGCCGCCAAAGACGCCACGAAAGCCGGGGCTACCGCCCCCTTGCTGAAGCTGGCGCGCTTCGCCCTGCAGGGCATCGCGGTGGACGTAGACAAGCGGCAGGTGCTGACACAGAAGGCGCAGATCACCGGGCTGGAAACCAGCGCGAAGCGTGATGCCAGCGGCAGGCTCGATGTGCAGAAGCTGCTGGTGGAGACGCCGCCCGGCGCTGTCAAACCGGTGGCTGCAGAGCTTGTTGCGGCCAAGCCCGCCACCGGCAAACCAGCAGCCCAGGAAACGCCCTGGTCCATGCGTGTCGCGCGTACCGAGATCGACAGCAGCAGCGTGGGCTTTGCCGATGCCGCCAGCGGCGTGGCACTGACCCTGGAGGGCATCACCGCGCGCATCGACGACGCCTCCAATGACCTCGCCAAGCCGCTGGCCTTCGAGTTCGGCGCCGGCGTGAAGGGCGGCGGCAAGCTGGCCGCACGCGGCCGCGCCACACCGGCTGCCGGTGCGCTGACAGCGCGCGTGGAGGCCACCGCCATACCGCTGGCGCTGGCCCAGCCGGTACTCGATGCGAGCACCCGTGCACGGGTGCTCGCGGGCACCGCCAGCATCGCCGGCGACCTGCGCGTCAACGCCCTGGATGGCAGCTCCAAGGAAAGCTTCCGTTTCACCGGCAGCGTGGGCGTGGGTGAGCTCGCCATGGAGGAACGGCAGCAAGGGCCGGCGGAAGCCGTGCCATCGACACAGATCATGGGCTGGAAGTCACTGTCCACGGACAGCCTGCGCGTAAGCGGCATGCCACTGCGCGTGGACATGGATGAACTGCGGCTGGTGGCCCCGGTGGGGCGCCTGGCGATTGCCGCCGACCGCAGTCTCAATCTTGGTCGCGCTTTCACGCCACTACCAGTGCCTGTGGCCCAGGCAACACCATCGGCGGCGCCACTGGTCACGGCGCCCGCTGCCGCGACACCGCCTGCGCAAAGCAATGACCCCGGCTTCTCGCTGTCGCTGCGCCGCCTGCGGGTGGAACAGGCCCTCCTCGATTTCAGCGATGCCAGCATCAGCCCGGGCTTTGCCACGCGCATCCATAACCTGGGTGGCACACTCAATGGCCTGTCCACCGAACGTGGCACGCGCAGCCAGTTCTCGCTGGAAGGCGCGGTGGACGAGTTCGGCTTCGCCCGGCTGTCCGGCGCGCTGAATCCCTTTCAGCCGCGCGAACAGACCAACTTCCGCGTCGAATTCCGCAACCTCGACCTGACGCGTGCCTCGAGCTACTCGATCAAGTTCGCCGGCTACCGCATCGCCGCCGGCCGCCTGTCGCTCGACCTGCGTTATCGCATCAACGACGGCCGGCTGGAAGGCGAGAACAAGGCCGTGTTCGACGAACTCACCCTGGGCGAGCGCATCGACGGTCCGGATGCGCTCAAGCTGCCGCTGCAACTGGCCATCGCCATCCTCAAAGACAGCGACGGACGCATCGATCTGGACATTCCGGTCACCGGCAATCTGAACGACCCCCAGTTCAGCTACGGCGCGGTGATCTGGCGCGCGGTCGGCAACATCCTCACCCGGGTGATCACCGCACCGTTCCGCGCCCTGGGCAGCCTGTTCGGCGGGGGCAACCAGGCCGAGGAAGTGAAGGCCATTGCCTTAGAAGCAGGCCAGAGCCGGCTGCTGCCGCCGGAGCGCGAAAAGTTGAAACGTGTCGCCGACGTGCTGGCCAAGCGGCCCACCCTCAGGCTGGTGGTGCCCGGGCGCGCCGACACCGCTGCCGATGGCGAACGGCTCAAGCGCGCTGCAGTGGCGCGCGAAGTGGCGCGCCGGGCCGGCTTCGATGTCGCCGAGGATGAAAGCGCAGGCGGCCTGTCCATCGAGGACAGCCGCACGCGCAGCGCCATCCGCGCCGCATTCACCGAACGCTTCGGCGCCCCGGCCCTGGACCAGCTGAAAGCCGAGGCCGAAGCGAAGACCGCGACCGGCGAAGCCGCCAAGCCCGGCATGGTCGATCGCGTGCGCAACCTGGCCAGCGGCGAGCCGCAGGTAGCCGACGCGCGGCCCTTCTACAACACGCTGATGCGCCGCCTGCGCGAGGCCCAGGTGCTGTCACCCGATGCGCTGGAGACCCTGGCGCGCGCGCGCAGCGAAGCTGTCGCCACCCTGTTGCGCGAGGGCGGCCTGCCGGCCGCACGGGTACAGGCCACCACGGTGGCTCCGGTGTCGGGCGATGTGCGCGCACGCGAGGTGAAGATCGAACTGGAACTGGCCAGCCAGTAAGCCGCGGCCGACAGCAGGGGAAAGTCGAACACCGGATTGACGGGCCTGCCATGCCTCCCGTAGGACCGGCTGGCCCCGTTAAAATGTCCACGACGATGGCAGATGGCATCTCGGGAGGGAACATGGCCACACCAAAACAGAAATCGGTGCGCACCACCAGAACGGCCGGCAAGGTCAAGGCGGCCTGGGAACGCGGCTATTATTCGCACAGCTACTGGCGCGGCAAGCACAAGCTGGGCACGGTGAAGCTGGGGCCCAAGGGCGAGTGGGACGGCATTTACCGCTGGGAAGCCGGCACGCGCCACGGCGAGTGCTCCACCCTGGCAGCCGCCAAGCTGGCGGTGGAACAGATGATCGCCTTCGGTGCCAGCCAGATCAGCCTGTTCGACGACGGCGACGCCTGACCCCCGCCCACCGCCCCCTCACTCCTCACCCCCCACCCTATTGATATCAATTTCGAACGCTCACGCGCTTCGATATTTATTCAATCACGATATTATTATCACCAACCCCGATGACCTATCCGGTCTGCCCGAAGTGTTCGCACCAGCCCCTGCCGGCGGACCAGGTCTTTCCCGCTGCCTGTCCCGGCTGCGGCCTCATCCTGGCCAAGTACAGTACGGCGCTCGTGCCACAGGCCACGCTGCGCGCAACGGCGGCAGGCGTGCCCGGAATGGATGCTGCAGGCAGCGGAGCACGCGACAGCGTAGAGAACAGCGCGGAGGACAGCCGCCTGGCGCAGTGGCTGGCAAGCCTGCGGCACGTGCCCGAGGAAGTCTCGAAAGCCAACTGGTATGGCCGCCTCGCCGCGCTGGTGCTGTTCAGCGCGTGGACCATCCTCATCTGGCGCGACATGGACATCCCCGTGGGCGATCCGGGCAGCCACGTGCTGCACCTCATCCTCACGCCTTTTCATGAGTCCGGCCATTACCTGGTTTTTCGCTGGTTCGGCCCGTTCATCATGACCCTGGGCGGCACCCTGGGCCAGCACCTCTTTCCCATCGTCATCGGCATCGCCTTCCTGCGCAAGGGCAACCCCTTCGGCGCCGCCATCGCGCTGTGGCTGCTGGGCTTTTCCATCAGCGACATGGGCGCCTACATGTACGACGCCTTCGATCCCAAGCTGATGCTGCTGGACGGGCGCACCGGCGCCGAGAGCGACGGCCACGACTGGCAAAACATCTTCGGCGACCTCGGCCTGCTGCGCCAATCGCGCGGCATCGGCCAGTTCTTCGGCGGCTTCGGCATGCTGGTGATGGCCACCGGCCTGGCCTGGGGCGCCTGGCTCGCATGGCTGCAGCATGACAAGCTCAGCGACTCGCCGTTTGCCGAGGAAGAGCAAGGTTGAGGCATGCCCGATACACGCCGCTTATAATCGGCGCCGCAGGGCCCGCCCTCCGATGCACCCGTTGCAGGACCGATCGACAGGCACCATGACTGAATCCGCCAACACCCCGGCATCTGCCGACATCCTCATCATCGACGATGACCTGTTCATGCGCGAACTGCTGCAGCTGCACCTGATGAATGAGGGTTACAAGGTGCGCGTGGCAGAGGACGCAGTCGAGGGCGGCAAGATGCTGATGGCCGCCCCCCCCGACCTGCTGCTGCTGGACATCCGCATGCCGCACATGGGCGGGGACGAGTTCCTGTCACTGCTGCGCGGCGAGGCACAATTCAAGGACCTCAAGGTCATTGCACTCTCCTCCATCCAGAATTCCGGGCTGATGATGAAGGTCACCGACATCGGCGTCTGCGATTTCCTGCACAAGCCGGTCAACAAGGATGCCCTGATCGCGGCGGTGAAGAAGGCGCTCGGCCGCTGAACTGCGCGGATGCCACTGTCCGTGGACGACACCGGTCGTCCATCCTGCAATCGTGACTCTATCATCGGCTCGTTGCCAGCCACTGCCGGCGCAACCATGGCCTGCGGTGTGACAGCACACCGAAACCACCCGGACAGCAGAAGAAGAACCATGACTCGGATCAAACCGTTCGCCACCGGCCGGCTGTCACCCGCAGGGCAGTCCGAATGACCATCGGCGGGCTGCTGCGCCACCTCGCGCCGGGGACATCCTGTCACGCACCTTCGAGGATCTGCCCTTCTCGCCGACACTGGAAATCGGCCGCGCCAAGTTCCGCAGCGTGTTCTATCCAGGCAGCGACGGGCGCTATTACGAGCTCAACCTCCAGGCCAAGCTGAACGATACCTGGGGCCTCAACTGCCACATCGGCCGCAGCCGCTTTGCCGACCAGTCCCTCGACGGACAGGACTACGTCGATCGCAGCCTGGGCTTGGTGCGCGACGTGAACGGCTTCCAGGTCGAATTCGTCGGCAACACCACCACCAGCCAGTTCGGCCGCCTCGGCAACCCAGCCGCCTTCGTCCGGGTGAGCCGGACGTTCTGAGGCGGGAGGAGACTGGATTCTCCGATGAAATATGATCATTTATTTATGAGGATTCCATTCAATATTAGGTCTGAAGATTAATTATGATGACACCTATCCGGAATGAAGATCACTGAACCGGCTGCCTTTATGCCCCACACCCCAACCCTGCTGCCGCCGCCGGCAGGCAACATCACGCCGACGGAATGCGCTTGCCCAATTCGGGCACGCCATAGAACTGCATGACCTGCTCGGCCCGGTCCCGATCAGGCGCGGCGTGGAAGTAGCCGCGATTACTCGGCTTCATGCCGCTCACTTTTTTCAGGTCGACCAGCATCTCGGCCATCTTGAAGGACGTGCCAATGCCGTCCATGACGCTGGCCCCGGCGATCTCGGTCACCCCCGCCCGCGAAAGCAGCAGGTTGAGCGGCATTTCCGCCGGGCATATCACATCGCATCCGGTTTCCTTCACCAGCTTCTCGCCCATGGACACGATGTTGCCCACCACCCGGTTTCGTTCGGCCGGATTCACGTGCGCCTCCAGCACCTCGTTGAAGGTCGCTCCCGCCTGCTCGATACCGGCATAACGGTCCGACAGGCCCCACTCCCGGAACTGCCGCGGCCAGAACTCCATACGTTCCTTGATGAAGGCCAGCATGCCCACGCGCTGGCCATAGAGCCCGGCCAGGTTGAACACCGCCTCGCCATAACCCACGACAGGAATCCGGATCAGCGTGCGCAATTCGGTGGCCATCGGCCCCGCCAGGCTCGCCAGCACCATGGCGTCGAAACCCTGCCGCTCAGCCTCGCGACCGGCAGCCAGCCATTGCATGCCATGCATCCAGAACAGCGCGTTGTAGGCGAGGTCCTTGCCCGGATAGTGGCTGTCGTAGGTGCCCGGTATCTGGCCGTGCAGCACGACCTCCGTGTCAGGACGGACCACAGCCGATATGCGCTCTTTCAGCCCGTCCACGTAAGCGGGCAGGTCCTGCAAGACAGTGAAGCTCTGATGCCAGATGCGCATGGGTCGTCCTCCGGTTGGGCGCGCCTTTGCTTCAGCGATGGCGCATTGAATGAGAGCTGCCGATACAGGCCCGGTGCACCATCGTCCGCAGGTGACCGCGCGGACAAATCGGGCTGTTCAGCCTAATCGGCCACCTTGATGTCCAGGATCCTGACCAGCCGCGACAGGGTGTCGATCTCGCCCTGGATGAAGGTTCTGAACTCGCTCTGGCTCATGGTACGGGGCTCGCCGCCCATGGCGGCAAGCTTCTCCCCCATGTCAGCCATGCCCAGGATCTTCATCAGCGCCGCATGCAGGGTCCTCACCGACTGTGCGGGCGCACCGGCTCGCACATGGATGCCATACCAGCCCTCGGTCTCCACGTTCACGCCCTGCTCGATGGCCGTGGGCAGGTCCGGCATCTGCCTGGAGCGCGTGCGACTGAGAATCGCCAGTCCTTTGAACTGGCCCGACTTCACCGCCGGGAATGCGCCGCTTGATCCGGCAATCACGTAGTCAATACGCCCGCCAGCCAGATCCTGCATCGCCGGATTGGCGCCCTTGTAGGGAACATGCAGCGCCTTGATGCCCGCCGCCTGGTTGAATTGCTCCGAAGAGAAATGCACCGAGCTGCCCGTACCATTGCTGCCGAACTTCACCTGCCCCGGATTGGCCTTGCCCCAGGCCACCAGCTCGCGCAGTGTGTTGAAGCGGCTGTCCTTGCCACCGAGCATCACTTGCGCACCGGCGTAGATGATGGTGACAGGCTCCAGGTCTTTCTGCAGGTCATAGGGCAGATCGCGACCGCTGGCGGCATTGATCGCGCCGGCGTTGCCGCTGAGCAGCAGGCTGTACCCGTCCGCTGGCGCCTTCGCCACCTCGTTGTAGCCGATCACCGTGCCTGCACCGTCGCGATTGACCACCAGCACCGGCTGGCCGATCTCCTTGGCCAGCTGGTCGCCCACCGTGCGCGCCAGCGTGCTGGCCCCGCCGCCGGGGGCGAAGGGCACGATGAATCTCAAGGGCTTGTTGGGAAAAAGCTGGGCCTCTGCAGCCGGCATCGTCTGACACAACAGACCGAGCACGAGCACCAATGACGCGTTGCACGCGGAAAGACCTCGCGACACCTTCATCCCGGACATCTCCGACTCCTTTCGTATGAGACATACGACCTGGTCACGGATCAGAAGCCGGCGCAACAGCGCAACTGTCCCTGATATTGTGGGAGGAAGTATAGCCGAAGGAATTCGGCGCCCCTCAGAGGCGGACAGGTGACCTCATGCGGCGAATGCCTGTGCAACGCAAGCCTGACATGGGCTTGCGTTGCACACCACCGCTCAGAACTCCACCACTGAACGTATCGACTTGCCCTCGTGCATGAGATCGAAGCCGCGATTGATGTCTTCCAACCGGAGCTTGTGGGTGATGAGATCATCGATGTTGATCTTGCCTTCCATGTACCAGTCGACGATCTTCGGCACGTCGCGCCGGCCCTTGGCGCCGCCGAAGGCCGTGCCCTTCCACACCCGCCCGGTGACCAGCTGGAAAGGCCGCGTCCTGATCTCCTGCCCGGCGCCCGCCACGCCGATGATGATGGACTGACCCCAGCCCTTGTGGCAGCACTCCAGCGCCTGGCGCATCACCTCGACATTGCCGATGCACTCGAAACTGTAATCCGCCCCGCCTTTGGTGAGATTCACGAGATGCGGCACGAGGTCACCCTCGACTTCCTTCGGGTTGACGAAATGGGTCATGCCGAATTTTTCGGCGAGGGTTTTGCGTGCCGGATTGGTGTCGACACCGACGATCATGTTGGCCCCGGCAATGCGCGCACCCTGCACCACATTGAGACCGATGCCGCCCAGCCCGAACACCACCACATTGTCACCCGGCTGCACCTTGGCCGTATTGATCACCGCGCCGATGCCGGTGGTCACCCCGCAGCCGATGTAACAGACCTTGTCGAAAGGCGCATCCTCGCGGATCTTCGCCAGCGCAATCTCCGGCACCACGGTGTAGTTGGCGAAGGTCGAGGTGCCCATGTAATGGTGCAGCTTCTTCCCGCCGATGGAGAAGCGGCTGCTGCCATCGGGCATCACGCCCTGGCCCTGGGTCACGCGGATCGCCTGGCACAGGTTGGTCTTGCCCGACAGGCAGTACTCGCACTGGCGGCATTCGGGCGTGTAGAGCGGAATGACATGGTCACCCTTCTTCAGGCTGGTAACGCCTGGCCCGATGTCCACCACCACGCCCGCGCCCTCGTGGCCGAGGATGGCCGGGAACAGCCCCTCCGGGTCGGCGCCCGAGCGCGTGAACTCATCGGTATGGCAGATGCCGGTGGCACGGATTTCCACCAGCACTTCGCCGGCACGCGGGCCCTCCAGCTGCACCGTCTCCACACTGAGGGGGGCACCCGCCTCGTGCGCCACTGCTGCGCGTACATCCATGTCCTGCTCCTTCCGGCCATTGCTGAAAGACGAAAGTGTATCTTGCCGCAACCGGCACACCGCCCGTTATCATGGCTGCCTGGAACAAGGAGCAACGCATGATCGTCGAGCGCATCTGGACCGGCAACGCCTACCGCAACTACAACTACCTCATCGCCTGCAGCGAGACCGGCGAAACCCTCGCCATCGACCCGCTGGACCACGTGAAGAGCCTGGCCACGGCCCGGGCCAGGGGCTGGCAGATCACCCACATCCTCAACACCCATGAGCACCATGACCACACCGGCGGCAATGCCGCGGTGGTGGCGGCCACCGGGGCCAAGCTCATCGCCCACCACCGGGCCGGAGCCAAGATCGCCGGCATGGACCGCGGCGTGAAGGCCGGCGACGTGATCAAGGTCGGCAGGACCGTTGAGCTGGAATGCCTGGACACCCCCGGCCACACGATGTGCCACATCTGCCTGAAGTCGCGCACCGACATGAAGGCGCTGTTCAGCGGCGACACCCTGTTCAATGCCGGCGCCGGCAACTGCCATAACGGCGGCAACCCCGAAGACCTTTACGCCACCTTCGTCGACCAGTTGAACGGCCTGCCGGATGACACGCGGGTCTACCCCGGCCACGACTACATCGAGAACAACCTGGGCTTCACCCTGGACCGCGAGCCGGACAATGCCGCCGCAAAAAGCATGCTGCCGAAGGTGAAGGACCACGACCCGGCCACCTCCATCGTCACCACCCTGGCCCAGGAAAAGCAGTTCAACACTTTCTTCCGGCTGACCAGTGCCGCTGTCATCGAAAAACTGCGCGAGAAGTTTCCCGACCTGCCCGAGCATCCGGATGCAAAGACCGTGTTCGTGAAACTGCGGGAGTTGCGCAACACCTGGTGAGCGGGGGGATCTTGAGTGTGCAGATGAGTCAGCGCCTGTTGGTCAGGCTTCAGGCAATTCGGTAAAAGAACCTCTGCGAACAGGCAGGCGCTCGCGGTCGAATGTGCGTACTTGAAGGGGGTGGCAAAAGCCCTTCGCCTGCATGCGGGGCGTGACATACTGCCCGCTGAGCCGTCATGGCAGTGCCATTCCAGGGAGGAACATGGACATCCTCGACTTGCTGAGATTCGTGATGAAGAACAAGGCCTCGGACTTGCACCTGTCACCCGGCCTGCCCCCCATGATCCGCATTCACGGCAGCATCAAGCGCCTCAACCTGCCGTGCATGGATTCCACCGAAGTGCATGACATGATCTACGAGGTCATGAGCGATGGGCAACGCAAGCGGTTCGAGGAATGCCTGGAATGCGATTTTTCCTTTGCCGTGCCTGATCTTGCGCGTTTCCGCGTCAATGCACTGGTGGAGCAGCGTGGGCCGGGCGCGGTGTTTCGCACCATCCCGTCGAAGATTCTCGGCCTGGACGATCTGAACGCTCCCAAGGTATTCAAGACGATTGCCGAAAACAGCCGTGGAATGGTGCTGGTGACAGGCCCGACCGGGTCGGGGAAGTCCACCACGCTTGCCGCCATGGTGAACCATGTCAATGAAAACCTTGAGGGACACATACTCACCATCGAAGACCCCATAGAGTTTGTCCACGAAAGCAAAAAATCCCTGGTGCGCCAGCGGGAACTGGGGCCGCATACCCTGTCATTTGCCAATGCCCTGCGCGCAGCACTGCGCGAGGACCCCGACGTGATAATGGTGGGTGAAATGCGCGACCTGGACACCATCCGGCTGGCCCTTTCTGCGGCCGAAACCGGTCACCTCGTATTCGGCACCCTGCACACCAATTCGGCGGCCAAGACCATAGATCGCATCATCGATGTGTTCCCGGCGGCGGAGAAGGAGAACATCCGGACCATGCTGTCCGAATCGTTGCAGGCAGTCATCTGCCAGGCCCTGCTCAAGACCAAGGATGGCACTGGGCGTGTGGCCGCGCACGAGATCATGGTGTGCAACTCTGCCATCCGCAACAACATCAGGGAAAACAAGATCGCCCAGATCACCGGCATGCTGCCCACGCAGAGAAATATCGGCAATCAGACCCTGGACCAGTGCCTGCAGGACCTGGCGAAACGCAACATCGTTTCCATCGAGGAAGCCCGCTTCAAGGCCATCAACAAGGAATTGTTTGGCCCGGGGTAGTGTCCGAAGTCGGGATCAGGTCCTGGTACACAGTCATATTCACCGAACAAACGATTCAGGACACAGGCTGGGCAGGACGGGCAGGCCATTTGGCAGGGCCTGTGCCGCACCCGACACCCATGTACGATAAGCCCCTCAACGATTAGGCAGAAAGCCCCGCCCCCATGATCCCCTTCTCCGTCCTCGACCTCTGCCCCATCGCCGAAGGCAGCACGGCAGCCCAGGCATTCAGGAATTCGCTGGAGCTCGCCCAGTTGGCCGAGCGGCTGGACTACAAGCGCTTCTGGCTGGCCGAGCACCACTCGCTGCCAGGGGTGGCCTGCGCCGCGACCTCGGTGCTGATCGCCCACATCGGCGCGGGCACCAAATCCATCCGCATCGGCTCAGGCGGCATCATGCTGCCCAACCATGCGCCCATGGTTATCGCCGAACAGTTCGGCACGCTCGAATCGCTCTACCCGGGCCGCATCGACCTCGGCCTGGGGCGCGCACCGGGATCGGACCAGGCCACCTCGCAGGCGCTGCGCCGTCCGCCCACCGCGGGCGATGATTTCCCGCAGGAAGTGGCCGAGCTGCTGCACTGGTTTGCACCAGAGCGCGAAGGCCAGCGCGTGGTGGCGGTGCCCGGGGCCGGCCTGAAGATCCCGTTCTGGATCCTCGGCTCCTCCACCTGGGGGGCGCAGTTCGCTGCGGTAAACGGCTTTCCCTATGCCTTCGCCTCGCACTTCGCGCCGCAGCAGATGATGGAAGCACTGCACCTGTACCGCACCCTGTTCCAGCCCTCGGAATGGCTGGACAAGCCTTACGCCATGCTGGGCATCAACATCGTGGTGGCGCCCAGCGACGAGGAAGCGCAACTGCTATACACCTCGCGGCTGCAGTCGACGCTCGCCAACCGCACCGGCCAGCGCAGCACGCTGCGCCCACCCGATGCGGAATTCGAGACGCGCCACGGCGCGCGTGGCCGCCACATCATGGACGAACTCGCCCCCGGCTCCATCGTCGGCTCACCAGCCACCGTGAAGGCCGGCCTCAAGGCCTTCATCGACAAGACCAAGGCGGACGAACTCATCATCACCGCGGCGCTGTTCGAGCAGGCCAAGCGCCTGCGCTCCTATGAAATGGTGGCGCAGGTCAGACAGGAACTGGAAGCTGAAGGCTGGGCAGCCAGCGTCGCGGCCTGAGGCGGCCGGCCGGAAAACCGCAGAGACAGCAGCAGGGACAAGCAGCAATAGGGCCGGCACTCTGACGTGCCGGCTATCCGCGCAAGCTCTGCGCCGCCAGCCAGACCGCGCCCAGCACGCCCAGGCGGGTATTGGTCACCACGGACACCGGCATTTTGCGCAGCGCCTCGACATGTGCACCGGGCGCGGTGAAGGCGGCCATGAAGCCGCCTTGTATCAGACGCGCCAGGATACGGGGGGCGATGCCACCCGCGATATAGACGCCACCACGTGGCAGCACGGCCAGCGCCAGATTGCGCGCAGCCCCACCGTAGCACTCGATGAACAGATCCAGCGCGCGCAGGCAGTGCGGCTCACCATCCACCAAAGCGGCTTGGACGATGGCCGCAGGCGAAAGGGCGGCCGTGGGCAGTCCCTCCCGGTGCAGCAGATGCCGGTGGATGCTCGCCAAGCCGGGGCCGGACACCACGTCCTCGACGATCACCCGGCCCTGCAGGTCCAGCAGATCGCGCCACAAATCACCCTGCGCAGCAGTGCCCGGCGCAAAGCCGGCATGTCCGCCCTCCCCGGCGATCACCTGATAGTCATCACCAACCCGGATCAGATGCGCCACGCCCAGCCCCGTGCCGGCGCCCAGCACCAGCCGCGGCGCACCCGGCAGCGGCTCGCCCGCCTGCAGCACGACCTGGTCGCCGGCCTGCAGCAAAGCCACGCCGCTGGCGGCGGCAGCAAAATCGTTGACCACCTGCACATGGGGAATACCGAATTCCGCGCTGATGGCCGCGCCGTCCACCAGCCAGGGCAGGTTGGTCAGCTGCGCGCGATTGCCGGACACCGGCCCGGCCACGCCGAAACAGGCGCCGTCAATGCATGCCGGCAAGAGCGCGCGCGCGCGGCATTCCGCGAGGAAGTGGCGCAACACCGATTGCAGGTCAGGATGGTCGAGCGCTGCATGACGCGCAGCATGCGCCGGTTGCCAAAGGCCGTCGCGCAGGGTGCCGATCTCCAGCAGCGACTTGGTGCCGCCGACATCACCGACAAGAATCATGTTCGCTGGCTTCAATGGGGCGTTGCGGACCGGAGTACGGTGGCTTGAATGAAGGACCATGCTGAGCCTAACATGAAGGCAACAGGCCATCACCGGCGGCAGGCATGACAAAGCGGCCGTCTGGCGCATCCGAACCACCGTTTGTCGCTGCTCCGGACCGCGTGGCCTCCGGAGCGCATGGCTATGGCATGATGGAAAGCATGAGCCCTTCCTGCATCAGTCTGCAGGAACGCGCTCCTCCCACAATCGGCAAATGGACACCACCATGCGTAAAGACATCGTGAACCAGCAGAGACTGCCCAAGAACTGCTTTGCGATGGTGCTGGCCGGCGGGCGCGGCAGCCGGCTCAAGCAGCTCACCGACCGGCGCGCCAAGCCGGCGGTCTACTTCGGCGGCAAGTTCCGCATCGTCGATTTCGCCCTGTCCAACTGCCTCAATTCGGGGGTGCGCAGGATCGGCATGGCCACGCAATACAAATCTCACAGCCTGCTGCGCCACCTGCAGCGGGGCTGGTCGTTCATGAAGAGCGAGTTGAACGAACACATCGACCTGCTCCCGGCGCAGCAGCGCATCTCGGAGGAATCCTGGTATCGCGGCACCGCCGATGCGGTGTTCCAGAACCTGGACATCATCCGCGACGACCACCCGGAGTACATCCTGATCCTGGCCGGTGACCACGTGTACAAGATGGACTACTCGCTGATGCTGCTCGACCACGTCGAGAAGGGCGCTCAGTGCACCGTGGCCTGCATCGAGGTGCCGATCAAGGATGCCGGCAGCTTCGGCGTGATGGCGGTCAATGGCTCCAGCCGCATCACCGATTTCCAGGAGAAGCCGGCCCATCCGCCGGCCATGCCGGGACGGCCCGACATGGCCCTGGCCAGCATGGGCGTCTATGTGTTCAACGCCGCCTACCTTTATCAATCACTCGCGCGCGACATGGCCGACCCGGGCTCGAGCCACGATTTCGGCAAGGACATCATTCCGCAGGCGGTGCGCGAAGGCGTGGCAGCCGCCCACCACTTTGCCGACAGCTGCGTCACCACGGACAATGCCAGCGAGCCCTACTGGCGTGATGTTGGCACCATCGATGCCTACTGGGAGGCCAACATAGACCTCACGGCAGTCGAACCCAAGCTGGACATGTATGACACACGCTGGCCCATCTGGACCCATCAGGAACAACTGCCCCCGGCCAAGTTCGTCTTCAACCGCGACGACCGGCGCGGCATGGCCGTGGATTCGCTGGTGTCCGGCGGTTGCATCGTCTCCGGCTCGCACATTGAGCGATCGCTGCTGTTTTCACGCTGCCGCATCAATTCCTACTGCCAGCTGAGCGAGTCCATCCTGCTGCCCGGTGTCCAGGTCGGACGTCATTCACGCCTGACCAAGGCGGTGATCGACCGGGGATGCATCATCCCGCAGGGCATGGTCATCGGCGAAGACCCCGTCGAGGATGCGCGGCGCTTCGAACGCACGGAAAACGGCGTCACCCTGGTGACCCAGGATATGCTCGACCGGCTGGCCTGAGGGCTCGACCGGCTGGCCTGAGGGGCTCGACTGGCTCGGCTAAGGCGGCACGAACGGGACAGTCGCCCCCCGCTCAGGCGCGTCCGGCTTCGCGCATCACCGTGGCAAGCCTGGCCCAGCGCGGGTCGCTCAGAATATCCTCCAGAGGCAGCGACAGCTTGCGCCGCCAGTTCGGGTACTCCCGGTAGGTGCCGGGCACGTTCACCGGCTCCATTTCACCGATCAGGTCATCCAGCTGCACCACGGCCAGCATGGAGCGGGTGCGCGCGACCGCCGCATGCAGACTGTCCACGACCGCGCCGGGTTCCTGCGGATCCACCGGTGACAAGCCGCATTCACCCAGCAGGCGCAGCATGCCATTGCGCTCCGCCCGGCGACGCGCGGCATCTTCATCACGCTGCTGCTGCGGATCGGCGCCGGCAAACAGGCCGAGTTGCGCGCGGCGCTCGATGTCTCCGCCCGTCCAGAATTCGCTCATGGTGGGCATGTCGTGCGTGGCCACGGTGGCCAGCGACTGCGGCGGATACTCCTCTGGCAGACAGAAGCGGCCATCGGTCTGCCAGTACCGCTCAAAGACCAGCACGCGATAGGACAGCAGGCCCAGCGCATGCAGGCGCGGCCGCAGCCCATCGGGCACCGAGCCCAGATCCTCACCGATCACCATGCAGCGATGGCGCACGCTCTCCAGCGCGAGGATGGTGGTAAGTGCCTCGAAGGCGTTGCGCACATAGCCGCCATCGGCTCCGCTCATGCCCTGCGGTATCCAGAACAAGCGCATCAAGGCCATCACGTGATCGATGCGCAGCGCGCCTGCGTCCTGCATGTTGGCCGCCAGCAGGTCGCGAAAGGCGGCGTAGCCCTGGCGTGCCAGCGCCTGCGGATTCCACGGCGGCAGCCCCCAGGACTGGCCCTGCCGGTTGAGCATGTCCGGCGGCGCACCCACACTGATGCCGTGTGCAAACAGGTCCTGCCCGCCCCAGGTCTCGGCGCTGTCGCTGGCCGCACCCACCGCGAGGTCGCGGTACAGGCCGATGGCCATGCCGGCGGAGGCGGCCGCCTGTGCCGCGCGGTGCAGTTGCTGCGAGGCCACCCACTGCAGCCAGGCCTGAAAGCCGATGGCTTCGGCCGCTTCGCTGCGGAAGCGCTGCATCTGGGCCGAGGCAGGATCTCGCCAGGCCTGAGGCCACCCCTGCCAGGCCTCGGTCCGGCCGGTGGTGCGCTGCAGATGCAAGCGCAGCGCTTCGAATTCGGCGAAGCGTGCCAGCGCTTCGCCGCCGGCCTGCCTGAACTCGTCGAAGGCGCGAACATTTGTATTGGCGTGGACTGAGGCAGGATCGGCGGCCGACTGCCTGAACCCGTGGTACAGCTGCTGCAGTACCGGCAACTTGAGTGCGGTGACTGCGGCGTAATCCACCAGGCGCGACTCGCGTGCGGCTGCCAGGCTCGCCTGGAATCCGGGATCGGCCACCACAGCCGCGGCCCCGGCACAGTCGGCGTAGCCCTCGACGGCGGCAACATCGATGTACAACGGATCGAGGAATAGCCGCGAGGAAGGCGCGTAGGGACTTGCCTCATCCGGGGCCACCAGATGCCGCGCATGCAGCGGGTTGAGGCCGATGAAGGCCGCGCCTGCCTGCCCGACCGACTGCGCCAGCACGGCCAGATCGCCGAAATCCCCCATGCCCCAGTTGCGCGCCGAGCGCAGGGTGTAGAGCTGTACGCTCAGACCCCAGCAGCGCCCGCCCTGTTGCAAGTGCTGCGGCAAATGGCATTGCGCCGGACCGATGATGAGCGTGCTGTGACTGCCCAGCGTGGGCAGCACGAACTGGTGGTAACCCTCGGGAAAACCTTCGGGCAGGGTCAGGCTGAAGCGGGCATAGTGCAGTCCCGCCACCGTTCGCTCGGCCAGTTGCGGCAGCCCGGAGGCGACAAACCCGCCGGCCAGCCGGCCACCGTCTTCCAGCCGCACCTCAAAGGGGATGGACTCCTCACGTCGTGACTGCGGCAGCGCCACCGCCATCGAGAGGGGTGCACCAACCCGCAACACCACGGCGGGCGCCAGCGGACTGAGGAAAGCCGCATCGAGCAGCGCTTCGTGCTGTGCAGCGGCATCGCCCGCGGCATCGAAGCCCAGTGCGCCCAGCAGCGCGGCGGCAGTGTGCCCGCCCAGCTCGCGACGCACCCCCAGGCCATCCCAATAGACCTCCTCGATACCGGCTTCGCGGGCCAGGCGCAGAAGGGATGCGTTCATGGCGACGCCGGCGTCGAGGACAGCAGGAGCAGGCCGCGCGCCGACACCATGGTGGTGGTGGTGGCAGTGACGGTGGCAGCAGCCTGCGCCTCCGCAGGCGTGGTTCTGCCGCCCGCCCGAGGCGTAACGTCCTGTGCCGTGTCCAGTTGCAGCACCCAGTCACCGCCGGGTGCGGGCGGCAGCGTGAATGCGACCTCCTGCGTACCGGCATTCATCAGCACCAGCAGCGCCGATTCAGCGCCGCTGTTGCGTCCCAGCCTGAAACCGAAGCAGCGGTTGGTGCCATCCTCCCACTGGACGCGCGTCATGGCCGTGCCATCGCGCCACAGCCAGGCGATGTCGTGCTCGCCCAGCGGCGTGGCCGATCCGTCGAACCACTGCACGCGGCGCAAGGCCGGATGGCTGCGGCGCAGCTCGATGAGCCTGGCTGCGAAAGCGAGGAGGGCGTGGTCCATGCCCTCCCAGTCCAGCCATGACACGGCGTTGTCCTGACAATAGGCATTGTTGTTGCCGCCCTGCGACCTGCCCAGCTCATCGCCGGCCACCAGCATGGGCACCCCCTGCGACAGCATCAGGGTGGCGAGCAGGCTGCGCTGCAGTCGCGCACGCATCGCCCGCACTGCGGCGTCGTCGGTCGGGCCTTCGACCCCGCAGTTGGTGCTGCGGTTGTCATTGTTGCCATCGGCATTGGCCTGGCCGTTCGCCTCGTTGTGCTTGCGCTCATGGGAGACCACGTCGGCCAGGGTGAAGCCGTCGTGCGCGGTGATGAAGTTGACCGCCGCCTGCGGCATGCGCCCGCCGTGCCGGAACAGGTCGCTCGACCCGGCCAGGCGCGAGGCAAATTCCCCGCAGGTCGTGCTGCCCGTCAGCCAGAAACCGCGCGCGGCATCCCGGTAACGGTCATTCCATTCCGACAGGCCGGCGGGAAAACGCCCGGTTTCACAGGTGGCGACATCCCAGGGCTCGGCGATCAGCTTCACCCCCGCGAGCACCGGGTCCTGGCGCAGCGTGTCGAGGAAAGCGCAGCCGGCATCAAAACCACCGGCCTCGCGGCACATGGCGGTGGCCAGGTCAAAGCGAAAGCCGTCCACATGCAGGTCGGCCGCCCACCAGCGCAGCGAATCCATGACCATCTGCAGCACGCGTGGATGCGCCAGATTGAGGGTGTTGCCGCAGCCGCTCACGTCATCCAGCCAGCGCCCCTCGCGCAGGCGGTAGTAGCTGGCGTTGTCGATGCCGCGAAAGGCCAGCGTCGGCCCCAGCTGGTCGGATTCGCAGGTGTGGTTGTAGACCACATCGAGGATCACCTCGATGCCCGCCGCGTGCAGGCAGCGCACCATGCTGCGAAATTCGTCCAGCGGATCACCGCCGCCAGCATAGCGCGCAGCCGGGGCGAAATAACCCAGGGTGTTATAACCCCAGTAGTTGGCAAGGCCATCCTGCACCAGCCGGTGTTCGTCGATGAACTCCTGGATCGGCAGCAATTCCACGGCCGTGACGCCCAGCCCCTTGAAGTGGCGTACGGAGGCCGGATGCGCGAGGCCCGCATAGGTGCCGCGCAGGGCTTCGGGCAGGGCGGCATTGAGCATGCTCCAGCCCTTCACATGCATTTCATAGATCACGGTCTCGGACCAGGGCGTGTGCGGCCGGCGGTCCTCATGCCAGGAATAGGCCGTGTCGAGCACGCGGCACTTGAGCATGGCCGCGGCATTGTCGCGCCGGTCGAAGGACAGGTCGGCGCGGGCGTTGCCGCGACGATAGCCGTAGTGCACATCGGACCAGGTGAAGCTGCCGGCGAACGCGCGCGCGTAGGGATCGATCAGCAGCTTGTGCGGGTTGAAGCGATGGCCCTCTTCCGGCGCATAGGGGCCGTGCACGCGGTAGCCATACACCAGGCCCGGGCGCGCATCGGGCAGATAGCCGTGCCAGACCTGGTTGGTGCATTCGGTGAGGGTGATGCGCGCCAGCTCATGCACACCGGCCGCGTCGTAGAGACACAGGTCCACCTGCGTGGCAAAGGCCGAGAACAGGGCAAAGTTGACCCCGCCGCCATCCCAGCACGCGCCCAGCGGCCAGTGACGACCCGCTTCCAGGCGCGGACGGGCCAGCCTTGCCAGCCCGCGATGGGCGGCGAGGGCTGCAGGGAGCACCGGCCTGGCGGCATTCATGCAGGCTTCCACGCAAACATCACGCAGGCCAGCGGCGGCAGTGTCACGGCAATCGACTGGGCGCGACCGTGGCAGGGTGCCGCGACGGCATCCACGCCGCCGCCATTGCCCATGTTGGAGCCGCCATAGCAGGCGGCATCGGTGTTGATGATTTCCTCGTAGCGGCCCAGGCGGGGCACGCCGATGCGATAGACGCTGCGCGGCACCGGCGTGAAGTTGCACACGGTGACCACCAGCGCATCCTCGCCCATGCCGCGACGCAGGAAGGCCAGCACGCTCTGTTCCCGGTCGGAGAAGTCGATCCACTCGAAACCGCCCGGCTCACAGTCGAGCTCATGCAGCGCGGGCTGCCCGCGATAGGCACGGTTGAGGTCGCCCACCAGGCGCTGCACGCCCAGGTGCTGGCCGTCGGCGAGCGCGCCCCAGTCGAGCTGGGCGTCGTGGTTCCACTCGTCACGCTGGCCGAATTCGCAGCCCATGAACAGCAGCTTCTTGCCCGGATGCGCCCACATGAAGCCGAAGTACAGCCGCAGATTGGCGAACTGCTGCCAGCGGTCACCGGGCATGCGCGAGAGCAGCGAGCCCTTGCCATGCACCACTTCGTCATGCGACAGCGGCAGCACGAAGTTCTCGTTGAAGGCGTAGATGAGACCGAAAGTGAGCTGGTCGTGGTGATGGCGGCGATGCACCGGGTCGTGCTGCATGTACTCCAGCGTGTCGTGCATCCAGCCCATGTTCCACTTGTAGTGAAAGCCCAGCCCGCCGTCGTGCACCGGCCGCGACACCGCCGGCCAGGCAGTGGATTCCTCCGCCACCATGGCGGCCTCGGGAAAGGCGGCGCCCACCCGGGTGTTGGTTTCACGGATGAAGGCGACGGCCTCGAGGTTCTCCCGCCCTCCTCGGGCATTGGGCACCCACTCGCCCTCGCGACGGCTGTAGTCCAGGTACAGCATGGAAGCCACCGCATCCACGCGCAGCCCTGCCACGCCGTAACGCTCCAGCCAGAACAGGGCATTGGCGGTCAGGAAGTTGCACACCTCGTGCCGGCCATAGTTGTAGATGAGGGTGTCCCAGTCCGGGTGCCAGCCCTGGCGCGGATCGGCATGCTCGTACAGGCAGGTGCCGTCGAAGCGTGCCAGCGCATGCGCATCGGCCGGGAAATGCCCCGGCACCCAGTCCAGCAGCACACCGATACCCGCCTCATGGAAGCGTTGCACCAGCACTGCAAACTGCGCCGGCGACCCATGGCGCGCGGTGGGGGCATACAGGCCGGTGGTCTGATAGCCCCAGGAGCCGTCGAAGGGATGCTCCATCACCGGCATGAATTCCACGTGCGTGAATCCGGTCTGCTGCACATAGGGCAGCAACTGATCGGCCATTTCCGACCAGTCCAGCAGGCGGCCATCGGCACCGCGGCGCCAGGAACCGGCATGCACTTCGTAGATGGACACCGGGCGGTTGCGCGCCGCCGAGGGCAGGGCAGCGGTGGCCCGCGCACTGCTATCGGGCTCGGTGCACAGCACCGATGCCGTGGCCGGGCGCAGCTCGGCGGCAAAGGCAAAGGGGTCGGCCTTCAGGGGCAGCAACTGGCCGGCGGCATCGCGGATCTCGAACTTGTAGCAGGCGCCCGTCTCGATGCCGGGCAGGAACAACTCCCACACACCGCATTCACGGCGCAGGCGCATCGGATGGCGCCGCCCGTCCCAGTGGTTGAAGTCGCCCACCAGGGCCACGCGCTGGGCGCCGGGCGCCCATACCGCAAAGGAGAATCCAGGCACGCCCTCCATCATAGCCGGGTGCGCGCCCAGCTTTTCGTACAGGCGCTGGTGGCGGCCCTCGGCCAGCAACCAGACATCGGTTTCGCCCAGCACCTGGCCGAAACGATAAGGGTCTTCGATGTCCAGCACCACCTCGCCCCAGGTCACGCGCAGGCGATAGTGGAAGCGTTTGCGCCGGCGCGGGATGCGGCCCTCGAACACGCCATCGGCATGCACGCGCTGCAAGGGGCCGACTAAACGGCCGCTGGTCGCATCGATCACGGCCACGGCCGTGGCATCGGGCTGCACCGAGCGCACCCACAGGGCACCTTCGATTTCGTGCAGGCCCAGCACGGCAAAGGGGTCGGCGTGACGGGCGGCCGCCAGGACCACAATGACTTCAGGACTGAGCATGGGCACAGGGTAACAGCGCTATGTGACGCCAGTTAGCAGGGTGTTGAATAAGGGGGACACGATCCCCCGTGCCTCCTTGAATCGGGGCTATTGAAAATCGCATCCCCATGAAACCTGTGTGCATGATTTGAACAAGGACCGTCCAGAAATCGATTATCAACCGCCTGTCAAGCTTACGCCTGGATACTCCTGCGGCATCAGGCGTTGAGCGAGTGCACACCCCAGATGTCGTTGGCGTATTCCAGTATGGTGCGGTCGCTGGAGAAGCGGCCCATGGACGCGACGTTGCGAATGGCCATGGCCGTCCAGGCATCGCTGTCGGCGTACAGGGCATCGACGCGCCTCTGGGTATCGAGGTAATGCGCGAAATCGGCCAGCAGCATGTAATGGTCGCCGTGGTCCAGCAGCGAATGCACGATCGGCAGGAAGCGTTCCGGCTGTCCGGGCGAAAAGGTCCCTGAGGCGATGCTGTCGATGACCTTCTTCAGCGCCGGGTCGGCCTCGTAGAGCTCGCGCGGCCGGTAGCCCGAGGCGCGCAGCTCCCCGACCTCCGGGGTGCGCAGGCCGAACATGAAGATGTTCTCGTCGCCCACCGCCTCGCGGATCTCGATGTTGGCACCGTCATCGGTGCCGATGGTGAGCGCGCCGTTGAGGGCCAGCTTCATGTTGCCCGTGCCGGAGGCCTCGGTGCCGGCGGTGGAGATCTGCTCGGAGAGGTCGGCCGCGGGAATGATGAGCCCGGCCACCGACACCCCGTAGTTGGGCACGAACACCACCTTCAGGCGTCCGGCCACGCGCGAATCGGCATTGATGACGGCCGCCACATCATTGATGAGCTTGATGATGAGCTTGGCCATGAAATAGGCCGAAGCCGACTTGCCGCTGAAGATCACGGTGCGCGGGATCCAGTCACGCCCGGGTTCGGCCAGGATGGCCTGATAGCGGGCGATGACGTGCAGCACGTTGAGCAGCTGGCGCTTGTACTCATGGATGCGCTTGATCTGCACATCGAACAGCGAATCCGCACTGATGGCAATGCCGGTGACGCGCTTCACGTACTCGGCCAGGCGGTTCTTGTTGGCGATCTTCACCGCCTGGAAGGCCGCCAGGAAGCTGTGGTCGCCGGCCAGGCCATGCAGCTTTTCCAGCTCGTCGAGGTCGGTGCGCCAGCGCCCGCCGATGTGCCTGTCGATGAGCCCTGCGAGGCCCGGATTGACCAGCGCCAGCCAGCGCCGCGGCGTGATGCCATTGGTGCAGTTGGTGAAACGCCCCGGCATCAACTTGTGGAAGTCGGCGAACACCGTGTCCTTGAGCAGCTGCGAATGCAGCTTGGAGACGCCGTTCACCTTGTGGCTGGCCACCACCGACAGGTGGGCCATGCGCACCCGCCGGCCGTGCTCCTCGTCGATCAGGGAAATGCGCCGCAGCAGGGCTTGGTCGTCGGGATGCTCCTGGCGCACGTGGTCGAGGAACATCTCGTTGATGTCGTAGATGATCTTCATGTGACGCGGCAGCACGCGCTCGAGCATGTGCACCGGCCATGTCTCCAGCGCCTCGGGCATCAGCGTGTGGTTGGTGTAGGAGAAGATGCGCGTGCACAGGCGCCAGGCCAGGGTCCACGGAATACGGTGGACATCGATGAGCAGGCGCATCATCTCCGGCACGGCGATGGCCGGGTGCGTGTCATTGAGGTGGATGGCGACCTTGTCGGCCAGTTGCTCGACACCCTTGTGGGCTTCGAAGTAGCGCCCCAGCAGGTCCTGCAGCGAGGCACTGACGAAGAAGTACTCCTGGCGCAGGCGCAGTTCGCGGCCACGCTCGGTGCTGTCGTCCGGGTAGAGCACGCGCGACACGTTCTCCGAGTGGTTCTTGCGCTCGATCGCGGCGGTGTAGTTGCCCTGGTTGAAGTAGGTGAGATCGATCTCTTCGGTGGCGGTGGCCGACCACAGCCGCAAGGTGTTGACCACGCGGTTGCCGCAGCCGGGCACGATGGTGTCGTAGGCCATGGCGAGCACATCGTCGGTGTCCACCCAGTGGGCCACCCGGTCGCGGTACTCCACATGCCCGCCGAACTGGATGGCGTACTTCACCTCGGGACGCGGAAACTCCCAGGGGTTGCCTGCCACCAGCCAGTGGTCGGGGTATTCCACCTGGCGCCCGTCGACGATGCGCTGGGCGAACATGCCGTATTCGTAGCGGATGCCGTAGCCGAAGCCGGGCAGGCCCACGGTGGCCATGGAATCGAGGAAGCAGGCAGCCAGACGGCCCAGTCCGCCATTGCCCAGGGCCGGGTCCGGCTCCAGCGCATCCAGCTCATCGAGGTCCAGCCCCAGTTCGCGCAGGGCATCGGCACACTCCTCGTGGATGCCCAGGGCGATGAGGGCATTGGACAGCGCGCGGCCGGGCAGGAATTCCATCGACAGGTAATAGATACGCTTGGCATCCTGCTGATAGGACCGGCGCGTGGTATCCATCCAGCGCTCGATCAGGCGATCACGCACGGCGTTGGACACGGCGTGCAGCCAGTCCCGCTTGGAGGCGGCAAAGGCGTCCTTGCCCACGGTATAGATGAGATGCCTCGAGATAGCCTGGCGCAGCGACCGGGTTTCTGATCCGGCGGGGTCGGCTGCCGGGAGACTGTTCTTACTGACGATTGAATCCATTCAACTTCCTGCTCAGGCAAGGATGCATTGTAGCCCCGCGCCTCCCGGAACTCGGGGTACCGACCAGGCGGGGATCAGACATCCATTCGCAATGATCATGCCATCGGGCGAAGATCCCGATAGAGGGCCTGGTAGCGGGCCGCTGCCGGCTGCCAGCCGAAGTCCTGGCGCATGCCGCAGTCACGCACCCGGGCCCAGCGGCCGGCGTCCCGCCACAGGTCGAAGGCGCGGGTGAGGGCCTCCCGCAACGCAGGCGCCGTCGCCCCGGCAAACACCAGTCCGGTGGCCGTGCCGGCGCCCAGGCTGGCGGCATCGGCATCGACGACGGTATCGGCCAGCCCGCCGACATGGCGAACCAGCGGCAGCGCGCCATAGGCCATGGCGTACATCTGGGTCAGGCCGCAGGGCTCGAACCGCGAAGGCACCAGCGTCACATCGCTGCCGGCAAACAGGCGGTGGGCCAGCGCCTCGTCATAACCCAGACGCACGCTGACTGCCCCCGGATAGCGCGCCTGGGCCGCCATGAAACCGGATTCCAGGGCGCTGTCGCCGGACCCAAGCAGCGCAAGCTGCCCCCCGGCCCGTACCAACTCCGGCAGCACTTCCAGCACCAGATCCAGACCCTTTTGCTCACTCAGGCGGCTGACCACGCAGAAAAGCGGCCCCGGCAGCGCAGCAAGCCCCAATTCGGCGCGCAGGCCGGCCTTGCACAAAGCCTTGCCCGCCGGATCGCTGGCGCTGTAGCGGGCGGGAATTGCCACATCCGTCGTCGGCTGCCAGATCGCGTAATCCACACCATTGAGGATGCCCGACAGCACACCCGCACGCGAGCGCAGCAGGCCGTCCATGCCGAAACCGAATTCCGGCGTCTGGATCTCGTGCGCGTAGGTCGGGCTCACGGTGGTGATACGGTCGGCATAGTGCAGGCCGGATTTCATGAAATTGAGCTTGCCGTAGAACTCCAGGCCGGTCAGCGAGAAAAAATGCGCCGGCAAGCCGAGTTCCTGGAAACGTTCCGCCGGGAACTGCCCCTGATAGCCCAGGTTGTGCACTGTGAACACGCAGCCTGGGCGCTCCCCGCCACGCGCAGCCAGATAAGCCGGCACCAAACCGGCATGCCAATCGTGTCCATGCACTATGTCGGGGCACCAGCCATCGATGCCGGCATCGGCAAAGCGTGAGGCCACCCAGGCCAGCAGGGCGAAGCGCAGATGGTTGTCCGGCCAGTCGTGGCCCTGCTTATCGACATAGGGATTGCCCGGCTGCGCATACAAGCCGCCCGCCTCGATCAGATAGGCACTGACCCCGGACAGAGACCCGCGCAGCACCCGTACCGCCGTCCCGGCGCCGGGCAGGGGCAGTGGCGCCTGCAGGCGCGCCACCTCGACCAGCCCTTCGGCTTCGGCCGCAGCCATGATCGCGGGAAAAGCCGGCAACAACAGCCGCACATCCTCGCCCGCGTCCATCAAGGCCCGCGGCAGGGCGGCATTCACATCGGCCAGGCCGCCCGTCTTGAGGGCCGGATAGACCTCGGTACTGACATACAGGATGCGCATCGGATCCGCTTTATTGTTCTTCTGGTCTGCAGGGAGATAATCACGGCCGCAATTCGCGGCGCACAAGTGTCGGCAGGATGCGTGACAGTGTCAAGCCGGCCCAGGGTCAGACGTGCCTAGCCGGATTGCGGGCAAGACGCAGCAGTGCTGCGGGTGTTAACCCCCTTGTCAAAGGGGGCCGACTGGCCGCAGGCCAGCGGGGGGATTTTAGCCAGCCAGATGGATGCCCGACTTGTTCAGGTCTTGCCGGTTAGTCCGATCATTGTTGTTGCTCTGCAAGCAGACATGCCTCGGAAAACATTCAGCGTATCAGTCTGGCAATGGCTGGCGCTCGGAACCGCAGCGGTTAAAAATCCCCCCGCTCGGCTTCGCCGAGTCGGCCCCCTTTGACAAGGGGGTTTACACCACCGTCTCTGCCAAGCTTGCTGCCAATGCCATCCCCGGAAATCGACAAAACACCTGCAGAACCGGACACGATGAGCTCTGCTGCACCTGAATTGCTATTCACACGGGCTTGCTGCACGATGGGCCCGGGCATTCCGGCACGCCCGCCCCCCGCCTCACTGAAGGTCATCCCAAGCCCCCATGATCCGGCTCCAGTTTTCCATTGCACTCGACTATGACATCGCCCACTTTCCCGGCGATTTCATCTTCAACATCCACGCCGCATCGACCGACCACCAGAAGGTGGTGATGGAAAACCTGGTCATCAACCAGCCCTTGGAGCCGGTCATCTATGCCGACCCGGCCAGCGGCTCCCGCCTGATGCGCCTCACCGCCAATCCGGGGCCACTCAATATCCAGTACAGCGCCACCGTCGACCTGGACACCCACATCGAATCCCCGGCCTTGATCGAGGAGATGCCCATCTCGCAGTTGCCGCCTTCGGTGCTGCCCTACATCTACCCGAGCCGCTACTGCCAGTCCGACCGGCTGCGGCGCTATGCCACGCGCGAGTTCGGGCATCTGCGCCAGGGCTATTGGCGCGTGCAGGCGATCCAGGACTGGGTGCGTACCCGCACCACCTTCACCTCCGGCAGCTCCAATGGCAGCACCTCGGCCGTGGACACCATCGTCGAACAGGTGGGCGTATGCCGCGACTTCGCCCACTTGATGATCGCCCTGTGCCGCGCGGTCAACATCCCGGCGCGCATGGTCACCGGCATCAACTACGGTGCCGATCCGGCCATGGGCCCCACGGATTTCCATGCCTATGTCGAGGTGTTCCTGAGCCATCGCTGGTATCTGTTCGACCCCACGGGCGTGTGCCCGCCTATGGGCCTGGTGCGCATCGGCACCGGCCGTGATGCCGCCGACGTGTCCTTCTCCACCATCTTCGGCGCCGTCAGTTCCAGCGCACCGATCATTTCCATCACCGCCGTCGACGACCCCGCCAACGGCTACTGCCTGCCCCTACACAGCCGCGAAGGCCTGTCGTCCATGGTGGCGCACTGACCGCGCGTCGGCGTCATTCCGACTGATTGGGGCCGTCCAGTACATCGGCATGCCTGAAGCCACGGCCACTCACCATGGCCTCCCCGGGACAGCCCACTGGCAATCAGCGTACGATCCGGAAAAATTTCGCAAAGGAGGAACACCATGCCCTGGATCACCGCCAACGGCGCCAGCCTGAGATACGACCTGACCGGATCAGGCGCAGACACCCTGGTCCTCATCCACGAAGCCGGCGGCTGCATGGAAAGCTACGACGAGGTGCTGCCCGCCCTGCAGCAGCACTTTCGCGTGCTGCGTTTCGACCAGCGCGGCTTCGGCTTCTCGGAAAAGATGAAATCCATCACCTACGACACCGTGATCGCCGACATCGCCGGCCTGCTCGATGCACTGGGCATCACGGAGCCCGTGTGCATGGCCAGTTGCGCCATGGGCTGCGACTTCATCGTCGGCTTCGCCGCCGCGCACCCGGAGCACGTGAAGCGCATCGCCCTGGCCAGCCCCACCATCGGTCAGCGTGAGGGCAATGCCGCCTCCAGCCAGGCCCGCGCCGACCTGGTGGTGCGCGAAGGCATGCGCGCCTCCATGGAAACGAGCCACGCCCGCTCCTGGCCGCCGGTGATCCGCGAGCGCAACCTGGAACGCTTCGCGCGCTACCAGGCACGCTGGGTGTGCAATGACCCGGAGTCCTTCGCTGCCCAGGGCCGCATGATGAGCACCATCGACCTCACCCCGCTCTACCCCAGGGTGAAGGCGAAGACCCTGGCCATCGGCGACCGCCACGACAGCCAGCGCCTCCCCGAGCTGGCGAAGAAAGTCGCCGCCGCCGTGCCCGATGGCATTTACGTGGAAGTCGACAGCGGCCACTTCTTTGCGCTGCAGTCACCGGAGGCGTTTGTCGAGACGGTGGTGACGTGGATGAAATAGAGCAGCAGCAGATCATCACACGCGGCTGGGACAATCGCTGAGGTCAAATTCCCTTGTACTTCGGAGGCCTTTTCTCCATAAAGGCAAGTGCTGCTTCCTTGTGGTCCTGGGAATTGATCGAAAGCATCTCGTAGGCAATGGAGGCATCCATCACGAGATTGAGCTGGTCCTTGATGTACTTGTTGATTGCCAGCTTTGTCCAACGCACTGCCAGTGGCGGAAGATTGACCAGTTCCTCGGCGATCTCGTTAGCCTTGGCCATGACCTCCTCGACAGGCACTGCATAACCCACCAGATTGAGCTCCTTTGCCTCCTTGCCCGAGACCAGGCGACCACGCATCAGGAAATCCTTGGCCCGAGCAGGACCCACCAGCAGCGGCCATATCACGGCACCACCGTCGCCGGCCACCAGTCCAACCTTCACGTGGGTATCACCAAACTTGGCAGTCTCAGAGATCACCACCACGTCACAAAAGAGAGCCAATGTGGCTCCCAAGCCCACTGCGTCGCCATTGACCGCAGCGATGATGGGCGGCCCCACCTCCAACATATTCTGAAACAGCCTGCGGGTCATGGCCGGAACGGCCAGCGCGAATTTCCAGCCCTCTTCGGTGCCGAAGCGCGACACCATGCCCTTGATATCACCTCCGGTGGAGAAAGACTTTCCCGAGCCTGTGAAGATGATCGCCCGGACCTCGGCATCTCCGGCCAGATCAAGCCAGACCTCCTCCAGCTCGTTGTGCATTTCGGTATCCACGGCATTGCGCTTGTCCGGCTGGTTCAGGCACAGCGTCGCGATCCCGCCCGCCTTGGTCACCGAGATTAATTTGTAACGCGAATAGTCCATTACCTAGTCTCCTGTTGTGAAATTCACTTGGAACCCCGCCGGCCACCCGCTCTAGCGGCAGATTGCGCCCAGGCACGACACATCCAGCATGTCGCGCAGAGCCCATGTCTCCCCGATCAGCGCCGTACAGCGCGCCGCACCCATGACTGGCTCGCAAAGTCCGCGTACCTTGTTTTCGATGTCTGCATCACCCATCGGGTGCGCGATGCTTCCCACGCAATGCTCGACGCTCTCCCGAAGCTGCCGCCCATCCTGCAGGGTGATGCTCATGTCGGCCGCATCCGCGGTGATCCGTTCATCGGCTCGCACGTGGATCTTTTCGCGCAGGGCAACCACCGCAGGCTCCTGCAGCCGCGGTGGATCTGCGTCCTGGACCCGGGCTGTGCCATGGATAAGCGCCACGGCGGACCAATGCTGGAGGCTGAACTGTGCATCGGTGGAGTCGGCCGGATGACGGCGGGCAGTCAGCTTTGCCGCTGCGGGACTAATTACCGCATCCACACGCACGATGTTCGCGGCATCCAGGCCGCGCCGATACAGACGCAGTGCAGCATCGATGGCCGGATGCGCAACGATACCCGCCGGGAAAGGCTTGTAGGTAAGTGCCGAGAGCTCGTAGGCTTTGCCCAGCCTATCAGTCAGCCCATCCAGAAATGCACTCGGCGCAAACATCCGGGCAAATCCATACTCGCCCTCGATACCATTCTGCGGACCGGTAAAACCTTCGGCTGCGAGCAATGCCGCACGCAATCCGGTATCGGCGCCCTGGGCATGGATGAGCGGCGTGCTCATGGACCCCATGGCCACGCGCAGCCCTTGACCCTGGGCGGCGGCCAGTCCGATTGCCGACGCCAGTTGTCCCACATCCAGCCCCAGCAGCTTTCCGCAGGCGACTACGGCACCGACCCCCCCCACCAGCCCGCTTTGCAACCACCCCAGGTTCCCGACTGCAGGGTGCACCGAAATGGCCTTGCTCAATCGGCACGCCACCTCCAAGCCCAGAATGCCGGCCAGCAACAGGTCCCGTCCATGCGCTTTCCTTTGTTCACCTAAGGCCAGCGCCGCCGCCAGCGCCGGCGGGCTCGGATGCACGATGGCCTGCGCATGCGTGTCACAGAACCCATAGACCGTGGCAGCCAGTGCATTGGCAAGTGCCGCATGCACGCAATCGCTGCTGCGCCCGCAACCGAACACCGTGGAGCTGCCCCGGCCGGCAGTGCCCGCGAGCGAGCGCTCGAACGTGCGGCGCGTTTCCTGGTCCACTCCTCCCACCGCGCAGCCCAGAAAGTTGAGCCATGCCCTAAGTCCCTCGTGCTGAACCAGCGCCGGAATATCTTGCAAAGTGGTACCGACCACCCACGATGCCAGACGCAGCGTGGCGCCTTGCTCAACAGCCTGACTCAATGCATCCCCTTCACTGGATCACCGGTTCCGGCAGGCGAGCGCCACGGATTCACTGAGCAGAGATCCCAGCCTGCTTCACCACCCGCCGCCATTTTGCAAGTTCCGCGCTGATCTGACTGCGGAAGACTTCCGAGCTGGTGTTCATGGGCTCTAGTCCCATATCGGTCATGCGTTTTCTGAACTCGGCATTACGCATCGAATCGGCCAACGCTTCAGTGAGTCGATCCAATGGTTCGCGGGCCGTGCCGGAAGGTACCAGGATGCCAAACCAGGATGTGACGTCATAGCCTTTGACCCCACCTTCGGCCACGGTGGGAATGTCGGGTGCAAGTGGCGTTCGCTCGGGCCCTGCCACCCCCAGGCCGCGCAATTCCCCGGAACGGATCCGCGGCAGCGCGGTGGCAATGTTCTCGAAACTTGCCGAAAGGCCCCCGGCCAGCAACAGGTTGGAGGCAGGGCCTGAGCCCTTGAAGGGCACGTGCACGATGTCCACCCCGGCTTCGTATTTGAACAGTTCCATCGCCAGGTGCGAGGTGGTGCCCGCGCCCGCGCTGCCATAGTTGAGCTTGCCAGGAGCAGACTTGGCCAGTGCAATGAATTCAGCCACGCTGCCGGCCTTGACGCTCGGATGCACCGATAGCACGAAGGTCAGCCGCGCCAGCAGGCTCACCGGAGTGAAGTCTTTCTCCGGGTCGTAGGAAATCTTCGCATGCAATACTGGATTGACGGTAATGACGCCCTGGTACCCCAGCAGCAGAGTGTGGCCATCGGCCGCGGCACGCGCCACGCTCTCGGTCCCGATCAGTCCCCCGGCACCGGCATTGTTGGTCACGATCACCGGCCTCTTGAAGCGCAATTCCAGTTCCCGCGCAATCATGCGCCCGAAGATGTCAGTGGCTCCACCGGGTGCCGAAGGCACCACCAGGCTAACCGTCCTGGCTGGATAGGATTGGGCGGCTGCATGACCACCCGAAATCATGAGTGCTGCCATTACAACAGCGATCAGAAAGCGTTTCATCGTTTCCTCACGGAGTGAATTTCTGTTTGCACGGCATCAACAGGCTCTAGTCCAGTTGCAGCTTGAGTGGCCGGATCACTCTTGCCCAGGCCTCGGCATCGCGCTTGATATAGCGATCGAATTCCTCAGGGGATGCCGATGAGACAGCCACGCCACCGCTGGCGATGATCCTGGTCTGGAACTCCTGCGACGCGACCACCTTCACCGTTTCGGCATGGAGGCGATCTACCACTGGGCGCGGCAAAGCAGCCTGCCCGAGCAGGCCCCACCAGGTCTCGCCGACGATCGCCAGGCCTTGTTCCTTCAGTGTCGGAATATCAGGCGCACCGGGCAGCCGCTCGGCCGAGGTCACGCCCAGAATGTTGATCTTACCGGCACGGAATTGCGGCAGGGAGGTGGCTACGGCATCGAAATACAGCTGGGTCTGGCCTCCAATCAGGTCGGTGATCGCCTGCGCGCTGCCCTTATAGGGAATGTCGGTCATGGGTTTGCCGACAATCTGTTCCAGCATCTTGCCCAGCAGATGGGTGTTCCCGCCGGCACCCAGCGTGGCATAGTTGACCTTCTCCGGATTGGCGCGAATGTACTCGACCAGTTCCTTCGGATTCTTCGCCAGTACGCTGCGCGACACGCTAAGTGAATACGGCACGGTTGCCGCAAGCGAAATGGGGAAGAAGTTGTCTACCTTGTAAGGGACATTCTTGTACATCATCGGGTTGGTATAGAGCTGTCCAACGTGGATCATCAGCGTATAGCCATCCGCCAGCGCCGAGGCGACGGCGGCGGCGGCGATCATGGTGCTCCCCCCGGGCTTGTGATCGACAACGATGGTCTGCCCCAGGCTCTCGCCCATGCGTGTGGCGAGTATGCGCGCGATCAGGTCGGTGGTGCCCCCAGGAGGGTGCGGCAACACCAGCTTGACTGGTTTTGACGGATAGGCCTGGGCAAAGCCGGGCGAAGGGGCGACGGCCAAACCAGCCGCCACTGCAAGGGACAATGCACCGAAACCCCATGATCCTGCACGAACCACCTGTCGTTCTTGATTCATGATGAAACCCTCCATGTATGGTCTACCCACAAAACAATCTCTTCCAGAAACGTTCGTCCTGCCGCTTGCACCCGAATCATCCGGTTCCCGGCGGTGCAATGAAGGCCGCAAGATGCCTCTCGACAAACGCCTCCCACCGCGTACCCGGTGCTCCAGTCACCTCGCGCACGGTATCGTATGCATGGTCAGCACGAAAACTGCCGCCAACCTGCAGTTGCACCACGCTCTCGGCCAATGCCGTTGCATAGGTCGACTCCATGCCGCCTCTCAGAATCGCCGGCAGGAATTCCTCGCAGGGTCGCGCATCCACGCCATAGTTGGTTCCGGTCACCCGCGAAATGGTCGCCGCTACCTGCGCCATGGTGAGCACCTCCTCCGACAAGCGGTAGGCCTTGCCCGCATGCCGTTGCGGATTACCCAGCGCCAGGGCAGCCACCCGGGCAATATCCTCCACGTCGATCCAGCCGATCGGCGCCGAGCCGTAGTGGTGGCGCAGCACCCTTTTTTCCGGGCGCAGCCCGATGAGGATGTTCTGCATGAAGGCATTGGGCTGCAGATGGGTGAACCCCAGGCCCAGCCATTCGATGTAGCTTTCGACATAGGCATGCCACACATAATGGGCAAGGCGGGTGCCTGGCTCGGCCAGCGCCCCCAGGTGCACCACATGCGCCACCCCGGCCCGCTTTGCCGCATCCAGCACAGTCTTGCTCTGCACCAGCATGTGCACACTGTATCCGGTAGCAAGAAAGAGGCGGTCGATCCCGGTCATTGCGGCCGCCACAGAAGCCGCGTCATCGAAATCCAGGTGCACTGTGACTACGCCCAGCGACTGGAAGTGGCTGCGCTGCTTCTCGTTGCGCGCCGAGGCGACCAGCCGCGCCCCGCCCACTGCCTGCAACGGCAACAGATGCCGCAGCACGGCAGAGCCCACCACGCCGCTCGCGCCGGTCACCAATATTGACGGGGGCATCGCATTCTCATTGAGTAGCAGTTCCCCGGACACTCTCGAGGGCCTGGCAGATGGTCAAAGGGAATCGACTGCCTCTCACTCAGCGATTTTCTAAACATCCAACTCGCACTCCTGTCGGGTAAAGGGAGCATAGCGCGCGCGCTGTACGGGGCTGCTCCCTAGCCACGCAGACAGGGTCAGTGCCCGCTTGAAATACAGGCCGATGTCGCAATCATCGGTGGTGCCGATGCCGCCATGCAGCTGAATCGATTCGCGCGTGATGCGCAAGCACGCATCGTTGCAGCGGGCCTTGGCCCGCGCGATAATCCTCGTGCGCTCGTCTTTGCGAGGTTCCCGGTCCAACACCTCGGCCGCCTCAGCGGCAACCGCTGCCGCCAGTTCCTGCTGCATGAACAGGTCCACCGCCTTGTGCTGCAGCGCCTGGAAACTGCCAATGGGCTTGCCGAATTGCACCCGATGTCGCATGTATTCGGTGGTAATGTCGAGCGCGGCGCGCATGACGCCGACCATCTCGGCACAGGCCATCGCCGCCGCCTCGTCTATGGCGCGTTCCAGGGCCTGCTTACCAGCGCCAGCCATGTTCTCCTGAGGCACGGTGGCATTGTCGAGAGCGAGCATGGCACCAGGCGTCCCATCGGCACGCCATTGCATCTGCAATTTGAGGCCTGGCGTATCACGGGGCACCCAGACCAGCACCACGTCCTCCGCCCGCTTCGCGCTCACGACGAACCCTCCCGCCTCAGCAAAAGCCACAAACTGCTTTCCGCCTGTGAGTGAGACCAGACCCTTGTCCACCGTGGCCAAGGTCTGGATGGCTTGCGGATCAAGCGTTCCGGGCCTTTCCTGCCAGGCAAGGCTGGCCGTGATCGTACCCTCAGCAATGCCGGGAATCAGTTTTTGCTTCAAGGCTTCATTGTCACAATGAAGAATGGCCCGCCCTGCGAGCACTGCGCCTGGTACCAGCGGGTCTGCAATCAATCCCCGACCCAGTTCCTCCAGAATCACGCCCATGGCGGAAAAACCGGTTGCCGAACCGCCCAGCGACTCGGGAAAGAGCACGCCATTCCAGCCCAGCCCGGCAAACTGCGCGATCACGTCGCGGGCATGGCCCGGCAGCGTCTCGCGCATCTGGCGCAGCCGGCGATGGTCAGTGTGCTGGCGGGTGAACGTGCGCGCCTGGTCGCGCAGCAGGTCCAGTTCTTCAGCGGATGGTGCATTCATCGAAAACTTCTCCTTACGAGGGCAGATTCAGCACGCCCTTGGCCATGATATTGCGCTGGATCTGGTTGGACCCGCCGTAGATCGTCCAGGACCTAGCCTCTAGAAACGGATAGAGCAGTTCGATCGACTCGTCCCCGAACTGCACATCCCCCATCAGGCCACCGCACTCATCAGCCGTTTCCATCATCAGTTCACCCACGCGCTGGCAGGTTTCAGTGGCCCATACCTTCAACAGGGAGGCTTCCGGCCCCAGCGGCTTGCCGTCCTTGAGCGTTCGGGCCATGCGCTCATAGGCCGAATTGAGATCCATCACATCGAAGGTGATCTGCGTCAGACGGTCCACGAAGGCCGGGTCCTCCAGCTTGCCGGTGAGCCTGGCAATGCGGCGAAGCTTGAACAGGAAAGTCATGGACTGTCGCGACGACCCCGAGAACAGGCGCTCGTAACCCAGCTGCGCCCGTGCCACGTTCCAGCCGTTGTTGATTTCGCCCACGAGATTGCGCACAGGCGTGGTGGCATTGTCGAAGAACACGGCGCACTGCTCTTCCTGCATGTTGAGGCTCTTGAACGGGCGCACGGTGATGCCCGGCTGGCGCATGTCCACCAGTAGGAAGCTGATGCCCGCCTGTTTCTTCACCGATTTGTTGCTGCGCACCAGCATGAAAATGTGGGTCGCATCGAAGGCTGAACTGGTCCACAGCTTCTGACCGTTGATCACGAACTCGTCGCCACGCAGTTCCGCCTCGGTGCGCAGGCTTGCAAGGTCGGAGCCGGCATTCGGTTCGGAATAACCCTGGCACCAGGTGTGTTCCCCGGCAAGGATTTTGGGCAGGTACTCCTCGCGCTGCGCGTCGGTGCCCTGCAGTATGAGGATCGGGGCGAGCGTGTTGACTCCCGAGTCCCTCAGCCGGGGGCAGCCCAGACGCTCCATCTCCTCGACATAGATGAGGTACTTGGAGGGCGACAGCTCCATGCCGCCGTATCGGCGCGGCCATACCGGCGCCAGCCAGCCGGCCCGCGACAGGTGCAGATACCAGCCACGGGATTCAGCCGCTCTGGGGCGGAGCCTGGCATTGCGAAGCTCCTGCGGGCACTGGTCGAACAAGGCCGCAGCCCTGTCGCGAAATGCCTCGTCCGACAATACATTCCAGTCGGTATCCACATGCGCGAACTGCATCACTCCTCCTTCTTTTGCTGCGCCCGCCCAGCCCGCTTGCGGACGCGGTCAGCGGACATCAGTCCCGGTCAGCAACAGGGGCGGCCTTTGCCTTCACAATCAGTGCATCCACGGCAACGAGTCTGGAGCCGGAACAAATGACCGGGTTGACATCGATTTCCTCGATCACTTCGGCGTGATCGGCGATCAGTTCAGACATGCGTGAGATGATGTCGGCCAGCCGCAGCTTGTCGACCGGGGCGATGCCACGAAACCCGTCCAGCACCTTGCGCGCGCCGATGTTCCCGATCATGACCATGGCCTGGTCGCGCCCCACCGGCGCCAGCTCGACGACAACATCCCTGAGGACTTCCACGAAAATTCCGCCAAGACCGACGAGTATCAGGGGGCCGAATACGGGGTCCACGCGGGCACCCACCATCACCTCGACACCATCGGGGGCCATTTCCTGCACCAGCACACCATTGATTCTGGGCGGCGGTGTGATCCTCCCGGCCCGCGCCATGATGTCCTCATAGGCCTCGCTGATTTCCTGACTGGATTGAAGATTGAGCCGCACCAGTCCGGCATCGGACTTGTGCAGGACATCTGGCGATTCGATCTTCAACACCACCCGCGATTGCCGGCCCTGGGCCCAGGCCACCGCCTCTTCGACCTTGTGCACGAGCACTTCATCGGTGACGGGCACGCCATAGAGCTGCAGCAACTGCTTCGACTCGCGCTCGGTCAGGTTGCTGTTGGGGGATGCCTCGATCATGCGTCGTCCCTGGCTTGCCGCGTCCGCGGAAACGGTGCGAACGGCAGGCGCCCGGGTCCTTACACCCACCACCCGCTCGCTCCAGCGATGCCATGCGGCTACGGCCTGCATGCAGGCGTCCATGGAGTGGAACACCGCGATGTTCTCGTCGGCCTCCAGTTCCTCGCTGCCCCAGCCGCTGTGCCAGTCGCTCACCCACACCGCGAGGGCGATTTTGCCGTAGTCCCGGGCTGCCTTGCCAAATTCCGTGATGAGATTGCCGGCACTCTTCTTCGCATAGAAAAAGGGCAGCGCCACCGCGCCATACTCGGGCGCCTCGAACATGGCCCGGATGCAGTTGACCAGCATCATCGGGTTGCTGCGCACCTGCGCCGTGACATCACAGGGATTCCTCGCTGCGCCAAACTCGGGCACCAGCTCATCCAGCCTGGCCTGCAATACAGGCCCCGGCTGCGGCATGGGCACCCCACGCGCCTCGGCCTGGTCGGCTGCCAGCACGGCAAAACCACCTGAGGAAGAGACGGCGGCGACACCACGCGCCTTGGGCATCCCCGCCTTGGCAAAGAAAGCGGCCGTCTCCACCAGCGTGTGGTAATCGGGCACCACCACCGCACCCATCCTTTCCAGTGCAGCCATGTACCCGGCACTCGACGCAGCCAGCGACCCGGTGTGCGACACGGCGGCCGTGGCACCCTCGCTCCCGGAGGCGAACTTGAAGGCGATCAGCGGCTTTCCGGCACACAGCGCCCGCTCACCAGCCTCGATCAGCCGGGCAGGATTCTCCACTCCCTCGAAGGCCAGCGCAATGGCGCTGCAGGCGTCATCATCCACAAGATAGCTGACCAGATCTGCAACATCGACATCGCAGGAGTTCCCGGCCGACAGTGAATGGCTGATGGCCACGCCCCGATTGACCGACTGGGTGAGTGCATTGCACACGCCGCCTGACTGGCTGACGATGCCGATCGCACCCTTGTTGATCCGCGCATAGCGAACCTCGGGTGTGAAAGATAGAGAGAACCGCCGCTGGTGGTGGATGATGCCGATCGAATTGGGACCGATGATGCGAAGCCCGGTGCGCCGCGCGATGTCGGCCAGACGCTGCTGCTCGGCAATGCGGTCCGGACGACCTGTTTCGCCATAGCCAGCGGCGTAGATCACGACCCCGCCCACGCCCAGCGCAGCACACTCCTCGACCAGCGGCTCGACCGCCTCCCGGCCCACCGTGATCACCACACAATCGGGCACCGACGGCAGCGAGGAGAGCGACGGATGGCAGATGCGCTCGCCGATCCGGTCGTACTTGGCGTTGACCAGGAACACATCGCCGTCGAAGGTGGTGAGGTTTTCCATGGACGAACCGCCGAAGGAATTCGACTTCGGCGTTGCGCCGACAATGGCAACACTGCGCGGGTTCAGAACCCTTTCAAGATCCCCTCGACGATAGGTGTTGCGTCGGCCCTGCAGGATCATGGCCGCCGCTCCGCGTGTGTCGACGCCCCGATTGCAGGGACATCGGGGGCACTGCCTGCGGCAACCTTGCCATGGTCAATCCCTTCAACCGCCACGCTCAACTAGTTGTCTCCCTGGAACTCGATCTTCGAATCCTTGATGACCTTGGACCAGAGGTCATAGTTGAACTTCAGTACTTTGGCCAGATCATCTGCCGATCCGGTAACTGGTGAAACGCCAACCTTGTTCATCTGCTGCAGCGTGGAAGGCAGCTTCACCACCGCCTGGATATCGGCATTGAGACGATTCACCAGAGCCGGTGGAATGCCCTTGGGGCCGGCAATCCCATAGAAACTAGGCGCATAAAAATCGGGCTGCCCCGATTCGATCACCGTGGAAATGTCCGGCGCAAGCGGCGAGCGGGCGAGCTCAGCCACCGCGATCGCCCTCAGCTTGCCGGTGCGCACCAGGGGCAGCGAGCTGCCCACCGAATCCCAGCGCATGTGCACGACGCCCCCCAGCAGATCGGTCAGGGCCTGGTTGGAACCCTTGTAGGGGATGGCGAGAATGTTGGTCCCTGCACGGGCGTTGAACAGCTCGCCGATCAGGTGGGCTGGTCCGCCGACGGCCGTCACTGCATAGCTCAGCTTTCCCGAATTCGCTCGGGCGTAGCCGATGAGGTCGCGAATGTTCTGTATGGGCAGGGAATTGTTCACCACCAGCATCAGCGGTGAATCGGACACCTGGGCAATCGGGGTCATGATGGTATTCGGGTCCGGCAGCTTCTTCAGCGCCGCACGCGAAGCGTTCGTCGCGAACACGACCATGAGGGTGTGGCCATCCGGCGGAGACCTGAGCACGAAATCCACCCCGATGTCGGTACCGCCTCCAGGCCTGTTGTCGATGACAACCGACTCCTTGTAGCGCTCGCGCAGCCCTTCGCCGACGATGCGTCCTACGAGGTCAGTGGCCCCGCCAGGCGAAAATGCCACCACAATGCGCACCGGCCGGTTCGGAAACAGCCGTTCCTGTGCAAATAGTGCCGGAGCAGCCAACATACCGGCCAATAGCGTGATGACTCGCAGTCGATGACTTTGTCTCACAGGATCTCCTCCAGGCCAAGTGTGGATCTCATCCGACATACCCTCACATTGCGACGCAACAATTTCGCGGGGTCGTCGAACTGCCCACATCGTATGTTTTTATACTATTATTAAAACAAGCACCCTGTCAAAGCATCAGACGGGGAATGACATGATGCAGGCTGCCTCATTCAGCACAGACTATGCTGTCCTCAAGCAAACCCGGCGCATGCAAACGCGCCCCCCTGATCGGAGTGCATGGTGGGAGTCCGAGTAGAGCGGGATGGGCCAGCCTGTCTGGTAATCCTCGACTGGCCGGAGCGCAAGAATGCGCTGGGGCCTCAGGATGCCGATGCCATTTCACAGGCATTGCAGCAAGCGACTTTGGCCCCGGATGTTCATGGCGTAGTGCTCACCGGCGAAGGCGCCTTCTGCGCAGGCGTGAATCTCAAGGACACGCTAGAGCGCGCCGCCATGTCGCCCGAGGAACGCCGCCAGATGGTGTACCGCAGTTTCCAGGGATTGATGCGGACACTGATCGCGGTGCCGGTGCCCACCATCGCCGCCATCGACGGCCCGGCCGTGGGCTCCGGATTCGACCTGGCGCTTGCCTGCGACAGCCGCTTCATCGGACCAGCCGGCTGGTGCATGCAGGGCTGGGGCCGGCTCGGTTTCGTCCCGGGCACGGGCGGTGAACTGCTGATGCGCAGACTCGCCCCCAATGCCCTGTGGTCCTTGCTTGAGGCTCAGCCCCGCATTGGGGCCGATCTGGCCGAGAAGCTGGGACTGGGCGAGGCAAGCGGTGAGATGAGCGCGCGGCAACGGGCCGTCACTCGCGTTGCCGCCCTGGCAAAGAGCCTCTCGCGCCAGGCGCTGGAAGCTTATGTCGAACTTTATCGATCCGAGCTGCGCACGCAACTGGAGCCGCATCTGGAAGCTGCGAGGGAACACCAGGTCCACCTGCAGGTTGCCGCCGGGCTGAGGAAGCGGGTCGAAAGTGTTTTGGGCAAGGCCACGTAACACGCAACATTAAACAACGGCAGCGTTGATCACGGTCCGGCATCCGCGGAACGCGGGTGCTCCAGCAAAAGGTCACAAGGGAGGATGCAATGGGATTGAGAGTCGAGCGTCATGACAGGGCGGCCGTTCTGGTTTTCGACTGGCCGGAGCGGCGCAATGCCATCGGACCGGAAGAAGCGCTGGAGATCACCGCAACCCTGAAGGACATCGTCAAGGACCCCGCCGTGTGTGGGGTGGTAATCACCGGAGAAGGCGCCTTCTGCGCGGGCGGCAACCTCAAGGGCGCCGTGTTCAAGCAGGATACCTCCACCGAAGAACGCAGCGCCGCGGTGTATGGCGCCGTGCACGGCATGATGCAGGCCATCGTCAATGTGCCGCTGCCGACGGTGGCCGCCATCGACGGACCGGCCATCGCCCTGGGATTTGACATGGCCCTCGCCTGCGACAGCCGCTTCATCGGCCCCAAGGGCTGGTGCCTCCAGGGTTGGGGGAAACTCGGTTTCGTGCCCGGCGCCGCCGGCGAGATGCTGCTGCGCTTCCGCTCGCCCGGGGTGCTGTGGCGCCTGCTCGAGGAACAGCCGCGCATCAATGCCGAACTTGCCGAGAAGCTGAACCTGGGCGAATCCTCGGGGGAATCCACCGCACGCGAGCGTGCAATCGCACGCGTGAATGCGCTGGCCCCGATGTCGCGCGAAACGCTCGAAGCCTATGTGGATTTGAATCGCGCCGACTTACGCAGCAAAATGGAGCACGGTCTTGCCGCCGCAGCCGCCAAGCAGCTGGCACTGCTGACTCGTCCGGGCCTGGAAGACAGGGTCAAGGCCGCCCTTAACAAGTAACCCGCTCATCATGACCCGCCCTCTTGCTAGTGTCCCGAATCGTAAGTTCGTTGAATTCTGATTGGGCATGAATAAGTCGACATACGTCGGAAAAGTGCCGAAATCGGTGCCAGACAAGGCGCAAAGCGGAGCAAGCCTGGCTGGCTGGCTTGCGAGCATTTGCAACGCCGCATGGCGCCGATTCTCGGCACTTTTATTCAGCGAATTTGCGATTCGGGACACTAGGGCAGACATGCAAGAGGTCCTGGAATTCCCAACGTCCCAACGCTCTATGGAGTGACCCATGCGTTCAAGCCCGCTTGTGATTGTGAAGGTCTCCGCGAAACTGCCGGCACTGGCCGGCGGCGTCGCTTGCGCCGTTGCATTATTGCTGCCGTGCTCCGCCTCTTTCGCGCAGAACTATCCGACCAAACCGATCAAGCTGGTATTGGCGCAGCCGCCGGGCGGGGCCACGGATCTGTTTGCCCGGCTGCTCACCCAGAAGATGGGCGAATCGATGGGGCAGCCGGTGATCATTGACCACAAGCCGGGCGCCAACAATATGATCGCGAACCAGACGGTCGCCGCCGCCCCCAAGGACGGCTACACCCTGCTGATTGGCACCACGGCGCTGGGCCTCAACCCCATCATGTACAAGAAGCTCAATTACAAGGTGGAGGACTTCGCCCCCATCTCGGTCATTGCGCTGCCGGCCTTCTCCATGAGCATCAACAAATCCCTGCCGACGAAATCGCTGAAGGAATTCATCGACTACGTGAAGGCACGCCCGGGCAAAATCAATTACGGCACCCTGGGCAGAGGCAGCACCGGCCATCTGCTGGGCAAGATGTTCGAGGAAAGCGCTGGCCTGGACATGCTGGACATCCCCTACAAGGGTGCCGCGGCAGCGCTGTCGGCACTGGTGGCAGGTGACGTGCAGGTGTATTTCGACTCCATCACCACCTCCATCCCGCAACTGCGCGCCGGAGCCATCAACGTAATCGGGGTGACCTCGGAGGCGCGTGTGCCCACCGCCCCGGACGTGCCCACCCTGAAGGAGCAGGGCCTGCCCATGGTGGCCACCAGCTGGTTCGGTGTCCTGGCACCAGCCGGCACTCCCAGGCCCATCATCTTGAAGCTCAACCGCGAAATCCAGGCGGCCGTGGCCTGGCCCGAATACCAGTCACGCCTCAACGCGGCAGGCGCCACGCCAGCCTCCTCCGCCTCGCCCGAGGAATTCGCCGCCATGATCCAGAACATGACCGAACTGTGGGGACGAATCCCACGCAAGCTCGGCATGAGCTTTGATTGAAAATTCTGGCACCGCGTGGGATGCTGTCCCCTGCGCCCCCTGTACCCCGGTGCCAGACGCTCATTCAGCCTCGCACTTGAAGTTAAAAAAACAGACCGCCCCGAAACAGCGAGACCCGATTGGCCAAGCGCAAATCTCCGGCTAGTGCCACTGACACCAAGCACGTCACGGGCCATGACATCCAGGACGCATTCAACCCGAGCGTCCCGCTATATCACCAGATCTACCTGCAATTGAAAGACGAACTGACTGATGGCATCTGGTATGGCAGCCAAAGCTTCTATGGCGAAGATGAACTGGCCAGAACCTATGGTGTCAGCAACATCACCGCCCGCAAGGTGCTGGGCAAGCTCGCCGAAGAAGGCCTGATCCAGAGGAGCCGCGGACGGCGCGCACGCGTGCTGGCGCAGCCGCCAGAAGAGCCGCGCACGCCTGCGCGCGCGGTGTTCCCGCTGGCAAAGTCCAAGTCCTTCACCTACAAAATCCTTTCCACCGGCATCGAAGTGGCGACGGCCGAAGCCTGCGCCGTGTTCGGCCTGCCGCCAGGCTCGAAGCTGTGGACCTGCCGGCGCCTCAGAACCCTGGAAGGACGGCGCCACAGCATCAGCTTCCATGCCCAGCCCATCGAGATCGGGCAGAAGCACAAGCTGCAAAAACTGAAGTCATTGCCCATGTACCAGGCCATTACCGAAGCCGGCATCACCGTCACATCCACCAGCCGCACCGTGGAGGCTCGTTTTCCGCCCCTGCTGGTGGCGCGTTACCTGGGGGTGAACACCCACGAGCCCATGCTGGTCTATACCTATGTACTCATGGACAAGAACGGGGGAAACGTGAGCTGGTTGCGCATATTCGTCCATCCCAACGAGCGCATCCCTACCGAGTACATCAATTACCAAACCGGGTTCTGGAGCAATGATCAAAGATGAAGGCATGCAACTTCCGGTGGCCCGCCCGATCCAACACTGGCGGCTTACCTGATAGGCCACCCGTTCAGGAGTAAACTGCCCGCCAGCCTCCACCCAGCGAGGCACCCGATCAAAGGAGGACTCAGCATGGCTCATCTCGTGGCATTTGAAGACGTCAAGGTGACGCGCACCGAGCGCGACCTGCCCAACGGGCACAAGGCCTGGCGCACCGATTTCATCAAGCGCAAGAAGGAAGATCCGGACGGCCCCGTGGCCTTCCTCGCCGAGAGCTCGCCGCGGCGCGTGCTGCGCTCACACTTCCATGAGTGCGACCAGTTCCAGATCATCGCCAAGGGTGACGGCACGCTGGCCAAGCACAAGCTGGCCTTCGGCGGCATCCACTTCTCGCGCGCCTTCACCCCCTACGGCCCGATCACCAATGGAGAGGAAGGCATCGGCTTCATCACCCTGCGCAACAAACGCGATCCGGGGGGCGGCGCGCAGTACGTGCCGGACCTGTCGGACAAGCTGAAGGCGGTGAAGAATCGCGCCCCCTGGCAGGTCACCGAGATGCCCACGTTCAAAGCGCTTGCTGCCGGCGAGAACACCAGCGTCGTGCCCTTCGAGGCCATGAAGGATGAGCGCGGCCTGGCGGGCTGGGCGGTGACCGTGCGTGCCAACACCAAGGCGGCCGCACCGGCACCCACGGCCGACGGCCAGTACATCATCGTCACCAAGGGCAGTCTGCTCCACGACGGCCAGGAGAAGACCGGCCTTGCCGTGATCTGGGTCGGCGGTAACGAGAAGCCCTTCGAATTTCATGCCGGCACGAATGGCGTTGAAGCGGTGGTGCTGAACTTCCCGCACGAATCCGATGCGCCTGCCGCCAGGCCGGTCAACACCAAGCCGGACAACAGCGAGCTCAAGAGCTACCAGTGCCTGCTGTGCGCCGTGGTGTACGACGAGGAAGCCGGTATGCCGGAGCATGGCATCGCCCCGGGCACTCGCTGGGCCGATGTACCGGAAGACTTCGGCTGCCCGGACTGCGACGCGAAGAAGACCGACTTCGAACTGATCGAGTTCTGAGATCGCAGCAAGCCTGACCTCCCTGGTCAAAGGCTATTCGCCGATGTCCGGGGACTCCGCCGGTTAACCCCCTTGTCAAAGGGGGCCGACTCGTGAGCGCAGCGAACGAGCGGGGGGATTTTCGCCAGGCAGGCGAATCTGCCTGCCTTCGCAAAACCCTGTCGTGATTTCTGGATAGGGTTGTCGCCTTTCAGGCAGGGAGGCATCGGAGCACATCCCATGCATCACCCAAGCGCCCATGGCGCACTACGAACGCAGCGGACGAAATCCCCCCGCGCGACTGCGTCGCGTCGGCCCCCTTTGACAAGGGGGTTAACACCGCGCGCAGCTGGCTACGCGCCGGTGATATCCATTGAACTGCACCGATCCGCGTAGGAAAATGGCCAGCAACCCATCCTTTCTGCCGGAGTGATCACCATGCCTTTGCGACACCTGCCATCCCTGACCAGCGGCATCGCCTGCGCCCTCGCACTCATGCTGCCGCAGGCCGCAACGGCCCAGACCTACCCGACCAAGCCCATCAAGCTGGTGCTGGCCCAGCCACCCGGTGGCGCCACCGACGTGTTCGCGCGCCTGATCACCCAGAAGATGACCGAATCCATGGGCCAGCCGGTGGTCATCGAGTACAAGCCCGGTGCCAACAACATGATCGCCATCCAGGCGGTGGCGGCGGCGCCCAAGGACGGCTACACCCTGATGATGGGCACCACGGCGCTGGGCCTCAACCCCATCATGTACAAGAAGCTCAATTACAAGGTCGAGGACTTCGCGCCCATCTCGGTGGTGGCGCTGCCCTCTTTCGCCATGAGCATCTCCAAGACGGTGCCGGCAAAGAACCTGCGTGAATTCGTCGACTACGTGAAGGCACGCCCGGGCAAGATCAACTACGGCACCCTCGGCCCGGGCAGCACCGGGCATCTGCTGGGCATGATGTTCGAGGAGATTGCAGGCATCAAGATGCAGGACGTCCCCTACAAGGGCGCGGCTGCCACGCTCACCGCACTGGTGGCGGGCGACATCTCGGTGTACTTCGACAACATCACCACCTCGGTGCCGCAGCATCGTTCCGGCGCCATCAACATCCTGGGCGTGACCGCCGAGCAGCGCGTGCCCGCGGCGCAGGACATTCCCACCATGAAGGAACAGGGCGTGCCCATGGTGGCGGCCAGCTGGTTCGGCATCCTCGCCCCGGCCGGCACGCCGCGGCCCATCATCCTCAGGCTGAACAAGGAAATCCAGGCTGCCGTCGCCTCCTCCGACTACCAGACCCGCCTCAATGCCTCGGGTGCCACGCCGGCGTCCTCGGCCTCACCCGAGGAGTTCGCCGCGCTGATCCAGAACCTGACCGAGCTGTGGGGCAGGATTCCGAAGCGGCTGGGGATGAGTTTCGACTGAAGCCGGACGGCAGGCGACAGACCATCTGTGCTGCGGCCCGGGAGTCGCCTGAAGCCGCAGTGATTGTGATCAAATTACGGCGGTAGACCCTGCCATCAATAAGTCTGCCGACCGATTATTATCAGATATCCAGGATCGATGACCATCGAGGCCGCTCGTCCTGCATGTCTGCGAGGCCTCAGCCGAACAAGACCCCTCCTGATCTGAGCTGGTTTATCTCCCCCTCCCCCAAGCCCAGCTCCCGCAATATCTCCGCATTGTGTTCACCCAGCGCAGGCGGCGCCCGGTCCGTCCCGGGGCCATCCACATCGCATGAATAAGGCGCGTTGAGCACGCGCGCCGGGCGGTTGAGGCCCGGGGTTCCTTCCAGGCTGAGGATGAAATCACGGTGCGCCATCTGTTCGCTGGCCAGCGCCTCGGCGATGGTGCGCACGCGCGAGGCGGCGACGTTCTCCTTCTTGAGGTGGCGTTCCCATTCAACGGCGCCGCGCGTGGACAGGGCGCGCTCGATCTCCTCGCGCAGTGCAGTGACATGGGTGGTGCGCGATGGCCAATCCTTGAAGCGCTCGTCGGCAGGCAAATCGGGCCGGCCGATGGCCTTGCAGAACTGCAGGAATTGCGGCTCGGTATTGACCACGAACATGAGGTAGTCATCGGCCGTCTTGAACATGTCGGAAGTGGGCCGGCGGCTCCAGGCCATGTTGCCCAGGCGTCCGGGCACCGGCTCGCCCATGAGCGAAAAGCTCACCACCTGCGACATCATGGAGATGGTGGCATCCACCATGGCGAGATCGATGTACTGTCCCTCGCCCGTGGCCAGGCGCCGGTAGAGCGCGGCCGAGATGGCCAGCGCCGCCGCCGCGCCGGTGGAGGCATCCGAGAAGGGAAAGCCCACGCGCAAGGGCCGGCCATCGGGCTCACCGGTGATGGACATCACGCCCGATGCCGCCTGCACCGCGCCATCGTAGGCGGTGGAACCGGCATCCGGCCCCTTCTGGCCATAGCCCGTCACGGAGCAGTAGACAATGTCCGGCTTGATCTTCTTCACGTCCTCATAGCCCAGGCCCATGCGCGCCATGGCCCCGGGCCGGAAGTTCTCGACGATGACGTGCGCGGTGGGGATGAGCTTTTTCACCAGCGCGATGGCTTCGGGATTCTTCAGGTCGAGGCTCATGGAGCGCTTGCCGGCATTCAGGCTGAGAAAGGGCGCGCCAAATCCCGGCCCCAGCGGCGTGCCGAAGCTGCGTGACTCATCGCCTGTAGGCGGACGCTCGAACTTGATGACATCGGCACCGAGCAGCGCCAGTTGTTCCGTGGCAAAGGGCCCGGAGACCACCTGGGAAAAATCCAGAATGCGGATGCCCTCGAAAGCGCGTGACATGTATGGCCCTCTCTCAGCTTTCGAACTTGGGTTTGCGCTTTTCCACGAAGGCCTGCAGGCCTTCGCGGGTGTCGCGGCTTTTCGACAGCTCCACCGTGATGCCCTGCTCGAAGCGATAGGCCTCGCGCTCGGGCATTTCCTCCACGGCATTGAAGGCAGCCTTGGCCTTGGCAATGACCAGCGGGCTTTTCGAGGCAATATCCTTCGCGATGTCCATGGCGGTGTCCATCAACTGCGCCGCGGGCACGCAGGCGGTGATGACGCCGAGGCGATAGAGCTCGGTGGCCGGGATGCGACGGCCGGTGTACCACATGTAACGCGCCCAGGAGCGCCCGAAGTGCGTGGTGCGCGATTTCATCCCGCCGGAAAGACCGACATCGACTTCGGTCATCTGGAACCAGGCATGGTCAGCGGCCAGCATGATGTCGCAGGAGAGCATCAGGCGAAAACCCGCGCCGATGGCCGGGCCGTTCACGGCGGCGATCACCGGCTTGGTGCAATCCTCGATGGCGTAGAAGAACTCCCGCGTGACGCGGTTGTGGCGCGTGTAGTCCCCGGGCTTGCTCACCAGGCCCACGCGCTCCTTCACATCCGCGCCCGCGGAGAACACCTTGCCCGCGCCGGTGAGGATGATCACGCGCACGTCGTCGCGGTCACCGCATTCGTCGAAGATGTCGATGGCCTCGTCGCGCGCGCGGCGGTTCTGCGCATTCACCGGCGGGCGGTCATAGGTGACGGTGGCAATATGATTCTCCACGCTGAATTTGAAACACTCGTACGCCATGGCGGGGCCTTCCTTGTGTAAAGGGTGGATCGGGCGCGATGCGCCCGGAAAGTGACGAATGGGGAGCGGTGGGCCGGCGAACCGGCCGCGGCCTTACTGCATCGTGGCGCCGGTGGCCTTGATGATGGGGCCCCACTTGGCGCGCTCACGCGCGATGAGTGCGCGGATCTTCTCCGGCGTGCTGTCGGTCACCGGGTCGATATAGACGTTGAGCATCTCCGCCTGGAAGGCCGGGTCGCGCACCACCCTGGCCGTGACGCTTTCCAGGGTGCGCTGCACGCCCTGCGGCGTCTTCACCGGGGCCATCACCACCATGAAGGAGCCCGAGGTGAAACCGGGCAGGCCCGCCTCGGCGGAGGTCGGGATGTCGGGCAGGACCTTCGAGCGCGTCTCGGCCAGCTGGGCGAGCACACGCATCTTGCCCGAGCGGTGCTGCGGCACGATGGTGACAAAGCCGTCGATGAATACCGGATGGATGCCGGCGATGGCATCCATCAGCGCCGGCGCACTGCCCTTGTAAGGCACATCGATGATGTTCACGCCGGCCAGCGTCTTGAACAGCTCACCGGCCAGGTGGGTGGGGCCGCCCACGCCGGAATGGCCGTAGGAGTATTTGCCCGGACTGGCCTTGAGCAGAGTGACTAGTTCCGAGAGACTTTTCGCGGGGAAATTCGGATTCACCGAGATCAGGTGCGAGGTGATGCCGATCAGGGAGATGTGGGCGAAGTCCTTGTCGATGTCGTAGGGCGTCTTCTGGTCCATGAGCGGCAGGATGGCCACCGTGGAGGACGTGGCGAAAAACAGGGTATGGCCATCGGGGGTGGCGCGCGCCACTTCAGCCGCAGCGATGGCGCCCGAAGCACCGGCCTTGTTCTCCGGAATCATCTGCACCCCCTCGCGGCTCATGCGCTCGGCGTACTTGCGGGCGAACACATCGGTGGTCCCGCCGGGAGCGAAAGGGATGAGCAGGCGGACCGGGCGTGCAGGATATTCCTGCGCCATTGCAGAATTGAACAGCAGCGCGCCCGCCACGCCGATGCCGGCGATGGCGCCGGTGATTGCCCGTTGTGTCCTGCTCACGATGACCTCCGATCAGTAAATAGAATATTGGTCTTGCTCTGTGAAAACTTAGTGTCTGTTGACACTCACCGTGCGAGATGCGCGAGAAGCGCGCTGAATGTTAACAGACCCTGACACTGTGGCGATGGGGCGTCCATGACCATGCGCATGGCTGGATCGGTGAAAAATCTGGCCGGGAATTCGACATTCGATCTATTTCAAGCACCACCAAACACCCACCCCTCCCTCTCCGCTGCCATCACGATCTGCGCGCAGGCCTCGGCATCGGACAGCGCATCATGGTGGCGCAGCGTGATGCCCAGTTCGGCGCAGACATTGGGCAGACGCGTCGGACGGATGTTCCACTGCCTGCGGGCCAGTTGCACGGTGCAGACAAAAGGCAGTTCGGGCGGGGCCAGGCCGCCGGTGCGGCAGCAGGCGCCCAGCACGCCGCGGTCGAAGCTCGCATTGTGGGCAGCGAGGAAGTCGGCGCCATCGAGCAGGCCGCGCAAGCGCGGCCACAGCTTGTCGAAGCCTGGTGCGTCCTGCACGTCAGTCCAGGTAAGACCGTGGATGTGGGTGAAGGCAAAGTCCGGCGAGGGTGGGCAGATGAGGAAGTGTTCCCTGCGCTCGATCTTCCCGTCGGCCACGGTGACCATGCCGATGGCGCAGGCACTGTCGCGCGAGTAGGCGGCGGTTTCGAAATCGATGGCGACGAAGCGGCTCACCTTGGATCGAACCGGGTGGGCTGACTTGATGGGGCAGGGCTCAAATCCCCCCGCTCGTTCGCTGCGCTCACGGCTCGGCCACTTTGACAAGGTTCTTCGCCGATTTCCAGGGAAAGCATTTCCGGCAGGACTGCAGCGGTGGCCGCAGGCCTGGCAGGGCTGCCGGGGTTAACCCCCTTGTCAAAGGGGGCCGACTGGCCGCAGGCCAGCGGGGGGATTTTGGCCAGCAAGGCTGGTCTCATGGCCTTTGGCCGACATTGCATGAACCCTAAGCACGGCTGTTGCCTTGCAGAGGGGAAGCACCGGAGGACACTCAGCGCCCGCATCCGGTCATGACTGGCGAACGATAAAGGCAGCGGGAGAGAATCCCCCCGCTCGTTCGCTGCGCTCACGAGTCGGCCCCCTTTGACAACTAATCGTTACCCACATTTTTTGCTCATTTCGAGAAATTGATGCCAGTGGGGTTGTAAACA